>NZ_MOYN02000024.1:0-2878 GCF_001896795.1 Thermomonospora sp. CIF 1
GCCGTTGGACATCGCCTGGTTCTGCAGCGGGCACTCGCCGCCCTTGTCGCAGATCGGGCAGTCCAGCGGGTGGTTGATCAGCAGCAGCTCCATCACCCCGTGCTGGGCCTTGTCGGCCACCGGCGAGGTGAGCTGCGTCTTGATCACCATCCCCGGCATCACCGGGGTGGTGCAGGACGCCTGCGGCTTGGGCATCGGGCGCCCGTTGCCGGCGTCGGGGATCTCCACCAGGCACTGCCGGCACGCGCCGACCGGGTCGAGCAGCGGGTGGTCGCAGAACCGGGGGATCTGGATGCCCAGCAGCTCGGCGGCCCGGATGATCAGGGTCCCCTCCGGAACCTCGATCTCGAACCCGTCGATGGTGCACTTGACCATCGTCGGCTGCTGTTCGACCTCTGCGGAGGTCTTGTCGGTGACCGTCACTGCTCACCTGCCCACACGGTCGACTTGGCGGGGTCGAACGGGCACCCGCCCTGCTTGAAGTGCTCGATGTACTCGTCGCGGAACAACTTGATCGACGAGGTCACCGGGCTGGTCGCGCCGTCGCCCAGCGCGCAGAAGGACCTGCCGAGGATGTTGTCGGACAGGTCCAGCAGCGTCTCGAGATCCTCCTCGGTGCCCTGACCGGCCTCCAGCCGCTTGAGCATCTGCTTGTACCAGTAGGTGCCCTCGCGGCAGGGGGTGCACTTGCCGCACGACTCGTGCGCGTAGAACTCCGACCAGCGCAGCACCGCCCGCACCACGCAGGTGGTCTCGTCGAAGATCTGCAGCGCCCGGGTGCCCAGCATCGACCCGGCCGCTCCGACGCTCTCGAAGTCCAGCGGGACGTCCAGGTGCTCCTCGGTGAACAACGGGGTCGAGGAGCCGCCCGGGGTCCAGAACTTCAGCCGGTGGCCCTTGCGGATGCCGCCGGCCATCTCCAGCAGCTCCCGCAGCGTGATGCCGAGCGGGGCCTCGTACTGGCCGGGCCGGGTGACGTGCCCCGACAGCGAGAAGATGCCGAAGCCCTTGGACTTCTCGGTCCCCATCGAGGCGAACCAGTCGGGCCCGTTGGCGACGATCGAGGGAACCGAGGAGATGGACTCGACGTTGTTGATCACAGTGGGGCCGCCGTACAGGCCGGCCACCGCCGGGAAGGGAGGCTTGAGCCGGGGTTGTCCGCGGTAACCCTCCAGCGAGTCCAGCAGCGCGGTCTCCTCGCCGCAGATGTAGGCCCCCGCGCCGGTGTGCACCACCAGGTCCAGGTCGTAGCCGCTGCCGAGGATGTTCTTGCCGAGGTAGCCGGCCTCGTACGCCTCGGCGACCGCCTGCTGGAGCCGGCGGATCACGTGCAGCACCTCGCCGCGCACGTAGATGAACGCGTGGTGGGAGCGGATCGCGTAGGCGCTGATGATGATCCCCTCCACCAGCACGTGCGGGTTGGCCATCATCAGCGGGATGTCCTTGCACGTGCCCGGCTCGGACTCGTCGGCGTTCACCACCAGGTAGCGGGGCTTGTCGCTCTTGGGCGGCAGGAACCCCCACTTCATGCCGGTGGGGAAGCCCGCGCCGCCGCGGCCGCGCAGCCCGGAGTCCTTGACCGCCTGCACGATCTCGTCCGGCTGCATCCGCAGCGCCTTGCGCAGCGCCCGGTAGCCGCCGTTGCGCCGGTACGCGGTGATGGTGAAGGAGTCGGGCTGGTCCCAGTTGCGGGACAGCACCGGGGTCAGCGTGGTGCTCATCTGTGGATGTCCCCCTGGGTCTCGGAACCGGCGGCGGGGTCGTCCGGCTCGGGCCGGTCGGCGTCCGCGGGCGGCGCCGTCCAGCCGTTGCGCTTGGCCAGCTCCAGACCCGCCAGCGTCTGCGGTCCGGCCTGCGGGCCCTCACCCGCGCGGCCGTCGGGGAAGCCGGCCAGCACCCGGGAGGCCTCCTTCCAGGTGCACAGCCGGTTCGGGCCGCGGGTGGGGGCGACCTCCTTGCCGGCGCGCAGGTCGTCGACCAGCTGCTTGGCCTTCTCGGGAGTCATGTTGTCGAAGAACTCCCAGTTGACCATCACCACCGGCGCGAAGTCGCAGGCGGCGTTGCACTCCAGGCGCTCCAGCGAGATCTTGCCGTCCTCGGTGGCCTCATCGTGGCCGACGCCGAGGTGCTCGCTCAGCTCCTCCCAGATCTGGTCGCCGCCCATCACCGCGCACAGCGTGTTGATGCACACGCCGACGTGGTACTCGCCGGCCGGCCGCCGCTTGTACATGGTGTAGAAGGTGGCGACCCCGGTGACCTGGGCGGGGGTGATGCCCAGCTGCTCGGCGCAGAACTCGATGCCGTCCTGGCTGATGTAGCCGTCCTCCGACTGCACCAGGTGCAGCAGCGGCAGCAGGGCCGAACGCGGCTTCGGGTACCGCGCGATGATCTCCTTGGCGTCCCGCTCCAGCCGGGCGAGCGTCTCAGGTGGATATCCCATCAGCGGTCCACCCCTCCCATCACGGGGTCGATGCTGGCGACCGCGGCGATCACGTCCGCGACCATGCCGCCCTCGCACATGGCGGGCGTCGCCTGCAGGTTGGTGAAGGACGGATCACGGAAGTGCACGCGGTAGGGGCGGGTGCCGCCGTCGCTGACCACGTGCACGCCCAGCTCGCCGCGCGGGGCCTCCACCGCGGCGTAGACCTGTCCGGCCGGCACCCGGAAGCCCTCGGTCACCAGCTTGAAGTGGTGGATCAGGGCCTCCATCGAGGTGCCCATGATGTGCGCGATGTGCCGGGGGGAGTTGCCCATCCCGTCGGTGCCGATGGCCAGCTGGGCGGGCCAGCCGATCTTCTTGTCCTCGATCATCACCGGGCCCTTGGTGACCGACAGCCGGTCCAGGCACTGCTCGATGATCTTGAGGGACTCCTCCATC
>NZ_MOYN02000025.1:0-152277 GCF_001896795.1 Thermomonospora sp. CIF 1
ATGGTCTGGGTCGGCACGCACACCCTGCACTGGTGGGCTGCCATCTGCAGCAACGATGGCGACCGTCTGATTGAGGCGGCGACTCCCGCTGAGCTGGGACGTCGTCTCGACGCTGCTGGGATGCGTCGACACCCGCCCCACCCCGCCCCTCCCCACCAACGACGGGGACAGCAGCCAATCCTTCAACCCCAACGACGCAGGCTTGGCCCTCCGACTGCCTAGGGGGAACAGTGAGCACACACGAAACGACCGCTATCACGCGGGAGCTGTGGGGGTTGCTGGTTGCCGCCCTCGACGGCGACGACGAGGCCGTTGCCGACGACGCGCTTGAGGCCCTGATCTCCGCAGCCCCTCGACACTGGCACGCAGACATCCAGGACAGCGAGTCAGCAGGGGACCGATGGCGCGCGACGCGCCCCACTCTCCTGCCTGACTCCGGTTCTGGCTCCGGCCCGCGTTCCGCCTGCTATGGATCTACGACCAGTGCGCCAGGGCAGTAGCACAGCGCCCTAGCAGCACGGTGCTTCTGCCCTCACCATGCACGCCCCGTCTTCCTGGCGCGGAGGAAGGCGGGGCGTGCGTCATTCTCAAGCCAGGCCAGCACTCACGAGAGCGCAGTCAGCAGTGCGCAACACCTCGTGGAGACACGCGGATGAGAACTTTCTCTACGTGGTCAAGGGCGGCGCTTCGCGCCGCCGGCGGCCGCCCGCCCCGGCGCGCCGGGCGTGCGGCCTCTCCGGTCCGGTCCCGCCGCGCCGGGCCGGTCGTCCGTGGACGAGAGCACGCCCATGACGACGCCGAACGGCGAGCGCGACTCTGGGGGCTCCACCGCCCCCAGACCCCCGCGCCCCGGAGTGCTCATTCGCGCGATACTGTCTGTCACACCTTGCGCGCCGTTCGCGCGAATGAGCACTCCGGCCCGAACTCACGGTAGTCGGTGATCGTTCTTCTTTGTGGTCACACCAGGTTGTGCCGGGCCAGTTCCGGAGGGCGCCAACCTAGGATCGACTCAACCATCCGGACGGCAGGAACCAATTCAGCGACGTCATGCACACGGACGATTCGCGCGCCCTGCATGATGCAGACCGAAACGGTAGCGATTGTTGCCTCTATGCGGTCCAACTGCTCACGGTTGACCGTCTCTCCAATGAAGTCCTTGTTAGAGACCGCCACTAGCAGTGGGTAGCCTATCTCAGCGATCTCGGGCAGGCGTCGGGTCAGCTCCAACGAGTGATATGTGTTCTTGTTGAGGTCATGCCCCGGATCGATGATGATGCGGTCAGCGGGGACGCCACGACTTTCCGCAAGAGCGACGCGAGCTCTCAGAAACTCGGCGACCTCGGTCACCACATCGTTGTAGGTGGGACGAGGGTAAGGCGTACGAGGCTCGGCGAGACTGTGCGTGATGATGAGACCGGCACCTGCCTCGGCAACCACGTCAGCCAAAGCCGGGTCATGCAGACCACTCGTGTTGTTCAGGACGTTGGCGCCCGCAGCGAATGCGGCACGAGCCACTTCCGGGCGATACGTTTCGACACTGATCACCGCGTCGGTACGGGCACGAGCTGCCTCAATGACGGGAACAACGCGGTCGATTTCCTCTGCCTCACTTACCGGAGGTCCCGGAGCAAACGGCACGCCGCCGATGTCGAGCCAGTCGGCACCATGGATGATCGCATTCTCGACGGCCGTCACGGCGGCTTCAAGGGCGAAGGTACGGCCCCGATCGTGAAAGGAATCAGGGGTGCGATTGATTATCGCCATGACGGCAACCTGGCGCGAGAAGTCGAACGTCCGGCTACCGATCGTCCGCTGAGGGCAGATGATCTCCGGATGGTAGATCTTGGTATTGGCTTCCGTCACCGTCGCCCCACCTTCGTCGAGAGCTAGCACCCAAGCATAGCCCTACCAGGCAACACAGCATGGACGGGGGAACAGGTAGCCGGCTACCCCTCAGCTAGAGCGTGCCCGGCGCCTCAGCCCCACGATGAGCCGTAGCAGACCGAAGAAGGTGAGGGTCCCAACCACGACCACCGCCATCGCGACGGCCTGCTGGCCGAAGCCGCGCGCCTTGAGTACAACCGTAGCGGATCCAGCGAGAAAGCCAATGAGCGCGACGAAAAGGCCGAGGATCTCCACCATTTTAAGCAGGCCCGAGGTCACCATTTCCTGGGCCACGTCAACGCGTTGCGCGAGCCTCGCCGAAGCCTCGTTAATGCGCTGCTCCATCTCTGCCGACGCCTCAGAGATCCGCTCGTCAATCCGAGCAGTGATCCTCTCAGAAAGGATCTGCGCACTCTCGTCAATCTGCCGCTGCAAGTCGCGAGAGAGGATGATCGCCCGACGCTCTTGAGCAAGCTGCTCGTGAACGAGGTTATCCCCCACGGCCAAACCATCGATGGCGCGGTCGATCTCGTAAAGCGCGTCATCGAACCGCCGGAGCTTGCGATACGCCGTCGCCCGCCGATAGTAGACGATTGGGTCTTCCTGGCCACGTGCCATCATCTCATCAGAGAGGCGCAGCAAAAGTTGCGGTTGCTCCGGCAGGTGATCCGCGAACCATATGCCCGTCAGAGCTACTTGGTTGCTCTTGACGTCAGCATCCGGCGCGTCAACCGCACGCTGAAAAAGACTTAGTCCGTTCGATGCACGCGAACCGAGAGCTGCAAACGCAGCGAGAGCAATCACTAGGGCGTCATCGCCGAACTCTTGCAGCCATTCTACGCACGCACGATGAAGTTGTTCGAACTTGAAATCGAAGCGTAGACGCTGGCCCGTGATGTACGCGAGGCAGAGCCGCGCCGTACGACTATCAGACGCGGCGAGGACGCGCCCTCGATCATCCTCGTTCGGGTACCGCTGACCGTTCGTGCGCGCTAGCCAGGCGAGGTCAGTCGCCGCAAGCCGGATCTGGGGCAGGGAAAACCCGTGTTCCTCGACAAGAGTCACGAGATCAATGATCCAGTCCGCAGGATCAGCGGACGTTTTCGGAGCGAGCAGCTCGACTAGCAGGGCGGGCCGCTCGGACTGTGAGGCGGTAGCCATCTGCTCCGTGAGCCGGGAGACTCTCAAGGCGTCATCTGAGTGTTGCGGTTGGGGAGGGATGGCATCTTGAACCATGAGTCCCCTATCTGTTGTCCGCCATGTGACCGACAGCAGTCTAGGCCGAGCGGAGGACACGACAAGGTGAGGAAAGGATCACCCCGGCGTCGAGGGCGTGCCCCGGGCGTGCCCCAAGCGTGCCCGTACGGGCGGTGAGTCACGGTCACTGGCGGAGACTCGCGGCAACAACGCAAAGCGGCCCTTCACCGGTGTTGTTCCTGGTGAAGGGCCGCTTTGGCTGCTGGTGGCGGGTCCAGGATTCGAACCTGGGTAGGCGAAGCCGACGGATTTACAGTCCGCTCCCATTGGCCACTCGGGCAACCCGCCGTGGTGTGTCGTCCGATGGCGACGGACAAAGCTTAGCGGACCTGGCGAGTACTCGTGACATCGAAGGCGGTGAAGGTCGTCGGCGGGGGCGGCTGACTAGGGTTGGTCGCTACGTGGCCCGGGCTGGCCGCACAGGCGTTGTGAGCATTGAGAGGGGTTGTTCCGTGGCGGACTCGTCGTTCGACATCGTCTCCAAGCTGGACCGGCAGGAGGTCGACAACGCGGTGAACCAGGCCGCCAAGGAGGTGGCCACCCGGTTCGACTTCCGCAACGTCGACGCGGGGATCAAGCGGTCCGGGGACGGGATCGAGATCCAGGCCAACACCGAGGAGCGGGCCAACGCGATCCTGGATGTGCTCAAGGAGAAGCTGGTCAAGCGGGGCGTCTCGCTGAAGGTGCTGGACGCCGGGGAGCCCAAGCTGTCGGGGAAGGTCTACAAGCTGCACGTCGGGCTGAAGGAAGGCATCTCCCAGGAGAACGCCAAGAAGATCAGCAAGATCATCCGGGAGGAGGGGCCCAAGGGGGTGCGGGCCCAGATCCAGGGGGATGAGCTGCGGGTCAGCTCCAAGAAGAAGGACGACCTGCAGAAGGTGATCGCGTTGCTGAAGAGCAAGGACCTGGACGTGGCGCTGCAGTTCGTCAACTACCGCTGAGAAACCGCCACGGGGATTCGCAGACCACGCGGCCGGGTCGCCAAGGGGAGGGGGCGCACCGGCCGCGTGGCGTCCCGGGCGTCGGCCGCGCCGCTCACGGCCCCGGGAGACGCAAAGGGGGCGCGCCGGGAGCCGTACCCCGCCAAAGGCTGTCCGGCGCGCCCTCGTTCGTTGTGATGCAGGGGCGGCCGGGGAGGTTCGAGACGGCCGTGAAATTTTCCGAAGCGGTCGGCGAAAGAGCGGCCCGCCGCTGAGGGGTCTGCGGAAAGTCCCGGGTCATGGCGGGAGCCGCCGGGTCTGCACCGGCCGGTTCGGCGGCTCAGCCGGCCAGTGGGGTCTGCCGGTCGGCGGAGTCGTCCGGCATCAGGGTGCGGGCCAGCGCCCCGAGGTCGAGGTCGAGGACGCGGGCCAGGGCGGCGACGGTGAAGAAGGCCGGGGCCGCGATGGCGCCGCGTTCGATCTTGCGGAGGGTGTCGAGGGAGATGCCGGCCTCCTGGGCCACGGCGGCGGCGCTGCGCGATCCGCGGGCGGCGCGCAATGCCCGGCCGAGGGCCCTGCCCCGGTCGCGCTCTTCTTCGGTCAGCGGGGTACGCACCATGGCGACGACTCTACTAAGGATAAAAATACTGGTATTAGAATACCCGTCATGGTGAGTTACAAGAGCCCCCGCGAACTGTCGGTGATGCGGGAGGCGGGCCGGGTGGTCGCCATCACCCTGGAGCGGGTCGCCGCGGCGGCCGAGCCCGGTGTGACGCCGGCGGAACTGGACGCGATCGCGGCGCGCTGCATCAAGGAGCACGGGGCGCGGCCGTCGTTCCTGCACTACCGGCCGCGGTTCGCGCCGACCCCCTACCCCGCGGTGCTGTGCCTGTCGGTCAACGAGGTGGTCGTACACGGCATCCCGGACGGGCGCAGGCTGCGCAAGGGCGACCTGCTGTCGATCGACTGCGGCGCCGAGGTCGGCGGCTACCACGGGGACGCGGCCATCACCATCTCGATCGGGCCGCCCGACGCGGGGGCAGCCCGCCTGATGGAGGCCACCAAGCGGGCCTTGGAGCGGGGAATCGAGGCGGCCCGGCCCGGTGCGCGCATCGGCGACATCTCCCATGCGGTGGAGCAGGTGGGCCGGGAGGCCGGCTATGGAATCCTCGAAGGCTGCGGCGGGCACGGCATCGGCACCGCGATGCACGAAGAGCCCTCGGTGCCCAACACAGGACGCCCCGGGCGCGGCCTGCGGCTGCGGGAGGGGCTGACCATCGCGATCGAGCCGATGTTCCACGAGGGCGGGGACGACCACGGCTACACGCTGGCCGACGGCTGGAGCATCGTCACCTCCGACGGCAGCCGCGCCGCCCACTTCGAGCACACCGTGGCCATCACCGCCGACGGCCCGGTGGTCCTCACCGTGCCCTGAAAAGGCCCTGAAAAGCCGTCGTGCGCCGGCTCAGCGGCGGCCCGCCATGCGTTCCAGGCGGGCGACGCGCTCGGCGGTGGGCGGGTGGGTGGAGAACAGGTTGCCGATGCCGGCCCCGCGGAACGGGTTGGCGATCATCAGGGAGCTGGCGGAGGCCAGCTGCGGGTCCTGGGGCAGCGGCATGGCCTGCGTGCCCGCCTCGATCTTGCGCAGCGCCGAGGCCAGGGCCAGCGGGTCGCCGGTGAGGCGGGCCCCGGAGGCGTCCGCCTGGTACTCGCGGGTCCGGCTGACGGCCAGCTGGATGATGCCGGCGGCGATCGGCCCCAGGATCATCATCAGCAGGGCGCCGAGCAGCCCCGGCCCTTCCTCGTCCTCGGAGCGGCCGACCGGCAGGAAGATCGCCAGGTGGGACAGGGAGGTGATGACGGTGGCGAGGGCCGCGGCCACCGAGGAGATCAGGATGTCGCGGTTGTAGACGTGGGAGAGCTCATGGCCCAGCACCGCGCGCAGTTCCCGCTCGTCCAGCATGCGCAGGATGCCGCGGGTGCAGCAGACGGCGGCGTTGCGCGGGTTGCGCCCGGTGGCGAAGGCGTTGGGCTGCAGGGTCTCCGACACATACAGCCGGGGCATCGGCCGGCGGGCCGCGGTGGACAGTTCCCGGACCAGCCGGTACAGCGTCGGGGCCTCGACCTCGCTGACCGGATGGGCGCGCATCGCGCGCAGCGCGATGCGGTCGCTGAAGAAGTAGGAGACGCCGTTGACGGCCAAGGCGAGGACCAACGCGACGGCGAAGCCCGCCCTGCCGCCCAGCGCCCAGCCCGCCGTCAGCATCAGCGCCGAGAGCGCGCCGAGCAAAACGGCCGTCTTGACAGCGTTGAACTGCACTTCCGTCGGCCTCCCGGTTACCGAGCCGGGGTTTTCGCCCATGGCGGAAACCCTTGCGGCGCAATCGTTCAGACAACGGTCTGACCTCGATAAACGTTCCCTGCGGCGGGGCGGTCACATGGTGGCGGACGCCGCCTGCAGCACCAGTTGCGGGGCCGCCGACAGCACCAGGGCGCCGGCCGCGGCGGCGGCGATGGCCGCCCGCAGCGCGGGGGTGCGCGGCATCGGCCCCACCCGGCCGGCGGGCGCGGCGAAGAGGCGGGCCGCCCAGGCCAGGTAGTAGTACAGGCCGATCACGGTGTTGACCGCCATGACCACGGCCAGCCAGGTCACCCCGCCGGCCACGGTGGCCCGGAAGACGACGATCTTGGCGAACAGGCCCATCACCCCCGGCGGCAGCCCGGCCAGGCAGATCAGGAAGAACGCCATGGCGGCGGCCGTCCCCGGGTGGCGCCGGGCCAGGCCGCGGTAGTCGTCGAGGGAGTCCCAGGCGGGGGCCGGCCCGGCGGGCGGGGCGCCGGCGCGGCGGCGGAACCCGATCACCACGGCGAACGCCCCGATGTTCATGACCGCGTAGATCGCCACATAGGCGACGGTGGCCGCCACCGCCTCCGGCAGCCGCCGGTCCCCCACCGCCAGCGGGGCCAGCATGTAGCCGGACTGGGCGATGGACGACCAGGCCAGCAGCCGGATCGCCGAGCGCTGCCGCAGCGCCACCAGGTTGCCCGCCGTCATGGTGACCGCCGCCAGGACGGCCAGCACCGGCCCCCACACGTGCGCGTAGGCGGGCAGTCCCAGGGCGACCACGATGGCCAGCCCGGCGAAGGCGGCGGCCTTGGAGACCACCGACAAAAACGCCGCCACCGGCAGCGGCGCCCCCTGGTAGACGTCCGGGGCCCAGAAGTGGAACGGCACCGCCGCGACCTTGAAGGCGAAGCCCGCCAGCACCAGCACCACGCCCAGCGCCGCAACGGGCTCCAGCTCGCCGGGGACCCGTTCCAGCGCCGGGGCCACCCGGTCCAGGTGCATGGCGCCGGTCACCCCGTAGACCAGGCTGACCCCCAGCAGCATCACCGCGGTGGAGGTCACCGAGACCAAGAACAGCTTCAGCGCCGCCTCGGTGGCCACCCCGTCCCGGCGGCGCAGCGCCACCAGCGCGAACACCGGCAGCGACAGCGTCTCCAGCGCCACCACCAGCAGCACCAGGTCCCGGGCGGCCACCAGGGTCAGCGCCCCGGCGATGGCGGCCAGCAGCAGGAAGTGGAACTCCCCGGCCGGCAGCCGCGCCCCGGGGGCGGTGATCTCCTCCAGTGACAGCAGCACCACCACCAGCGCCGCCAGCAGCACCACGCCCTGGAAGACCAGCGTGAAGTCGTCGGTGACGTACGAGCACGACGGCGGCCCGCCGGCGCGCAGCCCTTCGGGCAGGCAGAAGGTGGCCCGCCGGTCCCCCGCCGCCAGCGCCGCCACCGCGGCCAGCGCCGCCCCCACCGCGCCGCAGGAGGCCGCGCCCAGCAGCCGGGCGGACGCCCCGAAGGCGTCGGCCAGCAGCAGCCCGATCGCCGCCACCGCCACGATCAGCGGCGGCGCGATGGCCGCGTAGTCGATCGACTGGATCATCCACGCCTCCCCGTGGAACCCGCCTTCGGACGACGAGCCGGCCCGGCGGCGGAATGGACGGCGGTCATCAGCCGCCTCCCAGCAGTGCCGTGACCGGGGCGGTGGTCAGGTCGAGCAGCAGCTTGGGCCACAGGCCGACCAGCAGCGTCAGCGCGACCAGCGGCACCCAGGCGGCGTACTCGGCCAAGGTGAGCCCCGGCAGCGCGTCCCGCCGGCGGTGCTCGGCCACCGGCCCGTGGGTGATCTTGGCCAGCAGCCGCAGGAAGTAGGCGGCGGTCAGCACCGCGCCCAGCGCGCCGACCGCCATGAACGTCACGAACGTCTCCCGCGGCAGCGCCTCAGCGGGACGGTAGGCGCCCAGCAGCGCCAGCATCTCGCCCCAGAAGCCGGCCAGGCCGGGCAGTCCCAGGCTCGCCACGGAGGCGAACGTCAGGAAGGACGCCAGCAGCGGGGCCTTGGTGAGCATCCCGCCGCCCAGGGAGTCCAGCTCCCCGGTGCCGTAGCGGTCTTTGACGCCGCCGGCCAGGAAGAACAGCAGCCCGGTGATCAGGCCGTGGGCGATGTTGCCCAGCAGTGCCGCGTTCACCCCGACGGGGGTGAGCGTGGCGATGCCCAGCAGCACAAAGCCCATGTGGCCGATGGAGGAGTAGGCGATCAGCCGTTTGAGGTCGCGCTGGGCCAGGCAGGCCAGTGCGCCGTAGACGATCCCGATCACGGCCATCAGCCCCAGCCACGGCGCCCACACCACCGCCCCCTCCGGGGCCGCCGGCAGCGCGATGCGGACCAGCCCGTAGGTGCCCATCTTCAGCAGCACCCCGGCCAGCAGCACCGACCCGATGGTGGGCGCCTCGGTGTGGGCGTCCGGCAGCCAGGTGTGCAGCGGCCACATCGGCACCTTGATCGCCAGGCCCAGCCCGATCAGCGCGAACGCCGTGATCTGCGCGGTGCGCGTCAGTCCTTGGCCGGGGGCCTCGGCGAGCGCGGTCATGTCGAGGGTGCCCGCGTTCGTCCCCACCACCAGCAGCCCGGCCAGCAGCAGGCCCGAACCCAGCAGCGTGTAGAGGATGAACTTCCAGGCCGCCGCCCGGCGTCCGGCGCCGCCCCACAGCGCGATCACCAGGTACATGGGGATCAGCACGACCTCGAAGAAGACGAAGAACAGCAGCAGGTCGAGCGCGACGAACGTGCCGAGCATGCCGACTTCGAGGACGAGCACCGAGGCGATCAGCAGCCGGGCCGAGCCGCCCTGCGGGGGGTGCCGCAGCGTGTAGACCAGGCACAGGAACGTCAGCAGCGCGGTCAGCAGCACCAGCGGCAGCGACACTCCGTCCACGCCCAGGTGGAAGCGCAGGTCGATGGCCGGCGCCCAGGCCCGGTCGAACTCCAGCTGCATGCGGCGCGGGTCGCCGTGGTCGAAGGCCGCCGCGGCCAGCAGCGCCGGCAGCAGTGTGATCCCGGTGACGGCCGCGCCGTAGCGGCGGACGGCGGTGTCGGTGGGCAGGAAGCGGGCGGCGGGCAGCAGCAGCGCCAGCGCGCCCAGTGCCGGCACCGCCAGCATGACGAGCAGGATCACAGCAAGACCACCACCCCGACCGCGATGACCACGACACCGGCCAGCAGGCCCGTCAGGTAGGTCTGCACATCACCGGTCTGCGTCCGCCGCAGCAGCCCGCCGGCCCGGCGCGACCGGCCGGCGACGCCCACCACCGCCGCGTCGATGCCGCGCCGGTCCACGGCGAGGACGGCCCGCGCCGCCGCCCGCACCGGCCGGACGACCAGCACGGCATAGACCTCGTCCACATAGAAGGCGCGCTCGAGGACCCGGCGCAGCGGCCCGAGCCCACCGGCGGGGTCGGCCGCCGGGTCCCGGTTCCACACCAGGTAGACCGCAACGGCCCCGGCGGCGGCCGCAAGCAGCGACAGCAGGGCCGAAAGCGGATGCGGACGCAGCTCGGGCGCGCCCAGCCCGAAAAAGCCCAGCAGTGCGGCGGGCACCGCCAGGGCCGCCACCGGCCAGGTCATCAGCGGCGGCGCCTCACGCGCCGGGAACGCCGCGCGGGGCTCGCCGAAGAACGTCATCAGCCAGGCGCGCATGGCGTAGGCGGCGGTCACCGCGACGGTGGCCAGCAGCGCCAGGCAGATCAGCCAGGCCACGCCGCCGGGCAGGTGCGCCGGCCGCTCTCCGTGCGCGGCCGCGTGCCAGGCCGCCCCCACGATGGCGTCCTTGCTGAAGAACCCGCTGACCGGGGGCAGGCCGACCAGCGCCGCATAGCCGATCGTCATCGCCCAGAACGTGACCGGCATCGCCCGGCGCAGCCCGCCGTGGCGGCGCAGCAGGCCGGAACCGGTCACGAAGATCACCGACCCGGCGGCCAGGAACAGCAGCGCCTTGAACGCCCCGTGCGCCACCAGGTGGAAGATCGCGGCGACGGGGGCGCCCACCGCCAGCCCCGCCGCCATGCAGGCGAGCTGGCTGATGGTGGAGTAGGCCAGGACGCGTTTGAGGTCGTCTTGGGCCAGCGCCGCCAGCGCCGAGCCCAGCATGGAGATCACCGCCAGCACGCCCAGCACGGTGAGCGCGGCCGCCGAGGCGGCGAAGGCCGCATAGAGGCGGGCCACCACGTAGATCCCGGCCGCCACCATCGTCGCCGCGTGGATCAGCGCGCTGACGGGCGTCGGGCCGGCCATCGCGTCCGGCAGCCAGGTGTGCAGGGGGAACTGGGCGCTTTTGCCGGCCACCCCGGCCAGCAGCAGCAGCGTGGCGGCGGTGACCGTGCCCTGGGGCAGGTCGGGGAGGCGTTCCAGCACCCCGCCGATGGAGAAGGTGCCCGCGCCGACGCCCAGGACGAAGATCCCGATCAGGAAGCCGACGTCGCCGAGCCGGGTGATCAGGAACGCCTTGACCGCCGCCCGCGAGTTGGCCCGCTCCTGCCAGTGGTGGCCGATCAGGAAGTAGGAGCAGACCCCCATGACCTCCCAGCCGACGTACAGCACCAGCAGGTCGCCGGAGTAGACCACCAGCAGCATCGCGGCGGTGAACAGCGAGATGAACGCCGCATAGGAGGAGTAGCGCCGGTCCTCGGCCATGTAGGCGACCGAGTACAGCTGCACGGCCAGCGCCACGCCGCAGACCATCAGGGCGACCAGCGCGGCCAGGCCGTCCACCCGCAGCCCGAGCGCGATGTCGATCGTGCCGGTGGGGATGAGGGTCAGCGTGCCGGTGCGGACGCCGGGGTGGCGCCACACCGCCACCGCCACGATCAGCGCCAGCACGGTCGCCACGGCCATCGGCAGGCAGGCGATGAGGGCGGGCCCGTTGCGCGGCAGCCCGCGCAGGGCCGAATCGCCTGCCGCGTACCGGGCCGGGGCGGCCGGTTCCGGTCCGCTCACCGGCAGCGGCATGGTCGGCGCCTCGGCGGATGTCTTCTCCGGTTCCGGGGACGTCCCGGCGGTTCCCGGGGTCTCAGTGTCTTCGGCAGAGGTCTTGGAAAGTTCCCCGGCTTCCGGGCCACCGGCTCCAGAGCGCCCGGCGCCGTCAGCGGTCCCGAAGGCCTGCGCAGCCGGGGGTGCGGCGCCCAGCAGCCGGGACGTCCACGGGCCCAGCAGCATGCCGGCGAAGGCGGCCAGGAAGGGCAGCAGGGTCGCCAGCGCGGCGAGGGTGATCATGCGGTGTCCCCCTCACGCGCCGCCGCGGCCGCCGGCCGCCGGGGCTCCTGCGGCGTCTCCTCTCCCGCGGGGGCGGTCTGCTCGGTGAGGGTGCGCAGCCGGTCCACTTCGATCATCCGCCGGTTGCGGAAGACCAGCAGCACGATCGCCAGGCCCAGGCCGATCTCGGCGGCGGCGATGACAATCGTGAACAGGGTCATCACCTGGCCGCCGTGCAGCCGGTCGCGCCACAGCACATCGAAGGCGACCAGGTTCAAATTGACGGCGTTGAGCATCAGCTCGACCGACATCAACACCAAGATCGCGTTGCGGCGGGCCAGCACCCCGTACACGCCCACGGAGAACAGCAGCGCCGCGACGACCACGGGATAGGCGGCGTGCATCAACCGTCCCCTTCCCCGTCGTCTTCCTCGTCGCGGGCGCCGATGTCGGTGCGGGACAGCACGATGGCGCCGACCAGGGCGGCCAGCAGCAGCACCGACAGCACCTCAAACGGCAGCACCCAGGTGCGGAACAGGCTGCCGCCCAGCGGCTCGGCCCCGCCCCCGCCGGCCTCCAGGTCGATGTAGGCGTCCTTGAACCCCATCACCAGCACGGTGACCAGGACGGCGGCGGTGGCCAGCGCCACGGCCAGGGCGGCCCAGCGGTTACCGGAGTCCAGCGGGTCGTCCGCGCCCGAACGCGGCACCCGGCCGATCGGGGCGCGGGTCAGCATGATCCCGAACAGCAGCAGCACCACCACCGCGCCGACGTAGATCAGCACCTGCGTCCAGGCCACGAACTCGGCGGTCAGCACCAGGTAGCAGCCGGCCAGCGCGCCGAAGGCGACCACCAGCCACAGCGCCGCGTGGACCAGCTGCCGGGTGGTCACCACCAACACGGCCGAGCCCACCGCCACCACGCCCAGCAACGCGAAGACGACCTCCGCCGCGGTCATCGCGGCCCGCCCCGTCGCATGGCGGCGCGGCGGCCGGCCCGCTCGGCGGCCGTCACCTCCTTGGGGGTCTCGGCCGCCGGATCATGCGCCTGGGGCGGCGGCACCGTCCACATCCACTCGCGCAGCCGGTCTTTTTCGTGGGTGAGTTCGGCGATGTCGTACTCGGCGTACTCGAACTGCGGCGACCAGAACAGCGCGTCGAACGGGCAGACCTCCACGCAGATCCCGCAGTACATGCACAGCGCGAAATCGATCGCGAAACGGTCCAGGACGTTGCGGGTGCGGGGGCGTCCGCCGCCCTCGGCGGGCAGCGTCTCCTTGTGGGAGTCGATGTAGATGCACCAGTCGGGGCACTCGCGTGCGCACAGCATGCACACGGTGCAGTTCTCCTCCAGCAAGGCGATGACCCCCCTGCTGCGCGGCGGCAGGTCGGGCCGCACCTGGGGGTATTGACGCGTGACGGATCGCCGCGTCATCGTCCGCAATGTGACGGCCAGCCCTTTGGCCAGCCCGCCTCCCGGTACCCGTGCCACGGCCCCATGATTGCCTACGGCGCTCGGGGATGTGAACGTCGCCCGCCCGGCGGGCGTCTCAGAAGTGAGTCGTGCGGTGTTCGGCAGCTAGGAGCTCTTCATGGCGTGGCCGGGAAATCAGCCCTTTCAGGAGCCCCCGCAGCGTCCCGTGCCGGGTGACCCCCGCTATTCCGCGAACCCTTCGGTTCCTCCCGCCCAGCAGCCCCTCCCGGTGCCGTCGAAAACGCCGCCGCACCCTCAGCGGCCGCAGCGCAAGGCCGCGAGCATCCTGTGGGCGTCCCTGCCGCTCATCTCCGTCGGCACCGTCACCCCTTTCGCGTTCATTTACGCCGCCTTCCGGCGCCGGACGGTGGACCTGGCGCTGTCCGCCGCCGCGTACCTGGCGATCTGGGCGGTGGCGTGGGTGTTCATCGACGATGAGGGCACGGCCGGCTCGATCGCCGCGACGCTGGCGATGCTGCTGTGCTTCGGCGGCACGGTGCACGCCTTCGCCGTCCGCAAGCGCGTCTTCTCCTCCCCGCCTCCCCTGGCGGACGGCAACGAGCAGGCCGTCCAGGCCGCCCAGCACCGCCGGAAACTGCGCGAGCGGGCGCGCAAACTGGCCGCCGAGGACCCCGTGCTGGCCCGCGAGCTGGGCATCGGCCGTCCCGACCAGCCGCGCTCCTACGACGACGGCGGGCTGATCGACGTCAACCACGCACCGCCGCACGTGCTGGCCACCCTGCCCGGCGTGACGCCCGAGCTGGCCGCGCGGATCGACCGGCTGCGGCGGGAGCGGGGGCCTTTCGTGTCGGTGGAGGAGCTGGCCGTCGACGCCGACCTGCCGGCGCATCTGGTGCCGACGCTCGGCGAGTACACGATCTTCCTGCCCTGACCCGCGTCCGGGCGGGCGGCGCCGCGGCCCTCAGGCCCCGACGGCGATCTTGACGATGCCGGTGAGGGCCAGCTGGAGCAGCGCCAGCGGCACCAGCCAGGCCCAGGCCAGGCGCTGCAGCTGGTCCTCGCGCAGCCGCGGGTAGCTGACCCGCAGCCAGATCACCACGAACGCCAGTGCGAACGTCTTCAGCAGCGTCCACGCCCAGCCCAGCTGCTCGTTCAGGAACGGGCCGTGCCAGCCGCCCAGGAACAGCACGGTGGTCAGCGCGCACAGCACCACGATCCCGGCGTACTCGGCCAGCAGGAACAATGCGAAGCGCAGCCCGCCGTACTCGGTGTAGGGGCCGAAGATGATCTCCGAGTCGGCCACCGGCATGTCGAAGGGGGGCCGCCGCAGCTCGGCCAGCCCGGCGATGAAGAACACCACCGCGCCGATCGCCTGCCAGGGCAGCCACCACCAGCGCCACTCGGCGACGATCTCGGTCAGCGACAGGCTGCCGGCCGCCATCGCCACCGACGCCGCCGCCAGCACCAGCGGCAGCTCATACGACATCAGCTGGGCGGCCACCCGCATCCCGCCCAGCAGCGAGTACTTGTTGGCGCTGGCCCAGCCCGCCATGATCGCGCCGATCACGCCGACGCCCATCACCGCCAGCGCGAAGAACAGCCCCACGCCGAGGTCCAGCACCACCTGGCCGCCCGGCCCGACCGGCACCACCACCAGCACCACCAGGTAGGGCACCAGCGCCACCGCGGGCGCCAGTTTGAACACCCACCGGTCGGCGTCGCGCGGGATGACGTCTTCTTTCTGGATGAACTTCACCCCGTCGGCCACCAGCTGCGCCCAGCCGTGGAACCCGCCGGCGTACATGGGGCCGAGCCGCCCTTGCATGTGCGCCATGACCTTGTGCTCGGCCTGTCCCACCAGCAGCGGCAGCACCGCGAACGCCGCCGCCAGCAGCGCCAGTTTGAGCACCGTCTCGGCGAGCTCAGGCATCGCCGCCTCCGTCGGTTCCCCGGGGCCGCCCGCCGCGCCCGGCCTGCGGCCCCGGGCGCCGGGAGCGGGCCGGGGCGGCCTGGGGCCCCCAGTTCTCCGGGACGCCGGGAGGGCGGACGCGGCGGCGGCTGGGGGCGCCGCTTCCGCTCTCGCCGGGTTCCTTGGCGCCGGGCCAGGGCTTGGCGACCCGGGCGGCCAGCACGAAGTCCTTGCGCAGCGGGTGCCCCTGGAAGCCGTCCGGCAGCAGCAGGGGCCGCAGGTCGGGGTGGCCGTCGAAGACGATGCCGAACATCTCGAAGGTCTCGCGTTCGTGCCAGTCGGCGCCCCGGTAGACGCCGGTCGCCGACGGCAGCCGCGGGTCCCGGCGCGGCACCAGGGTGCGCAGCAGCAGGCGGCGGCGGTGCCGCAGGGAGTAGACGTGGGCGACGACGCGGAAGCCGTCGTCCAGCTCGTCCACGGCCGTCAGCCAGTCGAAGTAGTCATAGCCCAGTTCCGTCCGGGCGAAGTCGAGGGCGGCCGGCCAGGAGGCGGCGGGCACGTCCACCACCGGCTGCCCGAAGGCGTCGGTCACGACCGCGTCCTCGCCGAAGCGCTCGGCCCAGGCGGCGGCCGGGTCCACGGCGGTCATCGCTCCCGCCGCCTTTCGCCGGGTTCATCCTCGTCGGCCTCCGCATCGAAACCGGGGATGAAGGACAGGTCCGCGCCGCCCTGCGGCGGCATCACGGGCAGTTCGGTGGTCGGGGCGTCCGGGGAGGGCTCTGGGACGCCGGAGGGAGGCCCGGCCTCCTCGGCCCGGCCGGGAGAGCCGACCGCGGGGAGCCGGTCGGTCCGCTCGGCGTCCGCCGCGGGCCCGACCACCGGCAGCCGGTCGGTGGGCTGATCGGCCCCGGCCACCGGCAGCTTCTCCGTGGGCTGGTCCGCCGGGGCCCAGTCGGCGGACGCGTCCTCGTCGGAGGCCCACTTGGGGACCGGCGGGACGGGCCGCAGCCTGCCGGGCGGCTCCTGGGGCGGGGGCGGCGGCTGGATCGGGCGGCGCAGCACGGTGGCCTGCCGCGGCGCGGGGGGCGGCGGCGGGGCCACCGGCTCGCCGCCACCGCCGTACCGGTCGCCCAGCGACTCGGCGGCGATCTTCTCCTGGAGGCGGACGATGCCCTGCAGCAGCGCCTCCGGGCGCGGCGGGCAGCCGGGGACGTAGACGTCCACCGGGATGATCTGGTCGACGCCCTTGGTCACGCAGTAGGAGTCCCAGTAGGGGCCGCCGCAGTTGGAGCAGGCCCCGAACGAGATGACGTACTTGGGCTCGGGCATCTGCTCATACAGCCGGCGGACCGCGGGCGCCATCTTGTCGGTCACCGTGCCCGACACCACCATCAGATCGGCCTGGCGGGGTCCGGGGGCGAACGGGATCACCCCCAGCCTGATGAAGTCGTGCCTGCTCATCGAGGCGGCGATGAACTCGATCGCGCAGCAGGCCAGCCCGAAGTTGAACACCCACAGCGAGTAGCGGCGGCCCCAGTTGAGCACGAACTTGATCGGCTTGGGGGCCAGCCGCGACAGCGGACCGACGCCGGGCGGCGGCAGATCGACGGTGCTCACCGATGCATTCTTACAGTCCCCGCGCGTCGCCGCCGAGTCCCGGCCCGCGGGCCCCGCCGGCGATCACAGCCACGACAGCACGCCCTTGCGGCCCGCGTAGATCAGGCCGGTGAACAGGAAGCCCAGGAACACGAACATCTCGACCAGGGTGGTGGTCCCGAAACCGGGGGCCGAGAACACCGTGGCCCAGGGGAAAAGGAAGACCGCATCGACGGCGAAGACCACATACAGGTAGGCGAAGACGTAGTAGCGCACGTACGACTGCGCCCAGCCCTCGCCGACCGGGTCGACGCCGCACTCGTAGGTGATCAGCTTTTCCGGGGTGGGCCGGTGCGGCCGCAGCATCCGGTTGACCGCCAGCCCGCCGGCGACGATGCCGCCGCCCAGCAGGAGGAGCACCACGACGACCAGGTACGAGCCGAAGTAGTCCACCGCGGCCACCTCCCGTCTGCGTCCGGCCCCGCGCTCTGCGGGCGTCACGGCCAAGTATCCCCGAGGACGTGCAAGTTCCGGGGGGAGCAGGCAACGCACAGGGGCGGAAAGGGGGACAAACCATAATGACCGTTCCTGCATCACACTGAAAGCACGCTCCAGCACGTCCGCTCCCCGGAAGGAATGCGCTTCGATGAGCAGCCCCCCGCCACCGCCCCCCGGCTGGAATCCACCGCCAGGCGGCCCTTCGTGGCCGCCGCCCGACCAACCGCACGGGCAGCAGCCCGGCACTCCGCCGCCGTTCCAGCCGGGCACCACCCCGCCGCCGTTCGCGGCTCCCGGGACTCCACCGCCGTTCGGCCTGCCGGGCCCGCAGCCGCCGCTGCCGCCCCCGCGCCGGGCCGGCGCCGGGACGACGGTGGCCATCCTGCTGGGCGGGGGGCTGGTGGTGGTGCTGATCCTGGCCGCCGCCTTCGTCGTGCTGCTGAACAAAGAGGACAAGACCCCCACCGAACGGCTGGCCGCCGCGGCCCGCTCGCTGGGGACCGCCCGCGCGCTCACCCTGCAGGGCACCTTCGGCACGGAACGGATCTCCGGCCAGGTCCAGGTCACCTCCAGCGGCCGGGTCACCGGCCCGGTGACCTGGCAGGGACGGCGGATGACCCTGCTGAACACCGGTGAGGAGCTGTTCGTCAAGGCCGACCGGTCTTACTGGGCGCAGCATCTGCGCAGCACCAACGTCAACGACCTGCCCGGCAGCGGTGAGCAGTGGGGCAAGCTGTCCTCCGACCGCCTGACCTTCTCTTTCAAGCAGCACCTCACTCCCGCGGCGCTGGCCGCCAAGATGCGCTCGGTCACCAAGGCCACCGTGCGTTCGGACACCGAGACCGTGCTGCGGGGACGCGCGGCGGTGAAGATCACCACGCTCACCGGCACCTTTTACGTGTCCGAAGACGACCGGCTGCTGCGGGTCGAAAGCGTCGTTCCCTACTTCAACGCCGATGTCACCGCGCACTCGGGGTCCGACGCCGACGCCGTGATCGGCCGGCTGCGTTCCCTGGTCGGCGAGCTGAAGGACGCCTGGGACACCACCAGGACCTCGCGCCCCCAGAAGATCGAGGGCTGCAAGAACGGCAACGCCTCCGGCTGCACCGTCCGCGTCCGGCTGTGGACCTCCGGTGCGGGCAGTGAGTCCACGCAGGTCAGCGTCTATGTGTGGATCACCGAGACCACCCGGACCGGCCGCCGGCTGGGCGAGTGCAGCACCACCGCCACCACCACCGGCCTTGAGTCGGTGTGGGCCGAATGCCGGGTCTCCGGCGCGCAGTGGTCGGACTTCTACCGCCGCACCAAGTTGCGCAAGCCCGCCTGGATGCAGGCCCGGGTGGTCGCCATGGCCTTCACCCCCGGCCGGCTTCAGGAGCTGCAAAGCGCGCTCGACCGGGAATGAGCCTTATTTCAGCGCGTGGCCTGCCAGGTCACGGCATCGTCCCTGACAGCGCCGTCCCCGTCCCCAGATAGCGGAGACGGCGGCTGTCAAAGGTTCAGTGAGCCGCGGCACGGGTGCCGGATGTTCCCCCCGGTGGGGCGGTTCATCCGGCACTATCGGATGCCGGGGTTTCGGGGCGGGCCGCCGGGCTGAGATCCTGGCATGCCGAGTCCGGCCCGGACCGGTCAGCACGCACCAGGAGGATCGTCGGCGGTGAGCTCACCCCAATCGTTGCCGTCCGGGCAGCCGAGCCCACCGGCGGGCGGACCCGCCGGCGGCGGGCCGCGCCGGCGGCTGCGCATTCCCAGCCTTCCCCGCCCGCTCGTCGCGGGACTGGCGGTCGCGGCGCTGGTCGGCACGGTGATCACCGCCGGGCTGCGGGCGGACGACGCCCCGGGCGACCGGACGGCGAGCGGGGTGCAAAGCCCCAGCCGGTCGGCGGCCCCGCCGTGGACGGCCGAGGTCGCCGCGCGGCTGAAGGAGCTGCCGGCGCTGCGTTACAGCGGGGCGTTCACCTCCGGCGGCCGTCCCGCCTGGGCGACGCTGTCGGTGACCCGGTCCGGCTCGGCGATCGGCACGATCACCCGGGACGGCCGGCGGGCCCTGCTGGTGAGCGTGGGCGGCGCCACGTACCTGAAGGGGCCGGCGGCGTTCTGGGCGAACAGCGCCGGGCCGACCGCGCTGCCGGAGGACTTCGCCGGGCGGTGGGCCAAGGCGCCCGTCACCACGCTGGGCTTCGACATCAGGTCGTTCCTGGCCCCCTCCTCCATCGCCGAGCTGGTGCGCCGCTTCCCCGGCGGCGGCTCCGGGGAGGTCGACGGACGGCCGGTGTACCGCATCCAGACCGCGCTCGGCACCTACTCGGTGACCGTCGCCCAGCCGCACGAGCTGCTGCGGGTGGAGGGCGTGGCGGGGGCCCGCTTCGATGTGACGGCGGTGCCCGACGCCGCCCCGGTGCTGACGGAGCTGCGCAGGCGGGTGGCCGCGCTCGGCGGGGCGCGCGACCCGGGGGTGCGTTTTGAGCACGGCGGGCTGAAGTTCGTCAACTGCAACGAGAACGTCAGCGGTTGCACGGTGCGCCTGGAGGTCTCCACCCGCTCCCCGGTGGTGGCGAACGACGGTTCATCGGCCACCACCGCCGCGCCGCGGGTGCGGATGACCGCCACGATCAGCGCCGACGGCCGGGCGCTGGGCTCGTGCACGGACGTGCAGCCGCTGAACGCCTCCCGCAAGGCCACGCTGAGCTGCACGGTCACCAGCCGGGGCTGGCGGGAGTGGATGCGGCGGGCGCGGGATGTGCCCGGGCGGCACGAGTACACCGCGCAGGCCCGGGTGGTGGCCGAGGCGCTGTCGGCGCGGCAGGTCGCCGAGCTGCTGGCGGCGGTCGATCAAGAGCGCCGGGCCGGCTGAGCCCGCCTTCGCGAGCAGGGGAAGACTGCCTGGTCAGGCCGTACGGCGAAGTGCGGCAAAGACATTGAGCGGTTATTGCGGGCCAGCAAACCGAACTGGATTCTAAAGAACTATAGTGCTGGGGGTGAACGTCAAGCCGCCGGGACCACCGGGCCCGCCTTCGGCCCGGTCTTCGGCACCTTCCGTGCCCGTGGCACTGGTCCGCCGGTTGCATGTGGACCTGTGCCGGCTCGCCAGCCGTCTGTGTCCGGCCGCAACGTCCCGAAGGTGAACGTTCCGCGCCGCCCGCCCCGTACCCCTGTGCGAGCGGCGCGCCTGGGCCGTCCACCGGGAGTGGACGCCGTCTCCACCGCCGACCGATGCGATACGTCCCGAGCCGGGGTGCACTGTGCCCGCACGGGGCGCCGCGCAAGGAGGCGGGGGTCTTGGCGCCCACCGCCGGGCCGAGCGCCGGACGGCCCGGCGGCACCATGCGTCCGCCGGGAGATCCGGTACGGCCGGACGTACCATGAAAGGTAAGCCTAAGTAGCATCACGGGATCCGGACGCCTCCCCGGGTCCCGGGTGCTGCGCGTCGAGGAGGTCTTCCTCTGTGACCAAACAGGTCCAGCAGCTCGACCGCGTCATCATCCGTTTCGCCGGCGACTCCGGCGACGGCATGCAGTTGACCGGCGATCGCTTCACCCAGGAAACCGCGTCATTCGGCAACGATCTGTCGACGCTGCCCAATTTCCCGGCCGAGATCCGGGCCCCGGCGGGCACGCTGCCCGGGGTCTCCAGCTTCCAGCTGCACTTCGCCGACCACGACATCCTCACCCCCGGGGACGCCCCGGACGTCCTGGTGGCGATGAACCCGGCGGCGCTGAAGGCCAACATCGGCGATCTGCCGCCCGGCGGGACCCTGATCGTCAACACCGACGAGTTCACCAAGCGCAACCTGGCCAAGGTCGGCTACGCCGCCAACCCCCTGGAGGACGGCTCGCTGGCCGAATACCAGGTCCACGCGCTGCCGCTGACCTCCATGACGGTCAGCGCGCTGGAGGACTTCGACATCACCAAAAAGGACGCCGAGCGGGCCAAGAACATGTTCGCCCTCGGGCTGCTGTCGTGGCTGTACCACCGGCCCACCGAGGGCACGCTGGCGTTCCTGGAGCGCAAGTTCGCCAAGAAGCCCGAGATCATGAAGGCCAACATCGCGGCCTTCCAGGCGGGCTGGAACTACGGCGAGACCACCGAGACCTTCTCGGTGCAGTACGAGGTCAAGCCGGCCGCCCACCCGCCCGGGCTGTACCGCAACATCACCGGCAACACCGCGCTGGCCTACGGCCTGATCGCGGCGTCGGTGCGCAGCGGGCTGCCGCTGTTCCTCGGCTCCTACCCGATCACCCCGGCCTCCGACATCCTGCACGAGCTGTCCAAGCACAAGCGGTTCGGGGTGCGCACCTTCCAGGCCGAGGACGAGATCGCCGCGATCGGCGCGGCGCTGGGCGCCTCCTTCGGCGGGTCGCTGGGGGTGACCACCACCTCCGGGCCGGGCGTGGCGCTCAAGAGCGAGACCATCGGGCTGGCGGTGGCCACCGAGCTGCCGCTGGTGGTGGTGGACGTGCAGCGGGCCGGGCCGTCCACCGGCATGCCCACCAAGACCGAGCAGGCCGACCTGCTGCAGGTGATGTTCGGCCGCAACGGCGAGGCGCCGGTGCCGGTCGTCGCCGCCCAGTCCCCCGCCGACTGCTTCGACGCGGCGATCGAGGCCGCCCGCATCGCCGTCAAGTACCGCACCCCGGTCGTGCTGCTGACCGACGGCTACCTGGCCAACGGCTCGGAGCCGTGGCGGATCCCGGACGTGGAGTCGCTGCCGACCATCGACCCCGCCTTCGCCGAGCCGGGTCAGGAGGACTTCCAGCCGTTCAAGCGGGACCCCAAGACGCTGGCGCGGCCCTGGGCCATCCCGGGCACGCCGGGTCTGGAGCACCGCATCGGCGGTCTGGAGAAGGCCGACGGCGCCGGCAACATCTCCTACGACCCCGACAACCACGACACCATGGTCCGGCTGCGGCAGGCCAAGATCGACGGCATCGCCGCCGACATCCCGCCGCTGCAGGTCGACGACCCCTCCGGCCGGGCGCGGGTGCTGGTGCTGGGGTGGGGCTGCACCTACGGCTCCATCGCCGCGGCGGTGCGGCTGGTGCGCGAGCGCGGCGGGCACGTCGCCCAGGCCCACCTGCGCCACCTCAACCCCTTCCCCGCCAACCTCGGCGAGGTTCTGCGTTCCTACGACAAGGTCCTGCTGCCGGAGATCAACCTCGGCCAGCTGGCCCTGCTGCTGCGCGCCAAGTACCTGGTGGACGTGATCGGCTACAACCGCATGCGCGGGCTGCCGTTCAAGTCCGAGGAGTTGGCCGGTGTGATCCAGGATGTGATCGACAGTGAGTGAAGTGCTCAACGGCTCCCCCAACGGCCGGAGTGGGCTGTCGCTGGTGCCCAAGACCGACGTCAAGCAGACCGCCAAGGACTTCAAGAGCGACCAGGAGGTGCGCTGGTGCCCCGGCTGCGGGGACTACGCCATCCTGGCCGCGGTGCAGTCCTTCCTGCCCGAGCTGGGGCTGCGCCGGGAGAACATCTGCTTCGTCTCCGGCATCGGCTGCTCCTCGCGGTTCCCGTACTACATGAACACCTACGGGTTCCACTCCATCCACGGCCGTGCCCCGGCGATCGCGACCGGGCTGGCCGCCTCCCGGCCGGACCTGTCGGTGTGGGTGGTCACCGGTGACGGCGACGCGCTGTCCATCGGCGGCAACCACCTGATCCACGCGCTGCGCCGCAACGTCAATTTGAAGATCCTGCTGTTCAACAACCGGATCTACGGGCTGACCAAGGGCCAGTACTCGCCCACCTCGGAGGTCGGCAAGATCACCAAGTCGACCCCGATGGGCTCGCTGGACACCCCCTTCAACCCGATCTCGCTGGCGTTGGGCGCCGAGGGCACCTTCGTGGCGCGCACCATCGACTCCGACCGCAAGCACCTGCAGTCGGTGCTGCGGGCGGCGGCCGAGCACAAGGGCACCGCGCTGGTGGAGATCTACCAGAACTGCCCCATCTTCAACGACGGCGCGTTCGACCCGCTCAAGGAGCCGGGGGTGCGCGACGACATCACCATCCGTCTGGAGCACGGCGAGCCGATCATCTTCGGCGCCGAGCGGGACAAGTGCCTGCGCCGCACGCCCACCGGCGGCCTGGAGGTGGCGAGCGTCGCCGACGTGGACCCCGCGCAGATCGTGGTGCACGACGCCCACCACCCCGACCCGTCGCTGGCGTTCGCGCTGTCGCGGCTGGACTCCCCGGCCTTCCGGCACACCCCGATCGGGATCTTCCGGCAGGTGCAGCGCCCGGCCTACGACGAGCAGATGCGGGCCCAGGTGGAGCAGGCCATCGAGCGGGAGGGCCCCGGCGACCTGGCCGCCCTGCTGGCCAGCGGGGACACCTGGCGCATCGACGGCTGACGGCGGGCGGTCCGCAGCGGCCCCGGTCCTCTTTTCCAAGAGGGCCGGGGCCTGCCGCTTGTGGCCACTTGGTCACATCCGGGCCGCCACGGTGGCGGTATCGCAACGGCGCTGAAAGACTTGGGGCGCAGGAGGAGGGGGGAGGTGAAGGATGCGGGCCGTGCCAGGCCGCAACGAGCGACGTCCCGGTGCCCCGGCCAAAGACGCTTTCGGACGCTTTGTCGCCCCAGGCGCGCAGTTCCCTCCTCCGCCACCGCCGCCCCCGCCGGGTGGCCCGGCCCGTGAACGCGGCACGGGCAGGCGACGCGGCCGCCCGGCCCGGAGGGGACGCGGCGGCTTCCTTCGGGCGGGACGCAGAGGTCTGCGGCTTTTCAAGCGTTCCGCGCCGGGCGCCGGCGGCGAGCGGACCGAGCAGAGACCGGCGTCCCCGGCCGCCGAGCAACCAGAGCCCATGGCGCCCCCGGCCGAGGAGAGCGCCGCGCCGCCGGATCGCCGGGCCGCCGAGCGGGCGCGCCGGGCGGCCGCCCTGCGCCGCCTCCAGGAGCAGCGCCGGGCCCGCGCCGGGCTGCGCTCCACCCGGCGGCGGCCCGCCCTGGCGGCGGTGGTCGTCACGCTGGCGGCGCTGATCATCACGATCACGCTGACCGGGGCGCTGATCGTGACCGCCGAGCGGCCCGAGCCGGTGCCGCTGGCCTCACCCCTGCACGTCTACCCGGTCACCCAGGTGGTCGCCGGCGCCTGCCCGGCCGGCACCCAGGGCATCACCGAGCAGACCACCCCCTCGGAGGCCAGGTGCTACCACCTCAGCAGCGGCATCGCGATCCGGCAGGTCGCCGGCCTGCGGGTGCAGCCGGGGCGGACGGCCGGCAGCTATGACGTGGCGATCGACCTGATCGCGGCCGACCGGCGGGCGTTCGGCGAGCTGACCCGCATCGCCGCGGGCCGCTCGGTGGCGTTCGTGGTCAACGGCCGGCTGGTGACCGCGCCGCGGGTGGAGGTGCCGATCACCGACGGCAAGGTGGTGGTGACCGGCAGTCTCGGCCGGGCCGAGGCCGACCGCCTGGTGAGCATCCTGCGGGGGCCTTGAACCCGATCCCGCCGCCGGGGTCTCCCGCTCGGCGCGTTCGGACGCCGCCGGCGGACGTCCTTCCTCAAGTCCGCCGGTGGCTCACCGCGCCCGCGGCCCGCCCGGCATCGGCGGGCGGTGCCGCCGCGGCCGGGGGCCGCCGGTCCTCGGCGGGGGCGGAGGAGGTGCGCAGCGGCAGTTCCTTGAGGGCCAGCGCGGCCGCCAGGCCCGCCAGCGCGATCGGCACCCCGACCAGGAAGGCGGCCTGGACCGCCTCGGTGAAGGACGCCAGCAGCAGGCCCCGCAGCGGCTCGGGCAGGGCGTGGATCTCCTCGGGGGTGCCCAGCCCGGTGCCGACCCGCTCGGGCACCGGCAGGCGGGCGGCGCGCAGCCGCTCGGTCAGCGCGGCGGTGAGCCGGGCGGTGAGCACGGCGCCGAGCGCGGCCACCCCGACCGCGCCGCCCATGCTGCGGAAGAAGGTGACGCCCGAGGTGGCGGCGGCCATATCGGCGCGGTCGGCGGCGTTCTGCGTGGCCAGCACCAGCATCGTCATGGTCATGCCCAGGCCCAGCCCGGCCGTCCCGCAGCCGATGCCGACCGCCACCGGACCGGAGTCCACCTGCAGCCGCGACAGCAGGAACATCCCGGCCGCCAGCAGCGCCGTCCCGGTCACCGGGAACATCTTCCAGCGCCCGGTGCGGGCGGCCACCTGCCCGGAGACGGTGCTGCCCAGCAGGACGCCGATCGTCATCGGCAGGGCCAGCAGCCCGGAGACGGTGGGTGTCATGCCCTGCACCACCTGCAGGTACTGCGGCAGGTAGGTCATCACCCCGAACATGCCCACGCCCACCATCAGCGAGGCCGCCGAGGCGAGCACGAAGGTGCGGTCGGCGAACAGGCGGGGCGGCAGGATGGGCGCGGCGGCCCGCCGTTCGGCCGCCACCGCCGCCCCCAGCAGCACCAGGGTCAGCGCGGTCAGGCCGTAGGTCCACGGAGAGTTCCAGGGGAACTCCTTGCCGCCCAGGGACAGCACGATCAGCGCGGTGCTCGCCGCGCCGGTGATGGTGACCGCCCCCGCCCAGTCGATCTTCGGCCGGGCCCGGCCCGTCTCGCGCGGCGGCCGGTGCAGGGTCCACTGGGTGATGGCGAGGGCCGCCAGCGCCAGCGGCACGGTGACGAAGAAGCACCAGCGCCAGCCCAGGCGCGGGGCGTCCACCAGGAAGCCGCCGAGCAGCGGGGCGGTCACGGTGGACAGGCCGTAGGCGGCGCCCAGGTAGCCGGAGTAGCGTCCGCGCTGCCGGGGTTCGACGATGTCGCCGAGGATGACCTGGGTGAGCGCCATCGCCCCGCCGGCGCCCATCCCCTGCAGCGCCCGGAACGCGATGAGCTGGCCGACGTTCTGGGAGAGGCCGGCCGCGATCGAGGAGGCGGTGAACAGCAGCAGCGCGGTCTGGTACATCCGCTTGCGGCCGAAGATGTCCGACAGCCTGCCCCACAGCGGGGTGGAGGCGGTCATGGCCAGCAGCGGGGCGCTGGCCACCCAGGCGAGCTGTTCCTGCCCGCCCAGCTCGCCCATGATGGTGGGCAGCGCGATGGTGGTCACCGAGGTGGAGATCACCGCGGTGATCATGGCCATCAGCAGCCCGCTGAGGATCTTGAGCACCTGCCGGTGCGTATAGCCGCCCGCCGCGCCGTGCCCCACCCTGTCCCCCCCTGATCAGCCGTGTTCTGCACACGAGTATGTATACGCTCGTTTACAAGTCAAGGCGGGATACTGTCACCCGATGCGACCGAAGCAGGCGAACGACGGCCCCGCCCCGCGGCCCAGGCGCGACCGGGCCGCCACCCGGCGGCGGCTTTTGGAGGCGGCCCGCGAGCTGTTCGCCGAGCACGGCTATGACCATGTGTCGGTGCGGGCGATCGCCGCCCGCGCCGAGGCCAACGTGGCGCTGGTCAACCGGTACTTCGGGTCCAAGGCCGCGCTGTTCGGCGAGGTGCTGGCCGGGGAGTCGGCGCTGCCGCACGTCCTGGAGGGCGAGGCGGCGGAGCTGCCGGGCAGGCTGGCCGAGCACGTGGTCCGGCTGATCCACCACGGCCAGGCCGGCCCGGTGCTGCGCACCCTGGACCGCTCGGTGGGCGACCCGCAGATCCAGCCGATCATCCGCCGTCACCTGGAACGCATCCTGGTCGAGCCGCTGGCCGCCCGGCTGCAGGGGCCCGATGCCCGGCTGCGCGCCACCGCCGCCGCCTCCATCGTGATGGGCATCGGCTCGGTGCGGCGCATCCTGGGCCTGGCCGACCTGCGCGCGGCCGATCCCGAGGCCCTCACCGCCCACCTGACCGCCATGTTCGCCGCCGCGCTGGCGCCCCTGCCCGAGCCCGGCCGGGACGGGTGAGTCCTCCCGATCCGCCGCGGACCCGCCCGGCGCCGCAAGGGCGCCCGGACGCGGCGGAATCCGGCCCTCACCCCTGGTGATCAGGCAGAACGGCCGTTGAAGCGGGCTCAACAATTAGGGAAAGTGTGATTTCCCTCTCTCTGCGAGCCGGCACCGTCAAAGCGGCTCCCGCCCTTGCGAGAGCCGCCCTTGGCCGCAGACGGTCATGTCCCGTCTCGTCCCATGGGTGTGTTCTCATGGCGATTCCGGGGGTATCCCTGCACCTCGTTGCGGTCGGACCGGCATCCGTGCCGCCGGGGCGCCGCAACGGAGAAGACACATTGATGACCGGAAAAAGAGGTCGAGACAACTCATCGGGTCGAATAAGCTCGCCAGTTCAAGGCGGCGTGCCCGCGTCGTTGCACGACACAAAGATCAGCTCGATCGGTGGATTAACTTCCGCCGAGAGGGGGGAGATGATCATCATGGCACGGCAGCAAATCGTCAAACGCCCCAGGCCCCCGCGTCAGCCGACACCCATGGACCTCCGGACGCCGTCTGGACGGATCCTGCCGTACTGAGCCCTTTCCGCCATGCCGTCTCCGCAGGTTGAGACGGGCGCGGCACGGCCGGCGAATGCGACGGCCGGCGACGGCACGGCACCGGGCGCCGCCGGGGCTCCCGTCCCGGCATCCCGGGCCATGTGCCGGGAAAGGCTCCCGCCGCCTAGGCGGCCGGTACGGGTACGGCGACCGGGGCCGGCGGTGTGCCCTGCGGCGGAACGGGAGGTTCGCGCCGCCGGGGCTCCCCCGCAGGCTCCCGGGACGAGGGTCGCGAAAGGGTCGCCCGAGCACGACGGCTTCGAGGCCGCGGACCGCATGGTCCGCGGCCTCGCCGCTTTCCGGAGGGGTCCCCGGCGTTACGGCCGCGGCGCGGCCTCGGCCGCATCGGCGGAGGCCGCCCGCTCCGAAGGCGCGGGGACCAGGTCGAGGGTGTCGCGCAGGGTGACCGGCTTGAGCGCCAGCGCCGCCAGGATGCTGACCACCCCCAGCCCTGCGGAGATCAGGAAGATGTGGCCGGTGGCGTCGCCGTAGGCGGCCCGGACGATCTCCACGACGGGGGCCGGCAGCGCGCTCAGGTCCAGGCTGCCGGTGGCCTTGCCGGCGCCCGCGCCCATGCCCGCCGCGGACAGCTTCTCGGTGATCAGGGCGGTGACCCGGTTGGCCAGCACGGCGCCCAGCACCGACACCCCGATCGTCCCGCCGAGTGAGCGGAAGAAGGTCACCGTGCCGCTGGCCGCGCCCAGTTCCTTCAGCGCCACCGAGTTCTGCACGATCAGCACCAGGTTCTGCATGCAGGCGCCGACCCCGATGCCGATCAGCAGCATGCCGGCGCTCAGCAGCACCAGCGAGGTTTCGTGGTCGATGACGCTCATCACCGCAAAGCCCGCGGTCAGCACCACGGTGCCGAACACGATGAACGGCTTGGGCTTGCCGGTCTTGCTGGTCAGCCGCCCGATGACCGTGGACGACAGCAGCACCCCGGCCATCATCGGGATGGTCAGCAGGCCCGCCTTGGTGGGGCTGTAGCCGCGGCCGATCTGGAAGTACTGGCCGAGGAAGACCGCGCCGCCGAACATCGCCGAGCCCACCGCCAGGCTGGCCACGATGGACAGGGCGGTGTTGCGCCGCATGACGATGGGCAGCGGCACCACCGGCTCGGCGGCCCGCGACTCCACCCACACCGCCAGCGCCAGGATGAGCAGCGCCCCGCCCACCATGGCGGCGGTCTGCCAGGACAGCCAGGCGAAGGAGCCGTCCACGAAGGTGACCCAGACCAGCAGCAGGCTGACGCCCCCGGTGATCAGGGTGGCGCCCAAGTAGTCGATCTTGACGTCGGCCTTGCGCACCGTCGGCACGTGCAGCGTCAGCTGCAGCAGGACGGCGGCCACCAGCGCGATCGGCACCCCGATGAAGAAGCACCAGCGCCAGCCCAGCCAGGAGACGTCCACGATCAGCCCGCCCAGCAGCGGCCCGCCGACGGTGGCCACGGCCATCACCGCGCCGATGTAGCCCATGTACTTGCCGCGGTCACGGGGCGGGATGATGGCGCCGATCACGATCTGCACCAGGATCTGCAGGCCGCCCATGCCCAGCCCTTGGAAGGCCCTTGCGGCGATGAGCTGCTCGGTGTTCTGCGCCAGGCCGGCCAGCAGCGAGCCCACCAGGAAGATCGCGATGGAGAGCTGGACCAGCCGCTTCTTGTTGTACAGGTCGGCCAGCTTGCCCCAGATGGGGGTGACGGCGGTGGAGGTCAGCAGGGTCGCCGTCACCACCCAGGTGTATTGCGACTGACTGCCGTGCAGCGCCCCGATGATCCGCGGCAGCGCGGTGCCCACCACCGTGGCGCTGAGCATGGCGGCGAACAACACCAGCATGAGGCCGGCCAGTGCCTCCAGCGTCTGCCGACGGCTCATCGGCGCAGGCGGGGACGAATGCATGCTCAAGTACTGCCTCCCGGTGACGGCGTGTGGAAGGGGAAGGGGGCGGATGCGGGAGACCAACGACTACCAGCCGGTAGTCTATTCCCACTGGGAAAATTTACCCGATGGGCAAGTTTACTCCGGTCGCTAAGGTGGGTGCCGTGAAGACCATGCCGGGCCTGCGCGAGCGCAAGAAGGCGGCCACGCGCCAGGCGCTGCACGACGCCGCGATGCGGCTGGCGATCGAACACGGCCTGGACAAGGTCACCGTGGAGGCCATCGCGGACGCGGCCGGAGTCTCCCGGCGGACCTTCTCCAACTACTTCGCCGGCAAGGAAGACGCCCTCCTGTACGGCGACGAGCAGCGGATGCGGGCCATCTTGGAGTCCTTCGCCGCCCGCCCGCCCGACGAGCCGTCCTGGACGGCGCTGCGCAACGCCGTCGACGACTACTACCGGAGCCTGGGCCGCCGCCCCGACCCCGAGTGGTCCATGCGGGCCCGGCTGGCCAAGCGGCACCCCTCCCTGGCGGCCCGCCAGATGGCCAACTACGCCGCCGCCGAGCAGAACCTCACCGCGTTGATCGCCGAGCGCGAAGGGCTGCCGCCCGATGCACTGCGCCCCCGCGTCATGGCCGCCGCCTTCCTGTCCAGCGTGCGCATCGCCGTGCAGATGTGGACGGACACCCATCCCCCGCGCCCGCTGCAGGAGATCGTCCACGAGGTCATGGACGAGCAGGCCCGCCCCTTTCAGTGACGGATCCCGTCCCCGGAAGGCCGGCCCCTTCCCGGCCGGCCGAAAAGCTCATGCCGCCTCCTCCCGGAGCGGGCCCTGCTCGGTGGAACCGATCAGCCAGCGCACGGTGTCCAGGACGGACTCGGCCGCGGAGCGGAAGGTGACGCCGAGGTCGGCGGTGGTGGCCGAGGCGTCGGCGCCGGGCGGGCAGTGCAGGGCGGTCCAGGTGCCCTCCCGGCCGAACGTCAGCCGGACCGGCAGCATCCGCTGGAGGAGATCGGCGAGCCTGCCCGCGGCCGACAGCACGGGCGCGGGCACGGCGAGCCGGGCCGGGCTGCCCCCGCCGGCCGCGGCGACCAGCCGCTGGATCTCGGCCATGGCCGGCGTCTCGGCGACGGCCAGGTAGCGGCGCGGGGCCACGCCCGCGCTCAGCACCGCCACGTGCACGGCGGCCAGATCGCGCACGTCCACCACCGGCACGACGCCCGGCAGCCGGAAGGGGAGCCTGCCCTGCAGGACGGAGCGGGCCAGCAGAGTGCTCTCGCCGCAGGCCGGATCGTGCGGCCCCCACACCATCCCCGGGGTGACGATCGTCACCGGCGCCCCGGCGAGCTGCCAGCGCCGGGCGATCCATTCGGCCAGGGCCTTGGACCGCCCGCAGGGCACCGGCGGGTCGCCGACCGGGGAGCTCGCCGTCAGCGACTGCGCGGCCGGCAGCAGCGCGGTGAAGGAGGAGACGTGGACGATCGGGTTCAGCCCCAGCCCGTAGGCGCTGCCGAGGACCAGGTCGGTGCTGCGCACGTTGATCGCGTGCAGCTCCGGGCGGCGCCGGGCGTCGAAGGAGTGGACGGCGGCGGTGTGCACCACGGCGTCACAGCCGGTCAGGGCCCGCACCACCGGCTCGCGGGAGGTGAGGTCCACCTCGACCGTCTCGACCGCGTCGGCGCAGCCGTGCGGGCGCAGCGCCCGCCGGATCCGGTGCGCCGAGCGGGCCGCCGCGCGCACCTGGTGCCCGGCCTCCACCAGCGCCTTGACGGTATGCGAGCCCACGAAACCGCTCGCCCCGGTGACCAGGACCTTCATCGTCTCCCCCCGGCCGGCTCGCAGGCGTCGGACGGCTCGGTGCCCGGCTTGGTCTGCCGCATGAAGCCTCCCAGCGGATCCCGATGCACCCCGTCCCCGTTCGGGGACGGCACTCAGCGGTCGCCGGGGCACGGTAGGGCCGGGAACTGCTCACTTCCCAGGCCAAACGCTGTCAGGTCGCTGCTCACCCGAACTTGAACGGTGAACCTTTCTCACCCGCCCTGGAGCGGAGAGCCGATCCAGACATATCACCCCATTCGTGATTTTCGTCACTCGAGTGACACTGATCACAGTGGCGACACAAAGCGGACCGCGCTCCGGAACACCGCTCTGACCTGGGCGAAGAGTCCGCAACACCCCCACCGAAACAAGGGGAGAAGTTGGAAAGATTCGCACCTTCCAACTCCGAGGTCAGATTCTTGTAACCTCCAGGTTGCCGCATCCGGCCAACCCGCCGACCTACTCTAATGACATGGCCGAGCTCATCATCGTTCTGGTAATCGCGTACCTCTTGACGCATTGACGGACGGGTCTGGCAACGCCGTGGTAAATCCCGCCGTCGCTCTTCCCTGCCCCGACTACCCCTCTGTGCAGCGGACGCCCGACGTGGGCGCCCGCCGTCATGCGCGAAGAAGCAGCGAGACAGATCGACGACGATCTGTCTCCTTCGCATTGGTCAAGGGGAAAACAATCGGGTAAACCAGACCCAGGGCATGAGATCGACCCACCTTCCCGCTTTTTCATGACATTTCTTCGGCGGCGCTCCGGCATTCTTCGCGCCATCGGCTTTCGTGCGCAGCCGCCGCCCACGGGCCGACGGGCCCCCGCCGCCGTCAGTCCGCGCGTTCACCGGGCCGGCGAGCGCCCCGCACACGTCCGCCCAAGCTCTGCGCGACCCGGCGCAGGAGCAGCAGCAGCCACAGGTACATGGCCGCGGAAGGCGAAAGGAACGCCACGGGGGCGGACACCCCGAACACCAAGGTCAACACCACGTTGTCGGTGATCTCCGAACGGACCCGGCGCTGGGGAACGCCCGGCGCCCGCAGCGGACCCGGCCGGCGCAACCGCAGCGACATGACCGTCATCAGCGCCCCCGCCAGCGCAAGGGTCCCGGCATACCCGGCCACCGCGACGGAGACGTTGCCGTAGTCACTGATCAGCCGGGTCGGAAACGGCAGGATCGCGATGCACGCCAGCAAGGCCAGCTCCAGCATCACCATCGGCCCGTCCACCTGCGCGACCATGGCGAACAGGCCGTGGTTGCCGAGCCAGAACAACCCGATGACCGCAAAGCTCAGCGCATAAGCCCACAGATCGGGCAGCGCGCCGTGCAGCACCTGCCGCAGCTGGGGCTCCGTCAGCCCCGCCGGCACCTGGATGCCCAACGCCAGCAGGGTGATCGCGATCGCGATCACCGCGTCGGCGAACCCCAGCAGCCGCTCCCGATCCACCAGCCCGTCGCCCCGGCTCCGCTGCGCGCCCTCCGGCATGCGGCCAACCTAAGCGCGCGGCGAACGCGGCACCGGCGGGACGCTCCCCCGTTTGCCCGGCGCTGAGCGGCCTTTGAGCCGTCCCGGAAGCGGGAAACGCCCCTCAGCCGGAGAAGGCGATCTCGGCGAAGGCCTCCAGCTGCTCCAGGTAGTGCTCCAGCGACTCGTGCCGCACGGTGAGGTTGATCCGGGTGGCCCCCGCCTCGGCGGCGGTCCGCATCAGCTCGGTGACCTGCTCGGGCCTGCCGATGGCGTCGATGCGGCGATTGGGCGTGAACACCACGTCGAAGCCCTCGGGAATCTGCACCGAGTCGAGCATCTGCCGCATCCGCTCCGGCGACGGGCCGCGGAACGCCTGGGGCGCCGGGGCCCACCCGTCCCCGAGCGTGACCGCCCGGCGCAGCGCGCGCATGCTGTGGCCCCCGATCCACAGCGGCACCCGGGACTGCACGGCGTGCGGATCGATCACCATCTCCTTGAACGAGAAGTACTCCCCCTCGTAGGAGACGACCCGGGAGGACAGCGCCGCCCGCAAGGCGCGCAGCGCGTCATCGGCCCGCGGCCCGCGATCGTCGAAGGGCTTGCCCAGCAGATCGAACTCCTCGCGCAGGTTGCCCACGCCCAGCCCGAGGATCAGCCGGCCGCCGCTGAGATGGTCGAGGGTGCCGTACCGCTTGGCCAGCTCCAGCGGGTGGTAGAAGGGCAGCACCAGCACGTACGGCAGAAAACGCAGCCGCTCGGTGTGCGCCGCCAGGAACGAGAAAGTCGCCAGCGGGTCGTAGAAGCGTTCACCGCGCGGCAACCCCGGCGGCACGGCCACATGGTCGGGACAGGTCATGAAGTCGTACCCGAGCCGGTCGGCGGCCTTGGCGACCCGGACCAGTTCGGCGACCCCGGCCCGGTGCTCCCACTCGGGTCGGTTACCGGCCAGAGCGACGATGGGAGAGCTGATACCGACCTTCACGACCCCGCCCTTCTCGATGCGATGCGCCGCTGCAGCACGATGAGGGGATCGAGCTCGTCCCGGCGCCCCGACGGCCCCTCCCCCTCCTTGGGCACGAACCGCCCGACCTCGGACCTGGTCCACTCACGGACCGCCCAGCGCTCGCAGATGGCCCACCGCCCGTCCCGGTAGGTCATGTGATCGACGAACCGCACCCCGCTGGTGAAGTTGGCCCGGACGCTGTCGGCCGGCTCCCCCCAGTGCACGGAGATGCCGTAGGCCTCCGAGACCGCCTCATCTCCGTACAGATCGACCAGGTGGTTGGCCACGATGTGCATGGTCCCGCCCCGCCGCGCCCGCAGCCTGGGCTCCACCCAGGCCAGGTACTCCTCGACGGTCCCGTCAAAGCCGGTGTGGTGGTCGATCGCACCGGGATGGTAGGCCGAACGCACCAGTTCGAAGTCCAGCCGGTCGATCCCCCGGCAGTACCGCAGCACGACGTCGTGGATCTGCTGCCGATCCCACCACTGCGAACGCTCCCGTGCCACGACCACCCCGGAACAACGCGGGCCACTGCGACGAACCTGCCGTCCGGCGGCCGACGCGACCAGGACCCGCGTCCCCGCCCGCCTGCCGCCGCACGCCCAACCTAGGCATCCGGGACGACCACGAACGCCCCGGTCTCACTGACCGGAAGCACCCCGGCCCCGTACCGGAGAGATGCGGATCCACGGCAGCGGGCCCGCTCCCTGACCAGGCCGTTCGCTTCAATCCCTCATAGCGCCGACGAGGACGTGCCGGCTCCGCCACACCCATCCAAGGCGCCACGTTGCGATCCCCCGCAGGGCGGATGAGGACGCGGGGAACTCCTCTATTCGCTTCTAGTGCGTCATCTTGCGGTCCCTCTCACAAGGTGGATGAGGGCCCGTCGCTCTGAAGGCCACCGGGCGGCTCGTTCGAGATGCTGCGATCTCCCGCAGAGCGGACGAGGACGGGGCTCTCCGAGTGGGAGACCGCGGCCCGGTGCGCGTTGCGCTCCCTTAAAGGGTGGATGAGGGCGACTGGACGCGCATCCGCCGCCACATCCTCATCCGCGTTGCGATCCCTTAAAGGGGGGATGAGGGCCCCAGAGTAAAGGCAGGCCAGGGCAGTGGAAGTCGGCCCGACACGGCCTGGTCCGGCAGCGGGCCCCCGGTCGTGCATCTGACCCGAGAGGTGTGCCGCAAACCCAGGGGGCGAGGCCGATGTGGTCACTCGGCGGGTGCGATGCCCACCGGACAGGAGACGCCGGTGCCGCCCAGGCCGCAGTAGCCGTTGGGATTCTTGGCGTCCGACAGGTACTGCTGGTGGTAGGGCTCGGCGAAGTAGAAGGGGCCGGCGGGGGCGATCTCGGTGGTGATGGTGCCGTGGCCGGCGGCGGTCAGGGCCTTCTGGTAGGCCTCGCGGGAGGCCTCGGCCGCCTTGCGCTGGGCCTCGGAGTGGGTGTAGATGGCCGAGCGGTACTGGGTGCCGATGTCGTTGCCCTGGCGCATGCCCTGGGTGGGGTCGTGGGACTCCCAGAAGACGCGCAGAAGCCGCTCGTAGGTGACCTTGGCGGGGTCGTAGACGACGCGGACGGCCTCGGCGTGGCCGGTCAGGCCGCTGCAGACCTCCTCGTAGGTCGGGTTGGGCGTGTAGCCGCCCTGGTAGCCGACGGCGGTGGTGATGACGCCGGGGACCTGCCAGAACGTGCGCTCGGCGCCCCAGAAGCAGCCCAGGGCGAAGTCGGCGATCTCGCTGCCCTCCGGGTAGGGCGGGGCGAGCGGGGTGCCCAGTACCTCGTGGGCGGGCGGCACCGGCATGGGGGTGTCGCGACCGGGCAGGGCCTTGTCCGCGGGGACCATTTCGGTCTTGAAGGCGGTGTTGAAGATGCCGAACACCTCTTCAGGGTATCCGGCGCATCACCGGCAGCGACATGAACGTCACATATATTCGGTAATTACCGGCTGATACTGTGACGGGCGTGATCGATCGGCGTGGTCTGGCCTCCGGGATCGCGGCCTATGGGCTGTGGGGGCTGTTTCCGCTCTACTGGCCGCTGCTGAAGCCCGCCGGGGCGACGGAGATCCTGGGGCACCGGATCATGTGGTCGCTGGTGACCGTGCTGGTGATCCTGGCGGTGCGCCGAAGCTGGCGATGGGTGCGCGAGCTGACGCCGCGCACGCTGGCGCTGCTGGCGCTGGCGGCGGCGGTGATCGGAGCCAACTGGGGCGCCTTCATCTACGCGGTCAACACCGGGCACACCCTCGAAGCCGCGCTGGGCTACTTCATCAACCCGCTGATCAGCGTGCTGCTGGGAGTGCTGGTGTTCCGGGAACGGCTGCGCCCCTGGCAGTGGGGCGCGATCGGGCTGGGCGCCGTGGCGGTGCTGGTGCTGGCCGTCGACTACGGCCGCCCGCCCTGGATCGCGCTGACGCTGGCCTGCTCGTTCGGGCTGTACGGCATGGTCAAGAAGTTCGCCGACATGCCGTCGGCCGAGAGCCTGGCGGCCGAGAGCGCCGTGTTGTTCCTGCCGGCGCTGGCCTATGCGCTGCTGCTCCAGGGGCAGGGCAGCGCGGCGTTCGGCCACGCGGGCCTGGGGCACGCGCTGCTGCTGGCGGGCAGCGGGCTGGTCACGGCGGTGCCGCTGATGCTGTTCAACGCGGCGGCGGTCCGGATCCCGCTGAGCGCCCTGGGCATGCTGCAGTACCTGACGCCGGTCCTGCAGTTCCTGATCGGGCTGCTGGTGCAGCACGAGCCGATGCCCGCCGGCCGGTGGATCGGGTTCCTGCTGGTGTGGACCGCCCTGGTGATCTTGACCGCGGACGGGTTCCGCGCCGCCCGCCGGGCCCGGGTCAAAGCCGCTCAGCCGGTGCGGGAGACCACGTAGTCGCACAGGCCCGTCAGCGCGGCACGGGCCGGGATGTCCGGCAGCGTCAGCAGCTCCGCCCGCGCGTCCTCGGCCCACCGCCGCAGGTCCTCCCGGGCGCGGTCCATCGCCGGGTGGGCGCGCAGCAGCGCCAGCGCCTCGGCGTGCAGCTCCTCGTCGGTCAGGTCCTGGCACAGCAGCTCGCGCAGCCGGGCATCCGCCGGGTCGGTGGAGGACAGCACGTGCAGCATCGGCAGGGTGCGGATGCCCTCCCGCAGGTCCGTGCCGGGGGTCTTGCCGGACTGCTCGAACTCCGAGGCGATGTCCAAGATGTCGTCCGACAGCTGGAAGGCCACGCCGATCTTCTCGCAGGCGGAGGTGATGGTCTCCACCACCTGCTGCGGAGCGCCGGCCAGCAGCGCGCCCAGATGCCCGGAGACCGCGATCAGCGAGGCGGTCTTGTCGGCCACCACCTGCAGGTAGTGCTCGAGCGGGTCGGCGTCCGGGGCCGGCCCGGAGGTCTCGGCGATCTGCCCGCGCACCAGGCGGGCGAACGCCCGCGCCTGGATCCGCACCGCCTGCGGCCCCAGGTCGGCCAGCAGGTCCGAGGCCCGGGCGAACAGGTAGTCGCCGGTCAAGATGGCCACCGTGTTGGTCCAGCGGACGTTGGCCGACTCCTCGCCGCGCCGCACGGTGGCCTCGTCCATCACATCGTCGTGATACAGCGTGGCCAGGTGGGTCAGCTCGACGACCACCGCCGCGGGCACCACGCCCGCGGCGGCCGGGTCGCCGAAGTGGGAGGCCAGCAGCACCAGCGCCGGGCGGAACCGTTTGCCGCCGGCCTCCACCAGGTGCTTGGACGCCTCGGCCAGCAGCGGGTCGTCGCTGGTGACCGACTGGACCAGCAGCTCCTCCACCGCCGCCAGCCGCTCCCGCATATCCGCTGCGAGCGCGGCATCGACCGACAGGTCGAACGGCACCCCACTGCTCACCGAGAACCCCCTACGGGACGGCCGCCCGCAGGCGGCCCCCGTCAACGAACGAACATCTGAGCGGCGGCATCCCCGGCCAGGTCCAGCACCGGCTGGGGCAGCACGCCGAGTACCACAGTAACCGCCACGCCGAGGGCGACCGCAGTCACCGTGGCCGGGCTGAACACCACCGACGGCCCGTCGGCGACCGGATCACTGAAGAACATGATCACGATCACCCGGACGTAGAAGAAGGCCGCCACGGCCGAGGCCAGCACGCCCACGATCACCAGCGGGGTGGCACCGCCGTCCACCGCCGCCGAGAACACCGCGAACTTGCCGGTGAACCCGCTGGTGAGCGGGATACCGGCCATGGCCAGCAGGAAGAAGGCGAACACCCCGGCCACCATCGGCGAGCGCTTGCCCAGCCCCGCCCAGCGGCGCAGGTGGGCCGCCTCGCCACCGGTGTCGCGCACCATGGTGACCACGGCGAACGCTCCGATGGTAGTGAATCCGTAGGCGGCCAGGTAGAACAGGGTGCTCGACAGCCCCTGCTGGGAGGTGGCGACCACACCGGTCAGCAGGAAGCCGGCGTGCGCGATGGAGGAGTAGGCCAGCATCCGCTTGATGTCGGTCTGGGTGACCGCGATGACCGCGCCGGCCACCATGGTGAGGATGGCCACCCCCCACATCGCCGGCCGCCAGTCCCAGCGCAGCGTCTCAAAGCCCACGTAGTAGACCCGCAGCAGCGCCCCGAAGGCCGCCACCAGCGTGGTGGAGGCCATCAGCGCGGTGACCGGGGTCGGGGCGCCCTGGTAGACGTCCGGCTTCCACATGTGGAACGGCGCCGCGCCCAGCTTGAACAGCAGCCCGACGCTGACCAGCGCGATCCCGCCCAGCAGCAGCGGCTCGCCGCCGGCGCCGCGGCCGGCCTGGTCGGCGATGTCCGACAGCCGCACCGACCCGGCGAAGCCGTACAGCAGCGCCACCCCGTACAGGAAGAACGCCGAGGAGAACGCCCCCAGCAGGAAGTACTTGACCGCCGCCTCCTGCGACAGCAGCCGCCGCCGGCGGGCCAGGCCGCACAGCAGGTACAGCGGCAGCGACAGCACTTCCAGCGCCACGAACATGGTCAGCAGGTCGTTGGCGGCCGGGAACAGCAGCATCCCGCCCACCGCGAACATCATCAGCGGGAAGATCTCGGTCTGCCGGATCCCCGCCGTCATGGTCTGCTGCTCGGCCTCGCTGCCCGGCAGCGCCGAGGCCTGGGCGGTGAAGTGGGCGGCGCTGCGTTCGGCGATCAGCAGCAGGCTGACCAGCGCCAGCACCAGGATGGTGCCCTGGATGAACAGGGTCGGCCCGTCCACCCCGATGGCGCCCATGGCCGCCACGTGGAACGGCTGTTCCCGCCAGGCCAGCACCACCGTCCACACCAGGGCGGCCAGCAGCCCGGCGAAGGCCAGCGGCACCTGGACGCGGTAGCGCCAGGAGCGGCCGACGAACGCCTCCACCAGCACCCCGGCCACCGCCACGCCGAAGACGATCAGCAGCGGCGCCAGCTGGCCGTACTCGATGTGCGGCGCGGGAATGCTCCCGGGAGCCGCGATGATGTGCACTCCGGCGCTCACGGACGAGCCCCCTTCTCAGCGACGGTGGGCGTGGGATCGCTCACCTGGACCTGACGGAGCGTCTGCTGGACCGACGGGTCGATCACATCCAGCACCGGCTTGGGGAAGAAGCCCAGCGCCACGATGATCGCCAGGATCGGGGCGATGGCGGTCAGCTCCCGCCGGGACAGATCCTTGAAGCCGGCGACGGCCTCGGCGGTGGGCCCGTTCATGGTCCGCTGGTACATCCACAGGATGTAGACGGCGGCCAGCACGATGCCCAGCGCGGCGATGACCGCGGCGACCTGGTAGCGGCTGAAGGTGCCGACCAGCACCAGGAACTCCGAGACGAACGGCGCCAGCCCCGGCAGCGACAGTCCCGACAGCCCGGCGATGAGGAACGCCCCGGCCAGCAGCGGCGCCACCTTCTGCACCCCGCCGAAGGCGTCGACGCGGGCCGAGCCGCGGCGCACGATGAGGAACCCGACGATCAGGAACAGCGCGCCGGTGGAGAACCCGTGGTTGACCATGTAGAGCGCGGCGCCGGACTGGCCCTGGGAGGTCATCGCGAAGATGCCCAGCACGATGAACCCGAAGTGGGAGATCGAGGTGTAGGCGATCAGCCGCTTCAGGTCCACCTGCCCGATCGCCAGCACCGCGCCGTAGATGACGCTGATCACCGCGAAGGTCAGCACCACCGGGGCGGCCCACTTGGACGCCTCGGGGAACAGCTCCAGGCAGAACCGGAGCATGCCGTAGGTGCCGACCTTGTCCAGCACGCCGACGATCAGCACCAGCGCGCCGGCCGGGGCCTGGGCGGCGGTGTCCGGCAGCCAGGTGTGCACCGGCACCATGGGCGCCTTGATCGCAAAGGCGATGAAGAAGCCCAGGAACAGCCACTTGGCCACGGCCGGGTCGAGCTTGAGGCCCTGCAGCTCCGACATCAGGAAGGTGTTCGGCCCCTGCACGTACAGGGCGATCACCGCGACCAGCATCAGCAGCCCGCCCAGCAGCGAGTACAGCAGGAACTTCACCGCCGCGTACGAGCGCTGCGGGCCGCCGAAGATCCCGATGAGGAAGTACACCGGGACCAGCATGACCTCGAAGAAGATGTAGAACAGGAAGACGTCGGTGGCCGCGAAGACCCCGACCATCATGGCCTCGAGGGCCAGGATCAGCGCGAAGTAGGTCTTGACCGACTTGGCCGGGGGCCGCTCGCCCTCGGCGACCACCCCGCCGTAGCGGTCGGCCTCGCCCCAGGAGGCCACGATGACCAGCGGGACGAGGATCACCGACATCAGGATCAGCACCAGGGCGACGCCGTCGACGCCGAGCGCCCAGTGCACCCCGAAGGCGGGGATCCACTCGTAGACCTCTTCGAACTGGTGGCGCGGGCCGCCGACCTCGAAGCCGGCCGCCATGACGAAGGCCAAGGCGGCGACCAGTACCGACACTCCCAGCGCCACCTGCTTGGCCAGTGCGTCCCGGCCGCGCGGCAGCAGCGCCACGCCCAGCGCGCCCAGCGCGGGCAGCGCGATCAGGACGCTCAGCCAGGGAAAGTCGTTCATCAGACGTTCACCACCAGCAGGGCCGCCGCCGCGGCGGCGGCAATCGGGCAGGCTTGGACAGGGCGCATCAGGCGTTCACCGCCAGCAGGGCCGCCACGACGACCGCCGCGCCGAGGAACATGGACAGGGCGTAGGAGCGCACGAAGCCGGTCTGCAGCCGGCGCACCCGGCCCGAGGTGCCGCCGATCGCGGCGGCCAGGCCGTTGACGATCCCGTCCACGCCCTTGTTGTCGAAGAAGACCGCCAGCCGGGTCAGCCACTGGCCGGGCCGCATGAACAGCGACTCGTTGATGGAGTCGCCGTAGAGGTCCTTGCGGGCGGCCACGGTCAGGAAGGAGCCGGCCGGGGCCTTGCGCGGCACCGGGCGGGCCCCGTACTGCCGCCAGGCCAGCGCCACACCGGCCAGCATCAGCACCAGCACCGTCACGCTCGGCACGGTGATCCAGTGGAACTCATGGTGCCCCTCCTCACCGACCACCGGCTCCAGGAAGCCGGGGAAGGAGCCGAGCACCAGCACCCAGCCGGCGGCCACCGAGCCGACCGCCAGCAGCATCAGCGGGATGGTCATCACCTTCGGCGACTCGTGCGGGTGGACGTCGTCCTCCCACCGCTTGTCGCCGTAGAAGGTCATGAACATCACCCGGGACATGTAGTAGGCGGTGATCGCCGCGCCCACCACCGTGCAGGTGCCCAGGATCATGCCGGAGGTGCCGCCCTTGTCGAAGGCGGCGGTGATGATGCCCTCCTTGGTGAAGAAGCCGGCCAGCGGCGGCACCCCGATGATCGCCAGGTAGCCCAGCCCGAAGGTGGCCCAGGTGATCGTCATGGCGGTGCGCAGCCCGCCGTAGTGGCGCATGTTCACGTCGTCGTTCATGGCGTGCATGACCGACCCGGCGCCCAGGAACAGCCCGGCCTTGAAGAAGCCGTGGGCGATCAGGTGGGCGATGGCGAACACGTACCCGGCCGGGCCCAGCCCCGCCGCCAGCACCATGTAGCCGATCTGCGACATGGTCGAGCCGGCCAGCGCCTTCTTGATGTCGTCCTTGGCGCACCCGATGATCGCACCGGCCAGCAGCGTGGCCGCGCCCACGATCGTCACCGCCAGCTGGGCGTCCGGCGCCATCTCGAAGATCGGGCCGGAGCGGACGATCAGGTAGACGCCGGCGGTCACCATGGTGGCCGCGTGGATCAGCGCCGAGACCGGGGTGGGGCCCTCCATCGCGTCCAGAAGCCAGGACTGCAGCGGCAGCTGGGCGGACTTGCCGCAGGCGCCCAGGAGCAGCAGCAGCCCGATCGCGGTGGCGGTGCCCTCGCTGATCTGCTGGGCGGCGCCGACGTGGTGGGCTCCCTCACCGAGGATGTCGGTGAAGGCCACGGTGCCGAACGTGGCGAACATCAGCGAGATGCCGATGACCATGCCCAGGTCGCCGACCCGGTTGACCACGAACGCCTTCTTGGCCGCGGTCGCCGCCGACGGCTTGTACTGCCAGAACCCGATCAGCAGGTAGGACGCCAACCCGACGCCCTCCCAGCCGATGAACAGGCCGACGTAGTTGTCGGCCAGCACCAGCAGCAGCATCGCCGCCACGAACAGGTTCAGGTAGGCGAAGAACCGCCGCCGGTGCTCGTCTTCGGCCATGTAGCCGATGGAGTAGATGTGGATCAGCGAACCCACACCGGTGATCAGCAGCACGAAGCTGATCGACAACGGGTCGATCAGCAGGCCCATGTCGAGGTGGAAGTCCCCGACGGTGAACCACTCGTACAGATGCACCAGCCGCCGCCGCTCGCCGGGGTCGTAGCCGAGCATCTGGACGAACATCGCCAACCCGACCGCGAACGACGCCAGCGACATGCCGGTGCCGAGCAGGTGGCCCCACTTGTCGGTGCGCCTGCCGCCCAGCAGCAAAATCGCCGCGCCCGCCAGCGGGAGGGCGATGAGAAGCCAGGCTGCGGCCTGGATGCCTTCTGCCTTCATCTCCCGCCTCTCAGTACTTCAGCAGGTTGGCGTCGTCCACCGACGACGACCTGCGGGTTCTGAAGATCGTCATGAGGATCGCCAGCCCCACCACGACCTCGGCGGCGGCGACCACCATCACGAAGAAGGCGATGATCTGGCCGTCGAGGTTGCCGTGCATGCGGGCGAACGACACGAACGCCAAGTTGGCGGCGTTGAGCATCAGCTCCACGCACATGAACATCACGATGGCGTTGCGGCGCACCAGCACGCCGGTGGCGCCGATGGTGAACAGCAGCGCCGACAGCGTCAGGTAGTGGCCGGGACTCATGAGCCTGCCTCGCCTTCACTCGCGTCCCCGCCGGCGGCGGGGGTGCCCGACTTGACCTCCCGGGACTCGGCGTCGGCGTCGCGTGCGGAGTCGGTGACCGCCCGCACCGCGGTCACGTCCCGCTCGACCGCCTGCTCTTCGGTCTGGCCCTCCAGGTCGGCGTGCATCCGGGCGGTGCCGGCGCGGCGCGCGATGACGGGGTTGACCGACAGTTCCGAGATGCTGCCGTCCGGCAGCAGCGCCGGCATGTCCACCGCGTTGTGCCGGGCGTAGGTGCCGGGGCCGGGCAGCGGGGTCGGGTGGCCGCCGGGACGGAACCGGCGCTTGGACAGTTCCTTCTGGGTGGGCTTGGGGCTGGTGCGCTCGCGGTGGGCCAGCACCATCGCGCCCAGCGCCGCGGTGATCAGCAGCGCGCTGGTCACCTCGAACGCGAACACGTACTTGGTGAACAGCAGCCGCGCCAGGCCCTGGACGTTGCCGCCGGCCTCGGCGTTGGCCGCCGCCAGCCCCATCGAGTCCGACAGCGCGGCGTTGCCCAGGCCGGAGATCACCAGCACGGCGAAGCCCAGCCCGGCGATCGCCGCCCAGATCCGCTGGCCGCGGATGGTCTCCACCAGCGAGTCGGTGGAGGAGACGCCCACCAGCATGAGGACGAACAAAAACAGCATCAGCACCGCGCCGGTGTACACGATGACCTGCACGAACGCCAGGAAGGGGGCGTCTTGCACCGCGTACAGCACCGCCAGCGACAGCATGACCACCGCCAGCATCAGCGCCGAGTGCACCGCCTTGCGCAGGAACACCATGCCCAAGGCGGCGGCCACGCTGACGACGGCCAGCAGCCAGAACACCACCGGTTCACCCGGCTGGGCGTCGGTCTGTGCCAGCACCGGGGTCGCGGAGCCGGTCAGTTGCTCGATCACTTCTTCTCACCGCTCTCGGCGCGGACCGCCGCATCGCCGCCGGAACGCCGCCCCCCATCGGAGTCGTCGGTCTCCTTGAGGCCGAGGCGGTAGTAGTCTTCCTCGGTCTCGCCGAGCCGCATGGGGTGCGGCGGCGCCTCCATGCCCTCGCGCAGCGGCGCCAGCAGCATGTCCTTGGTGTAGATCAGGCTCTCGCGGTTGTCGTCGGCCAGTTCGTATTCGTTGGTCATCGTCAGCGCGCGCGTGGGGCACGCCTCGATGCACATCCCGCACAGAATGCAGCGCAGGTAGTTGATCTGGTAGACGCGGCCGTAGCGCTCACCCGGGGAGTAGCGCTCCTCCTCGGTGTTGTCGGCGGCCTCCACGTAGATGGCGTCCGCCGGGCAGGCCCACGCGCACAGCTCGCAGCCGATGCACTTCTCCAGCCCGTCCGGCCAGCGGTTGAGCTGGTGCCGGCCGTGGAACCGGGGGGCGGTGGGCTTCTTCACCTCCGGGTACTGGACGGTCTCGCTTTTCTGGAACATCTGGTGAAAAGCGACACCGAAGCCCTTGACCGGGTTCAGGAAGTCAGTGAGACCCACTGGCCACCTCCTTGTGCGCGGTGACGTCGCGGCGGCCGACGCCGTGGTAGTGCGGGGCGTCCAGCGGCGGCACCGGGAAGGCCCCGGCGCGCTCCGGCTCGGCGGCCTGCAGGTCCGGGACGATCTCCTTGCCGGAGTCCCGGTCGCCGCGGGCCATGTCCCACACGATCGACAGCACCAGCAGCACTCCGATGGCCACGGCCGACCAGATCGCCACCTGGGTCATGTCGTAGCCGGCGTTGCGCAGCCCGCGGACGGTGGCCACCAGCAGGATCCAGCCCAGGGAGAAGGGCATCAGGACCTTCCAGCCCAGCTTCATCAGCTGGTCGTAGCGCACCCGCGGCAGCGAACCGCGCAGCCAGATGAAGAAGAAGATGAACAGGCCGATCTTGATCATGAACCACAGCACCGGCCACCAGCCCTGGTTGGCGCCCGGCCAGATGGTGGAGATCGGCGCCGGGGCCCGCCAGCCGCCCAGGAACAGCGTGGTGGCCAGGGCCGACAGGGTGGCCAGGTTGATGTACTCGGCCAGGAAGAACATCGCGAACTTCAGGGACGAGTACTCGGTGTGGAACCCGCCGACGATCTCGCCTTCGCCCTCGGGCAGGTCGAAGGGGATGCGGTTGGACTCGCCCATCATCGTGATCACGTAGACGATGAACGAGGGCAGCAGCATCACCGCGAACCAGCGGTCGGCCTGGGCCGCCACGATCCCCGAGGTGGACATCGTGCCGGCGAACAGGAACACCGCCACGAACGACAGCCCCATGGCGATCTCATAGGAGATCACCTGGGCGGCCGAGCGCAGCCCGCCCAGCAGGGCGTACGGCGACATCGACGACCAGCCGGCCAGCACGATCCCGTAGGCGCCCATCGAGGCCATCGCCAGCACCAGCAGCACCGCCACCGGCAGGTCGGTGCCCTGCAGCGGGGTCTGGTGGCCGAAGATCGACACCGTCGGGCCGAACGGGATGATGACGAACGACACGAACGCCGGAACCGCGGCGATGACCGGGGCCAGGATGAACACCACCTTGTCCACCTGACGTGGGGTGATGTCCTCCTTGAGGGCCAGTTTGATGCCGTCGGCCAGGCCCTGCAGCAGCCCGAAGGGCCCGGCCCGGTTGGGACCGACCCGAAGCTGCATCCGGCCGATGACCCGGCGCTCGATCCACATGGTCATCAAGACGGTGAGCACCAGGAAGATGAAGATGGCCAGCACCTTGCCGCCGATCAGCCACCACGGGTCGCGCCCGAAGGAGGAGATGGTGGGATCGGCGGTGGCGGCCAGCGGCACGCTCATTCGGCACCTCCACTGTCGGCCTCGGCCGCGGCGATCGAGACGATCGCGCCCGTGTCCGCGCCCAGGTCGCGGTAGAGGGCGCAGCCTTGCGAGTTGGTGGGCAGCCAGATCACCCGGTCCGGCAGGTCCGGCGTGATCTCCAGCGGCAGCGTCAGCGACCGGTCGCCGTGGCTGACGGTCACCGCGTCCCCGGCGCCGATCTCGGCGGCGGTGGCGGGCGACAGCCGGGCCAGCGAGGGCTTGGCGGTGCCCGCCAGGTACGGCTCGCCGTCCTGCAGCCGGCCCAGGTCCAGCAGCTGCCGCCAGGTGGCCAGCAGCGCCTCGCCCGGCAGCGGCTCGCGGGTGACCGCGGCGGTCGCCGACGGGGCGCCGGCCCGCTCGCCCCGCCAGGTGCCCAGCTCGGCCAGCTCGCGGCGGGCCGCCTCCGGCCCCGGCAGCGCCAGGTGGACGTCCATCTCACCGGCCAGCGCGTCCAGCACCCGCAGGTCCGACAGCCTGCCGGGGACCTTCAGCACCACGTCGAACTGGCGGCCGCGGCCCTCCCAGTTGACGAACGTGCCGGCCTTCTCGGTCACCGCGGCCACCGGCAGCACCACATCGGCGCGGTCGGTGACGGCGCTGGCCCGCTGCTCCAGGCTCACCACGAACGGAGCGGCCTCGATGGCGGCCAGCGCGCCCTCGGGATCGGGCAGGTCGTAGGGGTCCACCCCGCCGATCAGCAGCGCCTCCAGCTCCCCGGCCGCGGCGGCGGCCAGGATCTGGCCGGTGGAGCGGCCGGGTGCAGCCGGCAGCTCGGCCACGTTCCAGACCCGGGCGACCTCGGCGCGGGCGGCCGGGTCGGCGACCGGACGGCCCACCGGCAGCAGCGTGGGCAGCGCCCCGGCCTCCAGCGCGCCGCGCTCCCCGGCCCGCCGCGGCACCCAGGCCAAGCGGGCGCCGGTGACCTGGGACAGCCGCACCGCGCTGGACAGCGCGCCGGGGCTGGTGGCCAGCCGCTCGCCGAGCAGGATCACCGCGCCGGGGGCCTTGAGCTCCTCGACGGCCGGCTCGTCCCCGGTGACCAGGGCGCCCAGCACCTCGGCCTCCCCGCCGGGCAGCGACCGCAGCAGCGTGCCGCCCATCTTGGCCAGCCCGCGGGTGGCGAACGGGGCGATCGAGTAGACCTTCAGGCCCTTCTTCCGGTACGCCTTGCGCAGCCGCAGGAAGACGATCGGGGACTCTTCCTCCGGTTCGAACCCGGCCAGCAGCACCGCCGGGGCCTTCTCCAGGTCGGCGTAAGAGACCTCGATGCCGTGCCCGGCCACCGCGAAGGCCAGGAAGTCTGCCTCCTCGGGCGAGTGCGGCCGGGCCCGGAAGTCGATGTCGTTGGTGCCCAGCGCCACCCGCGCGAACTTGGCGTAGGCGTAGGCGTCCTCCAGCGTGAGCCGCCCGCCGGTGAGCACCCCGGCGCGGCCGCGGGCGGCGGCCAGGCCGCGGGCCGCGGCGGCCAGCGCCTCCGGCCAGGAGGTGGTCTCCAGCACCCCGTCGGCGTTGCGGACCATCGGGTAGACGAGCCGGTCGGGCTGGGTGGTGTAGGTGAAGGCCCACCGGCCCTTGTCGCAGTTCCACTCCTCGTTGACCTGCGGGTCGTCGCCGGCCAGCCGCCGGGTCACCTTGCCGCGGCGGTGGTCGGTGCGCAGCGCGCAGCCGGAGGCGCAGTGCTCGCAGGCCGTGGGCACCGACACCAGGTCAAAGGGCCGGGAGCGGAACCGGTAGGCGGCCCCGGTGAGCGCGCCCACCGGGCAGATCTGCACCGTGTTGCCGGAGAAGTAGGACTGGAACGGCCGGCCGTCGGCCGCCCCGACCTGCTCCTGGGCGCCCCGCTTGAACAGGTCGATGAACGGGTCGCCGGCGATCTGGTCGGAGAAGCGGGTGCAGCGGGCGCACTGGATGCACCGCTCGCGGTCCAGCAGGATCTGCGACGACAGCGCGATCGGCTTGGGGAAGGTGCGCCGTTGGACATCGCCTGGTTCTGCAGCGGGCACTCGCCGCCCTTGTCGCAGATCGGGCAGTCCAGCGGGTGGTTGATCAGCAGCAGCTCCATCACCCCGTGCTGGGCCTTGTCGGCCACCGGGGAGGTGAGCTGCGTCTTGATCACCATGCCGGGCATCACCTGCGTGGTGCAGGAGGCCTGCGGCTTGGGCATCGGGCGCCCGTTGCCGGCGTCGGGGATCTCCACCAGGCACTGGCGGCAGGCGCCCACCGGGTCCAGCAGCGGGTGGTCGCAGAACCTGGGGATCTGGATGCCCAGCAGCTCGGCGGCCCGGATGATCAGCGTGCCCTCGGGCACCTCGATCTCAAAGCCGTCGATGGTGCACTTGACCATCTTCGGCCGCTGTTCGACCTCTGCGGAGGTCTTGTCGGTGACCGTCACTGCTCACCTGCCCAAACGGTCGACTTGGCGGGGTCGAACGGGCACCCGCCCTCGGTGATGTGCGCGATGTACTCGTCGCGGAACAGCTTGATGGACGAGGTCACCGGGCTGGTGGCGCCGTCGCCCAGCGCGCAGAAGGACCGTCCGAGGATGTTGTCGGACAGGTCCAGCAGCGTCTCCAGGTCCTCCTCGGTGCCCTGGCCGTTCTCCAGCCGCCTGAGCATCTGCTTGTACCAGTAGGTGCCTTCGCGGCAGGGGGTGCACTTGCCGCACGACTCGTGCGCGTAGAACTCCGACCAGCGCAGCACCGCCCGCACCACGCAGGTGGTCTCGTCGAAGATCTGCAGCGCCCGGGTGCCGAGCATGGAGCCGGCCGCGCCGACGCTCTCGAAGTCCAGCGGCACGTCCATGTGCTCCTTGGTGAACAGCGGGGTGGACGAGCCGCCGGGGGTCCAGAACTTCAGATCGCGGCCCTTGCGCATGCCGCCGGCCATCTCCAGCAGTTCGCGCAGCGTGATGCCGAGCGGCGCCTCGTACTGGCCGGGCCGGGTCACGTGCCCCGACAGCGAGAAGATCCCGAAACCCTTGGACTTCTCGGTGCCCATCGAGGCGAACCAGTCGGGCCCGTTGGCCACGATCGAGGGAACCGAGGAGATCGATTCCACGTTGTTGATCACGGTGGGGCCGCCGTAGAGCCCCGCCACGGCCGGGAAGGGAGGCTTGAGCCTGGGTTGGCCGCGGTAGCCCTCCAGGGAGTCCAGCAGCGCGGTCTCCTCGCCGCAGATGTAGGCGCCGGCGCCGGTGTGGACCACCACGTCCAGGTCGTAGCCGGTGCCGAGGATGTCCTTGCCGAGGTAGCCGGCCTGGTAGGCCTCGGCGACCGCCTGCTGCAGGCGGCGGATGACATGCAGCACCTCGCCGCGCACGTAGATGAAGGCGTGGTGGGAGCGGATCGCGTAGGCGCTGATGATGATGCCTTCGACCAGCACGTGCGGGTTGGCCATCATCAGCGGGATGTCCTTGCAGGTGCCCGGCTCGGACTCGTCGGCGTTGACCACCAGGTAGCGGGGCTTGGGGCTGTTGGGCGGCAGGAAGCCCCACTTCATGCCGGTGGGGAAGCCGGCGCCGCCGCGGCCGCGCAGCCCGGAGTCCTTGACCGCCTGGACGATGGCGTCCGGTTCCATCCGCAGCGCCTTGCGCATGGCCTGGTAGCCGCCGGTGCGTTCGTAGGCGGCCAGGGTGAAGGAGTCCGGCTGGTCCCAGTTGCGGGACAGCACCGGGGTGAGAGTCGTGCTCATTTGTGGGTGTCCCCTTGTGTCTGGGAGCCTGCGGCGGGCTCGTCGGCCTCGGGAGCGGACGCCTGCGGCGGGGGAGCCTGCCAGTTGCGTTCCTTGGCCAGCTTCAGCCCGGCCAGGGTCGGCTCGCCGGCCTGCACGCCCTCGCCGGCCCGGCCGTCGGGGAAGCCGGCCAGCACCCGGGAGGCCTCCTTCCAGGTGCACAGCCGCTTCGGGCCGCGGGTGGGGGCGACCTCCTTGCCGGCGCGCAGGTCATCGACCAGCTGCTTGGCCTTCTCGGGAGTCATGTTGTCGAAGAACTCCCAGTTGACCATGACCACCGGCGCGTAGTCGCAGGCGGCGTTGCACTCCAGGCGCTCCAGCGAGATCTTGCCGTCCTCGGTGGCCTCGTCGTGCCCGACGCCGAGGTATTCGGACAGCTCCTCCCAGATCTGGTCGCCGCCCATCACCGCGCACAGCGTGTTGATGCACACCCCGACGTGGTATTCGCCGACGGGCTTGTGCTTGTACATGGTGTAGAAGGTGGCGACCCCGGTGACCTGGGCGGGGGTGATGCCCAGCTGCTCGGCGCAGAACTCGATGCCGTCGGAGGTGATGTGGCCGTCCACCGACTGCACCAGGTGCAGCAGCGGCAGCAGGGCCGAGCGCGGCTTGGGGTAGCGCGCGATGATCTCCTTGGCGTCCCGTTCGAGTTGGGCGCGGGTTTCGGGTGAGTACGCCATCAGCGGTCCACCCCTCCCATCACGGGGTCGATGCTGGCGACGGCCGCGATCACGTCCGCGACCATGCCGCCTTCGGTCATGGCCGGCGTCGCCTGCAGGTTGGTGAAGGACGGGTCTCGGAAGTGCACGCGGTAGGGGCGGGGACCGCCGTCGCTGACCACGTGGACGCCCAGTTCGCCGCGGGGCGACTCCACCGCCGCGTACGCCTGGCCGGCCGGGACCCTGAAGCCCTCGGTCACCAGCTTGAAGTGGTGGATGAGGGCCTCCGTCGGTGCCGATGGCCAGCTGGGCGGGCCAGCCGATCTTCTTGTCCTCGATCATCACCGGGCCCTTGGTGACCGACAGCCGGTCCAGGCACTGCTCGATGATCTTGAGGGACTCCTCCATCTCCTGCATGCGCACCAGGTAGCGGCCGTACACGTCGCAGGTGTCCTGGGTGGCCACCTCGAACTCGTACTTCTCGTAGCCGCAGTACGGCTGGGTCTTGCGCAGGTCCCACGGCAGCCCGGTGGCGCGCAGCACCGGCCCGGTGACGCCGAGGGCCATGCAGCCCTCCAGGTCCAGGTAGGCGATGTCCTTGGTGCGGGCCAGGAAGACGGGGTTGGCGTCCATCAGCTTGCGCAGCTGCTTGATGCGCCCCGGCATGCGGTCCAGGAACTCGCGGACCTTGGTGAACCCGCCGTGCCCGATGTCCTGGGCGACGCCGCCCGGCCGGACGTAGGCCATGTTCATCCGCAGCCCGGTGATCTCCTCGAACACGTCCAGGGCGTACTCGCGCTCGATGAAGCCGTTGAGCATCACCGTGGTGGCGCCCAGCTCCAGCCCGAAGGTGGCGATGGCCACCAGGTGGGAGGAGATCCGGTTGAGCTCCATCATCATCACGCGGATGATCTGGGCCCGCTCGGGGATCTGGTCGGTGATGCCCAGCAGTTTTTCCACCGCCATGCAGTAGGCGGTCTCGTTGAAGATCGGCGAGAGGTAGTCCATCCGGGTGCAGAACGCCGGGCCCTGCGCCCAGGTGCGGAACTCCATGTTCTTTTCGATGCCGGTGTGCAGGTAGCCGATGTTCACCCGGCACTCGTCGACGGTCTCGCCGTCCAGCGTCAGGATCAGCCGCAGCACGCCGTGGGTGGAGGGGTGCTGGGGGCCCATGTTGACCACGAGCCGCTCATCGGAGCCGTCCTCGGCGGCGGCGGTGACGACCTGGTCCCAGTCGCCGCCCTGCACGCCCAGGACCTTGCCCTCGGTCGCCTCCTCGGCGGCGTAGGCGTCGTACTCGGTGTATTTGGCAGAGCTCATCAGGCGTACGACCTCCGCTGGTCGGGCGGCGGGATCTCCGCGCCTCGGTACTCGACCGGGATTCCGCCAAGGGGGTAGTCCTTGCGCTGGGGGTGACCCACCCAGTCGTCGGGCATCTCGATGCGGGTCAGCGCCGGATGCCCGTCGAAGATGATCCCGAAGAAGTCGTAGGTCTCCCGCTCGTGCCAGTCGTTGGTCGGGTAGATCGACACGATCGACGGGATGTGCGGGTCGGCGTCGGGGCAGGTGACCTCGATGCGGATCCGCCGGTTGTGGGTCATCGACAGGAAGTGGTAGACGGCGTGCAGCTCGGCGCCGGTGTCGGAGGGGTAGTGCACGCCCGACACCCCGGTGCACAGCTCAAAACGCAGGGCGGGATCGTCGCGCAAGGTCTGGGCGACCTGCGGCAGGTACTGCCGGCGCACCACGAAGGTGATCTCGCCGCGGTCCACCACCACCCGCTCCACGGCCTCGCCGAAGTCGGGGAAGGCCCGCTCCAGCGCGTCGGCGACCTCGTCGAACTCGCCCGGCGTGCCGGTGCCCTCCGGGCCGCCGTAGGGGCGGGGGCTGGAGACCTTGGGGGCCTGCCGGACGACCAGCCCGCCGTAGCCGGAGGTGTCGCCGCTGGTCTTGGCGCCGAACATGCCCTTGCGGACGATCGGCTGGGCCAGCGGGTCGGCCGCAGCCGGGGCGGGCAGCCGGTCGGCGGCCTGCTCGGCCTGCTGCTCGGGGTTCTGACTGCTCATTTAGATCGCTCCCTGCTGTCCCAGCAGCGGCAGGCGGCGGCGCTTGGCCTCTTCCAGCTCCTGGATCTGCCGCTTGCGGTGCGGGCCCAGCTTGGTGTTCTGGATCTTGTCGTGCAGCTTGACGATGGCGTCGATCAGCATCTCCGGCCGCGGCGGGCAGCCGGGCAGGTAGATGTCGACCGGGACGATGTGGTCCACGCCCTGCACGACGGCGTAGTTGTTGAACATGCCGCCGGAGGAGGCGCACACGCCCATGGCGATGACCCACTTGGGCTCGGTCATCTGGTCGTAGATCTGCCGCAGCACCGGCGCCATCTTCTGGCTCACCCGGCCCGCCACGATCATCAGGTCGGCCTGCCGCGGCGTGGCCGAGGCGCGTTCCATGCCCCAGCGGGAGAAGTCGTGGCGGGGGTCGCCGGCGGCCATCATCTCGATGGCGCAGCAGGCCAGCCCGAAGGTGGCCGGCCAGGTCGAGCTCCGGCGAGCCCAGCCCACCACCTGCTCGACCGTGGTCAGCAGGAATCCGCTGGGGAGTTTCTCCTCTAGGCCCATGGCTCGCCCGCCCTCCTCACTCGCTGTGCGGCCGGTTCACCGTCTTTGCGCCGCAGCGCCGGCTGCATGCGGCTGGACTCGCGGCTCATCTTCAGTCCCACTCCAGACCGCCGCGCCGCCACACGTAGGCGTACGCGACCAGGACGGTGACGATGAACAGCACCATCTCGACCAGCGCGAAGATCCCCATGCTCTCGAAGGCCACCGCCCACGGGTACAGGAAGATGATCTCGATGTCGAAGACGATGAACAGCATCGCCGTCAGGTAGTACTTGATCGGGAAGCGTCCGCCGCCCACCGGCTGGGGGGTGGGCTCGATGCCGCACTCATAGGCTTCGAGCTTGGCCCGGTTCCAGCGCTTGGGGCCGACGACGGCGGACATCAACACCGAGAAGGCCGCGAAGGCGAATCCCAGTGCTCCCAGCACGACGATCGGAACGTAGAGATCCATGTCTCTACACCCCCTCCTCGGTTCGTACGGCGTTGTACGGGCTGGACGCCGCCGATGGGGTCGCCTCCAGCGAGGCGCGGGGCGAGCTCGCCACCGTGGCACCGGTCACGGCGCGGTTGTGAGATGCGCCATGGCCACGGGTGGCCACCTTAGCCAGGACGCCGATGTGCACGTCCCGCGGGGGGTGCCCCATGTCGGTCGGTTCTGTGGCGAACGTCCGGAACGCCGTCTTTTGCGCTCCCGGACGTGCGGCGCAGTGGGATCGCCGCAGCACGGCCGGGCCCGGTGTGCCCGGCCGTGTCACGATGCGTCCCCTCGCCGAGTTCATGCCGCCGGCGCCGCCTTCTTCAGGGCGTTGATCACCCGGTCCATCGCGTCGCCGCCGCGCGGGTCGGTGAGGTTGGCCAGCAGCTTGAGGGTGAAGCGCATCAGGGTGGGATGCGGCAGCCCGTGCCTGGTCAGGAACTTCATCACCCGGGGATCTCCGATGGCCTGCACGAAGATCCGGCCGAGGGTGAAGTAGCCGCCGTGCTGCTCCTTGAGGATGCGCGGGTACTGGTGCAGGGTGCGTTCCCGCCGGCCGGGGGTGGAGCGGGCCAGCGCCTGCACGATGGTCTCGGCGGCCAGCTTGCCGGACTCCAGCCCGTAGTCGATGCCTTCGCCGTTGAAAGGGTTGATCATGCCGCCGGCGTCGCCCACCAGCAGCAGGCCCCGGGTGTAGTGGGGCTGGCGGTTGAAGCCCATGGGCAGGGCGGCGCCGCGGATCGGGCCGGTGGCGTGGTCCTCGTCGATCTGCCACTCCTCGGGCATGCCGGCGGTCCACTTGCGCAGCATGGCCCGGTAGTCGACGTTCTGGAACGCCTTGCTGGTGTTGAGCAGGCCCAGCCCGACGTTGGACAGCCCGTTGCCGAGCGGGAACACCCAGCCGTAGCCGGGCAGCAGCCGCTGGCCGTCCCACAGCTCCAGCCACGACTCCAGGTACTCGTCGTCGTGGCGGGGGGTGCGGTAGTAGCGGCGGACGGCCACGCCCATCGGGCGGTCGGTGCGCCGCCGCAGCCCCATGGCCAGCGACAGCCGGCTGGAGTTGCCGTCGGCGGCGACCACCAGCGGGGCGCGGTAGGAGACCTCCTGGCCCTGGTACTTGGCGGTGACGCCGACGATGCGGCCGGTGCGCTCGTCGACGATGGGGCCGGTGACGTTGCAGCCCTGCTGCAGCCGGGCGCCGGCCTTGGCGGCGTGCTCGGCCAGCAGCCGGTCCAGGTCGGTGCGGGCGCGCACCAGGCCGAAGTCGGGGAAGGAGGCCAGCTCGGGCCAGTCCAGTTCGATCTTGACCCCGCCGCCGTAGATGCGCAGGCCCCTGGTGCGGGCCCAGCCGGGCGCATCGAGGTCGACGCCCATGGAGATCAGGGCCCGTACGGCTCGGGGGGTGAGGCCGTCACCGCAGATCTTGTCGCGGGGGAAGGTGGCCTTCTCCAGCAACAGCACGTCCAGGCCGGCCTGGGCCAGCCAGTAGGCGGTGGACGAGCCGGCGGGTCCCGCACCGACGACGATGGCGTCCGCCCGCCCGGAGGATTCGGTCACTGCGGTGTTCCTTCGCTCGTTCGCTTGTGAAGGACTTCACAAGGATCCAGAGGGAGTCTATTCCTTCGGCGAGAGTGATGTGTACCTAACTCCCCGCCGCCTTTGGAGCGGTCCGAACATCCTTGTCCGGATCCAAGGGGCCGTTCGTCCCGTTTTTGCGATCTGATTGAGACTCAGGCGGGGTTGACCGCGTGGTGCAGGGCCACCACGCCGAACGTCAGGTTCCGCCAGCGCACCGACCCCCAGCCGGCCGCGATCAGCCGCTGCGCCAGCTCCCGCTGCCCCGGCCAGGCCAGGGTGGACTCGGCCAGGTAGCGGTAGGAGTCGGGGTTGGAGCTGACCCGCGCCAGCAGGGGCAGCCCGTAGCGCAGATGCAGCCGGTGCCCCAGCGCCAGCAGCCTGTTGGGAGGGTGGCTGACCTCGCACACCAGCAGCCGGCCGCCGGGCTTGGTGACCCGGCGCAGCTCGCGCAGCGCCAGATCGGTATCGGCTACGTTGCGCAATCCGAACGAAATGGTCACGGCGTCGAAGACGCCGTCGGCGAAGGGCAGGCGCAGCGCGTCCCCGGCCACGAAGCGCGGCCGGCTCCCCTCCGGCAGCCGCCCGGTACGCCGCAGGCCCACCGTCAGCATCCCGAAGGAGAAGTCGCAGGCCACCGTGCGCGCACCGGCCTCGGCGAAGGGGATTGAGGAGGTGCCGGTGCCCGCCGCCAGGTCCAGGACCCGCTCCCCGGGCCGGACGTCCAGCGCGGCCACCACCGCACGGCGCCACCGCCGGTCCAGCCCGCCGGTCATCAGGCTGTTGAGCAGGTCGTACCGCTCGGCGGTGCCGTCGAACATGGCGGCCACTTCCTCCGGCCGCTTGTCAAGAGAAGCCCTGGTCATGTCCAACACCTTAGGAGGCGCGCCGGGCCGCGCCCACGGCGGTGAGGGGTGGACGCGCCCGGGCTCAGTCCTCCTTGGCGCGGGACTGCTCGAATCTGCGGCGCCGCTCCTCGATGCCGGAGACCACGACCGCCGAGAACGCCTCGCGCTGGCGCGCCAGCAGCACGTAGCTGACGATCCCGCTGACCAGCACGGCCACCGCCAGCAGGACCATCCAGGAGGCGGAGTCGGCGTAGTCCAGCGGCAGCACCAGGTAGAGGATGCCGGCTGTGACGGCGAACACGGCCAGCCTGGCGGCGGTGTAAACGAGTACGGAACGCATGGCGCTGCCGAGTCTATGCGAGGACCTCGGTGAGCAGCGCAGGGTCGGCGTTGCCCCCCGACAGCACCGCCACGTACGCCGATGCGGCGGGCAGCTCGTCGCGGTGGAACAGGTAGGCGGCGACGGCGACCGCTCCCCCGGGCTCGGCGATCAGGCGGGCCTGCCGGGCCAGGCGCCGCATGGTCTCGCGGATCTCCGGCTCGCGAACCGTGATGATGTCGTCCACATGCTCCTTGATGTGGGCGAAGGTGAGCGAGCCGACCCGCTGGGCGCGCAGCGCGTCGGCGATCGTGCGGCCGACGTCCTCGGCGGGCCAGGTCACCGGCCGGCCGGCCAGCAGCGAGGCGCGGGCGTCGGCGGCCAGCTCCGGCTCCACCCCGATCACCTTGGCCTGCGGGCGCATCGCGCGCACGGCGGCGGCCACCCCGGCGATCAGCCCGCCCCCGCCGACCGGCACCAGCACCACCTCCACCTCCGGCGCGTCCTGGGCGATCTCCAGCCCGACGGTGCCCTGGCCGGCGATGACGTCCAGGTGGTCGAACGGGGGAACCAGGGCGAAGCCGTGCGCCTCGGCCAGGCGCTCGGCGGTGGCGACGCGGGCCTCGTGGGTGGGCTCGACGAAGACGATCTCGGCGCCCAGCCGCCGGCAGGCCTCCACCTTCACCCCGGGGGCGGTGTGCGGGATGACCAGCACCACGGGGATCTTCAGGCGGCGCGCGGTGTAGGCCACGGCCTGGGCGTGGTTGCCGCTGGAGTGCGCGACCAGCCCGCGGGCGCGCACTTCCCGCGGCAGCCGGGCGATGGCGTTGTAGGCGCCGCGCAGCTTGAACGCCCCCACCGGTTGCAGGGACTCGGCTTTGATCAGCAGGGGCGGCTCGGCGAGGGGGTAGGGGATCAGCGGGGTGCGGACGCACACCCCGCTCAGCCGGGCCGCCGCCGCCTTGATGTCGGTCAGCGTCACCAGTTCGGCGGCCGGCGATCCGCCACGCCCTTCCGGCGCCGGCTGCCGCAGGACCGTCTCATCGTGTCGGGTCACTCCGGACATGAGGCTGAGACTATGCGCTCGGTCGCGGCGGGGCCGAAGAGGGCATAACGGCAGGTCCCCGGCGGTGCCCAGTGGGGACATACGGGACGCTGCGACGGATGTGACCAAAGCTCACGTTTACTTCCCGTTATCTTTGCAGGTCATGCCACTACTCACCGTGATGTTTTGCGAAACCAAGGGAGAAATCGGTCCCCGCCCGGCACACTAAGAATCTGTCCACCCGCACCGGAAGCGGGACAAAGGGGGAGAGAACAACGTGGAAAGCACCAGCGAGCGCCTGCTGACCCCCGGAGAGGTGGCCGCGCTCTTCAGGGTCGATCCCAAGACGGTGACCCGGTGGGCCGCGGCGGGCCGGATCAGCAGCATCCGTACACCCGGAGGCCACCGTCGCTTCCGCGAGTCCGAGGTGCATGCGCTGCTGCGCGGGGAAGAGCCGCTGGCCGAGCAGTCGTCGGGCCGCTGAAGCGGCACAGGCCGCGCCGGCCTCTGCGGGCAGTCGCGCCGAGACCTGCGGGGCACCGGCATAGGGCCGCGCCCTGCCGGCCGCCGTGGCGGTCCGCCCGGCAGCCCCGGCCGCGATGCAGGTCACAGAGCCGCAGCCGGCTCACGGGGATGTGATCTGCCAGGTCATCGGGAGGCACTGAGGGTCTGTCGCGGCCTTCGCCCGCGGCGGGTGCGGCCCTGTCCTCGGCGGCCGGAGCCGAGTCGCTGCGCGCAGCGGTTCGATGCGCCCCGTCGGCAGCGCGGTCACCGGGCCTCCTCTCAAGCCACGGTTCCGGGAAGTGAGCACACCGGCCCCGGCGACGCGCTCCTTCCGCGTCGTCGCGGCGTATGCCACCGGCAGCCCTACCGACGCTTCTTCACCACGTGGTCTCACAATGCCGGTAACGGGGGTCTCGACAGCGCCTGTCGCCCTTGTGGGCATCGCATCGCCCTGACTTCACCGCCCCGGGGAACGGCATGTCGAAAAAGTTCACTTCCTGTGGAAACGGGGGGTCGAAATGGGGGTTCATTCCTCGGTCTGCGCGGCCTTCCATTCCTCGAACCGCCGGCGCAGCGCCTCGTCTCCGGCCCGCCAGCCCCGCCGCCTGTCCTCCAGCTCCTCTTCGGTCAGCGCCTGGGCGACGAGCCGGTCGTAGTCGGGGTGCCCGGGGGCGATCTCCACATAGCCCTGGCCGATGGTGTTCCCGTCCTCGGTGACGGCGCTGTGTGGGACGCGCAGGGTGCCGTCGGGAAGCCGGATCACGTACACCGTCGATCACCTCGGCTCAAATTCCGTATCTGCGGTTGAAGAACAGCATCACATCGAGCGCCAACCGGATGTTGCCGCCGAGCATGTCGACCAGTGCGGGCCGTTGCCGGGACGAGATCGCGGCGAAGGCGTCGGCGAAGAACTCCCGCCGGCCCAGCTCGGCGGGCTGGCGGTGGAAATCGCTGGCCAGATACGGCAGGCAGCGGGCGTACAGCGCGCGGAAATCGGCGCTGTCGGACCGCCAGCGCCCGCCCTCCCCGTCGATGTCGTCGAGGGCGTGCCCCACCTCGTGCATCATCACATCCGGGGTCGGCGAGGGCCGGTCGCCCACCACGATCTTGCGGTCGCCATAGGCCCCGGCGCAGATGTCCCAGGTGGCCCGGCCCGACGGCAGCGGCCGGCCGGACAGGTGCCCCATGTGGTCCAGCTGCGGCACGCCGCCCTGGCCCACATAGATGCCCTCCAGCTCGCCGGCCAACCGCACCTTGAGCGCATCGGGCAGCTCGGCCAGGCTGTCGATCGCCCGGACCACCTCCGGGCTGGGCGCGCCCTGCGCCGCGTCCCACTGCCGGTGCAAGATGCCCTCCAGGACGCCGCAGTGCCGCAGGCCGTCGCCGCGCGGCGGCACGTCCGGCGGGTGCGGCTGAGCCCGGGGCAGCTCGGGGTCCAGTTCGAAATCCCGCAACCGGTAGCCGGGGCGTTCGGCCACGGCGGGCCCGGCCCCGGGGACGGCGGGGCGCCGGTCGCCGCGTTCGGTACGGCCGTCCGCTCCATGCCGCACCGTCAGGTCGTCGTCCCGCCCGCCCTTGCGGAACCTGCCCCACCTGTCGCGCGGCTGGCTGGCGCGGGGGCGGGTGGGCAGCCAGCGCGGCCCGCGCCCGGCGGGGGGCTGTTCGGGAGGGGAGGAGGCGAAGTCCTCCTCCGGCCGCTCGCGGGACCTACGGCGAATTCCTCGGTACCGCATCCACCCCGCCTCTCGGAACGTCCGGGTGCCCGGCCGGTGCGCCGCCGGAGCCGTCCATGGCAGGGTAAAGCGCGCGCCGGTGCCGCGTCGACACGAGGTCAGCACTCGGGTCACCGGTTACGCTCAATGCATGCTCTATGTGGTGCTGGGCCTGATCATCGTTGGGATTTGGCTGTTCTGTCTGTTCGACGCGCTCACCACCGACGAGGCCGAGGTGCGGCTGCTGCCCAAGTTCGGCTGGTTCCTGATCGTGCTGTTCGGCTTCATCCTGGGGGCGCTGCTGTGGCTGGCCCTGGGCCGTCCCCGCATCCCGGTGGACCCCTCCGGCGCCGCCCTGGGCTCTTCCGCGCCGCGTCCCGCGGCGCCGCGCGGGCCCGACGACGACCCGGAGTTCCTGCGGAGCCTGGACCGCCGCATCCGCGGCGAGGACTGAAAAAGCCCCGCTTCGCAGCCGCTCAGGTCACAGTTTCCCGCCCGGCCGCACCCATGCGTCCCGGACGCGAACCGGCCGAGGCCGCACTGGCCCCGGCCGGTTGCGATCGCCTCATCCTCAGCGGGGAGGGTCAGTCCGCGTAGGAGTGCATCCCCTCGAACATGTAGTTCACTCCGAAGAAGTTGAACAGCAGGGCGGCGAAGCCCACCAGCGAGATGACCGCGGCCCGGCGGCCCTTCCAGCCGGCGGTCGCCCGGGCGTGCAGGTAACCGGCGTAGATCACCCAGGTCACGAACGACCAGACCTCCTTGGGATCCCAGCCCCAGTAGCGGCCCCACGCCTCGTCGGCCCAGATCGCGCCGGCGATGATGGCGAAGGTCCAGATCGGGAAGGCGAACACGGTGACCTTGTAGGCCAGCCGGTCCAGCACCTCGGCGTCCGGCAGCAGCGCCAGCAGCCCGCCCTTCTTCTCCCCGGGGGCCTCTTCCCGGGCCTCCTCGCGCTCCTGCCGGCGGGCGCGCAGCAGGTAGAGGATGGTCGCCGCCCCGCCGACGGTGAACGCGCCGGTGGCGACGATGGCGGCGGTGACGTGGATGGCGATCCAGTACGACCGCAGCGCCGGGACCAGCGGGCCCACCGGGGTGTACAGCCAGATGGTGGCCACGCCGAGGGCGAGCACCGCGGCGATCATCACGAACGCGCCCAGGAAGCGGGCCCGGTAGCGGGCCAGCACCACCAGGTAGGCGGTGACGGCGGCGAACGCGATGGCCGTCAGGAACTCGTACATGTTGCCCCACGGCCAGTGCTCGGCGGCCCAGCCGCGGGTGACGAGGGTGCCCAGGTGGGCGCCCCAGCCCAGCACGGTGATCAGGACGGCGAACCGGCCCCAGTCGGTCTTGCCGCGTCCACCGCCCTCCTCGGCGCCGCTCTCGCTTTCCTCGGCGGCCTCCGCCGCGGCCACGGCGCTCGACCCGCCGGCGTCCACGGCGGCGCCGACCAGCACCTTGGCGGGCTGCTCGGCCTGTTCCCGCTGTCGCCGGCGCAGGCCGAAGCCCAGGTCGAGCGCGTAGCCGACCATCGCCACGACGTACAGCAGCACGGCGCCCAGCGCGAGCTGGTCGCTCAGATTCGCGAGGTCGCTGTCGGCCACGCTGGTCACTCCTCGGTCTTGTCGGTTGCGTCGCTTGCGCCGGCGCCGGAGGGGTCGTCCCCGGGGCCGGCCGGCGGGACGGCACGGCGCAGTGCCGCCACCAGGTCGTCGAATTCGGCGGTCGGGTTGCCCAAGGTCAGCCCGCCGATCTCCACCACGGTACGCCCGCCCCCGGCAGGGGTCGCGCGCACCCACACCCGACGGCGCCGCACCGTGAAGGAGACGACCACGCCGGCGATGGCGATCACGGCGGCGATCAGGGCGGGCAGCCGGCCGGGGTCGTGGTTGACGGCCAGGCTGATCCACTCCTGCGTGCCGTCGAAGGTGATCGACCCCGCTCCGCCGGGAAGCTCGAAGGTCTCCCCCTGCCGCAGGATCTTCGAGCCGCCCTTGATGGGCTGGAGGGTCTTGCCGATGCCCTCGATCCGGTACACCGACTGGGGGGTGCCGGAGTCCAGGCCCAGGTCGCCCTTGAAGGCCATCAGCGAGATCGTCGGGTTCAGCGGGGCGGGGAAGGCCGACAGCACCCTGCCCTTGTCGGTGTCGGCCACGGCGGTGGGCCAGAACACCGCCTGGAAGGCCAGCTGCTCGGGCCGGGCGTCGGGGACCTTGATGACGCCTTCGGAGGTGAAGGCGCCCTCCTCCATCGGCAGGAACGGCACCGCGCCGCGGAAGGCGATGTCGCCCTTGCCGTCGCGCACCGTGAAGCGGGGCGCATAGCCGTGGCCCAGCAGGTAGACCTTGGCGCCGCCGACTCCCAGCGGCCGGTTGACCTTCAGGTCATAGGCCTTCTCGGGGGAGTCGTAGCCCTCCCGGTAGTAGATCTTGGCGGTGTAGTCCAGCGGCTGCCCGCGCCGCTCGCCCTCCAGGACGTACTCGGCCTTGAAGTCCTCCAGCCGGATCGAGAAGGGGGCCAGCCGGTCGGGGCTGAAGCGCCGTCCCGGGGAGAACTGGTCGTAGTAGGCCAGGGTGTTGGCGAAGGCGCCGCCCTCGGTCAGCAGGATGTTGCCGCGGTAGCCCAGCAGCGCGCCCGCCGCCACCGCGAACAGCAGCACCAGCAGCGCCAGGTGGAAGACCAGGTTGCCGATCTCGCCCAGGTAGCCCTTCTCGGCCGCGACCGAGCCCGTCCCGTCGGCGACCCGAAAGCGCCGGCCGCGCAGCAGGGCCCGGGCCTGCGAGAGCACCTGCTCGGCGTCGCGGTCGGTCTCAAAGGACGCCGACTGCGGCAGCCGCGACAGGTTGCGGGGGGCGGCCGGCGGCTGGGAGCGCATCGCCCGCCAGTGCTGGCGGGCCCGCGGGATCACGCAGCCGGCCAGTGACACGAACAGCAGGGTGTAGATGGCCGCGAACCAGGGGGCGGCGAACACGTCGAACAGCGACAGCCGGTCCAGCCAGGGACCGAGCGTCGGGTGCTCCTCCAGGTACCGGGCGACCTGTTCGGGGGCCTGGCCCCGCTGGGGCAGGAACGATCCGGGCACCGCGCCCAGCGCCACCAGGAACAGCAGGATCAGCGCGGTGCGCATGGAGGTGAGCTGCCGCCAGCTCCAGCGCAGCCAGCCGACCGGTCCCAGGCCGCGCGGCGCCTGGGGGTCCTGTGGAGCGGCGGGCGCTTCGGTGGCGGCCTGCTGCGTGTGCGTCATGTCAGATCACCGTCTCGAAGCCGCCGATCCACGACTTCAGCTCAAGGGTCAGCTCGCCCCACAGCCCGGTCACCAGCAGCACCCCGATGGCCACCAGCATCCCGCCGCCGAGGCGCGTCACCAGGCGGTAGCGGCGTTTGATGAGGCCGAAGGCGCCCAGCGCCCGCCGGTAGGCCAGCGCCGTCACCACGAACGGCACGCCCAGCCCCAGGCAGTAGGTCAGCGACAGCAGCGCCCCGCGGCCCGCGCTGGCCTCGTTGAACGACAGCGCCTGCACCGCCGCCAGGGTGGGGCCGATGCAGGGCGTCCAGCCGATCCCGAACAGCGCGCCCAGCAGCGGCGCCCCGGCCAGCCCGGCGGCCGGCAGCCGCCCGGACTTGACGGTGCGCTGCAGGCCGGGGATCAGCCCCATGAACGCCAGCCCGAACACGATCGTCAGCGCGCCGAGCACCCGGGTGATGGGGTCGGCGTACTCCAGCAGCCAGCGGCCCAGCCCGCCGAAGGCGGTTCCCGCGCTGACGAACACCACGGTGAACCCGGCGACGAACAGCGCCGCCCCGGCCACCAGCCGGCCCCGCCGCTGCCGCTGCAGGTCCACCCCGGACATGCCGGTGACGTAGGACAGGTAGCCGGGCACCAGCGGCAGCACGCACGGGGAGGCGAAGGAGACCAGCCCGGCCGCCGCCGCCAGCGGCATGGCCAGCAGCAGCGAGCCGCCGGCGACGGTCTCGGCGACCCCTTCGGTGATCCCTGTCATGGTCATGGCAGCGCTCGTCCTCCGCGCGGGGGCACGGCCCGCTCCTCCCGCGTTCCGGCGTCGCTCGTCTCGGCCCTGCCGCGGCCGCTGGCGCAGCTCATCCCTCTGCGACGACCCGGTTGATCAGCGGGTTGAGCTTGGAGTAGGTGGTGGCGCCGATGACGCGCACCGCCACCCGGCCCTGGCGGTCGAAGATCAGGGTGCTGGGCACCGCGTTGGGCGGGATGTCGCGGAAGGCCAGCATGAGCCGGCCGTCGCCGTCGAAGAGGCTGGGGTAGGTGATGCCGAAGCTGCGTTCCATGGCCAGGGCCTGGTCCTTGGCGTCCTTGAAGTTGACGCCGACGAACTCCACGCCCTTGGACTTGTGCTCCTGCGACAGCTTCTGCAGCGTGGGGGCCTCGCCCCGGCAGGGCGCGCACCAGGACGCCCAGAAGTTCATCACCACGACCTTGCCGCGCAGGTCGGCCAGGGCCAGCGGCTCGCCGTCCAGGGTGGTGCCCGCGACGTTCGCGACGGTCTTGCGGGCGGCGGGCGCGATGACCTGGGCGGTGCCGTCGCCGGCGATGAAGCGCTCGTCTCCGCTGTCGGGTCCGCCCTGGGAGGCGGTGGTGCCCGCGCATCCGGCCAGCAGCGCGCAGACGGCCACGACGGCCGCGGCGGCGGCCTTGACTCTGGGCATGGGAACTCCTACTACACGACGTAGTACATCACTGTAGTGGGGGGTTCAGGCTCCCGGGACCGTGGGGCGCCGCACCAGGTCGGCGGCGGGCTCGGCATAGCTCACCCCCACCAGCCGGACCCCTTCGAACGTCAGGCTGGTCACGCTGGCCAGCTGGCACTGGCGGTGCTTGGGGTGGTGCCACAGCCGCCGTTTTTCGGCGTACCGCCGCAGCGTCCAGATCGGCAGCTGGTGACTGACGCACACCGCCTCCCGGCCGCGGGCCGCGTCCCGGGCGGCGATCACCGCGGCCTTCATCCGCGCGGCGATCTGCTTGTAGGGCTCTCCCCAGGACGGCCGGAACGGGTTGATCAGGAACGGCCAGTGCGCGGGGCGGCGCAGCGAGCCCTGCCCCACCCCGAACGTCAGACCCTCGAAGCGGTTGCCGGCCTCGATCAGCCGCTCGTCCACCGTCACCGGCAGGCCGAAGAGCTCGGAGATGGGCGCCGCGGTCTCCAGCGCCCGCTCCAGCGGGGAGGAGAAGATGGCGGCGACGTCACGGTCGGCGAACCACTTGGCCGCCGCCTGTGCCATGAGGACGCCGTCTTCGCTGAGGTGGTACCCCGGCAGCCGTCCGTACAAGATCCCTTCGGGGTTGTGCACCTCGCCGTGCCGCAACAGATGAACGATCGTCTTCTCACTCATGGCGGAGGCCAGACTACCTGCGCGCACGACCACCGCCGTCCACGGCCCCACCCCGAAGGCCCCCGTCAGGGCCGCTGCGCGGCCACGACCGTCGTCTTCTCGTCCCTTCCGGCCGGCTGCGGGGAGCGGGCGGAGGCGCGCAGGGCGTCCAGGGCGGCGCAGATGGCCGGGCGGCGGGCCGCCTCCTGGCGCCAGACGGCGTAGATGCGGCGGATGAGGGTGGGGCGCAGGGCGACGACGCTGACGCCCGGCGGGATGTCGCAGCGGCCCAGCCGGGGCAGGACGGCGTTGCCCAGCCCGGCGGCGACCAGGGCGAGCTGGCTGGCGAACTCGTAGACCATGTGGCCGATGCGCGGCTCGCGCTCCACCGAGCGCAGCGTGCGGACCAGCCAGTCGCAGCAGATCGAGCCGGGGGTGGAGCTGATCCAGCAGTCCCCGGCCAGCTCCTCGATGCCGACCACGTCCCGCCCGGCCAGCGGGTGGGCGGCCGGCAGCGCCACATCGGCCACGTCCTCGCAGATGCTTCCCTTCTCCAGGCCGTCGGGGACGGCGAAGGGCTCGTTGTTCCAGTCCTGGACGATCGCCAGGTCGATGTCGCCGCGGGCCACCAGCGGCAGGCTCTCCAACGGGTCGTACTCGCGGACCAGCACCCGCAATCCGGGGTGGTCGGCGCGCAGCGCGGCCAGCGCGGCGGGGACCAGGCCGCGCACGGCGGTGGGGAAGGCCGCGATCGTCAGCTCCCCCACCACCGCGCCGCGGTGCGCCTCCAGGTCGGCCTCGGCCTTTTCGACCATGGCCAGGATGCTCTCGGCGTGCGCGACCAGCAGCTGCGCCGCGTCCGTCAGCCGGACTCCCCGCCCGCTGCGCTCCAGCAGCTTGTGCCCGGTCTCCCGCTCCAGCTTGGCCAGTTGCTGGGAGACCGCCGAGGTGGTGACGTGCAGCGCTTCGGCGGCGGCGCTGACCGAGCCGTGGACGGCCACCGCGTGCAGCGCGCGCAGCCGATCGAGATCGAGCATGAAGTAAATCTAAATCTGAAAAAACCGCACTTCCACCGGCTTCTAAAACGATCAGGACGGCGGGCCGGTCTCAGCCGAGCGCCTCGGCGGCGGCGCGGGCGGCGTGCGGCATGGCCTCCACCACGCGGTCCAAGGCGGCCTCGTCGTGGGCGGCCGACAGGAACCACGCCTCGTAGGCCGACGGCGGCAGGTAGACCCCGCGGTCCAGGGCGGCGTGGAAGAAGGCGGCATAGGCCTTGGTGTTCTGCCGCTGGGCGGCGGCGAAGTCGCGGACCTGCTCATCGGTGAAGAAGATCGAAAACAGCGTGCCGGCGACCTGCAGGCGGTGCGGGACGCCCTCCTTGGCCAGCGCCTCACTGGCGGCCCGGGAGACCACCGAGGCGGCGCGGGCGATGGTCTGGTAGACCTCCTCGGTGGCGTTGCGCAGCGTGGCCAGCCCGGCGGCGGTGGCCAGCGGGTTCCCCGACAGGGTGCCGGCCTGGTAGACGGGACCGGCCGGGGCCAGGTGCGCCATGACGTCGGCGCGCCCGCCGAACGCGGCGGCCGGCAGCCCGCCGCCCATGACCTTGCCGAAGGTCATCAGGTCGCCCGCCACGCCCTCCAGGCCGTACCAGCCGGTGCGGGAGGCGCGGAAGCCGGTCAGCACCTCGTCCATGATGAGCAGGGCGCCGTGCCGCTCGCACAGCGCCTTCAGCAGCCGGTTGAAGTCCTCCAGCGGCGGGACCACGCCCATGTTGGCCGGGCACGCCTCGGTGATCACGCAGGCGATCTCGTGGCCGTGCCGGCCGAAGGCCTCCTCCACCGCGGCCGCGTCGTTGTAGGGCAGCACGATGGTGTCGGCGGTGGTGGCGCCGGTGACGCCCGGGGTGTCCGGCAGCGCCAGCGTGGCCACCCCCGAGCCGGCGGCGGCCAGCAGGGAGTCCACGTGCCCGTGGTAGCAGCCGGCGAACTTGACCACCTTGCTGCGGCCGGTGAAGCCGCGCGCCAGCCGGATCGCCGACATGGTGGCCTCGGTGCCGGAGTTGACCAGCCGCACCATCTCCACCGGGGTGCGCGCCACGATCTCCTCGGCCAGCTCCACCTCGCCGGGGGTGGGGGCGCCGTAGGAGGTGCCGCGCTCGGCGGCCCGGGTGACGGCCTCCACCACCGCCGGGTGGGCGTGGCCGAGGATCAGCGGCCCCCACGAGCAGATCAGGTCCACATATTCGTTGCCGTCGGCGTCGATGAGGTACGGGCCGCGCGCGGAGGCGATGAACCGGGGGGTGCCGCCCACCGCCCGGAAGGCGCGCACCGGCGAGTTGACCCCGCCCGGCACCACCGCGTTCGCCCGCTCGAACAGCCGTTGGGAGTGATCGATGCCAGTCATCCGACCAGTCTCTCAGTCGCAATCCGATGAAGACACTTGACCCGGGCCGTCAATGGCCGATATCCACCCATCTAAATCAGTGCGGGGTTCGCCGTCGACAAGGGTCGGTGCCCGGGCCGGTGGCCGAGGCTTGCTGATCGTCTGCCGGGCCGCACGAACCGGAGGGAAGCGAAAAGAAGTGGTGGACGGCTGGACGGTCCCCGGCTTCACACACGTGAAAGAGCTGGGGCGCGGCGCCTCCGGGCGGGTGATGCTGGCCGTCGACGACGTCACCCGCACCGAGGTCGCCATCAAGTACCTGGACGAGCGGCTGTGGTCGGACGCGTCCTGGATGCAGCGGTACCGGGCGGTGGCCCGGCGCATGACCCAGGTCGAAGACGAGGCCATCGCCGACCTGTACGACCTGGTGGAGGGGCCCGGCGGCGCGGGCGCGGTGGTGATGCAGCTGGCCCGTGGGATCAGCCTGCGGCGGATGCTGGACGTCCAGGGCCCCACCGGTCCGCTGGCCGCGCTGGCGGTCTTCGGCGGCTCGCTGGCCGCGCTGGGCGCCGCGCACCAGGCCGAGGTGGTCCACCAGGACTTCAAGCCCGGCAATGTGCTGGTCGAGCCCACCGGCGAGATCCTGGTCACCGACTTCGGGATCGTCCCGCCGCGCGCCTTCGGGGACGAGCCGCCCGGCACGCCCGCCTACGCCGCGCCCGAGCTGTGGGACGGCGCCCCCGCCTCCCCCGCCTCCGACCTGTATGCGGCGACCGTGGTGTTCTACGAGTGCCTGACCGGACGCCGCCCGTTCGATGCGGCGGGAAACGGCGGCAAGGCGCTCGCCGCGCTGGCCAAGGCGCACCGGGAGGCGCCGATCCCGGCCGACGCGGTGCCCGGCCCGCTGCGCGGCCTGATCCTGGCGGGCCTGGCCAAGGACCCCGGTGACCGTCCCGGCTCGGCCGAGGACTTTTTGGCCATGCTGGAGGAGGCCGCCGTCTCCGCCTACGGGCCGTCCTGGGAGGCCCAGGGCGCCGGGCGGCTGACGGACATGGTCACCGCGACGCTGTCGGCCCCGCCGCCCGCCCGGCCCGAACCGGCCGGCACCGCCCGTTCCGCGGCCCCCGCCGCCGGCCTGCGGAGCCGGCGGCTGCTGGTGGGCGCCGCCGGGGCGGTGGCGGCGATCGCGCTGGCCGGGGGCGCGGTGCACGTCCTGAGCGGCGGGCAGGACCGGCCCGGCGGGCAGGACGTGCTGCTGCCGACGGCCGCCGCCGAAGGCCCCCGGCCGGACCTGTCGCCCACCCCGGGGCCGGGCGCGGCGCTGGCCGCGCGGATCGAGCGGACGGCGGCGCGCCATCCCAGCGCGTCCTTCTCCTTCCGCCGCTCGGGCTGCTGCGGGGCGGCCGTCACCGCCAAGGGCCGGTTCCGGCTGGTGAGCGGGGGGGAGCCCGCCTACTCGATGCTGGTGTCCAGCAGCGACCCGCAGACCCGCCGCACGGCCCGCACCATCTTGATCGACGACACCGCCTACGTGCGCACGGGCGCGTCCTGGCAGCCGGTCCCCTCGGCGGGCGCGCAGACCCAGGGGTATGCGCCGCTGGCGGCCGGGGTGCGCGGGGGCACGTCCGTGGCGAACGTCGCCAAGCTGGTGCAGGGCAGCACCTCGCTGCGCCAGGTCGGACGCACCTACCGGGGCGTGGTCCCGATGGCCGCGCTGGTGGACGAGCCGCTCTACAACGACCTGACCCGCGCCACCGGGGCGAAGCGGGCGGTGTTCGCGCTCGCCCTGGACTCCTCCGGGCTGCCCCACCGGCTCCATGTCACCGTCGGCTCGGGCGACAAGGCCGTCACGTTGCGCACCGCCTACGCCAGGTGGGGGCAGCCGGTCTCGATCACCGCCCCCCGCTGAAGGCGCACCCGCCTTCAGCGGGCTCTCAGCAGACCGCCTCGCAGCAGTCGGAGAGGATCTCCAGCACCCGCACCGGGTCGGGCAGCAGCGCCCCGTCCGGCGGGCGCACCCAGGTGACCTCGCCGCCGGGGAGGATGGAGGGGGGCGCCACCACGTAGCTCTCCCGGCAGTGCCAGCGCAGCCCCGGGGAGTCGTCGATGGTCTCCGGGGAGCAGTCCAGGTGGCACGACCACCACTCGTCCTCGTCCTCGGGGGCGCCCCGGGTGGCGACGAAGAACAGGTGGCGTTCGGAGCCGAGTGCGGCCACCGGGCCGACCGGGCTGGTGGGGCCGGGGCCGGAGTAGCGCCGGCCGATCCGCTCCAGCGCCATGCGCCCGGCCGCCGCCGGGACGTCGAAGACGTCGAAGACCCGCCCGGTGGGCAGGATGATGTTGGGCTGCCGGTCGTCGTCCCACCAGCGTTTGATCGTCTCCAGGTCGGTGGTGGCCTGGATGGCCCAGGCCGCCGAGACCGGATGCGCCCCCGGGGCGGGACAGCCCACCCGGTCGCAGGAACAGGCGCGGTCGCCGTCGAACAGCGGACGCGCCCCGGGTACGCAGGGCCATCCCAGGGCGGCGTACTCCTTGGCCGCGGCCCGAAGGCGGCCCCGCGCCCGCTGCCGCCTGGCCGCCGAAACCGTCAGCATCATGGCTCCCCCCAGTCCAGCGGGCCGCCGGATGGCCTCGGCCGAGGCGACCCGCGAATGCCGACGCGTGCGCCGGTGCCTTCGTCCTCCGTTACCCGATAATGACGGGCGCCATTTTCCGGACGAGCACCAACCCCCGGAAACGATCCCAATTGACTAGGAAGACATGATCCCTATGTGACATGTGTGACATGAGGGAAAACCGGGGCCGCTCCTCGGGTCAGCGGGAGGTGAGCCGGCGGGCCACCTCGGCCGCCCAGTAGGTGAGGATCAGATCCGCGCCCGCCCGGCGGATGCCGATCAGCGACTCGATGATCACGCGCTCGCGGTCCACCCAGCCGCGCTCGGCGGCCGCCTCGATCATCGCGTACTCGCCGCTGACCTGGTAGGCGGCGACCGGCACGGTGACGGCGTCGCGCACCCGGCGGACGATGTCCAGGTAGGGGCCGGCGGGCTTGACCATCACCATGTCGGCGCCCTCCTCAAGGTCCAGCATGACCTCCCGCAGCGACTCGGCGGCGTTGGCCGGGTCCTGCTGGTAGGCCGAGCGGTCCCCAAAGCGCGGCGCGCACTCGGCGGCGTCCCGGAACGGGCCGTAGTAGGCGGAGGCGTACTTGGCCGAGTACGCCATGATCGCCACCTGGTGGTACCCGGCCCCATCCAGCGCGGCGCGGATGGCGCCCACCTGGCCGTCCATCATCCCGCTGGGCGCCACCACGTGCGCGCCCGCGGCGGCCTGCGCCACGGCGATGGAGGCATAGCGCTCCAGCGTCGCGTCGTTGTCCACCTCGCCGGAGGGGGTGAGAATGCCGCAGTGGCCGTGGTCGGTGTACTCATCCAGGCACAGGTCGGCCATCAGCACGGTGTCCTCGCCCAGGTCGCGGGACAGCTCGCGCAGCGCCCGCTGGACGATGCCGTCGGGGTCGTCGGCCGCCGACCCGGTGCCGTCCTTATGCGCCGGGACGCCGAACAGCACGATCCCGCCGACCCCGGCCTCCACCGCCTCGTGGGCGGCCTTGCGCAGCGAGTCCAGGGTGTGCTGGACGACCCCGGGCATCGACGGCACCGGCTGCGGCTCGGCGATGCCCTCCTTGACGAACATCGGCAGGATCAGGCCGGCCGGGTCCAGCCTGGTCTCGGCCACCAGGCGGCGCAGCGCCGCGCTGCGCCGCAGCCGCCGCGGCCGGGCGACGGGGAAACGGGCGGTCATGCTCTTCACCTCGCACGTGGCAGGGAACGCGCCGTCAGCGGCGCCGGCGGGCGCCGCGGCGCATCTGGCTCGGCTTGCGCAGCGGCTCGCCCGCCTCGATCTGGGCGGCCCTGCGCTTGGCACCGTACTCGGCCAGTGCGTCGGCCAGCTCCAGGGCCGAGGGCTTGGCCGCCATGACGTCCACCCGCAGCCCGTACTCCTGGGCGGTCTTGGCGGTCTGCGGGCCGATCACCGCGATCACCGTGACGTTGTGCGGCTTGCCGGCGATGCCGATCAGGTTGCGGACGGTGGAGGAGGAGGTGAACAGCACCGCGTCGAACCCGCCGCCCTTGATGGCCTCGCGGATCGGCGCCGGCGGCGGCGCGGCCCGCACCGTCCGGTAGGCGGTGACGTCGTCGCACTCCCAGCCCAGCTCGGTCAGCCCGGCGATGAGGGTGTCGGTGGCGATGTCGGCGCGCGGCAGCAGCACCCGGTTGATCGGGTCCAGGTCCTTGTCGTACGGCGGCCAGACCTCCACCAGGCCCTCTCCGGACTGCTGGCCGGTGGGCACCAGGTCGGGGGTGACCCCGAACTCCATCAGCGCCTTGGCGGTCTGCTCGCCGACCGCGGCGACCTTCAGCCCGGCGAAGGCGCGGGCGTCCAGGCCGTAGTCGTCGAACTTCTCCTTGATCGCCCGCACCGCGTTGGTGGAGGTGAACACCACCCACTCGTAGCGGCCGGTGACCAGGCCCTTGACGGCCCGGTCCATCTGCTGGGGGGTGCGCGGCGGCTCCACCGAGATGGTCGGCACCTCTTCGGGGACCGCTCCATAAGAGCGCAGCCGCTCCGACAGGGAGGCGGCCTGCTCCTTGGTGCGCGGCACCAGCACCCGCCAGCCGAACAGCGGCTTGGTCTCAAACCACGAAAGTCGCTCCCGCCAGCCCACCACGTCCCCTACGATGATCATCGCCGGGGACTCCATGCCCTTGGTGTCGGGCACCAGGCGCTGCAGCGTGGTGACCACGGTCTCCTGCTCGGTGGTGGTGCCCATGCTGGTCATGGCGGCCGGGGTGGACTCCGGGCGGCCGGCGGCCATCAGGCCCTTGGCCACCTCCGCCACCATGCCCTCGGCGCCCAGGATCACCAGCGTGGCGTCCGGGGAGGAGAACTCCTCCCAGTCGACCCCGCCGCGGGAGGCGTCGATCACGCGGACCTCGCGGGTGCGCGAGTCGGTCAGCGGGATGCCGGCATACCCCGGCACGCCGGTGACGGACGAGACCCCGGAGACGATCTCGAACGGGATCCCGTCCTTGGCGCACATCGCGGCCTCCTCGGCCAGCGAGCCGCCCAGCACCGGGTCGCCGCGCAGCAGCCGCACCACGGTGCGTCCGGCCTTGGCGGCCTCGCCGACCAGCCTGACCGGGTCGCCGTCGGCGACGTCGAGGATCTCGGCGTCCGGACGGCAGTGCGCCAGCACCTCGGCGGGGCAGATCGCCCGGTCCACCACCACCGTGTCGGCCTGGCGGAGTTTGTCGACGGCCCGCAAGGTCAGCAGTCCCGGGTCGCCCGGTCCCATTCCCACGAACGAGACCTCGGCCGGTGCGTTGCCCTCGGTGTTCCTGTTAGCGGGGTTCAATGTGACGCTCCCCCATCAACTGGTCGGCCCCCTGGGCGAGCAGCCGGGCGGCCAGCTCGCGCCCGATCTCCTCGGCCCGCTCCGGGTGGCCGCTGCCGGAAAGCCGTACCTGACGGGCGCCGTCGATGCCGGCGACGCACGCACTCAGGTGCAGGCTCGGTTGTTCTTCCTCTGCGCTGTCTTCGACGGTGGCGTAGGCGCCGACCGGGGCCGAGCAGCCCGCTTCCAGCACCGCCAGCACGGTGCGCTCGGCGGTCACCGCGGCCCGGGTGGGCGCGTGGTCGACCGTCGCCAAAAGCTCGATCAGATCGAGGCGGTCGCTGCGGCACTCCAGCGCCAGCGCGCCCTGGCCGGGGGCGGGCAGCATGTCGGCCGGGTCGAAGACCTCCACGACCGCGTCCCGCCGGCCGATCCGGCCCAGGCCCGCATATGCCAGTACCACCGCGTCCAGCTCCCCATCGGCCACCTTGCGCAGCCGGGTGTCGGCGTTGCCCCGGATGGGGACGATCTCCAGGTCGCCGCGCAGCGCCCGCAGCTGGGCCACGCGGCGCGGCGAGCCGGTGCCGACGCGGGCGCCGCGCGGCAGGTCGGCCAGCTTCAGCGGGCCGCACAGGGCGTCGCGGGGGTCGTCGCGCCGGTAGACCGCCGCCAGCGTGATGCCCTCGGCGGGCGCGGTGGGCAGGTCCTTCAGCGAGTGCACCGCGAAGTCCACCTCGCCGGAGATGAGCTTGTCCCGCAGGGCGCTGACGAACACGCCGGTGCCGCCCATCTGCGCCAGATGCGCCCTGGAGATGTCACCTTCGGTCGTTACCCCGACCAGTTCCACCGCATGCCCGGTGAGCCGGGTCAGCTCGTCGCCCACCCGCCGGGACTGGGTGGTGGCCATCAGGCTCTTGCGGGTGCCCAGGCGCAGTGCGGTCATGATGCGGGTCCTTCGATGTCGGGGCGCGCCACGGCCTCGGGCGCCTTGGGGTCCAGGTCGAACAGCTCGCGCAGCGCGGCCGCGTAGGTGTCGCCGCCGGGCGCCGCCGCCAGCTCCTTGACCCGGACGGTCGGGGCGTGCAGCAGCTTGTCGACCACCCGCCGCACGGTCTGGGCGATCTCGGCGCGGTCCCGTTCGCTGAGCGAGGGCAGCCGGCCCGACAGGCGGGCCAGTTCGGCCTCCACCACCTTGGCCGCCTTGCTGCGCAGCGCCACCACGGTGGGGGCCACCGCCGCCGCGCGGGCGGCGCTGAGGAAGGCGGTCACCTCATCGGCCACGATCCGGCGCACCGCCTCCACCGCCTTGGGGCCGACCGCGCTGGCGGCCTCCTCGGCGGTGCGCAGGTCGTCCAGCCCGGCCAGCGCCACTCCGGGCAGGTCGCGCACGGCCGGGTCCACATCGTGCGGCAGCGCCAGGTCCAGGAAGAAGCGCCGGTGCGGCGCCGGCGGGACCTGGTCGGCGGTGATCACCAGCCCGGTGGCGCCGGTGCAGGAGACCACCAGCTCGGCCTCGCCCAGCGCGCCGGGCAGCTCCTCCATGCGGATGGCGCGGGCGGGCACCTCGGCGGAGGCGGCCAGCCGCTGGGCCCGCTCGTGGGTGCGGTTGGCGACGATGAGCTCGCCGACCCCGCCGCGGGAGAGGGTGGCCACCGCCAACCCGCTCATCGACCCGGCGCCCACCACCAGGGCGCGCCGTCCGGCCAGCTCGCCCAGGTAGTTCTCGGCGACGCGGAGGCCCACGCTGACCAGGGACGCCCCGGCCTTGTCCACGCCGGTCTCCGAGTGCGCCCGCTTGCCGACCCGCAGCGCGTGCTGGATCAGCTCATGCAGGTCGCGGCCGACCGTGCCCTCGGCCTTGGCCAGTTTGAACGCCTCGCGGATCTGGCCGAGGATCTGGCTTTCGCCGATGACCATCGACTCCAGCCCGCAGGCCACGGAGAACACGTGCTGCACGGCACGGTCCTCGTAGTGGACGTACAGGTGCCGGCTCAGCTCCTCCAGCGGCAGCGCGGCGTGCCGGGCCAGGCGTTCGGAGATGTCGGAGACGCCGCCGTGGAACTTGTCGACCACGGCGTAGACCTCGACGCGGTTGCAGGTCGAGACGATCAGCGCCTCGGCCACGTGCGCCGACTCGTGCACCTCGTGCAACAGCTTGGTCAGTTCATCGCCGGCCGCCGCCGCGCGTTCGAGCATGGCCACCGGCGCACTCCGGTGGCTGAGCCCGACCACCAGGATGGTCATGCCTCAACCGCCTCTATGTACTGCGAAGTGCCGGAGGGCTTTTCCCCCTCCTGCCGATCACCATGCGCATCCGCACTTGCGTCCGGATCGGTCTTCAGGCGATCGGCCATCTCTCCCGTCCAGTCCTCTTCCGCCGTCTCGGCCGGCTCGGCATCGCCCGGGCCGCCGGCCTTGCGCTGCTCGTGGAAGGCCAGGATCTGCAGCTCGATGGACAGGTCGACCTTGCGCACGTCCACGCCTTCCGGCACCGACAGCACGACCGGGGCGAAGTTGAGCACGCTCGTCACGCCCGCCGCCACCACGCGATCGCACATGCTCTGGGCGGCCGCCGCGGGGGTGGCGATCACCGCGATGGACACCCCCTGCTCGGCGATCACGCTTTCCAGTTCGTCGATGTGCCGGACGGTCAGCCCGCTGATGCGCTCGCCCACCACGGAGGGGGAGGAGTCGAACAGGGCGGCCACCCGGAAACCGCGGGAGGCGAACCCGCCGTAACCGGCCAGCGCCCGGCCCAGGTTACCCACCCCGATGATGGCCACCACCCAGTCCTGGGTGAGGCCCAGCTCACGGGAGATCTGGTAGACGAGGTAGTCCACCTCGTACCCGACGCCCCGGGTGCCATAGGAGCCCAGGTGCGACAGGTCCTTGCGGAGCTTGGCGGAGTTGACCCCGGCCGCGGCGGCCAGTTCCTCGGAGGAGACGGTGGCCACTCCCCGTTCCTGCAGGCTGTGCAGCACGCGCAGGTAAACCGGCAGCCGCGCCACCGTGGCTTCGGGAATCCCGCGATCGGCGCGGGTGCGGTTGTGTCGACGTGTCACGGCCTGCTCTTTTGGGCTTGACGCCAGGGTTGAGTCTGACCAGGCCCGATCTGCCGACGGCCGGGCGGGTGACTGCGGCCCGGCCGCCTTGGGCCGTCACCCAGATTAACCCTTGTGAACATGCGCACAAAGCCCATGCCCGATCGACCACCCTGCTCGGCAATCCTGGCCGGCTGACGTTTCCGCAGGTCAGAAGGGGTGCAGCCGGAGCCGGGCAGCGCCGGGGGCACCCGATCGCACCACCTTGGCTGTGACCCACGGAACACAGCCACGTTTCCAGCAGTTTACTGGCGATCCGCCAATAAGCGACATGCCCGCTTTTTCGAGTTCTATTCGTTCGTCAGCCGTGGCGGGCTTTGGCGACGGCCTCGCGCAGGCGAGCCTCATCCACTCGCCAAAAATCGTGCTGGACACCGTTGACCAGCGTGACGGGGATCTGCTCCCAGTAGCGGCGCAGCAGCTCCGGCGACTGGGTGATGTCATGCTCCTCCCAGTCCGCCCCCATCTCCTCGGCCACCCGGACGATCACTTCCCGGGCCTCATCGCACAGATGGCAGCCCGGCTTGCCGAGCAGCGTGATGGTCACCGGAGCGGTCATGAGCGGTCCTGAGCGGTCAGCGAGGACAGCGGCACGATCTTGGCCGCGGTCAGATTGAGTTCGATCACGTTGGTGGCCGTCACATACGGCCGGGACTCGGCCAAAAAGCGCTGCACATGCGGCAGCCGCTGGTGGTCGGCGAAGGCGGTCTGGTCGCGGAAGAGCTGGTAGACGATGCGCTGGGAGGGAGCGCCGGTCACCTCGTGACAGGCGAAGACCAAGGTGTCGGGCTCCTGCCGGCGGGCGGCGCGGATCGCCTCGGCGGCCAGCCGGTCGAACGCCTCGCCCGCCCCGTCGGCCAGGGTGTAGACGGTGATCCGCCCGCACAGCGGAGAGGCCGGCGGCGGCACCGGCGGCTCGCCCGGCAACGGCCGCTCGCCGGTGGGCACCCGCCCGCCGGACGGCTGCGGCGGCACGGGCGGATGGCCGCCGGGAGGCTGGACCTGGGTAGCGGCCGGGTCCACGGGGGCCGCCGCATAGGCCTGCTCGTCGTAGGGCTGCTCGCCGTAATGCTGATCGTCGTAGTGCTGATCGTCGTAGCCGCCCTGGTACTCCTGGCCGGCGTCATGATCGTCGTAGCCGGTGTGCATCTCATAGCCGGGCTCGGCGTGCTCATGATCGCCATAGCCGTCGCCGTACTCGTCGTAGCCGTCCCCGCCCTGCTCGGCGGGCGACGGCAGACGGCCCACGCCGTACCAGACCAGCCCGGCGGCGCCGGCCAGCGCCAGGGCGGCCAGAAAGCCGGGCAGAAAGCCGCGGGTGCCGCAGATCACCAGGACCTCGGCCAGCGCCACCAGCGCCACCGGCATCAGCAGGGCGTAGGCCTCGCCGTCCTGCTTGGCGGCCCGCAGCGCCAGCATCGCCAGGCAGGCCACCAGCGACAGCACCGCGACCCCGTGCGCCAGGTCGATCAACACCAGCGGCAGCGTGTCGTAGTGCCGGCCGGGATTGGGCAGCGACCTGGTGAAGGACCCCTTGAGCGGGTCCAACAGCAAGATCACCACGGCCACGACCGTGTAGGAGATGCCCAGCAGCCAGGAGGCGAAGCGCAGCTGCATCACCCGGGTGATCAGCACCGCCATTCCCAGGGCCAGCCAGACCGGGGCCAGCAGCGCGCCGCCGACTTCCATCAGCCGGAACAACAGGCCGCGGAAACCCAGCAGGAATCCCAGCGTCATCCCGATCAGCGCGACGGAGACGCCGCCCAGCGCCAGGCACCAGGCGATCAGATATGGCAGCCGTTCTCGTCTGGCGCTTTGGATGAGCAACCCGGTGGCCGCCAAGGCACCAAGGGTCGCCAGCAGCGCCGGGATACCTTGAAGCATCTCGCGCCCTATGGTGCCTGATCGAAAGGAGTGACGCGTACCGAGGGGCGAAAGACAGTGACCACCCGGACACTTCCCAAGGCCCCGCCGGGACGGGTCTTCCCGGGCCCACGAGCACGTCCAGACACCGGCGTTGCCTGTCTACCCACGGGTATCTAGAGTGTCCATTCCCGCCGGAGGCCCCATCAGCCCGAGGAGAACGCATGGGCAGCCTGACCCTCGACGTCCACTCCCCAGCGATCTCCTGGCGATCCCGGCCCGGCGGCGCGCTGCGGCAACCGGCCGCCGGCCGCTCCCCCGCGGCGAGCGGGGACGAGATCAAGGCCCTGGTGCTGCGGGCCCGCGAAGGCGAGGCCGAAGCGTTCGGCGCTCTCTATGACCGCTATGTGGAGCTGGTCTACCGCTACGTCTACTACCGGGTGGGGTCGCACCCGCTCGCCGAGGACCTGACCAGCGACACCTTCCTGCGGGCGCTGCGGCGGATCGGCGACTTCAGCTGGCAGGGCAAGGACTTCGGCGCCTGGCTGGTCACCATCGCCCGCAACCTGGTGGCCGACCACTTCAAATCCGGCCGGTTTCGGCTGGAGGTCTGCACCGCCGAGCTGCTGGAACCGGAGCCGGCCGCGCCCGGCTGCGAGGTGGAGGACCCCGAACGGCGGGTGCTGGAGGCGATGACCCACCGGGCGCTGCTGGAGGCGATCCGCCGGCTGAACTCCGAACAGCAAGAGTGCCTGGTGCTGCGCTTCCTGCACGGCCTGTCGGTGGCCGAGACGGCGCTGATCATGGGCAAGAAGACCGGCGCCATCAAGGCCCTGCAGTACCGGGCGGTCCGCTCCCTGGCCCGGATGCTGCCCCCGGATTTTTGACGCCGCGCGTAACCCGCCCGCGGTCCGCTCGTTCTTGCGGGCATGGCGAGGAGCGGGAGAAGAGGGCGCCGCGGCGCCTACCGCCGCCGGCGCGCCGAACTGGAGGCGCTCTCCCGGCTGCGGGGCGCCCGGGTCGGGCCGGATGCGGACTTCCGGGCGGCGCTGCGGGAACGGCTGGTGTCCGCCGCGCCGTCCGGCCCGCGCGACACGCCCCGCTCCACCACGACGACGCCCGAGGACCCGCGGGCCGCGTGGGAACCACGGAAGGCGGACACGTGAGTGGCATCGCTTTTGCAGCCGAATGCGCGGCATTGCGGGCCGCGTTGATTAGGCTGCCAGGCATGCGGCGATTCTGGCGGCGCGCCGAGACGGACCATGTGCGCGCGGGCGAGGCGGCGGCCGCGGCCGCCAAGCCGCGCGCGGTCAGGCCCGAGCCGGACCCTGCGGCGGCGGCCTTCTTCGATGTGGACAACACGATGATGCGCGGCGCGTCCATCTACTACTTCGCCCGCGGGCTGGCCGCCCGCAAGCTGTTCACGCTGCGGGACCTGGCCATGTTCGCCTGGGGGCAGGCGGCGTTCCGGCTGCGCGGGGTGGAGAACGCCGAGCACATCGGCACCGCCAAGGAGGCCGCGCTGGCCTTCGTGGCCGGGCAGAAGGTCGAGGACCTGGTCCGGCTCAGCGAAGAGATCTACGACGAGATCATGGCCGACCGGATCTGGCACGGCACCCGGGAGCTGGCCATGGCGCACCTGGACGCCGGCCAGCAGGTCTGGCTGGTCACCGCCACCCCGGTGGAGGTGGCCCGGGTCATCGCCCACCGGCTGGGGCTGACCGGGGCGCTGGGCACCGTCGCCGAGACCCGCGACGGCGTCTACACCGGCCGCCTGGTGGGCAATCTGCTGCACGGCCCGGCCAAGGCCGAGGCGGTGCGGGCGCTGGCGCAGCGCGAGGGGCTGGACCTGTCGCGCTGCTCGGCCTACAGCGACTCCATCAACGACCTGCCGATGCTCACCACCGTCGGCCACCCGCACGCCGTCAACCCCGACCCGGCGCTGCGCGAGCACGCCAAGGCCCACGGCTGGCCCATCCACGACTTCCGCACCGGGCGCAAGGTGACGATGATGGCGTTGCCGGCCGCCGCCGGCGCGGGCGCCCTGGCCGGCGGGGTGGCCGCGGGCATCGCGCTGCGCCGCCACTACCACCGGGCCTAGCGGCCGCGGGGCTAAAACGCCGGGCCGCGCTCCAGGAGGGTGTCGTAGAGCATCTGCTGGACGGTCTCGCGGACGCGGTCGGTGAGCTCGAACACCGTCATCTGGTCGTCGGCGTCCTCCGGGCCCAGGCCGTCCATCGGCACCGGCTCGCCGAAGCGGATCAGCCACTTGGACGGCAGCGGCACCGCGCCCAGCGCGCCCAGCAGCGGGAACGTCGGGGTGACGGGGAAGTAGGGCAGGCCCAGCAGCCGGGCCAGCGCCGGGATGTCGCCGATCTTGGGGTAGATCTCCTCGGCGCCGACGATCGCGCACGGCACGATGGGGACCTGAGTGCGCAGCGCGATCCCGGCGAAGCCGCCGCGGCCGAAGCGCTGCAGGCGGTAGCGCTCCCGGAAGGGCTTGCCGATCCCCTTGTAGCCCTCGGGGAAGACCCCGACGAGCTCGCCCTTGGTCAGCAGGCGGACGGCGTCGGCCGGGTGGGCCAGGGTGTGCCCGGCCTTGCGGGCCAGGTGGCCCAGCAGCGGCAGCTGGTAGACCAGGTCGGCGCCCAGCAGCCGGACGTCGCGGTGGGCGTGGTCGTGCAGCGCCACCTGGAGCATCAGCCCGTCCAGCGGCAGCGTCCCGGAGTGGTTGGCGACGACCAGCGCGCCGCCTTCAGGCGGGACGTTCTCCAGGCCCCGCAGTTCGACCCGGAACCAGTGCTCATACAGCAGACGGGCCGCCGGGATCAGCACCGCGTCGGTCAGTTCGGGGTCGAAGCCGAACTCGTCGACCTCATAGCGCCCGGACAGGCGGCGGTGCAGGAAGTCCAGCCCGGCGGCCAGCCGCTCCTCCAGCCGGCTGCGTCCGGGCGAGTCGGTGGCGGCATCGGGGTTGATCGGGATGACCTGAGCCATGGGCGGCTCACTCGCGCCTTCTCGGGGTCTGCGCGCGCTCATCTCCGCGGTCCGTTCCGGGGCGGGACGGTGGTCAGGCCCTCAAAGCGGGAGGGGGGCGGCTGGGGCCGCGCCGGCGGCCGGGCGCGTTCGCCCAGCAGGCCGATGAGCCGTTCCACGGCCTCCTGCATGGGGCTGTGCCCGGGCTCGGCGGCCTGCAGGAAGTCCTCCAGCGCCGCCTCGGCCGAGTACTTGGGCCGCCAGCCCAGCTCGGCCGCCAGTTTCGAGCAGTCGATCACCCGTCCGTACATCAGCCAGCGCAGCAGGTCGGAGGAGAAGCCCGACAGCCCGGCGAAGCGGCGGCCCAGATCGCCCAACAGTTGCGCGGACAGCTCCGGCACCGGCACCGACGGCCGGCCGGCCCGCCGCAGCACCTGCGACAGCAGCAGCACGCCGTCGCCGGCCACGTTGTAGCAGCCGGGGTGGTCCTCCACGGTCATCCGGCGCAGCACCTCCACCCCGTCGTCGGGGTGGACGAACTGCAGCCGGGGGTCGAACCCCAGCACGGTCGGCACCACCGGCAGCCGCAGGTAGCGGGTGAGGGGGGAGTCCACTTCCCGGCCCAGGAAGTTGGCAAAGCGCAGCAGGGAGACCGTCAGGTCGGTGCGGCGCCGCATCAGCCCCCGGACATAGCCCTCCACCTCCACCGCGTCCTTGGCGTATCCGGAGGAGGGCGCCTCCGCCGGCTCGTCGGTCTCGGTGAAGACCGCCGGGTCGCGCGGCGAGGAGCCGTACACCGCGGCCGAGGAGCGCACCACCAGCTTGCGCATGTCCGGCGAGCGCTGGCAGGCCGCCAGCAGCTGCATGGTGCCGATGATGTTGAGTTCTTTCATCTTCGAGCGCGGGCCGACCGGGGCGGTCTCCAGATTGAGGTGGACCACCGTGTCGACCCGCTCCGAAGAGATCACCTTGGCGATGCTCGGCGTACGGATGTCGACGCGTACGAACTCGGTGCGTCCCAGCGACGCCGTGGGGGGTACCGTGTCCACGCCGATGACCCGCTCGATGCCGGGTTCGGCCTGCAGGGCGCCCGCCACGCGGGCTCCCAGGAACCTGGACACCCCCGTGACCAGGACGACACGGGCGGCGGCGGAGGGCATACCGGACACAGTGCACCCCACCCTTTACGGCTATGTGGCCGGCTTGTTCACTTCTTGTTGCGGCGCTGGACGCGAGTCTTCTTCAGCAGCTTGCGGTGCTTCTTCTTGGCCATCCGCTTGCGACGCTTCTTGATAACAGAGCCCACGTGACCTCACTCGTCCAGGGTGTGCAGGGGATGGACACACGACACCCCGGCGACTAAGGCATCGGGGCGCTGTCCAACGGTCAAGCGTACCGCTGTTGGAGCGCATACCATGCCGCAGGTCCCGTACCCGCACGCTCCTGTGTGCAATACCGGCGTGTCCGTTACCGGGTCGGGGACATCCCGAGAACGTCCCCAGAACGTGCCATGGGACACGGGCGCGCCCGGGAGCCGCACGGCCGTCACTGTGATCCGTGCGATCGCTCCCCGCGGGAGATCCACCGCCTATGCGGCGGCGCTTTCTTTTTCCGGCATGCCGGCTCCGGACGGCCGGTTCGCCCGGCCGTCCGGAGCGGGGCCGCCGGTCTTTCCACCGGCCCCCGCCGGTCTCGTCCCGGCCCGGTGGCCGGGCCACCGGGCCTGTTGTCGTGTTCTCCTCCCCCCATGCCGCCGACCGGCCTGCGCCTTGGATTCCCGGCGTCCGCGGAGGCCTCGCGCCCCGCGGCGCCCGCGGTCATCCGGCTTCGATGAACGCGTCGCGCAGGTAGTCGTGTACGGCCTGTTCGGGGACCCGGAACGAGCGGCCCACCCGGATGGCGGGCAGCTCGCCAGAGTGGACGAGGCGGTAAACGGTCATCTTGGACACCCGCATCACCGCCGCCACTTCGGCCACTGTCAGGAACCTGACCTCACTCAGAGGTCGCTCGCCTGAGCCCATCGGACGCCCTCTTCCACACGTGCTGAGCACCGACCCTTCAGGTGACTTCGATCACGCACGTGTTTCTTCCCCCAGCGTAAATCGTGCAACCGTAGTCGCAAGAGGGAAGTTCAGGCAATCAGCCCCGCATGGGACATCAGGTATGCCGTCAGTGGCTCATAGCAAGCCGGGTGCACTCCGTCGTCCATCGGCACGGTGACCAGGATCCGCCCCTCCACTTCCCCTGCGAACAGGGCGGGATCGTTGCAGTCGGCGAAGCCGACGGTGTCGATCCCGGCCTGGCCGGCCGCCCCGGCCCAGCCATGATCGGCGATGGCCAGATCCGGCCAATTTTTAGATTCCGCTGGCGCAGAGCTATCCGAACCGTTAGAAGTCCCTGCCGCCTCGGACAGCATCGCCTCCATGGGGAACGGATCGTGGGTGTGGTGCAGCCGCCCGTCATCGTCCTCCAGCGCGGCGACCATGCCCTCCTCGTAGCGGATGCGGCGCCGCTGCGGGGCGGAGGCGCCCACCTCCGCCGCATAGGACCAGCCGGCCGCGGGCGTGAGGACGGTGCAGCCCCGCTCGCGCAGCGCCCGGCCCAGCGCCAGGTAGATCGGCATCAGCGTGGCCGGGTGCCCGGTGGCCAGCACCACCTTCTCCCGGCGCCGCGCCGCCTGGCCGATCCGCTCGGCCATGCGCTCCAGGGCGTCGATGGTCTTGTCCGGGTCGATGGTGTCGTCCCCGTACAGGTGCATCCGGTCCGGGTTCACCCCGCACATCCGCACCATCATTTCCAGCACCTCGCGCTCGGTCCACGAGCGCTTGAGGTCCAGCCCGAACCGGTAGTAGGGGTCGCCCTTGGCCATCCGCCGGTAGTGCAGCAGATTGCTCTGCCGCGGGGTGGCCACATCCCCGGCGATCATCGTGCGGATCAGGTGCTCGCGCAGCTCGGCGCGGGAGGGAACGGTCACGGCTCGCCCAGTGGATCCAGCCCGTGCTCGGGGAAGACCGCCTTGCGGGTCGCGCGGATCGCCTGGTCCACCGGATCGCTCGGATCGTAGCCGTTCCCCCACGCCGACTCCTCCCAGCCCTCGGTCTCGCCGGCCCGCTCCGGCGGTACGTCGGTCATCCGGCGGGGGGCGGTCTGCCCGGTGCGCCGCCGGGTGAAGTCGCGCCAGGCCTCCGGGGTGTCCGTCCCCGCCTCCAGCGGCCGTCCGGACGCCTCGGCCAGCAGGTGCGTCCAGGCCCGCGGCACCACCTGGACCAGCTCATAGCCGCCCCCGCCGGTGATGATCCAGCGCCCGCCCGCCGTCTCGTGCGCCAGCTTGTGCAGCGCCGCATAGGCGGCCCGCTGGCCGTCCACGGTCAGCGTCAGGTGCGCCAGCGGGTCCAGCACGTGGGTGTCGCAGCCGTGCTGGGTGAGCAGCACCTGCGGCCGGAAGGCGCGCAGCAGCGGCGGCACCACCGCGTGGAAGGCCCGCAGCCAGGCGGCGTCCCCGGTGCCCGGCGGCAGCGCCACGTTGACCGCGGTGCCCTTGGCCTCGCCCGTGCCGATCTCCTCGGGGAAGCCGGTGCCCGGAAACAGCGTGCGCGGCGTCTCGTGCAGGCTGATGGTCAGCACCCGCGGGTCGTCGTAGAAGGCCGCCTGGACGCCGTCGCCGTGGTGGACGTCCACATCGACGTAGGCGACCCGCTCGGCCCCGTTCTCCAGCAGCCAGGCGATGGCCAGCGCCGGGTCGTCGTAGACGCAAAAGCCGCTGGCCGCCGAGCGCATGGCGTGGTGCAGCCCGCCGGCGATGTTGGCCGCATGCTGGGCCCGGCCGGTCCAGACCGCCTCGGCCGCCGCCACCGACGCCCCCGCCACCAGCGTGGACGCCTCGTGCATGCCGATGAACACCGGGTTGTCGGCGGTGCCGAGGCCGTGCCGCAGCTGGGGCATCCCGGTGGAGCCGGCGTACCGCACGGCGGCGATGTAGGAGGGGTCGTGGATCAGCTCCAGCAGCACCTCCCCGGCCGGTTCGAAGCCGGTGACCTCCACGCCGGACTGGTCGAGCACGCCGTATTCGCGGGCCAGCGCCATGGTCAGCTCCACCCGGACGGGGTTGAGCGGGTGGGTGGGCCCGAAGTCGTAGGAGATGAGCCGGTCGTCCCAGAGAACCCGCAGGTTGCAGGGGCCGGGACGGTCGGATGGCGCAGCGCTGCTCATGCCCTCACGCTATCGCCCCGCGCCGCCGGCGCGCCCGGCCGACTCTCACGAAGATGCGACAAACAACCGTAGACGTGAATTATCCGCGCAAGTGGGCATTAGTTAACACCTAAGAAACATCGACCTGTGGGGTGCCGATGGAGCCGACGTCACCGGAACCTCCGGCGGCCTGCCGGCCGCCCGAGGCCAGCGCCGCAGATCCGGCCGTCGATCCGACGACCGCACCTGGCTTCTCCTCCGGCCGCCGTCCCAGCGTGCAGAGCGCGGTGCTCTCCCGCGCGCTGCGGCTCGGGCTGCGGCCCATCGTCCACCGGCTGCCCGGCCACCCGGTCGGGATCCGCACCGCCCGCACCGCCGTGGAGGCCGCCTCATTACTGGTCGGCCACCATCCCGGCACCCGGGTACGGGGCGTGCGGATCCCGCTGGAAGACGCCGACGGCGACGGGCGCCACCTGGCAGGCGAGCTGCTCGTACCGGAAAAGGGCCAGGTCGGCGACGCCGCCGTGCTGTATCTGCACGGCGGGGGCTACATCATCTGCTCGCCGCGCAGCCACCGTCCGATCACCTCCCGGCTGGCGGTCGACACCCAGCTGCCGGTGTTCGTGCCGCACTACCGGCTGCTGCCCGAGCACCCCTTCCCCGCGCCGCTGGAGGACGCCCTGGCCGCCTACCGGTGGCTGCTGGAGGAGGGCTACCCCGCCTCCCGGATCGTGATCGCCGGCGACTCGGCCGGCGGGCACCTGGCCGCCTCGCTGACCGGCGAGATCTGCCGCACCGGCCTGCCCACCCCGGCCGGGCTGGTGCTCTACTCCCCCTGGGTCGACCTGACCTGCGAGCTGTCCCTGGAATACGACGCCCAGGTGCGCGACGCCTACCTGAGCGCCCACACCGTCCGCCGGATCGGCCGCCTGGTGATGGGCCAGGCCGAACTCAACGACCCGCGCCTGGCGCTGCTGGAGTGCTCCTGGAACGGCGTGCCGCCGGTGCTGATCCAGGTGGGCGGCGCCGAGGCGCTGCGCCCGGAGGCCGAACGCCTGGCCGCGGCCCTCACCGAGGCCGGCACCGACTGCCGCCTGCAGGTCTGGGAGGGCCAGTTCCACGTCTTCCAGCTCCTCAACCGCTTCCTGCCGGAGGCCCGCGCCGCGATGGACGAGACCGCCCGCTTCATCCGGTCCGTCCTCACCGACCCCACCGCCTCGGGCTCCGGCGCCGTCGCCTGACGACCGGACGCCCGCGAGAGCACCCCGGCGCGACACGGTCACCGGACGATCAGCGAACCCCGGCAAGGCCGCCCGCCCCCCGGCCGAGCCGGCGCCCCCGAAGTCACCGAACTTTGGTCAGATGCCGTGGCGACCGCGACGGACGTCCTCGACCAGCCGCCGGAAGCCCGCCGACCGCAGAACCAGCCTCGCCCCGTCCGGATTCTTGGAGTCGCGAACGGCGACGACGTCACCGAACGCGGCGAGCTCGACGCACTCATTGCCGGTGGTGGTGCTCTTGGAGCTCTTGCGCCAGGTGACACGGGAAAGATCCGGGGAGATGCGCATGGCGGCTACCTGGGCTCGGTGGCGAGATCGGCTATGAACTTCAGGACTCGTCCTCATCGAGTGCCGCTTCCCGCATACAGCCGAACGGCACATTACAGCGGGCCACATGTTCGGCGCTTCTGATGCGGGCATGGCCGTACGCCCTCCGAGTAAGCGATGCCGCGGATCAAGCGGGTCGGCGTAGCCGAGGACAACGAACGAGCCATCGGCACCGGCTGCTGCGGGCTGTGCCTGAAGCGGCAGGTCGCCGGGCGGGCGTGGTCATTCGGTGCGGAGGGCGGTGACGGGGTCCAGGCGGGCGGCGCGGCGGGCGGGGGCGACGCCGAAGAAGATGCCCACGGCGGCCGAGACGGTGAAGGCCAGGAGGGGGGACCACCAGGTGATGGTGGCGGGGACCGGGGACAGGGTCGTGATGGCCAGGGCGCCGGTGATGCCCAGGGCGATGCCGATCGCGCCGCCGATGGAGGTGAGCAGGACCGACTCGGCCAGGAACTGGGCGAGGATGTCGCGGCGGCGGGCGCCCAGGGCCTTGCGCAGGCCGATCTCGCGGGTGCGCTCGCGGACGCCGACCAGCATGATGTTGGACACCCCGACCCCGCCGACCAGCAGGGAGACCGCGGCGATGGCGGCCAGCACGCCGGTCAGCGCGTTCAGCACGGTGCCGACGGTGCCCAGCAGCTGGGTCTGGGTGATCGCCGAGAAGCGTTCGCCCGGGTAGCGGCGCTCCAGCGCGTCCACCACCGCGGCGCGCAGGCGGCCGGTGTCGGCGGCGGAGGGGGCGCGCAGCGCCAGGAAGTCCACCCGGTTCACGCCCAGCAGGCGCTGGGCGGTGGTCACCGGGATGTGCAGGTCGTTGTCGCGGGCCTGGCCGAAGGTCTGGCCCTTTTCCTCCAGGACGCCGATGACGCGGAAGCGGGCGCCGGCGATGATCGTCTGGCGGCCGACCGGGTCGACGTCGCCGAAGATGCGCTCGGCGACCCGCGGGCCGAGCACCACCACGCGGCGGCGGGACTCCACGTCGGTCTCGGTGAGGTAGCGCCCGCCGGGGCGCAGCGGGCGGTCGAAGACCTCCGGCAGGGCCTCGTTGGTGCCCAGCACGGTGGCGAACGCCTCGTTGCGCCCGGCCCGGACGGTCTCCCCGGAGCTGAGCGAGACGGCGATGGGGCAGTCCTCGCCGAGGGTCTGCCGCAGGTACTCCACGTCCGTCAGCTCCAGCCGCCCGGCGGTGGGCGCGGCGGTCAGGGAGAACTCGCCGGGGCCGACGAACACGATGTTGGAGCCCAGCCCCTCGATCTCCCGCTGGACCAGGTCGCGGGCGCCGCTGCCGAGCGCCACCAGCACCACCACCGCGGCCACCCCGATCACCACGCCGAACATCGTCAGCGCGCTGCGCAGCCGGTTGACCAGCAGCGCCTCCAGCGCCACCCGCAGCGATTCGGCCAGCCTCATCTCCTGCGTCCTTCCCCGCCCTTTTCCGGACGTCGCCTCATAGCCGCTGGGCGTCGTGCGGACGCGTCGGGCAGGTGTCGCGTTCGATCCGGCCGTCGCGGATGTGGATCTGGCGGCGGGCGCGTTCGGCGATGTCGGCCTCATGGGTGACCAGCACGACCGCCACGCCCTGTTCGGCGTTCAGCCGGGCCAGCAGGTCCATCACCTCATGGCCGGTGGCGGTGTCGAGGTTGCCGGTGGGCTCGTCGGCCAGCACCAGGCGGGGCTCGCCGACCAGGGCGCGGGCGATGGCGACCCGCTGCTGCTCCCCGCCGGACATCTGGGCGGGACGGTGGTCCAGGCGGTGCGCCAGGCCCACCCGGGCCAGCGCCTCGGCGGCGCGCCGCCGCCGCTCACCGCGCGGCACCCCCCGGTAGGCCAGCGGGAGCGCCACGTTGTCCAGGGCGCTGGTGCGGGGCAGCAGGTGGAAGGACTGGAAGACGAACCCGATGCGGCTGTTGCGCAGCTCGGCCAGCTCGGCGTCGGAGAGGGCGGCCACGTCGCGCCCGCCGATCCGCAGCGTCCCGCCGGTGGGCCTGTCCAGGCAGCCCAGCAGGTGCATCAGGGTGGACTTGCCCGACCCGGACGGGCCCACGATCGCGGCGAACTCGCCCTCGCCGATGCGCAGGCTGACCCCGCGCAGCGCCTGCACCCGGGTGCCGTCCAGCTCGTAGGCGCGGGTGACGTCGATGGCCTCCACGGCGGGTGGGACGCTCATCGGCCGGGAAGCTCCTGCCCTTGCTCGACGGCGCCGGCGCCGCGCACCACGATCCGCTCGCCGACCCGCAGCCCGGCGGTGACCTCGGTCATGGTCTCGCCCTGGGCGCCGATCCGGATGATCCGCCGCTGGGCCCGGCCGCCGGAGACCACCCACACCGCGTTGTCGCGGCCGCTGGTCAGCACCGCCGAGGACGGCACCGCGACGGTGTCGGCGACCTCGCGGACCCGCAGGTTCACCACGGCGCTCATCCCGGGCTTGGGCCAGGGCGCCTCGGCGCCGTCGGTGAGCCGGCCGCGCCGCAGGACGAGGGTGACCCGGTAGGTCACGCCGCCGCCGGCCGAGCGCGCCGGGCCGGCGCCGACGCCGGTGACCTCGGCCGGGTAGGCGGCGCCCGGGACGGCGTCCACCTCCACCTCGGCCGGCACGCCCGGCTCGACTTTCAGCGCGTCGGCCTCGTCCACGTCGGCGGAGACGGTGAGGCGGGAGACGTCGGTGACCGTCACCACCGCGCCGCCGGCGGTCACAGGGGCTCCCTCGGCCACGGAGGCGGCCTCGGCGGACGCGCCGCCGCCCAGCTCCTGCAGGCCGTCTCCGCCGCCGAGCCGCTGCGGCAGCCGGCCGGCCAGCTCGCCCAGGTCCCCGGCGGGGGCCGCCGGGCCGCCCAGGGAGACGACGCCGTCGAAGGGTGCCCGCAAGGTCAGCTCCGCCACGGTGCGCTCGGCCGCCCGCAGCGCGGCCCGGGCCTGGACGCGCTGGGCGGCGGCGACGGCCTGCATCGCCGAGGTGACGTTCTCCAGGCCCGCGTGGAGCCGTTCGACGGCGGCGCGGGCGCTTTCGGCGGCGGCGGCGTACTGGGCCTCGGTCTGTGCGATCTCGGCCAGCATCCGGGCGCGCCGCCCGGGGTCGGGGATCTGGGCGGCCGCCCGCCGGGCGGTCTGGAAGCCCTGGCGGGCGATGTGGTCGCTGCGCCGCTGGGAGGCCGAGGGTTCCGGTCCCATCGGGAGGGTGCCGGCGGCCAGTTCGGCGTCGGCCTCGCGGGCCTGGCGGAGCCGCTCGCGGGCCTGCGGCGAGTCGATCTCGGCGAGGATCTCGCCGCGGCGGACCCGGTCGCCGTCGGTCACGTGCAGCCGTTTGAGCACGCCCTCGGCCGGGGCGCGCAGCGTCGCCGTGGCCCGTGCCGTCACCGTGCCCGGCGCCTCGATCACCTCGGTCACGTCCGAGCGCGTCACCGTGCCCAGGCGCACTCCCTCGGGCTCGTCCCTCTTGGCGCAGGCGCCGAGCTGGGCGATCGCCAGCGCCCCGGTCAGGACGAGCGGAAGGCACCGCCGGGTGGCTGCACCTGCCTCACAAAAAGCGGACACCTGCCTACAGATGCCCCAAAAGGGAAGATATCAACTCCCCTGGAAGGCCGACCGGAGACGACGGCTACCGGCCGCCGGCCGCCCGGTGCTGCCCGGCCCCCGCCGAGGCGTCCCGGCCGGCGCGGTTCAGCAGGAAGAACCCGGCCAGCGCGGCGACCGTGGCGACGCCCTCACCGACCAGGCTGAGCGTCTTCTCCAGGTACCAGGCCGGGTCGTGCATCGCCGGGATCGGCCCCAGCCGGCCCACGTCCACGAAGTAGTACAGCAGCAGCGCGCCCACCGCGCTGGCGGCGACCAGGAAGGCGACGGCGAACGTCCAGCGCCGCGGCCATGCCAGCACCAGCACGCCCGAGATCGCCGCGACGATCGCCTGCGCGTAAAACAGCGTGTCCCCGTCGATCTGACCGGGCTTGGGCCCGGCCATGTCGGGGGCGAACGTCCAGTGCACGATCGCGTCCACGGCCAGCCCGGCGGCCACCAGGATCTGCAGCAGAATTCTCATGCCCCTTATCACGGACGCGATCGCGGCCCGGCTCAACCGGGCGGGCGGAAAATCCCGCCCGGGACTTTTCAGCCCTCGGCCAATTCCCTGCCCCGGTCGCGGGCGGCCTCGATGGCCTCCAGCACGGCGGCCCGCACCCCGTGCCGCTCCAGCTCGCGGATGGCGGCGATGGTGGTGCCGCCCGGCGAGGTGACCGCCTCGCGCAGCAGCACCGGGTGCTCCCCGGAGTCGCGCAGCATGATCGCCGCCCCCACCGCCGACTGGATCACCATCTCCAGCGCGGCGGCGCGCGGCATGCCCAGCAGGATGCCGGCGTCCACCATCGCCTCGACCAGGAAGTAGAAGTAGGCCGGGCCGCTGCCGGACAGCGCGGTCGCCGCGTCCTGCAGCGACTCGGGGATGCGCAGCACCTTGCCGACCGGCGACAAAAGCTCCTCGGCCAGCTTCAGGTGCTCCTCACCGGCGTGCGAGCCCGCCGACACCACGCTCATCGCCTGGTCCACCAGCACCGGGGTGTTGGACATCACCCGCACCACCGGCACGCCCTCCGGCAGGCGCTGCTCGATGAAGGAGGTGGTGATGCCCGCCGCCATCGAGATCACCAGCCGGCCGGGCGGCACATGCGGCCGGATCTCCCCCAGCAGGGCGTCCATGTCCTGCGGCTTGACCGACAGGATCAACGTGTCGGCCGTCTTGGCGGCCTCGGCGTTGGTGACCACCTCCACCCCGTAGCGCTCGCGCAGCAGGACGCCGCGCTCCTCCCGGCGGGTGGTCACCATCAGCTCGGACGGGCGGCGGCCGGCCCGCAGCACCCCCGACAACAGCGCCTCGCCCATCTTGCCGGCGCCGAGAATCGCGATGAGTCTGCCCACGCAGCCCAGCCTAGCGACGAGCAGGCGACGCTCAGGACCCGCTCACCACCGAGCGCAGGATGAGCGCCAAATTGGCCGGACGCTCGGCCATCCGCCGCATGGCGTACCCGTACCACTCCCCGCCGTAGGGGACGTACACCCGCACCCGCGAGCCCATGGCGGCCAGGCGGCGCTGCTCGGCGGGCCGGATGCCGTACAGCATCTGGTACTCGAAGCTGTCGGGGGCGCGGTCATGGAAGACCGCCAGCGCCCCGGCGATCTCGATGAGCCGGGGATCGTGGGTGGCGACCATGGGGTAGCCCCGGCCCGCCATGAGCACCTTCAGGCAGCGCACGTAGGACTTGTCGATCTCGTGCCTGGAGGTGAAGGCGACGTCGGCGGGAGCGGCGTAGGCGCCCTTGCACAACCGCACCCGCGACCCCTCGTGGGCCAGCTCGGCGCAGTGCCGTTCGGCGTCGCGCAGGTACGCCTGGACGACCGCGCCGGTCTCCGGGTGGTCTTCGCGCAGCTCCCGCAGGATGCGCAGGGTGGAGGCGACGGTGGTGTGGTCCTCCATGTCGAGGGTCACCGCCGTGCCGGCCGCCTTGGCCGCCGCGCAGATCCGGCGGGCGTTCTCCAGGGCCAGCTCCTCATCGAGCGCCTGCCCCACCGCCGACAGCTTCACCGACACCTCCGCCCGGGCGCCCAGGCCGGCGGTGGAGATCAGGTCCAGCAGCGCCAGGTAGTTCTCCACGACCGTCTCGGCCCGCCGGGCGTCGGTGGTGTCCTCGCCAAGATGGTCCACGGTGACCAGCAGGCCGCCGCCGGTGAGGCGCCGCACGACCGTCAGCGCCTCCTCCGCCGTCCGGCCCGCCACGAACCGGTGCACCACGCCGCGGGAGAACGGCGCGGTCTCCATCGCCTTGCGGACGCCGCCGCTGCGGGAGGCGGCCAGCAGAACCCGACGAAGCACGCTGCAACCCCTTCTATGACGGGACCACGCTGTCCCCCATGTCCAGGTTATGCGGATGCCCGCAGGGCGCTCCGGCAGGCGCACAGGGCCGCTGGGCGGGCCTTGGCAGAGGTCTTAGGAGACCTTGCCGACGCTGTTGGTCCCGCCGTATTCGGCGATGTACTCGGCCATCGTGGCGCTGCGCACGGCCTCGAACAGCCGGCCTGCCTTCTCCTCGTCCAGCAGCACCACGCTCTGCCGGCCGCGTGCCGCCGGGCCCTTGTTCGGGACGGTCAGGAACTTGATGTCCGAGCCGCGCACGTTGCGCATGCTCAGCGCCAGCGACCGCAGGTGGCCGGCCGACACCCCCTCGTCCACGCTGATGGACTTGGTGAACGCCGACAGGAAGCGGTCGAGCTTGATCGGGTTGGTGACCGTGCCGCCCTCGGCGGCCTTTTGGATGATGGCCTTCAAGAACGCCTGCTGACGCTTGATCCGGTCGAAGTCGCCGTTGGGCAGGTTGTAGCGCTGCCGGACGAACAGCAGCGCCTTCTCGCCGTCCAGGTGCTGCTTGCCGGCCTGCCAGGTGACGTGGTTCATGGGGTCGTGCACGGTCTTGTCGATGTGCACGTCCACGCCGCCGAGCGCGTCGGTCATGGCCTTGAAGCCGTTGAAGTCGATCGCACCGAAATGGTCGATGCGGACGTTGGTCAGCGCCTCGACCGTCTGGATCAGCAGCGGCGGACCGCCGTAGGAGAACGCCGCGTTGATCTTCTGGTAGCCGTAGCCGGGGATCTCCACCCACGAGTCGCGGGGGATGGAGATGATGTAGGCCTTGTCCCGCTTGGCCGGCAGGTGCAGCAGCATCAGCGTGTCCGAGCGCTGCTGCCCCGGCCGCCACAACTGGCCGCCCTCGCCGGTGGTGTTGGCCTGCACCCGGCTGTCGGAGCCCACCAGCAGCCAGTTCTCGGTGCCGACCACGTTGGGGCCGGGCCGCCGGCCGGTCGGCATGGTGCCGGGCAGCCGGTCGATGTTGCCGTTGTAGGACGCCTGCCGCTGCCACACCAGGGCGCCCGCGCCGAGCACGACGATCAGCAGGAGGGCCAGCGCCGACAGCAGGAGCGTACGGCGGCGGCGCTTGCGCCGCGCCTTGGCGGCCGAGGTCTCCTCCGCCTCGCCCTCCCTGCCCGGGACGGCGCCGGGGGATGCGCCGTCCTGGGAATCGGCGTCCGCGGGGAATTCCTGGGATGACCGGGTGCTCATGGCGCGGAGTTTACAAGCCGTCTTCTCCCTTTCGACCGGCTTCATATGCCCGTTTTTCTTCCGCGACCACAATCGGCCCGCGGCTTTCCGGGGCTTTTAGGAGGTCTTCAGGGAGTGCGGCGGCGGAGCGTGGCGGCGCCGAGCACCAGGGCCGCCAGGACGCACCCGGCGATCACCGCGATGTCCACCGCCAGCGTCCCGGTCATTTCCGGTTCCCGGCCGACCTCCTGCATCGCCTCCACCGCATATGTCAGCGGCATCACCGTGGAGATCGCCTCCAGCCAGCCGGCCATCTGCTCCCGCGGCACGAACAGGCCGCACAAGAGCGCCTGCGGCAGCACGAACGCCGGCATCAGCTGCACCGCCTGGAACTCGGTGCGGGCGAACGCGCTGGCCAGCAGCCCGAGCGCGACGCCCAGCAGGGCGCTGAGCACGGCCGCCGCCACCAGCAGGCCGACCGATCCGGCCGGCTCCAGGCCCAGCCAGGTCAGCGAGATGGCCAGCACCACCCCCACCTGCAGCAGCGCCACCAGCCCGAAGGCCAGGGCGTAGCCCAGCAGCAGGTCCAGCTTGCCCAGCGGCATCGTCATCAGCCGCTCCAGCGTGCCGCCGGCCCGTTCGCGCAGCGTGGCGACGCTGGTGACGACGAACATGATGACCAGCGGGAACACGCCCAGCAGCGGCGGGCCCACCCGATCGAACATCCCCGGCTGGTCGAAGATGTAGCGCAGCAGCACCATCAGCAGGCTGGGCACCCCGACGATCAGCCCGAGGGTGCGGTGGTCGTGCCGAAGCTGGCTGAGGATGCGCCGCGCCGTGGCCAGTGTGATGGCAGGGCTCATGGCCGTCCCTCCTTTTCGCGCGGCCCGTTCTTCTCCCGGCGCTCGGCGATCAGGTGCAGGAAGACCTCCTCCAGGTCGGCGGCCTTGGTGCGGGCGCGCAGCGCCTCGGGGGTGTCGTCGGCGAGGATCTCGCCGTCGCGCATCAGCAGCAGCCGCCGGCACCTGGCCGCCTCGTCCATGACGTGGCTGGAGATCAGCAGCGTGGTGCCCCGGGAGGCCAGGCGGTGGAACAGCTCCCACAGTTCCAGGCGCAGCAGCGGGTCCAGCCCGACGGTGGGCTCGTCCAGGACGAGCAGCTCGGGCTCGCCCAGCAGGGCGACCGCCAGGCTCAGCCGGCTGCGCTGACCGCCCGACAGGGTGGCGGCCTGCCGGTCGCGGTAGGGGCGCAGGCCCACTTCCTCGATGGCCCGGTGCACGTGGCGGTGGGAGGCGCCCAGCACCGCGGCGAAGTAGCGCAGGTTCTCGGTGACGGTCAGGTCGGTGTAGACGGCCGGGGTCTGGGTGGCGTAGCCGACCGAGCGGCGCAGCGCCGGGTCGCCGGCGGGGCGGCCGAGCACCGTGACGGTGCCGCTCTTGACGATCTGCACGCCCACGATCGCCCGCATCAGCGTGGTCTTGCCGCAGCCGCTGGGGCCCAGCAGCCCCACCACCGAACCGCGCGGCACCTCGAAGCTCACCCCGCGCAGCACCGGCCGGCCGCCGCGGTCCACGTGCAGGTCGCGGACGCTCACCGCGGCCTGTGGCGGGCCCGCGGAAGTAGAACTCATCATGTGTTGAATTTATGTCGCCGCAGCAGGAGTGGCAAGGAGTCGCGCGTCCCGTACGAAAGTCCGGTCAGTCCCCGTCGAAGTGGCGCTGGAGGGCGGGCGCCAGCAGCTCCACCAGCTCTTGCGCGGTGGCGGAGGCGATCGGCTCCAGGCCGAGGACGTACCGCAGCATGGCCACCCCGACCAGCTGCCCGGCGGCGGCCTCCATCCGGATCGGGGCGATGCCGAACCGCTCGGCGAGCGGTCCCAGCAAGGTGGCCGCGATGAACTGCCGCAGCATCGTGGCGACCTGCTCGTTCGTCATGGCCGAGCGCACCAGCGCCAGCATCGGGATGCGCCGCTCGGGGTCCTCCCACACCCCCAGGAAGGTCTCGGCCAGCGCCGCGCCCAGCTCGCGGCGGGACGGGACGTCCCGCAGGCGGGCGACGACCGCCGCCGGGTCCAGCGGCAGGTTCATCGCCGCGATGAAGACGCCCTGCTTGGTGCCGAAGAAGTGGTGCACCAGCGCCGGGTCGACGCCCGCCTCCCGGGCGATGGCGCGCAGCGAGGCGCCGTCATAGCCCTTGTCGGCGAACAGCCGGCGGGCGCAGTCCAGGATCTGCTCCCGGGTCTCGGTGGGGCCCGGCCGCCGCCCCCGGGTCCGCTCGGAGGCGCCGGCCGCCATCAGCGCGCGCTCCGGCGGGAGACCTCTCCGGCCGACGTGACCTCCCAGGTGCGGTCGGCGGCGGCCAGGTGCAGCCGGGTGAACGCCAGCGCCTCGGCCAGGTCCTCCATCCGCTCGGCCCGGCTGGCCGCCCGCCGGGTGTTGACCTCCAGCACGATGTGCCCGGTGTACCCGTCGGCGGCCAGCTTCTCCAGCACCTCGGCGCACCGCTGGCTGCCGCGGCCGGGCACCAGGTGCTCGTCCTTGTTGCTGATCCCGATGCCGTCGGCCATGTGCACATGCCGCAGCCGCCCGCCGAGCTCGGTGGCCATCTCCAGCGCGTCCGAGCCCGACACCGCGGTGTGCGACAGGTCCAGCGTCACATGCGGGAAATCCAGCTCGACCGGGTTCCAGCCGGGGGAGTACATGCCCACCTCGGCGCCGCGCGCCCGCACCGGGAACATGTTCTCCACGGCGAAGATGACGTCGGTCTCCTCCTGCATGCGCGCCAGGCCCTGGATGAACTCCCGGGCGTACTCGCGCTGCCAGCGGAACGGCGGGTGGACCACCACCACCTCGGCGCCCAGCGCCTCGGCGACCTCCTTGGAGCGCACCAGCTTGCCCCACGGCTCGCGTCCCCACACCCGCTGGGTCAGCAGCAGGCAGGGGGCGTGGATCGACTTGATCGGCACCTGGTGGTAGTCCGACAGCCGGCGCAGCACGTTGACGTCCTGGGAGGCCGCGTCGGTGGCCACCATGACCTCGACGCCGTCATAGCCCAGCGCGGCGGCGATCTCGAAGGCGCTGGGAGTCCGCTCCGGGAAGACCGAGGCGGTCGAGAGCGTCACCGGGGCGTCCGGCAACCGGAGCCCCGCCGGTACTGCGCCGTTGTGCTGCGGAGTCACTGCTCCCTCGCCTGATGATCGCTCGTTGGCTTCCCTGCCGAGCGCCGTGCGGTCCCCCGCCGGATCGAACACCGCCGCCCGTCCCGTCGACACCCGCGCAACGAAAGCCTATGCGCTGACTTGCGCGATCAGTCCTTCCAACGCCGATGATGCGGGTAACACCGAATCTTTTTCAATATTCGCGGGGAACCCTGGGGGCCGCCTTCCCGCCCGATGAACCCCACTACCCTCACAGGTCGTGGTCGAGATCGCGGCGGGCGCCGTGCCCAGCCCCAACATCTGGAATTCCCCGCAGGTCTACGAGCTGGAAAACCGCGCCGTGGACCCCGACGGGCTGCTGGAGGCCGCCATGCGCCGGATCCGGCCCTGGGACGGCGCCCACGTGCTGGACCTGGGCTGCGGCACCGGCTACCACCTGCCGATGTTCGCCCGCGAGGCGGCGCGGGTGGTGGGCGTGGAGCCGCACTCGGGCCTGGCGGCGGCGGCCCGGCGGCGGGTGCGCGACCTGCCGAACGTGACGGTGCGCGTCGGCGCCGCCCAGGCGATCCCGCTGCCGGACGCCTCGGTGGACGTGGTGCACGCGCGCTGGGCGTACTTCTTCGGGCCGGGCTGCGAGCCGGGGCTGGCCGAGCTGCGCCGGGTGGTGCGGCGCGGCGGGGCCGCCATGATCATCGACAATGACGCCACCCGCTCCACCTTCGGCGGCTGGTTCCGCCGCTGGCTGCCCTCCTACGACCCGCAGGCGGTGGAGCGCTTCTGGGCGCGCCAGGGGTTCCAGCGGGAGCCGCTGCTGATCCGCTGGCTGTTCGAGCGCCGCGAGGACCTGGCCGCCGTGCTGCGCATCGAGTTCCCCGCCGAGCTGGCCGAGGCGTTCCTGGCCGAGCATCCCGGCTGCGAGGTCGACTACGCCGTCAACCTCTGGTGGCGCCACTACTGAACGGTTCTGTCGGTCGCTCTCAATACTGTTTCGGGTTATGGCGAAGGCGAAGACCGGCAAACCGGCCTACCGCTGCACCGAGTGCGGCTGGCAGACCTCCAAGTGGGTCGGGCGCTGCGGCGAATGCCAGGCCTGGGGCACCGTGAGCGAGGCGGGCGCCGCCGCGCCGCCGCGGGTGATCACCGCCGGCCCGGTCAGCGCCCCCGCCCGCCCGATCGGCGAGGTGGACGTGCAGTCGGCGCAGATGCAGCCGACCGGGCTGGATGAGCTGGACCGGGTGCTGGGCGGCGGCATGGTGCCCGGGGCGGTGCTGCTGCTGGCCGGCGAGCCCGGCATCGGCAAGTCCACCCTGCTGCTGGAGGTCGCCGCGCTGGCCGCCGCGCGCACCCCGGTGCTGTATGTGACCGGCGAGGAGTCGGCCGAGCAGGTGCGGCTGCGCGCCGACCGGGTGGGCGCGGTCACCGACGGGCTGTACCTGGCCGCCGAGACCGAGCTGTCGGCCGTGCTGGGGCACGTGGAGGAGGTGGAGCCCAAGCTGCTGGTGGTGGACTCCATCCAGACCATCGGCGCCGCCGAGGTGGAGGGCGCACCCGGCGGCGTCACCCAGATCCGCGAGGTCACCGCCAACTTGATCCGGGTGGCCAAGGAGCGTTCCATCACCACCGTGCTGGTCGGCCACGTCACCAAGGACGGGGCGATCGCCGGTCCCCGGCTGCTGGAGCACCTGGTCGATGTGGTGCTGTACTTCGAGGGCGACCGGCACAGCCGGCTGCGCATGATCCGCGCGGTCAAGAACCGCTACGGCCCCACCGACGAGCTGGGCTGCTTCGACCTGTCAGAGGTCGGCATCGTGGGGCTGGCCGACCCCAGCGGGCTGTTTTTGACCCGCCGGGAGGAGCCGGTGCCCGGCACCTGCGTGACCGTCACGCTGGAGGGCCGCCGCCCGCTGGTGGCCGAGGTGCAGGCGCTGGTGGCCAAGTCGTTCCTGCCGGCCCCGCGCCGCGCCACCAGCGGGCTGGACGCCTCGCGGGTGGCGATGGTGCTGGCGGTGCTGTCGCGGCGCTGCCAGATCGCCATGCACGACCAGGACGTGTACGTCTCCACGGTCGGCGGGGTGCGGTTGGCGGAGACCTCGGTGGACCTGGCGGTGGCGCTGGCGGTGGCCGGCTCCACCGTGGAGCAGCCCCTGTCGCCCAACGTCATCGCGCTGGGGGAGGTCGGCCTGGCCGGGGAGGTGCGGGCGGTGCCCGGCGTGCCGCGGCGGCTGGCCGAGGCCGGCCGGCTGGGCTTCAAATCCGCCGTCGTCCCCAAGGGCTCGCTGGAGCTGGGCGAGGCCTCCCCGCTGCGCCGCGCCGAACTCCAGGCGGTCAGTTACGAGGGCATGCGGGTCATGGAGGTCGATAACCTGAACCAGGCGCTTCAGGTCGCCTTCACCGCTCCCTGACCATCAGAGTCAGCACCGCGTCAGCTGTGCGCAATAATCCACACAACGTTTGCCGCGGCGTTGAGGACGAGCCGCCCGCCGAGGCGGCTCGGTAAACTAATCGCCGTCCAGCGACCTGCGGGGGTCCAGTGGGAGTCACACACGACAAGGGGCACGACGAAAGGCGCCGCGCCACGCTGGCCGCGGTCGCGCCGGGCACGGCTCTTCGCGACGGGCTGGAGCGGATTTTGCGGGGGAACACCGGCGGCCTGATCGTCTTGGGTTATGACCCGGTCGTGGAAAAGCTGTGCTCGGGGGGCTTTGAGCTCGACGTGGAGTTCTCCGCCACCCGGCTGCGCGAGCTGGCCAAGATGGACGGCGCGATCGTGCTGGACAACGACCATTCGCGCATCGTGCGGGCGGCCGTGCACCTGGTGCCCGACCCGACCATCCCCACCGAGGAGTCCGGCACCCGGCACCGCACCGCCGAGCGGGTGGCCAAGCAGAGCGGCCACCCGGTGATCTCGGTCAGCCAGTCGATGCGGATCATCGCCCTCTACCTGGACGGGCACCGCTACGTGCTGGAGGACTCGGCGGCCATCCTGTCCAAGGCCAACCAGGCGCTGGCCACGCTGGAGCGCTACAAGCTCCGCCTGGATGAGGTCTCCGGCACCCTGTCGGCGCTGGAGATCGAGGACCTGGTCACCGTCCGGGACGTCACCGCCGTGGTGCAGCGGCTGGAGATGGTCCGCCGCATCGCCGACGAGATCGAAGGCTATGTGGTGGAGCTGGGCACCGACGGCCGGCTGCTGTCGCTGCAGCTGGACGAGCTGGTCTCCGGGGTGGACACCGACCGTGAGCTGATCGTGCGCGACTACCTGCCCCAAGGAGAGTCCGCCCGCGACTTCACCGAGGTACTGCAGGCCCTGGACGCGCTGAGCGCCACCGAGCTGCTGGACCTGACCACGGTCGCCGAGGTGATGGGCTACTCCGGCCCGGACGCCCTGGACATCCCGGTCAGCCCCAAGGGCTACCGCCTGCTGGCCAAAGTGCCGCGGCTGCCGGGCGTGGTCGTGGAGGGTCTGGTGGAGCACTTCGGCGGGCTGCAGAAACTGCTGGCCGCCAGCATCGACGACCTGCAATCGGTCAACGGGGTCGGCGAATCCCGCGCCCGCAGCGTCCGGGAGGGGCTGTCCCGCCTGGCCGAGTCCTCCATTCTGGAACGCTACGTTTGATCCCCGGCGCCCGCTGCGGGACGCCGTGCATGATTTTTCTCCGCTTTTCGGGGTTGTCTTTTGTTTTCCCACGCCTCGGCTCTGGCGTTGCAGCGATCATGCGCGGTTGAGATCGCCATCCGCCGGCGGCGAAGTCCCGAAAAGGCCGCGCCCGGCGAGGTTCAACCGGGCGATCTGCACCCGTCCCGGCTCGCGGAAACGGCGCGGCGGAGATAAGGCCCGCCGCCACGGCGCATCCCGGAAGGGAACGTCTCGGCCGCGATCGGCGGCGTTCAAAGCCGCGCCCGGGCGTTGGCCGTCATCCGGCGCAGCACGTCCACGGTGACGGCGTACTCCTCGGCGGTGACGCCCTCGGCGAGGTGCCGCCGGGTGGCCGCGATGCGCTCGGCCAGGCGGGCGTGCGCGGCCCTGCCGCCCGCCGTGAGGCGGTGACGGCCGGCGCCGTCCGGTTCCAGCCAGCCGCGCTCGGTCAGGTCGCCGATGACCTCGGCCAGGGTGATCGCGCCTTCCCTCCAGAACGGCCGCAGCCGCTCGGCGAGGGCGCCCTCCTCCAGCGGCCCGGCCTGGAGGGTGTTCAGCAGCTGCCAGTGCCGGCGGCCGACGCCCATGTCGGCCAGGTCCCGGTCCAGCAGGGTCTCCAGCAGCCCGTCCAGGGACCGCACCCAGTACCCGATCGGCTTGTCCGTCCCGTTCGGCATTGCCCCGTCCAATACATGTAAAATTACATCTAGTTGTATTTGATTATGCATTGGAGGGGTATGGCCGGCAACCCGGAACTGGCCGCCATCGAGCGGGCCATGGTCGCCATCCGGCGCTCCCAGCGGCGGCGGTCGCTGGCCGCGCTGAGCGGGGCCGACCCGGTGAGCGGCGCAGTCTTCGACGTGCTGGACGTCATCGAGGCCGCCGAGGCGGACGGCGAGCCGGTCACGGTCGGCGCGGCGGCCGCGGCGCTGGGGGTCGACCAGCCCCGGGCCAGCAGGCTGGTCGCCGCCGCCGTCGAGGCGGGCCTGGTGCGGCGCGTGGCCGACCAGGCCGACGGCCGGCGGACCCTGCTGGAGCGCACCGCCAAGGGCCGGGAGCTGACCGAGCGGGTGCACCGCTTCCGGCGGCGGGTGTTCGCCGCGGCGATGGAGGACTGGAACGACGCCGAACGCGCCGAGTTCGCCCGCCTGCTGAGCCGGTTCGTGGCGGGCCTGGAACGGGCACGGCGGGCGGGGGTCAGCGAAGCCGGAACACCTGCGTGCCGTCCCGGATGACGCCCTTGCCCTTCACCTTGGCCACATAGGTGCCCGGCCGCGCCGCCGCGCGCTCGCGCGGGCAGCCTTCCGCCGAGCGCCGGCGGTCCCACACGATCGTCCGCAGGTACGGCACGCCCCGGCGCAGCCGCTGCCGGGACGTCCCGTCGCTCCCGGCGCAGTGCGCCGACGACCAGATCCGGTCCCGCCCGGAGGTGATCTGCAGCCGCAGCGCCGCCGGCCCCACGTCGAAGGCGCAGGTGCGGCGGCCGGTGTTGACCACCGACAGGTGGAAGCGGGGCTTGCGACCGGCCGGGTAGACCTCCCCGTCCATCGACAAGGTCACCACCACGTCGCGGGGCGCGCAGACACCCCTCTGGCGGGCCCCACCGGACCGGGCGGCCTTGGCGGACCCGGTCGCGGTGGGCCCGGGCGTCGGCGTATGCGTGGGAATCGGCGGGATTCCCGCGGTGATTCCCCCCAGCGAAGGCGAGGGAGTGGCCATCGCCCCCACCATGTCGGCCCGCTCGCCGTCCCCGCCGCACGCCCACGCCAGCAGCCCCACCACCGCCAGCATCCCGCCGAGCACCACCGCCCGGCGACGCCAGTACACCGCATTGTCATCACTTTCGGTAGTTGGATACATGCGGACAGTATGGTTTTAGGGCACTGGACGGCCGTGGCGACGCGCCGTGGCAGAGCCATGGCCGGGCCATGGCCGCCGCATGGCGGCTCCGTGGCAGGATGGCGAGCTGTCATGACCACAGCCGTGCCGAACGCCGTCCGCTACACCGAGCCGATCCTGGGCTGGTACGCCGAGCACGCCCGCGACCTGCCCTGGCGCGCTCCGGACGCCACCCCCTGGGGCATCCTGGTCAGCGAGGTCATGCTGCAGCAGACCCCGGTGGCCCGCGTCCTGCCCATCTGGCGGCGGTGGATGGAGCGCTGGCCCACCCCCGCCGCGCTGGCCGCCGAGCCCTCCGGTGAGGCCGTCCGCGCCTGGGGCCGGCTGGGCTACCCGCGCCGGGCGCTGCGCCTGCACGCCTGCGCGGTGGCCATCACCGAACGGCACGGCGGGCAGGTCCCCTCCTCCTACGAGGCGCTGCGGGAGCTGCCCGGCATCGGCGCCTACACCGCCGCGGCGGTGGCCAGCTTCGCCTACCGGCAGCGCCACGCCGTGCTGGACACCAACGTGCGCCGCGTGCTGGCCCGCCTGATCAGCGGGGTGGAGTACCCGCCCAGGTCACAGACGGCCGCCGAGGTCGCGCTGGCCGAGTCCCTGCTGCCGCACGACGCGCCCACCGCCGCCCGCTGGTCGGTGGCGATCATGGAACTGGGCGCGCTGGTGTGCACCGCCCGCAACCCCCGCTGCGTGGACTGCCCGGTGCTGGCCGAGTGCGCCTGGCAGCGCGCCGGACGCCCGGCCTACGACGGCCCGCCCCGGCGCGGCCAGGCCTATGCCGGCACCGACCGGCAGTGCCGGGGCCGCCTGCTGGCCGTGCTGCGCGAGGCCGACGGCCCGGTGGAGAAGGCCGCGCTGGATGTGGTCTGGTCCGACCCGATCCAGCGCGAGCGCGCCCTGGACGGCCTGATCGCCGACGGGCTGGTCGACCCGCTGGAGGACGGCCGCTACGCGCTCCCCTCCTGACCGCCGGCGCCCGCCGGTCAGCTCTCCTCTTTGAGCCCCAGCCGGACCAGCTGCTCGCGGGTCCAGGCCAGCTCGGCGGCGATGCCCTCGATGAGGGACTCCTTGGTCAGCCGGTGCCCGGGCAGCACGTCCCAGTTGTAGGTCTCCACCTCCACGTGATCGGTCAGCGCCCGCTCCCCGCCGAACAGGGCCTCCAGCGCCTCGGCCAGCACCGCTCGGGTGGTGCCCAGCTCCTGGGGAAGGACGGCGTTGCGCGGGACGTGGAAGTGCACCCGCCACTCCTGGTCGCCGGGAAGCTCCCCCTCCAGCGCCGCGTCCAGGTCATCGACGCCGTCCGCGACGCCCCGCTCCCTGGTCTGGTGCAGAAAGCGCGGCTCGGCGAAGGCCGCCAGCGCCCGCCGGGCGGCCGGTTCGGCGGGCCGATCGACCTGCAGGGCGCAGGACGCCTGGAACTTCACCACCGGCAGGCCGGCCTCCGACAGCCGCCGCAGGGCCTCGGCCGGCTCCTCAAAGCCCAATGCCAGGTGGCAGGCGTCCAGGCACACCCCCAGGAAACGCCGGCCGCCCAGCAGGCGCTCGGCGGCCCGGGCGGCCGAGTCCACCAGGCAGCCCGGCTCGGGCTCAAAGCCCACCCGGATCGTCCGGCCGGTGGCCGAGGCCAGCGCGGTCATCTCCCGGTCCAGCCGGTCCTGCCGCCGCCGGGCCAGCTCGTCTTGGGCTCGCGACCAGGGCTCCCGCCAGGCCAGCGGCAGGGTGGAGATGCTGCCCCAGCGCACATCCTCCGGCAGCAGCCGGGTGAGGATCCGGGCCAGGTCGAGGGTGTAGCGCATGCGCTCGGGCTGGGTCCAGTCCGGATGGTAGGCGTCGTACTTGACGTTTTCGGACTGGAACCCCTGGTAGAGGGAGCCGTTGAGGGTGATGACCTCCAGCCCGGCCTTCTCGACGGCGCGGCGCAGCCGCAGCAGCTCGCCGGGGTCGGCGGTCAGCGTGTCGGCCACGGGGCGGGACAGCCACAGCCCCACCCCCATCCGGTCCACGCCCAGCCGGTCGCGGATGGGGCGGGCGTACCGGGTGAACTGGGCGATCACCCCGTCCAGGTCCTCGGCAGGGTGAACGTTGGTGCAGTACGCCACGTGCACGAGAGTGCCGTCGCGGTGCCTGAAGCGCATGTCATCCGCCTCGCTTGATGGTATTGCCGGCGTGGAACGTCACGGGTTCCGCCTCGGCGAGGGCGGGCCGGCCGCTCCGCCCGCGGCGGGCCGCCGTATGGTCCCACACAACGGTGTCCACATCGCCCAGGGTGAAACCCGCCGCGGGCACGGTCGCGGCGGGGGTCACCGGACCCGTTCGGCGCCGGGCCTGCTTGAGGATCGTCACCATCCGATCTTCGTCCATTAAGGGGCGAGGGTGGCCCAGAACCCCACATCACGACCGAATTTCCCACTCCCCCGCATGCTCGGACGCACGCATGGCGGCCCTCCGGAACCCGTCCGGAGGCCGCCATGCGTTCAACGCCCCCGGTACGGTCAGGACCTCACGCGCACCAGTTGCCCGGCCCCGTTTCCGGTGCCCTTGTTGGAGATGTAGATGGCGCCGTCCTGGCCGATCGCCATGCCGGTCGGCATCGTCAGGCGGCCGCCGGTGGGGATCTCCGTTCTGGTCAGCGTCTGCAGGTCGATCCGGTGGAGCGACCCGGCGGTCGGCTTGCCGCCGGCGCCGTAGCCGCCGCTCATGCTGAGCACCACCAGGTCGCCGTTCCCGTCCAGCGCCATGTCGCTGATCGCGGTCAGGCCGGAGGCGATCACCTGCGGCCGCTGCCCCGGCACGTACCGCCAGACCCGGGCCGCCCCGGGCACCATGCCCGCCAGCTCGCCGACGTAGTAGGCGCCGTCCGGGCCGCGCACGATGCCGGTGGGCAGCGACTGCACCGCGGTGGCCTCGGCGGCCCGCCCGGCCTTGCTCCCCTTCTTGCCCTTGGCCCTCCCGCTCTTTGCGACAGGCTGCGCACCGGCCGTGCCGACGGGCACCAGGTGGGCCGCCAGCTCGGTGACGGCGTCGGCGCGGGCGGACCGGCCGGCGGTGGCGGCGGTCGCATCGTGCCCGAAAACCGCCTCGGTGGTGATGGTGCCGTCCGCACGCACCCCGAGCAGGTCGTCGGTGCCCGCGTCGGTCACCAGCCAGCCCTCGCTCGCCGGCACCAGCCGCCACGGGTTGGAGTGCGCGGTCTGGGAGACCGCGCCGTCGCGCGTGCGCATCCGGTCCGGCCGGCTCTCGTAGGCCACCAGGTCGGCGATGACCCGGACGTCGCGCCCGTCCGCCGGCACCCGGTACACGGTGCCCAGCGGCCGGGCGTGCGGGCCGTAGCGGGCGCGCTCCCGGACGTCCATCCCGGCGCCGCTGAGCACCACGTACTCCCCGTCTGAGACCGTCACATCGACCGGCCCGACGACCTCCCGGCCCGCACCGTCGCCGACCGACGGCAGGCCCTGCACCACCCGGCCCTGGCGGTGACCCCTGATCTGGTAGATCGCACCGCTGCGGCCCAGGCACCGCCGGCCTGCGCCGGTGCCGACGCACATGTCCTTGCCGCCCGTCCCGGCCTCGGCCACCAAGATGGTGCCGTCCTGCAGCAGTGTGACGCCGCGCGGGTTGTTGAGTCCTTCGGCGATCACCTCGAGGGCCGGCGCCTGCGCCCGGGCCGCCGCTCCGGGAATCAGCGCCAGGGCGACCCCGCTCGCGGCCGCCAGGCAGGCCACGCTCCAGGGCATGCGTGTCTTCTTCATCTTCCTCCCCTTGGGTCTCACGCGGATCACCAGTCCGCGCCACCGGGGAAGGTGCCCAGCTGCGCCACGCCGCTTTTCACCTGCGGCGCGGCGCCCCGGCTGGTTGATCATGACCGGCGCAAGCGCGTCTCGGCCGGGGGTGTCGGGCCGGTCGGCGCCGGCCCGGCGACGGCAAAGGGCCCGCACCGAAGGCGGTGCGGGCCCTTTGTGGCCGGTCTGCAGACCGTCAATCCTTGTTGAAGTTGACCGCGCCCTCCACCGGCGGCGGGGTGTCGGGAACGGTGGACGGCTTGGGCATGCCGGTGAAGGTGAACTTGGCCGACTCGCCGGAGCCCTCCACGCCCACCAGCACGATCTGACCGGGCTTCAGCTCGCCGTAGAGGATCTTCTCCGACAGGCTGTCTTCGATCTCGCGCTGGATGGTGCGGCGCAGCGGACGGGCGCCCAGCACCGGGTCGTAGCCGCGCTCGGCCAGCAGCTGCTTGGCCTCCTGCTTGAGCTCGATGCCCATGTCCCGGTCGCGCAGCCGCTCGTCCACCCGGGCGATCATCAGATCCACGATCTGGATGATCTCCTTGGGGGTCAGCTGGTGGAAGACCACGATGTCGTCCACCCGGTTGAGGAACTCGGGCCGGAAGTGCTGCTTGAGCTCCTCTTGGACCTTGGCCTTCATCCGCTCGTAGTCGCCGACGTGGTCGTCGGGACGGGCGAAGCCCAGCGACTGGCCCTTGGAGATGTCCCGGGTGCCCAGGTTGGTGGTCATGATGATGATGGTGTTCTTGAAGTCCACCGTCCGGCCCTGGGCATCGGTCAGCCGGCCGTCCTCCAGAATCTGCAGCAGGCTGTTGAAGATGTCCGGGTGCGCCTTTTCGATCTCGTCGAACAGCACCACGGAGAAGGGCTTGCGGCGCACCTTCTCGGTGAGCTGGCCGCCCTCCTCATAGCCGACATATCCCGGCGGAGAACCGAACAGGCGCGAGACGGTGTGCTTCTCCATGAACTCGCTCATGTCGAGCTGGATCAGCGCGTCCTCGTCGCCGAAGAGGAACTCCGCCAAAGTCTTCGACAGCTCGGTCTTACCGACGCCCGAGGGGCCGGCGAAGATGAACGAGCCGCCGGGGCGCTTGGGGTCCTTCAGGCCCGCCCGGGTGCGCCGGATGGACTGCGAGAGGGCCTTGATGGCGTCTTCCTGCCCGATGACCCTCTTGTGCAGTTCCTCCTCCATGCGCAGCAGCCGGGAGGTCTCCTCCTCGGTCAGCTTGAAGACCGGAATGCCGGTGGCCGTGGCCAGGACCTCGGCGATCAGTTCCTCGGTCACCTCGGCGACCACGTCCATGTCGCCGGCCTTCCATTCCTTCTCCCGCTGCGCCTTGGCCGCCAGCAATTGCTTTTCCTTGTCGCGCAGCGCGGCGGCCTTCTCGAAGTCCTGCTCGTCGATCGCCGATTCCTTCTCCCGGCGCACCTGGGCGATCTTCTCGTCGTACTCGCGCAGGTCCGGCGGGGCGGTCATGCGGCGGATGCGCATGCGGGAACCGGCCTCGTCGATCAGGTCGATGGCCTTGTCGGGCAGGAACCGGTCGGAGATGTAGCGGTCGGCCAGCTGGGCGGCCGCCACCAGCGCGCCGTCGGTGATGGAGACGCGGTGGTGCGCCTCGTACCGGTCGCGCAGCCCCTTGAGGATCTCGATGGTGTGGCTCAGCGACGGCTCGGCCACCTGGATGGGCTGGAAGCGGCGCTCCAGCGCGGCGTCCTTCTCCAGGTGCTTGCGGTACTCATCCAGCGTGGTGGCGCCGATGGTCTGCAGCTCGCCGCGGGCCAGCATCGGCTTGAGGATGCTGGCGGCGTCGATGGCGCCCTCGGCGGCGCCGGCGCCCACCAGGGTGTGCAGCTCGTCGATGAACAGGATGATGTCGCCGCGGGTGCGGATCTCCTTGAGGACCTTCTTCAGCCGCTCTTCGAAGTCACCGCGGTAGCGGGACCCGGCGACCAGCGCCCCCAGGTCGAGGGTGTACAGCTGCTTGTCCTTGAGGGTCTCGGGCACCTCGCCCTTGACGATCTTCTGCGCCAGACCCTCGACCACCGCGGTCTTGCCCACGCCGGGCTCGCCGACCAGCACCGGGTTGTTCTTGGTCCGCCGCGACAGCACCTGCATGACCCGCTCGATTTCCTTCTCCCGGCCGATGACCGGGTCGAGCTTGCCCTCGCGGGCGGCCTGGGTCAGGTTGCGGCCGAACTGGTCCAACACCAGCGAGGTGGACGGGGTCGACTCCGAGGGCCCGGTCGATGCGGGCTCCTTGCCCTGGGTGTAACCGTGCAGCAGCTGGATCACCTGCTGGCGCACCCGGTTCAGGTCCGCCCCCAACTTGACCAGCACCTGGGCGGCCACGCCCTCGCCCTCGCGGATCAGGCCGAGAAGGATGTGCTCGGTGCCGATGTAGTTGTGGCCGAGCTGCAGCGCCTCGCGCAGCGACAGCTCCAGCACCTTCTTGGCCCGCGGAGTGAACGGAATGTGCCCAGAAGGAGCCTGCTGCCCCTGGCCGATGATCTCCTCGACCTGCTGCCGCACCGCCTCAAGGCTGATCCCCAGGCTCTCCAGTGCCTTGGCGGCGACGCCCTCCCCCTCGTGGATCAGCCCAAGGAGGATGTGCTCGGTGCCGATGTAGTTGTGGTTGAGCATCCGGGCCTCTTCTTGGGCCAGGACGACGACCCGCCGCGCGCGGTCGGTGAACCTCTCGAACATCTCGTCGCTCCTCACAGAGCGGTTGGATCAAGCCCGATATGTCCGGACCCGTCCTTCCGCATGCTAGCCCGCCCCGAGGAGGCCACCCGGTGCACTCCCACCAGGAGACGTTCCCCAGCTAAGCGCTGTTCATCCCCATCCAACTACCACGTGGGCGCGGCATGTTCCCGCTACGCCCCAAGCGAACGACGGCACTATCGTGGTCAGGAGATCATCAAAGGACGGCAACAAGATTCTCAAACCCGCCTTGACCTGCGCGTTTCCCCTAGCCGCAGGGGGTTCGAGCCGAGCAGGCGGGCGCGGCGGGCACCCGGCGGGCCGCCGGCGGCGCCGCGGCGCTTCGCCGCAAGCGAACGGCCCGTCCGCCGGTGATGGCGGACGGGCCGTTGCCAGATGACGCAATCAGTGAGCCGCCTCGTACTGTTCCACGACGCTCGCCGGAATCCGGCCGCGCTCATTGACCTTGATGCCGCGCGCCTTGGCCCAAGCGCGGATGTCCGCGCTGCGCTCGCGGCTGGAGGCACCGCGGGAGCGACGGCGACGAGTGGTGCCCGCCTTCCGGGCGTGCTCCACATCGAGCGCGAACGACACGGTCTCGTCCGCCTCGCCACCGTCGAGGTCGTCGACGAGAAGCACCTGAACCTTCTGTGCCATGGGGACAGACCTTTCCGCCGGAGCAAACTACATTCGGTTTCTGAAGATATACCGAAGGGCTTGCGGATGACAATTCAACGCGGCGCGACGGAGTTTCCGGCTAGGGGCGGTAACTCCCCGTAATCGGGGGAAGCGATTCCGCTATGCCCGGCTTACTCGGCGGGCGGGGAGGGTGACCGCCCCGCAGCGGTTGAATTGTCCGGCCGCCCATCGCGGCAGACCGCCCTCGCATGGGCGTTTTGTGCCATGGCCGATCACCGGGGACGATGGCGATCTTGGGCCGGCGGGCGAAACGAAGCATCCCGGCTAAAGACCGAGAGCCGCCCTGCACGGCGACCCTGCCTCTCCACAAGGCACGGTTAGAGAGAAAGATACGGGAAAAATGTGCCCAGTACCATCTTAACGGAGCTCCCAGGTCCCCTCCGGCTCCTTCGATTAACCCTTGGGTAACATCGCTAAGCCGGTCAAGGCTACGGAATGCGCCGGTAGCGTCAGAGCCGGTGACATCGGCTCTCGGCGCGGCCCGGCAGACCGGAAGGCGCGCTCAGGCCACGAAATCCGTAGTGGCCCGCCCCGGTGGTTATCAACTCACCTGAGCCGGATAGGGCAGGAAAGCTCCTATCGGCTCACCCCGCCCTCTTCGCCGGCCGGTATCCGGGCCGGCCCGCCACGCCGTGCCGGTCGCGGCGTACTCATCGTCCGGGGGCGCCATCCGCCGTTGTCTGCGGCCGCGCGCGCCGTATCACAACGGTACCCGCAAAACGGTCGTGCAGTGCCCGCCGTCGCGTCTCCTCCAATACCAGACCCGCGTTCACCACCCAAAACAGCCCGGCCACCGGCCCCAGCAGCGGCACCGGCCGAAGGGCGATCGGCAGTGCGTACACCGCCGAGCGCAGCAGCGCCCGGCGGTGCCCCAGGCCCGCACCCGGGCGCTCGGCCACCACCTCCAGGCCGACCAGGCGCTTGCCGAGCGTCCGGCCCCACAGCGCCAGCTGGAGCCACTCGTAGACCAGCAGCAGGGCCGCCAGGACCGGCACGGCGACCAGATCCGCGGTGGGCCTGGACAGCCCCAGGGCCTGCGAGTGGACCACCAGCATCACCGGCAGCCCCACCACGAGGGTGTCCACCACCCGGGCGACCAGCCGTTGCGCAGGCTCGGCCGGCCCTTCCTCCAGGCCCTCTTCCTTACGGCCCTCTTGGTGTCCCTCGTCGTGCATATGGGTTTATTCGTCGTAGCCGTAATGGTCGTCCTCATGGACGATACGGTCATCGACGACGACCGTATCGGCGAAGCGGTCGTGCACGGCCTGGTGGAGCGGCTCGTCCCAGATCGCCCACAGATAGGCCAGCAGCGTGCCCACCGCGGCCAGCAGCAGCCCGTAGGCGGCGTACTCCCAGACCATGACCATCAGGATCAAGAAGAAGAACAGGCCGATCTGGTAGCCGATGTTGTTGATGGCCGCCCGCCAGACCGCCTGCGGCACCGTCATCGGATCGCCGAGCGGATCGGCCCGCACCACGCTCATCCCGAGCACTCGCTTACCGAGAGTGTGACCCCACAAGGACAGTTGAACCGCCTCATAGATGAAAGGCAGGATCGCCAGGACCACGAAGAGCGTGATGATGATCGGCCAGTTCCACACTCCGCCCTCGGTGCGGGTATCGCTGCCCGGCGCGTCCAGGCCGATCACGCCGAAGGCGATCGGCAGCACGAGCGCGAATCCGAACACCGCCACAAGAGCGTTGTCCATCAACCGGGCCAGCGCTCTGCGGTGAATGGGCGCCTGCGGCAGGTCCACGGCCGAGTCCTGATAACCGCCATACCCGCCATGGGCATAGGGCGTCGGTTCCTGCCATTGCCCCGGCGCGGGCTGTTGCTGCCACTGAGCGGGCGGATGGCCGCCCTGCCAGTGCGGGTTGTAGTGTCGCCGCCCGCGGTACGGGTCGCTCATCGCTATGGTCACTCCTCCAGGCGAAGCAGCATCCGGGTGTTGCCCAAGGTGTTCGGCTTCACGCGGTCGAGATCGAGGAACTCGGCCACGCCTTCGTCATAAGAACGCAAGAGCTCTTCGTACACCTCAGGCGACACCGGTGTGCCCTGAATCGGGCGGAAGCCATGACGCGCGAAGAACTCCACTTCGAAGGTAAGGCAGAAGACCCGTCGCACGCCGAGTTCTCGGGCGGTTTCCAGCAGCCTGCTGACGATCCGGTGCCCAATGCCCCGGCCGCTGCAGCGCGGGTCCACCGCGACCGAGCGGACCTCGGCCAGATCCTCCCACATCACGTGCAGTGCTCCGCAGCCGACGACGCCGAGCTCGGCGTCCTCGGCGACCCAGAACTCCTGGATGTCCTCATAGAGGGTCACGGTCGACTTCCTCAGCGTCCTGCCGGTGCCCGCGTACGTGTCGATGTGCCGGCGGATCGCGGGGACGTCGGCCGTCCGGGCCCGCCTGATCGTGACCTCCACAATCAGGTGAGCGTAATCGGTCGGCAAGCGCCATCGGTCACCGTTGCCGGGCATACCGCCCACCGCCGCCGTCGTGTGGATCACTCTCTCGGAGGCCTGTGAATTCCGCCGTTCTGGTTGGCAGCGCGCGGCGACTTCGTTAGTCTGCGACGCTGGCATCGCAGCGAATGCAGACGCTGAAACCGCCGAGTTCGCCGGACGCAGCCAGCGGTCGGCGAAGCCGGGGACCCACCGACAGTTCCCCTGGGCAGGCAGGAGCCGGCCGGCTCCGTCGGACCCAATGGAGGGTGTTCCCCCGGGGTGAATCCGTTCCGGCGCACCCGGGCGCGCCGGTCGCGGTAGGGCTGCTCCTAGCCCGAACCCGTCAGCTAACCCGGTAGGCGGTCCAGGAAGGAGATTGTGCTCGTGGAGCTCACCCGCTCCGAACTCGATCCGGTGCCGGCCGCGGCCATGCGCCCGGCGGCCCGGGGCCGTTCCCTGGGTGCCCGCGTGCGGACCGCCGTGGTGGCCGGGGCCATGCTGATCGCCTCGGGGCTGCTGCCCGTCGCGCCGGCGCACGCCGACCCCGATCCTTCCACCAAGGAGCTGACCGAGCAGGCCCACCGGCTCGCCGACCGGCTGGAGCAGCTGACCGAAAAGTACAACGGCCTGCGGGTGCAGCTGGCGCAGGCCAAGCGGGCCGCCAAGGTCGCCGCCGCCAACGCCGCCCGGCAGGAGGAGGCGCTGGAGGCCATCCGGGAGAAGGTCAGCACGCTGGCCGCCACCACCTACATGCAAAGCGGGGTGGACCCCGCGGTGGCGATGATCACCGGCGAGGACCCCCAGCAGCTGCTGGACCAGGCCGCCACGCTGCGCTACTTCGCCACCCAGGACGGCACCAAGGTGCAGGGCCTGATGGAGGCCATGCAGGCCGCCCAGCGCGCCCGCAAGTCCGCCGAGGACCGCGCCCGGCAGGTCGAGACGCTGCGCGCGCAGCTGGAGCGGCAGCGCAAGGAGGTCGTCGAGCTCTACGAGAAGATCCGCGGCCAGGTCATCAAGCGCGACCCCGAGGCGCTGGTGGAGCTGCCGGTGGTCGGCGACGGCAAGGCGGCCCAGGCGCTGCGCCATGCGATGACCAAGCTGGGCAAGCCGTATGTGTGGGGCGCCGCCGGTCCCAACGCCTTCGACTGCTCCGGGCTGGTGATGTGGGCCTACAAGCAGGTCGGCATCAACCTGCCGCACTACACCGGCAGCCAGTGGAACGCCGGCACGCGCATCTCCCGCAGTCAGCTGGCACCGGGCGACCTGGTGTTCTTCTACTCCGACCTGCACCACGTGGGGCTGTACATCGGCAACGGCAAGATGATCCACGCGCCGCGCACCGGTGACGTGGTCAAGATCGACTCCATCGACGGCCGTCCCTACGCCGGTGCGGTCCGGGTGGCCTGACGGGCGCCCCGCCTGCCGCCATGACCGCTTCCCCGAAGACGGCGAACGGGGCCAGGCCATGCAAGGCCCGGCCCCGTCGGTCGAACCTCCCCCGTCGCGGCCCGGTGCCGCGGCCGACGGTGCGCGGATCGAGGAAGGCTCCTATGTCCGTGACACGCCGCTACAGGCGACACGTCCCCCGTGGTGTGGCATGTCGCCGTGTGCTGATGCCGGGGGGATGCCTCGGCGGTTCGGCGAGGGGTTCCGCCGCCGGCATGGGTTCCGGCACTGTGCCGGCCGGATCGGCGCCGCGGACGACGCTAGATCAGCTGCCTCTTGGCCGCCCAGACGACGGCCTCGATGGGGGTGTTCACATCCAGCCGATCGCAGATCGTCCGCAGGCGGCGGCGCAGCGTCCGGGCGCTCAGCTCCAGCCTGCGCGCCGCGACATCGGCGGTGACCCCGCTGGCGATCTGTGCCAGCAGCCGGATCTCCTCCTCGCTCAGGCACGGCTCATCGGTGCCACGACGTGCGAGTGTGGCCTGTTCCACTCCGTCCTCCCTCGTCCGTGGTAATGACCGCGGGGATGCGGCTGCGTGCCGCATAGGTACGGGTAGGCCTGGATCAGTACGCGCATGATGGCGGGGTGAGGGGTTGTCGACCGGCCCACAACAGCCGACGGGTCGCGCGTATGGATTGGATTCACCGGAGACCTTGCTGGTTTCCTCGCAGCTGATTTCCTCGCGGTCCCCCTGTCCGGTCTCCTTGCCGCTTCGATGCGCCGGGGCAGGCGGCGCTCGTCCTGATGGCCGAATGCGGCCGATGCCCCCGATATCTGGCGCTGCTGGGCGTGGTTGGGTAACCATTCAGTGGAGGGTCCGCGCCAGATCGGCTCGATCCGGAGCGGTTCGGCCCAGGGGACGCCGCAGGCGGCTTGCAGCGGGTTGGGCACCCGCCGGATCCCCCTGCCGTCACTGCCGCAGATGCCGGAAGGGGGGCATGCGTGTCCGGAATGGGTCATGATCGAGCCTCTTCCGCCCATCCCTTCTCATGTCCCCGACCATCCGGCAGTGATGATCGTGAAACGTTATGGTGCACTACGGCACGGAACGCTAGGCGGCCGATAGTGGACCGTCAAGCGCGCAAAGGTGACGATACGTAGTACTCTCCCTTGCCGTCAGTGATCCCCTGTCGCACCGCTCCGGGTGCCGACGCGGTGACCTGCGGCAACGAAACTCTCATCAGCCGCCCTCCCTCGATCCGGCTTGCCCGGCCGCATCGAGGGCGTACTTCGACACACTCGAGTTGGGACCTTTTCGGACGTCCCAAACAGCTCATCTTTCGCGACCGAATAGTGACTCTGAGTTCATCCGGCGCGGCAGGCCGCCGCCGGCACGGCCCGCTGTACGGCCCTTGAGCCCCATCTCGGCAAGCCCGCCGAGGGGTTTTCGGACACATTTCACGTTCCCGGGGCGCTGTCAAGATCTGCCCGGGAAGCGCTCAGCGGGCCGCGCCGACGACGGCACCGGCGGCCCTCAGTTGGGCTTGACGAGCGGGAACAAGATCGTCTCCCGGATGCCCTTGCCGGTGAACGCCATGATCATCCGGTCGATCCCGACGCCCACCCCGCCGGTGGGCGGCATGCCGTACTCCAGCGCCCGCAGGAAGTCCTCATCCAGCTGCATGGCCTCCGGATCGCCCCCGGCTGCCAACAGCGACTGCTCGGTCAGCCGGCGGCGCTGCTCGATCGGGTCGATCAGCTCGCTGTAGGCGGTGCCCAGCTCGGTGCCGAACCCGATCAGATCCCACTTTTCGGTCAGCAGCGGCTCGGAGCGGTGCTGGCGGGTCAGCGGCGAGGTCTCCAGCGGGTAGTCCATCACGAAGGTGGGCTGGATCAAGGTGTGCTCGACGAGCTCCTCGAACAGCTCCTGAACCAGCCGGCCCTGCCCCCACTTGGGATCCCAGGCGATCTGGCGGGCGTCGGCCAGCTTGCGCACCTGCTCCAGCGGGGTGTGCGGGGTGATCTCCTCGCCGAGCGCCTCCGACACCGAGCCGTACAGCGTGATCCGCGGCCACTCCTCCAGCCCCAGATCGACCTCCTGGCCCTTGTGGACGACCACGGTGGTGCCCAGCGCGGCCTGCACCGCCCGCTGGTACATCCGCTGGGTCAGCACCGCCATGTCGTTGTAGTCCAGGTAGGTGCCGTAGGCCTCGAGCATGGTGAACTCGGGGTTGTGGGTGGAGTCGGCACCCTCGTTGCGGAAGTTGCGGTTGATCTCGAAGACCTTGTCGATCCCGCCGACCACCAGCCGCTTCAGGTACAGCTCGATGGCGATCCGCAGGTACAGGTCCATGTCGTAGGCGTTGATGTGGGTGACGAACGGACGCGCCGCCGCGCCGCCGTGGATCGGCTGCAGCATCGGGGTCTCGACCTCGAGGTACCCCTCCTCGTGCCAGAAGTCCCGCACCGCGCGCACGGTGTCGCTGCGCAGGTAGGCCATGCGGCGGGCCTCGTCATTGACGATCAGGTCCACGTACCGCAGCCGCACCCGGGCCTCCGGGTCGGTCAGCCCGGCGTGCTTTTCCGGCAGCGGGCGCAGGCACTTGGAGGTGATCGCGTAGCGGTCGGCCATGACCGACAGCTCGCCGCGCCGGGAGGTGACGACCTCGCCCTCGACGCCGATGTGGTCGCCGAGGTCCACATCCCGCTTCCAGGAGGCCAGCGCCTCCTCGCCCACCCGGGCCTGCGACAGCATCACCTGGATCTGCCCGGTGCCGTCCCGGATGGTGGCAAAGCACAGTTTGCCGGTGTTGCGCAGCAGCATGACGCGTCCGGCGACGCCGACTTTGTCGCCGGTCTCGGTACCGGGTTCCAAATCGGGGTAGCGCTCGCGAACCTCGGCCAGGGTGGCCGTCCGGGGGAAGTTCACCGGGTAGGGGTCGATGCCGCTCTCCCTGAGCCGGGCGAGCTTCTCCCGGCGCACCCGCATCTGCTCCGGGAGGTCCTCGTAGTCCTGCTGCTGGCTGTCACTCACGAACGTCAGGCTACCGATCCCGCGCGGGCGCCGTGCACACCGGCGGCGCCCGTGCGGGACCGGTAGCCCGCTCAGCTGCCGCCGATGTTGCGCTCGTAGATCAGGCGCAGCCCGATCAGGGTGAGCCAGGGCTCATAGACGTCGATGCAGCGGGCCTCGTCCAGCACCAGCGGGGCCAGCCCGCCGGTGGCGACCACGGTGAGGTCGTCGGGGTTGTCGGCCAGCTCCTCGGCCATCCGGTCCACCAGGCCGTCCACCTGGCCGGCGAAGCCGAAGATGATGCCCGACTGCAGGGCCTCCACGGTGTTCTTGGCGATCACGTGGCGGGGACGGACCAGCTCCACGTTGTGCAGCTGGGCGCCGCGCTCCGACAGCGCGTCGATGGAGATCTCGATGCCGGGGGCGATGGCGCCGCCGATGTACTCGTTCTTGGCCGAGACCGCATCGAAGGTGGTGGCGGTACCGAAGTCGACCACGATGGCCGGCCCGCCGTACAGGTGGATGGTGGCCAGCGCGTTGACGATCCGGTCGGAGCCGACCTCCTTGGGGTTGTCCATGCGGACCGGGACCCCGGTCTTGACGCCGGGCTCCACGATCACCGCGGGCACGTCGCCGTAATAGCGGCGGCACATCTCCCGCATCTCGTGCAGGACCGCCGGCACCGTGGAGCACAGGGCGATGCCGCTGATGTCGGTGTCGGTGAGCAGTGGACTCTGGCTGATCAGGCCCTGGAAGACCACCGCGATCTCATCGGCGGTGCGCCGCGCGTCGGTGTTGATCCGCCAGTGCTCGATCACCTCGTCGCCCTCGAAGAGGCCGAGGACGGTGTTGGTGTTGCCGACGTCGATGGTGAGCAGCATCAGGTCCCCGCTGGTTCGGAAAAGTCAAGGCCGATGTCGAAGGAGGGCGCCGAATGCGTCAGCGCCCCCACGGCAAGGTAGTCCACACCGGTTGCGGCGGCATCTCGGGCCCGGTCCAAAGTGAGGCCGCCGCTGGCCTCCAGCTCGGCCCGGCCCGCCACCAGGCGCACCGCCTCGCGCATCTGCTCGGTGCTCATGTTGTCCAGCAGGATGGAGCGGGCCCCGGCCTCCAGCGCCTCGGCGACCTGCTCCAGGGTGTCGCACTCCACCTGGATGTGCAGGGACGGGTACATGGCGCGCACCGCCTGGAACGCCTTGGTCACCGAGCCGGCGGCGGCCACGTGGTTGTCCTTGATCAGCGCGGCGTCGTGCAGGCCCATCCGGTGGTTGACGCCGCCGCCGCAGCGCACCGCGTACTTTTGCAGGGCGCGCAGGCCGGGCAGCGTCTTGCGGGTGTCGCGGATCTTGACGCCGGTGCCGGCCACCGCGTCCACCCACCGCCGGGTCAGCGTGGCGATGCCCGACAGGTGGGTGAGCAGGTTCAGCGCCACCCGCTCGGCCCGCAGCAGGCCGCGGGTGGAGCCGGAGACGGTCATCAGCGCCTGCCCGGCGCCGACGCGCTCACCGTCTTGGACGTGCGGGACGGTGGTCAGCCCCAGCAGGTCGCAGACGACGGCGGCGACGGGGATCCCGGCCACCACCCCGTCCTGGCGGGCGGTGAAGACGCCCCGGGCGGTCTGCTCGGGGCTGAAGATCGGCTCGCTGGTGACGTCCACCTCGCCGTCCTCGGCCAGCGCCCTGCGGGCCAGGTCCTGCACCTCCCGCGGGTCGAGCCCGGCGTGGATCAGCCACCGTTCGTGCTCCGGCCGGTCCGGCAGCATCGCACAACTCCCTCGTTCACAGCGGACGTTCTCACAGCGGTCTTCGGCGGGCCCGAACTCAGCGCAGCGGCTCGTACTCGGTGGTCAGCCGCCCGCCGACCGACCGGGTCACCAGGTGCCCCAGCCAGGCGGCGTCGTCGCGGTCGGGGTGGTCCTCCCGCCAGTGGCTGCCGCGGGTCTCGGTGCGCCGCCGGGCGGCGGCGGTGATCGCGGTGGCCACGGTGTGCACGTTGGTGGCCTCCCACGCCTCCAGGCAGGGCTCCCGGCTCGTCCGCTCCCCCAAGGCGGCCAGTTCCCGCTCGGCGGCCCGCAGCCCCTCGGCGTTGCGCAGCACCCCCACGTGGGCGGTCATGACGCGCTGCACCCGGCCCCGCACCTGCGGGTCCAGCAGCCCGCCGGGCTCGTCCGCCCCGCCGATGCGGCCGGCGGGCGGGGCCGCATCCAGGTCGCCGGCGATGGCGGCGGCGATGCGCTCGCCGAACACCAGGCCCTCCAGCAGGGAGTTGGAGGCCAGCCGGTTGGCGCCGTGCACGCCGGTGCAGGCGACCTCGCCGCAGGCGTACAGGCCGGGCACCGAGGTGCGGCCCCAGGCGTCGGTGCGGACGCCGCCGCTGGCGTAGTGCGCGGCGGGCACCACGGGGATCGGCTCGGTGACCGGGTCGATGCCGTGGTCGCGGCAGGTGGCCAGGATGGTGGGGAAGCGCCGCTCCCAGGTGGCCGCGCCCAGGTGCCGGCCGTCCAGGAAGACATGGGACGTTCCAAGCTCGCGCATCCGGCTCATGATGCCCTTGGCGACCACGTCGCGGGGGGCCAGCTCGGCCAGCTCGTGCCGGCCGAGCATGAACCGCTCGCCGCGGGCGTCGACCAGGTGGGCGCCCTCGCCGCGCACCGCCTCGGAGATCAGCGGCTGCTGCCCGCCGGCGTCCGGTCCCAGCCACAGCACGGTCGGGTGGAACTGGACGAACTCCAAATCGGTGACGGCGGCGCCGGCGCGCAGCGCCAGCGCCACCCCGTCGCCGGTGGACACCTCGGGGTTGGTGGTGGCCGAGAACACCTGGCCGAGCCCGCCGGTGGCCAGCACCACCGCCCGGGCGCGGACGGCGCCGACGCCGTCGCGCCGTCCCTCGCCCATGACGTGCAGGGTCACCCCGGCGGCCCGGCCGGTCTCATCGCGCAGCAGGTCCAGCACCAGGGCGTGCTCGATGGCCTCGATGCCGGCCTGTTTGCGGGCGGCCAGCAGGGCGCGGCTGATCTCGGCGCCGGTGGCGTCTCCGCCGGCGTGCGCGATGCGGCGGCGGCGGTGGCCGCCCTCGCGGGTCAGCGCCAGCGTGCCGTCGTCCTCCCGGTCGAAGCAGGCGCCCCGGTCGATCAGCCGGCGCACCGCGTCCGGCCCCTCGGTGACCAGGGCGCGGACGGCGGTCTCATCGCACAGTCCCACCCCGGCGGTGAGGGTGTCGGCCAGGTGCTGTTCGGGGCTGTCGCCGGGGGCGAGGGCGGCGGCGATCCCGCCCTGCGCCCAGCGGGTGGAGCCGGCCTCCAGCAGCGCCTTGGTGACCAGCAGCACCCGGCCCGCCCCCGGCAGGCGCTCGGCGACGGCCAGGGCGGTGACCAGTCCGGCGATGCCGGAGCCGACCACCACCACCTCGGTGTCGACGCTCCAGCCGGGTTCGGGCGCGCGCAGGCGTCGAGGGATCATCTGCCCTCCTCGGGATTTTTCGTCACTATGACATTAACCGGGAGGAAACAGTGCGCCGACGCCGGGGGCGGTCTTCACCGGATCCGGCCGTCGCCGGGCGCGGCCTGGGCGCCCTGCAGCAGGGCGTCGCCGCGCAGCTGATCGCTGCCGGGAACGGGCTCGGCCGGGTCCTCGCCCAGCGAGATGATCCGGTTGGACCGATCCACGTGCACCACCCGGGGCGTGAAGGAACGGGCCTGCGCGTCGGTCATCACGGCGTAGCTGATGATGATCACCAGGTCGCCGGGGCTGACCAGGCGGGCGGCGGCGCCGTTGACGCCGATCACGCCCGAGCCGCGGGGACCGGCGATCAGGTAGGTCTCCAGCCGGGCGCCGTTGTCGATGTCGACCACCTGCACCTGCTCGCCGGGCAGCAGGTCGGCGGCGTCCATCAGGTCCGCGTCAACGGTCAGCGAGCCCACATAGTGCAGGTCGGCCTGGGTGACCGTGGCGCGGTGGATCTTCGACTTGAACATCGTGCGGAACATCACTTCTCCCGGGGCTCGAGGGTGAGGGGGACGTTGTCGATCAGCCGGGTGGTGCCGACCTTGGCGGCGACGACCAGCACGGCCTCACCGGCGTGGGACTCGCCGACCGGCTCAAAGGTGGCCGGGTCGACCAGTTCGAGGTAGTCGGGAACCAGCGGCGGGTCGGCCTGCTCGGCCTCGGCCAGCACGGCGCGGGCGGCCTGCAGGATCGCCGCCGGGCCCTCGCCCGCGGCCTGCTCGCCGGCCCGCAGCGCCCGCGACAGCGCCAGCGCGGTGCGGCGCTCCTCCGGCGACAGGTAGCGGTTGCGGCTGGAGAGCGCCAGGCCGTCCGCCTCGCGCACGGTGGGGCCGGCCTCGATGCGCACCGGCACGTCCAGGTCGGCGACCATGCGGCGGATCAGCGCCAGCTGCTGGGCGTCCTTGGCGCCGAAGACCGCCACATCCGGGCGGACCTGGTTGAACAGCTTCATCACGACGGTGAGCACCCCGTCGAAGTGGCCGGGCCGGGAGGCGCCCTCCACCACGGTGCCCATCCGCCCGGCGCTGAGGCGGACCTGCGGCTGGGCGGGGTACATCTCCTCCACCGTGGGCGCCCAGATCAGGTCCACGCCCTCGGCCGCGCAGGCGGCGACGTCGGCCTCGAACGTCCGGGGGTAGCGGTCGAGGTCCTCGTGCGGGCCGAACTGCAGCGGGTTGACGAAGATGCTCACCGCCACCGCGTCGGCCAGCTCCCCGGCCCGGCGGATCAGCGACAGGTGCCCCTCGTGCAGCGCGCCCATCGTCGGGACGAGCGCCAGCGTGCCGGTGATCTCGGCGCGGGCACTGGCCAGCTCCTCGCGGGTGCGGGCGATGACCGGTGTCATGGCTGCTTTTCCCCTTTCACACCTGGTCAGGGCGGTAGGACGGGAGGGGACGAGGCCCCGGGAGGTCTGTTCAGGAGTCGGCCAGCGCTTCCAGCAGCCGCTCGGCGTCTTCGGGTTTGAGCAGCCCGGCGGCCAGCGCCCGGTCGGCGGTCAGGCGGGCCATCGCCACATAGGCGCGGGCGCTTTCAGGGGAGACCTTGGCCAGCTCGGCGATGTGGCCGGCCACGGTGCCGGCGTCGCCGCGGGCCACCGGGCCGGTCAGCCCGTTCATGCCCAGCCGCAGCGCGTTGTCCAGCGCGGCGCCCAGCAGCGGCCCCAGCATGCCCGCCGGGTCGTCCACCCCGGCGGCGCGCAGCAGGTCCATCGCCTCCACGACCAGCGTGACCAGGTGGTTGGCGCCGCTGGCCAGGGCCGCGTGGTAGAGGGTGCGCCGCTCTTCGGGGATCCACACCGGGTCCCCGCCCATCTCCACCACCAGCGCCTCGGCGACCGGGCGCAGCGACGGCGGGGAGGTCACCCCGAACCGGATGCCGGCCAGCCGGTTCAGATCGTCGGGGCGTCCGGTGAAGGTCATCACCGGGTGCAGCGCCAGCGGCAGCGCGCCCGCCCTCGTCGCCGGGTCCAGCACCCCGATGCCGTACCGGCCGCTGGTGTGCACCAGCAGCCTGCCCTCCACCGGCACGCCGGTGGCCACCAGCCCGGCCACCAGCTCCGGCAGGGCGTCGTCGGGGACGGTCAGCAGCACCAGCTCACAGGAGGCCACCGCCTCCTGGGGGGTGACCAGGCGGGCGCCGGGCAGCCGTTCGGCGGCGCGGCGGCGGGAGGTCTCGGAGATCGCGGCGGCGGCCCTCACCTTGTGCCCGGCCAGCCGCAGCGCCGCCCCCAGCGCGGTGCCGACCCGTCCGGCGCCGACCACGCCGACCGACAGCCGGGCGGGCCGGTCCTCGGGCGTGGCCGAAGACGGCACGGCATGTGAATCCATCGTCGTTCCAGTCCTCAGTCGGGTACCGGACGGTGCCCGCACAGCGTACCCGGAGCCGGATCGCTCCGGGTACGCCGCGTCCCCGTCACGGCGGGTACCCGCCGAGTCTGGCAGCGGAACGCTCAGTCGTGGGCGAGCGCCGCCACGACCGACGCCTTGGCGGCGCGGCGGGCCGGCAGCACCGCGGCGGCCAGCCCGGCCGCGGCCGCCAGCGCCATCAGGCCGGCGAGCTGGGCGTAGGGCAGGGCGAACACCACCGACTCGCCCATCGCCCCGGTGGCCGCCCAGCCGAACGCCGCGCCGAGCACCACCCCGGTCAGCGCGCCGATCACCGCCATGATCACCGCCTCCACCGACAGCATCAGGCGGAGCTGGCCTCTCGTCAGGCCCAGGGCGCGCAGCAGCGCCGACTCGCGGGTGCGTTCCACCACCGACAGGCCGAGGGTGTTGGCGATGCCGAACAACGCGATGATCACCGCCAGGCCCAGCAGCCCGCCGAACACCAGCAGCAAGGTGTCGATGGCCCGGTTGAACTGGTCCTTCGCCTCGGCGACCGAGGTCACCTTGACGGTGGGAAGGTGCCGGGTGGCCTGCTCCAGCGCCTGCCGCGCACGGTCGGGATCGGCGCCGTCGCGGACCTTGGCGTAGATCATCCAAGGGCCCTGGGCGCCGAAGTGCGCGGCGAAGTCGGCCTCAGGCAGCAGGTAGGGCGGCAGCGGCGTCTCCCCGTCGAACACCGCCACCACCGTGAACGGCACCGTCCCTCCCTTCACCGTGAGGCGGACCGTCCGGCCGACGGCCAGGCCGCGGCGTTCGGCCGCGCTGCGGTGCACGGCGATCGTCCCGGGACGCAGGTCGTCCAGCGATCCGCTCACCACCGGGGGATTGACCAGGTCGCCGAGGGAGGCGCGGGTGACCGCCCCCACGGCGACGGGGTCGCCGCCCAGGCGCGCCTGCCGCCGCCACAGCTCGGTGACGTGGGCCAGGTCGGGCCGCTCGCGCAGGCGGGCGGCCAGATCGGCCGGCAGCCTCATCCGCTCGTCCGGCTCACCGGTGCCGAACTGGGTGTGCACCTGGAAGTCGACCGGGAACTGCCGTTCCAGCATCGCCAGCGCGGTGGCCCGGCCGCTGGCCGCCACCACCGCGAACAGGCTCATCAGCCCCACCCCGATGGTCAGCGCGATGGTGGTGGTGGCGGTGCGGCGCGGGGTGCGGTGGGCGTTGGCCACCGCCAGCCGCCCGGGGACGCCGGTGAGGCGGGCCGGCAGCGCGCCGACCATCCGTCCCAGCGGGCGCACCAGCGCGGGCATCACCGCGACCACCCCCAGGAACAGCAGGGCGCCTCCGGCGGCGACCGTGAGCATCGCGCTCTCGCCCTTGTCCATGGCCAGCGAACCGGCCAGGGCCACCGCCACGCCGAGGCCGCCCAGCAGGGCCGCCGCGATCGTGCGGGGCAGGCCCAGCCGGAAACGGCCCCCGCCCGGCTCCGGTTCCGTGCGCAGCGCGGCGACCGGGGCGACCCGGGTGGCGGCGCGGGCGGGCAGCAGGGCCGCCAGCACGGTCGCCACGACGCCGACCGTCAGCCCGGCGGCGACGGCGACCGGGGTCACGGTGAAGAAGTCGGCGGAGACACCGGCGTCCGTTCCGCCCAGCAGCGCCGACAGCCCGCCCGCCAGCGCCACGCCCAGCACCAGCCCGGCCAGCGAACCGGCCAGGCCGACCAGCGCCGACTCCAGCAGCACCCCGCCGAAGACCTGGCGGCGGGTGGCGCCGACGCAGCGCAGCAGCGCCGTCTGGCGCATCCGCTGGGCGATGAGGATCGCGAAGGTGTTGTAGATGACCAGCGCGGCCACCAGCATGGACACCACGCCGAAGAGCAGCAGCCCGATGCGGATGACCCCGGTGTCGGCGCCCGCCCGCTGCACCAGCCGCTCGCCCAGCTCGCGGGCGGTCACCACGTCGTAGCCGGGGCCGACGGCCGCGGCGACCGCCCGGCGCAGCGCCGCCGGGTCGCCGTCGCCGAGCACGTCGATCTCGATCAGGCCGGGCCGGGCGGTGACCGCGGCGATGGCCTCGGGGGTGAAGCCGAGGCCGCCGCGCCATCCGACCTCCGCGTCGATGCCGAAGTCGGCCAGCCCGGTCAGGGTGAAGCGCCGCTCCCGGCCCGCGGCGTCCAGCACCGTGAGGGCGGCGCCCACGGCGAACTCGTTGCGTTTGGCGGTCCGCTCATCCAGCACCACCTCGTGCGGCGCGGCCGGAGCCCTCCCTTGGAGGATGTCGTAACGCTGCAGCGGACCGGTGGTGACCGACAGGGCGATGGGGGGCATGTCGCCGTAGGCCTTGCCGTCCTTGCCGATCAGCACGGCCTCGCCCCGCAGCATCGGGTGAACCTGTCGCACTCCCGGCACCGCCCGGACCGCCGCCACCGTCCGCTGCGTCATCTCCTCGCCGCCCCTCTTGGGCAGCACGGCCACGTCCACCTTGCTCGCCGAGGCGGTGAACTTCTTGTCGATGCCCGCCTGCATGGTGTCGGTGAGGACGAACGTGCCGGAGATGAAGGCGACGCCGAGCATGACGGCCACGGTGGTGAGCACCAGCCGCAGCCGGTGGACGCGCAACCCGGCCAGGCAGACCCGCAGCATCCCTCAGCCTCCCAGCGCCTTGAGCCGGTCGAGCACGGTCTGCGGGGTGGGCGCGGCCAGCTCGGAGACGATCCGCCCGTCGTGCAGGAACACCACCCGGTCGGCATAAGAGGCCGCCACCGGGTCGTGGGTCACCATCACGATCGTCTGGCCCATCTCCCGCACCGACAGCCGCAGGAAGTCCAGCACCTCGGCGCCGGCGCGGGAGTCCAGATTGCCGGTGGGCTCGTCGGCGAAGATCACCTCGGGGCGGGTCACCAGCGCCCGGGCGCAGGCCACCCGCTGCTGCTGGCCGCCGGACAGCTCGCCGGGCCGGTGCGTCAGCCGGTCGCGCAGCCCCACCACGTCCACCACCCGGTCGAACCAGGCCCGGTCGGGCCGGCGGCCGGCCAGCCGCAGCGGCAGCAGGATGTTCTCCTCGGCGGTCAGCATGGGCAGCAGGTTGAAGGACTGGAAGACGAAACCCACCCGCTCGCGGCGCAGCAGCGTCAGCCGCCGGTCGCCCAGGCCGGTGATCTCGGTGCCGCCCAGCGTGATCCGGCCGGAGGTGACGGCGTCCAGCCCGGCCAGGCAGTGCATCAGGGTGGACTTGCCGGACCCGGACGGCCCCATGATCGCGGTGAACGCGCCCTTGGCGAACGTCACGCTGACCCCGCGCAGGGCGTGCACCGCCGCGTCCCCGCTGCCGTAGACCTTGACCACGTCGGCGGCGGCGACGGCCGGATGGCCGGCGGGCGGCCCGGCATCGCCGGGCGCGCGGGAGAGCATGCTGGTCACGTAGCCTCCTCGGAATGTGCGGACATGCACAGGCCACGCTAGGGACGGCCGCTCTCCCTGCCATCGGCCCCGCGTCCATGCTTGGCGTGCCCATTGCGGGGTACCTGATCGCCGCCGTACGACCGAAGTCGTACGCCTCCGGTCCGCCCTTGAGCGGTCAAGCGCCGGACTGCCCCCTTTTGACCAGGCCCGTCTCGTAGGCGAAGACCACGGCCTGCACCCGGTCGCGCAGCCCCAGCTTGGTCAGGATGCGGCCCATGTGGGTCTTGACCGTCGCCTCCGAGACGTGCAGCCGCCCGGCGATCTCGGCGTTGGACAGGCCCCGCGCCACCAGGTGCAGCACCTCCCGCTCGCGGGCGGTCAGCGCGGCCAGCGCCCCGGCGGCGCTCTGCTGTTCGGCGTCGGGCAGGTGCACCGCGAAACGGTCCAGCAGCCGCCGGGTGGTGCTGGGCGCCACCACCGCGTCGCCGGAGTGCACCGCCCGGATCGCCTCGATCAGCTGGGCGGGCCCGGCGTCCTTGAGCAGGAACCCCGAGGCGCCCGCCTTGATCGCCGCGAAGGCGTACTCGTCCAGGTCGAAGGTGGTCAAGATGATCACTCTGGGGCGCCGCTCGGCGGGCAGCGCGCCGATCCGCCGGGTGGCCTCGATGCCGTCCACGCGGGGCATCCGCACGTCCATCAGCACCACGTCGGTGGTGTGCGCCCGCAGCAGGTCCACCACCTGGGCGCCGTCGCCGGCCTCGGCGACCACCTCGATGTCGGGCTGGGCGTCCAGCACCATGCGGAACCCGGTGCGCACCAGTTCCTGGTCGTCGACCAGCATCACGCGGATCACGCGCTCTTGGCCTCCTCTCGCAGCGGCAGGCGGGCCACGACCCGGTAGCCGCCACCGGCCCGGGGCCCGGCGTGCACCTCGCCCCCGTACATCGCGGCCCGCTCCCGCATCCCGGCCAACCCGTGGCCGAGCCCGTCGCCCTCGGCCGCCGCGCCCCGCCCGTCGTCGGTGACCGTCACCTCGATCGCCTCGTCACCGTAGTGCAGGCGCACCTGTGCGCTCACCCCCGGACCGCCGTGCTTGAGGGTGTTGGTCAGCGCCTCCTGGACGATCCGGAACACCGCCAGCTGCATGCCCGGCGGCAGTTCCACCGGGACGCCCTCCACCTGGAAATCCAGCGGCAGCCCCGAGGAGCGGACCTGCTCGACCAGGTCGCTCAGCTGCGCCACGCCCGGCTGCGGGGCATAGGAGCCGGCGTCGTCCTCTTCGCGCAGCACGCCCAGCAGCCGCCGCATCTCCGCCAGCGCCAGCCGCCCGGTGGCCGAGATCGCCTCCAGCGCCTTCTTGGCCCGCTCCCGGTCAGTGTCGATGGCGTAGGAGGCGCCGTCGGCCTGCACCACGATGACGCTGACGTTGTGCGCCACCACATCGTGCAGCTCCCGGGCGATCCGCGCCCGCTCGGCCGCCCTGGCGATCTGCACCTGGGTGTCGCGTTCGCGTTCGGCCCGCACCGCCCGCTCCTCCAGCGAGCGCATGTAGGCCCGCCGGGTGCTGATGTAGACGCCGAGGATCCAGATCCCGGCGACCACCGCCGACAGCATGACGACCGTGTACTTGCGGTCGGCGGGATGCACCGTGTACCGCCAGGCCGCCATCACCGCCCCCAGCTCGCCGACCAGCCCGGCGGCCAGCGCCCAGCGGAACGAGCAGTTGGCCGCCACCGTGTACAGGGCGACCAGCACGCCCATGTTGGCGGGGATGATGGTCAGGTCCAGCAGCCACTGCAGGAACGACAGCCCGGCGATCCAGCTGAACACCCCCACCGGCCAGCGCCGCCGCAGGGCCAGCGGCAGCAGCAGGGCCAGCACCAGCGGGATGCACAGCTGCTCGGGGATCGGCCGGGAGGTCGCCGCCGGCCCCGGCTCGGTGTAGTAGCGGGCCGATGTGATCGACAGGAACAGCAGGGGCGAGACGAAGGCCAGGTCCACCAGCGTCCGATGGCCGCGCCACCACGCCCACGCTCTCCTGATCACGGGTTTCAGAGTACGGCCGGCCTCGAAGGGAGCCATCCGACTCAGGTCGGACGTCCATGCGACCACGGGGAGAGCGCTCGCTTCGCCGTTGCCCGGTGCGGCCTTCCGGTAGCGTCCCTGCTGTGGAGCGGTGGGTGACCTGGCGAACGGCGATGCAGCAGGCGCTCTACGGGGAGGGCGGCTTCTACAGCCGGGGCGAACGGCCCGCCGCGCACTTTCGCACCTCCGTGCACGCCTCCCCCCGCTACGCCGAGGCGCTGCTGCGCCTGCTGGTCCAGGTGGACGAGGCACTGGGGCGTCCCTCCCGCCTCGACCTGGTCGACATCGGCGCCGGCTGCGGCGGCCTGATCGCCCAGATCACCGAGGCGGCCGACCCCGCCCTGGCCGCCCGGCTCAACCCGGTGGCCGTGGAACTGGCCCCCCGCCCGCCGGCCCTTGCCGACCGGATCGCCTGGCGCACCGAGCCGCCGGAGACCATCACCGGCCTGGTCATCGCCAACGAGTGGCTGGACAACATCCCCCTGGACGTGGTGGAGATGACCGGTGACGGCCCCCGCACCGTGCTGGTCGATCCCGCCACCGGGGCCGAGCGGCTGGGCCCGGCGCCCTGCGCCGAGGACCTGGAGTGGCTGCGGCGCTGGTGGCCGCTGCGGGACCCCGGCGACCGCGCCGAGGTCGGCCGCCCCCGCTGCGCCGCCTGGGCCTCGGTGGTGCGCCGCCTGGCCGGCGGCCTGGCCGTCGCCGTCGACTACTGCCACACCCGCGACACCCGTCCCCCCTGCGGCTCCCTGACCGGCTACCGGGACGGCCACGCCGTTCCCCCCGTCCCGGACGGCTCCTGCGACATCACCGCCCACGTCGCCCTGGACGCCTGCGCCGCCGGCGGAAGCGCCGCGGGCGCCACCGCCACCGCCCTGACCACCCAGCGCCGCGCCCTGCGCGCCCTGGGCCTGACCGGCGCCCGCCCCCCGATCACCCTGGCCCACCGCGACCCGCGCGCCTATGTCGCCGCCCTGCGCAGAGCCGGCGAGGAGGCCGAGCTCATCGACCCCACCGGCCTGGGCGGCTTCGGCTGGCTCGCCCAGACCAAGCACATCCCCCTGCCCGCACCCTTGGCCAACTGAGCTCAGAGGTGTCCAAAGTGAAGGAGAACGGCTCGGGCGGCTCCAGCGGCTTACCGAAGATCACCCGGGTCTCCTGCAGGTAGTCCTCCCTGCCCTCGTCGCTGCGCGGCTCGCTGAACAGGCTCACCGTCCGCTGCTCGCGATCGACCAGCAGGCAGAACGGGATCCCGCCTTTGGCGTAGCAGTGCCGCTCATCCCGCCGGTCCCGGTCGGCATGGGTGCTCGTCACCTCGATGACCAGGACGATCCCGTCCGGTTCCATCCACGAGTCGGCCTCTGCGAAGACGTCCAGGGCGAGCGGCGCGAGCACCCCGTCGGGGATGAGGTAGTTCTTGGGGCACAGTCCGCTGCGTTCCAGCTTCAGACCCTTGTGCGGTTCACGCACCATGGCGGTCATCCCCGCACCTCGTCTCCGCGTCGGCTCCCAGCATACGGACCGTGCTCACGCATCCTGGAGCACCCAAAGTGAGCAATCGGAACACTACACCGAGTGATCCCGGCTCGTCCGAAAAACCGGGGTCAGCGGGCCCAGCGGGTGGGGTCGGAGCGGGTGTGGGCGCGGGCGCGGCGGGCGCGTTCGGCGGTGGACTCGACGATGAGGCGGGCCTCGGGCAGGTCGCGGTCGATGGCGGCGACGCGGACCGGGCCGGAGGGGGCGTCCACGTGCACGGTGCCCAGGCCGAACAGGCGCTGCAGCGGGCCGGAGGTCAGCCGGACGCTCTGGGCGCGGGCGTGGGCGATCACCTCGGTGCGGCGGCACAGCAGGCCGCGGCGGGTCACGAAGACGACATCGTCGGTGCCGGCGGCGGCGAAGCGGTCCAGGGACAGCCCCTTGGCGGAGGCCGGCAGCAGCGGGACGGCGTCCACGTTGGCGCCCGGGAAGACCTGGGCCACCAGCGCCACCGCCACCTGGCGCGGGGCCACCGGCAGCAGCACCGACGACAGGGCCTGGCGTTCGCCGGCGTACCCGGCGACGGTGGCCTCCACCCGGGCCCAGCCGCGCTGCCGCCACAGCACCGGCTCGACGATGGCGACCGCCTGCACCCGGCCGGGCGGGACGGTCTGCATCCGGGTCTCCAGCAGGCCGTGGCGCAGCCGCAGGCCGTCCGGGGAGATCGCCACGGTGAAACCGCCGTATGTCACCAGCGGGGCGATCACCGAGCCGATCAGGCCCAGCAGGGTGGTGACCGCCACGCTGAAAAAGCCCGGCTCCAGCAGGCTCAAAGACGCCATCAGCGCCGTCAGGAACAGCACGCCGGCGGCGGCGACGGGCAGCCTGCTGATCAGCGACAGGAACAGGGTGCCGAAGGGGACCCGCCAAAACGGCTGCTCGGGTGCCTCGGGGGTGTGCCCGGGCAGCCCGGCGGCCAGCGCCAGCAGCTCGGCCCGCAGCCGCTGGGCCGCGCCGCGTCCCAGGTAGCGCAGGCAGACCTCGGCCCGGTCCCCGCCGGCCGCCTCCACCCGGACCTCCGCCAGCCCGGTCAGCCGGGTCATCAGCGGCCGGACCACGTCGATGGCCTGCACCCGCGACAGCGGGATCAGCCGCCGGCGCTTGCGCAGCAGCCCGGTCTCGACGACCAGCTCGTCCCCGGCGACCCAAAAGCGCAGGGCCAGCCAGCCCCAGATGCCGACGACCACGGCGGCGACCGTCACCGGGATGGACACCAGCGCAAAGCGCCGCACCGCCTCGGGCGCAAACAGCACCAGTTCCTCGCCGCGCCGGGTCAGCAGCAGCGGAAAACCCAGCAGCACGAAGTAGATGAGCCAGAACACGAACGCCCGCAGCAGCGCGGTGGCCGGGTGCAGCCGGTGCACGCCCGCCGAGAAGCGGGCGGGCGGCATCTGCCCGTAGCCGGGCGGCGCGGCCGGCGGGCCGGGGGGCATCGCGGGGCCGTACCCCGGCGGCTGGTAGCCGTGCGGCGGCGGCCCTCCGGGGACGGGTCCGCCGGGCGGCGGGTAGGGGCCGTTCACAGTCCCATGCTCCTCGCCTCGCCCTTTTGCGCGAGCCGGTCGCGGAGCTGGGCGGCCTCGGCCGCCGGCAGCCCGGGGATGCGGGCGTCGGTGGCGGCCGCGGCGGTGTGCAGCCGGACCGTGGCGATGCCCATCCACCGCTCCAGCAGCCCGGCGGTCACGTCCACCAGCTGCATCCGCCCATAGGGGACGACCACCAGCCGGCGGACGAACACCCCGCTGGTGACCAGCAGGTCCTCGGCCCGCTCCGCATACCCCAGGGAGCGGTAGGCCAGCTCGGCGACGATCCAGGCCATCGCGCAGCTCACCGCCACCAGCGCCAGCCACAGCACAACGCCGAGGGCGCCGCCGCCCTGGTGCACCCACCAGGCGCCGATGAGCGCGACCGGCAGCGCGGTCAGCACGGCGGTGATCCGCCGGTGCCACCGCAGCCGGGGCGAGACCCGGTGCCAGTCGCCCCCGGCGGGCGGGTCGAACGCCCCGCCCGGCGGGGCCGCCGGGCCGTACGGCATGTTCGGTTGTCCTGGGAGAGGGCCGTGGCCCTGGCCCATCGGCGAAGGACCGGGCTGTGGCCGACCGTAGGGCGTGTTCATCGCCTCCCAAGTCAACCCGAAGCACCCCAAGGCCCGCGACCCCTCGGCCTGGAAACGACCCGTGGCACGATAGGCAAGATGAGCACCCAGGAGACCGTCCGCACCGTCGGGATCGGCGCCGGGGCCAAGGAGCTGGCCACCGAGGACATGGTCCTCAACATCGGCCCCCAGCACCCTTCCACGCACGGTGTGCTGCGGCTGCGGCTGACGCTGGACGGCGAGCGCATCACCAAGGCCGAACCGATCATCGGGTACATGCACCGCGGCGCCGAGAAGCTGTTCGAGGCGCGCGACTACCGGCAGATCATCGTGCTGGCCAACCGGCACGACTGGCTGTCGGCGTTCGCCAACGAGCTGGGCGTGGTGCTGGCGGTGGAGCGGATGCTGGGCATGCAGGCGCCCGAGCGGGCGGTGTGGGTGCGCACCCTGCTGGCCGAGCTGAACCGGGTGCTCAACCACCTGATGTTCCTGGGGTCCTATCCGCTGGAGGTCGGCGCGATGACGCCGATCTTCTACTCCTTCCGGGAGCGCGAGCGGCTGCAGCGGGTGATGGAGGAGGTCTCCGGCGGCCGGATCCACTACATGTTCAACCGGGTCGGCGGGCTGAAGGAGGAGCTGCCGGCCGGGTGGACGGGCCGGGCCAGGCAGGCGATCGCCCAGGTCCGCAGCCGGATGAGCGACATCGCCGACCTGATCATGGGCAATGAGATCTTCCGTGCCCGCACCCGCGGCGTGGGGGTGCTCACCGCCGAGCAGATCGCCCAGTACGGGGTGTCCGGCCCCATCGCCCGCGCCAGCGGGGTGGACTTCGACCTGCGCCGCGACGAGCCCTACCTGGCCTACCCCGAGCTGGACGTCAAGGTGGTCACCCGCACCGAGGGCGACTGCCTGGCCCGTTTCGAGTGCCTGCTGGAGCAGGTCTACGTCTCGCTGGACCTGGCGGAGGCCTGCCTGGACCGGCTGGCCGAGCTGCCGCCGGGCCCGATCAACCAGCGGCTGCCCAAGGTGCTCAAGGTCCCCGAGGGCCACACCTATGTCTGGACGGAGAACCCGCTGGGCATCAACGGCTACTACCTGGTGTCCCGGGGCGAGAAGACCCCCTGGCGGCTGAAGCTGCGCTCGGCGTCCTTCAACAACATCCAGGTGCTCGGCGAGATGCTGCCCGGCACCCTGGTCGCCGACATGATCGCCATCTTGGGCTCGATGTTCTTCGTGGTCGGCGACATCGACAAGTGACCGGCGGGCGGTCACACCAGCGGCAGCCACCAGGGCGCCCACCACGGGGACAGGCTGCCGATCAGGGTTTTGAGGTAGTTCGCGCGGGCCTGCGGTCCCCAGCCCGGCTCGTCTGAGGGGACGTCCGCCCAGCCCCGGCTGCGCAGCCGTTTGAGCGCGCGGCGCAGCCGGCGGCGGTGCCGGGGTGCGCCGTCCCGGTAGGGGACGAACATGTGCACGGCCGCCGACAGGTACTCCCGGTGCACGTCGCGGGCCGCCACCGCCGTCCACAGCAACTCCAGCGCCCGGGGGTCGTCCCCGGCGGCCAGGTAGGCCACCGCCCACGCCGCCACTTGCGGGTCGCGGTCGGTCAGGTGGGGACGCAGCGCCTCGGCCACCGGCGGGCGCTGCGGCGGCGGGACCGACAGCCGGCCCAGGCCTTCGGCGGCCGCCCGGCGCACCCGCGGGTCGCGGTCGATGCCGATCGCCCGGCCCAGCGCCGCCGCCAGGTGCGCGACCGTCTCCGGCCCGAACCCCTCCCACAGGTCGGCCGACCTGAGCGTCCGGGCCGCCGCCAGCCGCACCCGGGCGTCGGGGTCCTCGGTGACCAGGACGGTCAGCCGCCGCACCAGCGCCGCCTCCGCCGGGGGGAAGGAGCCCCGGTCGCCGAAGTGGTCGATGCCTTCGACGGCCGCCGCCCGCACCGCCGGGTCGGGGTGCTCGGTCATCGCCGACAGGGTCTGCGCCGTCTGCGGCCCCGCGGCGTAGTGGCCGAGCGGCGGCAGCGCCGCGGCGAGCAGCTCGGCGTCCCAGTCGGGACGGCACAGCCCGGCCAGTGTGCGCGCCGCCTCCGGCAGCAGGTCGGGGCACTCTTCGTGCAGGCAGGCCTCGTCCAGCGCGCGCAGCGCGAGCAGGACCTGCGCCTTGGGGGCGTCGCTGCGGCAGAGCCGCAGCGCCCAGCCGGCCACCGCCCGCCGGTCCGCTTCGAGCGCCTCCTCCAGCAGCTCGTCCCGGCCCGCGGCGGGTGCCCGCAGCAGCGCGGCGAACCGTTCCGCTCCTGCGGCCGTCACCGGAACGGCGGACGCCCCCGTGGCGTCGAGCCCGCCGGAAACCGCCGACTTTCGCACCCGCCCGGCCACCTTCCTCCCCCTCCTCGCCTCAACGGGCCTCAAGCCTGCCGGGCGGCGCGTCCCGCCGTCATGGGACCGCGGTCACCAGTGGGCCGGGTCGGGGGGTGAGGCGTCCTCGTCGCGGTCGTCGTCGGGGCCTTTGGGGACGCGGCAGGCGTACTCCAGCCAGATCGCCGCGCCGACCAGCGTCAGCGCCGCCACGAGCGTGCCGATGCTGACGAAGAAGTCCTCCCGCGGCACGTCCTTGTCCAGCCGGGACGACAGGTACAGGACGAACCCGGTGAAGATCCCGGCGATCGCCGCCCCGGCGTGCGCGCTGGCCTTGGCCAGCGCCGCCATCCGGGCCACCATCAGCGGTTCCACCGGGCGGGTGCCGGGGCGGCGGCGGATCCGCCGCCACAGGTTGTAGGCGGTGAACCCCTCGCCCAGGGCCAGCAGCAGCATCGTCGGCGCCATCGTCCAGGGCAGCTTGGGCAGCGACCCGTACACCGCCTGCAGCAGCCCCCACACCAGCAGCGCGATCCCGGCCGCCAAGGCGACCAGCACCGCCGGACGTGTCGGCCTCACGCGGGCTCTTGCAGGGTCAGGTCGTCGCGGCGCCGCACCGCGTCCGGGCCGGTCGCGCGCAGCGCCGCCGCCGCCAGGTCGGCCACCCGGCCGTGGCCGGGCAGCAGCACGTCCGGTTCGATGTCCGCCCACGGCACCAGCACGAACGCCCGCTCGTGCGCCCGCGGATGCGGCAGGATCAGATCCGGTTCATTGCAGGTCACGTTGCCGAACATCACGATGTCGATGTCCAGGGTGCGCGGCCCCCAGCGGACCTCGCGGACCCGCTGCATGGAGTTTTCGATGTTGAGCACCCGCTCCAGCAGCACCCGCGGGGCCAGGCTGGTGTCGGCCACCAGCACCACGTTCAGGTAGTCGTCTTGTTCGGGGATTTCGCCTTCCGGACCGCCGTACGGGGTGGTCTCATACACCGGCGACAGCGCCACGAACGTCAGGCCGGGGGCGTCGAACAGCGCGTCGATGGCCTCCTGGAGGTTGCTCAGGCGGTCGCCGAGGTTGCTGCCCAGCGACAGCACCGCGCGCTGCGGGACCAGCAGGTGGCCGCCGGTGGCGGTCAGGTCGGGCGTGGTCATGAACGGCTCCTGTAGATCTTCACGGCCACGTCACCGAACACCTGTCCCACCGGGGCGGCGGGCTTGTGCACCGTGACGTGGACCTGCTGCACCGTCGGCTCCTCCAGGCAGACCTCGGCCAGCCGTTCGGCCAGCGTCTCGATCAAGTTGACCGGTTCTCCGGTCACGACGGCGACCAGCCGGTCGGCCAAAGATCCATAATCGACCGTCAGGGACAGATCGTCACTCGCCGCGGCGGGGCGGGTGTCCAGTCCCAGCGCCACGTCCACCACGAACTCCTGCCCCAGCTCCCGCTCGGCGGGCAGGCATCCGTGCCGGCCCCGGGCCCGCAGCCCGGTCAGCTCGATCCAGTCCAGCCCGGCCGCCTTCACCCGCGCCTCCAGGGCCGTCGCCGCATGCCGGCCGGGCCCGTCCCGGCCCGCGGGCCGCTTGGGCCCCGGCGGCGTTCTCGCACGCCGCCTTCGGGAACGGCAGGTCGGAGAAGGCTCACTGCTCCTCGTCCTCCCCTTGGCTCAGCACGGGGGACCCGTGGTGATGCAGCAGCCGCCACTGGCCGTCCACCCGCAGGAACAGGTTGGTGGCCACGACGCTCCCGCCGGCCAGCACGCTGCCGCCGGCGCCGTCGTCGGCGGTGATGATGTTCTCCTCGCACGTCACCAGGGCCTGGTCGCCGAAGATCTCGGTGCGCACGCCGGTCAGCACGAACTGGATGTAGGGGGTGTTGGCCATGATCAGCGCCCAGGACCGCAGCACCTCCTCGCGGCCCCGCAGCAGCGGCCAGCCCGGATGCACGCAGCCCACGGCGGCGGCGTAGGGGCCGTCGGCCCACACCGCCGACATCCGGTCCAGGTCCCCGTTTTCGAAAGCGGCGTAGAACTCGGCGTTGGCCTCTTCGACCTCGGCCAGATCGGCGCGGTTCACCCGGTCTCACCTCGCTGTGCGGCGTGCACCGCGGCGGCGACGCGCACGGCGTCGGCGTTGGGACGCACCCGGTGGACCCGCACGCACCAGGCGCCGGCCGCCGCCGCCAGCGCGCTGACGGCCACCGTGGCGTCGTCGCAGTCGATGAACGGACGGGGGTGCCCGTCCGGCCCGGCCAGCAGCTTGCCCAAAAAGCGCTTGCGGGAGGCGCCCACCAGGATCGGCAGTTCGTCCGACAGCTCGCCCAGGTGGGCCAGCAGGGTCCAGTTGTGGTGGGGCCGCTTGGCGAAGCCCAGCCCCGGATCCAGCACGATCATGGACGGGTCCACGCCCTGGGCGACCACCGCCTCCACCCGCTGGTGCAGTTCGGCGCGGACCTCGGCGACCACGTCGGCGTACTCGGCCCTGCGGTACATGTCGTGGCTGTGCCCGCGCCAGTGCATCACCACATAGGGCACCTGCGCGGCGGCGACCACCCGCGCCATGTCCGGGTCGGCCAGGCCGCCGCTGACGTCGTTGACCAGCCGGGCCCCGGCGGCGACCGCGGCCTCGGCGACCTCGGCGCGCATGGTGTCCACGCTCACCGGGACGCCGTCGGCGGCCAGCGCCTCGATCACCGGGATCACCCGGCGCAGCTCCTCTGCCAGCGGCACCCGCTGCGCCCCCGGGCGGGTGGACTCTCCGCCCACGTCCACCAGGTCGGCGCCCTCGGCGATCAGGTCGTGGCCGTGCCTGATCGCCTTGTCGGCGTCGAACCACGCCCCGCCGTCGGAGAAGGAGTCCGGGGTCACGTTCACCACGCCCATGACGAGGCACCGCCCTGGTGCGGGGAACCCGGGAACGCCAATGGTCATGGAAGTCAGCCTATGTCCTGCGCCGGGACCCGGCGCGTCCCGCCGGAAGCGACTTTCGCCGGGGAAGGCCCCATACCCGAACATCCGGCCCGTCATGCCCCGAGGCGGGCAAGAGACCGGCGCGCGCGTCTCAGGACGGCCGTCCCAGGATCAGCGCCATGGCCTCGGCCCGGGTCTCGGCGTGGTCGCGGAAGTCGCCGCGCACCGCCGAGGTGACCGTCTTGGCCCCGGGTTTGCGCACCCCGCGCATCGTCATGCACAGGTGCTCGGCCTCGATGACCACGATGACGCCGCGCGGCTCCAGGATCTCCATCAGCGCGTCGGCGATCTGGCTGGTCAGCCGCTCCTGCACCTGCGGGCGGCGGGCGTAGACGTCCACCAGCCGGGCCAGCTTGGACAGCCCGGTGATCTGCCCCTTGGCGTTGGGGGTGTACCCCACGTGCGCCAGCCCGTGGAAGGGGACCAGGTGGTGTTCGCAGGTGGAGTAGACCTCGATGTCCTTGACCAGGACCATCTCGTCGTGGTCGGCCTCGAACACCTTGTTGAGGACGTCCTCGGGCCGCTGGCGCAACCCGGCGAACTGCTCGGCGTAGGCGCGGGCGACCCGGGCGGGCGTCTCACGGAGCCCCTCGCGGTCGGGGTCCTCCCCGATCGCGATCAGGATCTCGCGCACCGCCCGCTCCAGCCGCTCATGGTCGAAGGCGGGCAGGCCGCTGTGGGCGGGCTCCCCGGCGCGGGGAGCCTCATCGTGCGGGAGGGTCAAAATCAGCTCTCACCAGGGGTCGGGTCGGCCGGCTGTTCGGCGCCGCTCTGGCCGTTGCCCTTGGCCAGGGAGGAGCCGCCGGGCAGGTCCTGAACGTCCTTGGCGGCCATCAGGGCGAGCTCCTTGGGGGTCAGGACGGGCGGCCGCTCCGACGGCAGCCGCTTGCCGTAGCCGGTGTAGGACTTCTGCTTGGGACGCTTGCGGATGGGAGCGAAGATCTCCAGCACCTGCTCCTTGGAGAGGGTCTCCTTCTCCATCAGCTGCAGCACCAGCTCGTCCAGCACGTCACGATACTCCACCAGGATTTCCCAGGCGACATCGTGGGCGGACTCGATGAGGCGGCGGACCTCATCGTCGATGGCGGAGGCGATCTCCTCGGAGTAGTCGCGCTCGTGGGCGACGTCGCGGCCCAGGAACACCTCGCCCCGGCCGGAGCCGAACTTGCGGGCCCCCAGCCGCTCGCTCATGCCGTACTCGGTGACCATGTTGCGGGCGATGGCGGTGGCCTTCTCGATGTCGTTGGCCGCCCCGGTGGTCGGCTCGTGGAAGACCAGCTCCTCGGCGGCGCGGCCGCCCAGCAGCATGGCCAGCTGGTCGAGCATCTCCGAGCGGGTGGTGAGGAACTTGTCCTCCACCGGCAGCGTCATGGTGTAGCCCAGCGCCCGGCCGCGCGGCAGGATCGTCACCTTGTGCACCGGGTCGGCGTTGGGCAGCGCGTGCGCCACCAGCGCATGACCGCCCTCGTGGTAGGCGATGATCTTCTTTTCGGTCTCCGACATCACCCTGGTCTTGCGCTCGGGGCCGGCCATCACCCGGTCGATGGCCTCCTCCAGGGTGTCCATCTGGATCTGCTTGCGGTTGAGCCGGGCGGTCAGCAGCGCCGCCTCGTTGATCACGTTGGCCAGGTCGGCGCCGGTGAAACCGGGGGTGCGGCGGGCGATGACGTCCAGGTCCACATCCGGGGCGAACGGCTTGCCGCGGCCGTGCACCTTGAGGATGCCCTTGCGGCCCTCCAGGTCGGGGCGGTCCACGGTGATCTGCCGGTCGAAGCGGCCGGGACGCAGCAGCGCCGGGTCCAGGATGTCGGGCCGGTTGGTGGCCGCGATCAGGATGACGCCGCCCTTGACGTCGAACCCGTCCATCTCCACCAGGAGCTGGTTGAGGGTCTGCTCGCGCTCGTCGTGGCCGCCGCCCAGCCCGGCGCCGCGGTGCCGGCCGACCGCGTCGATCTCGTCGATGAAGATGATGGACGGGGCGTTGGCCTTGGCCTGCTCGAACAGGTCGCGGACCCGGGAGGCGCCGACGCCGACGAACATCTCCACGAAGTCCGAGCCGGAGATGGAGTAGAACGGCACCCCGGCCTCGCCGGCCACCGCGCGGGCCAGCAGGGTCTTGCCGGTGCCGGGCGGGCCGTACAGCAGCACGCCCTTGGGGATCTTGGCGCCGATGGCCTGGAACTTGGCCGGGTTCTGCAGGAAGTCCTTGATCTCCTCCAGCTCCTCCAGCGCCTCATCGGCCCCGGCCACGTCGGCGAAGGTGGTCTTGGGGGTGTCCTTGGTGATGAGCTTGGCCTTGGACTTGCCGAAGTTCATCACCCGCGAGCCGCCGCCCTGCATCTGGTTCATGATGAACAGGAAGATCAGCACCACGAACAGGATCGGCAGCAGGCTGAACAGCAGGCTGACGAACAGGCTCTGCTGGGGGACCTCGACGTTGTAGCCGCCGGGCAGCTGCCCCTTGTCGGCCTGGGCCTGCAGCGCCTTCTGCAGCTCCAGCCCCTGGCCGCTGACCCAGGAGGCCTCCATCCGGTCGCCGTTCTTGAGGGTCACCTCGATCCGCTGGTCCTTGTCGATGACCTTGGCGGACTTGACCTCGCCGCTGTTGATGGCGGAGATCACCTTGGAGGTGTCGGCCCGCTTGTACTGATCACCCGGGTCGAAGCCCCACATGACCAACGCGGCCAAGAGACCGAACAGCAGGATCCACAGCAGCGGTCCGCGAAAGTAGCGCTTCACGTCCATTTATCCGGCAACCCCTTCGCGAGGGCCCCGTCCCTCCTGACCAGCGTCTGCAAGACCTCACCGGGCCCGCCGGCCCGACGAGGCGGTCTCCCTCAATGCGGCACCCCCGAGCACATGCCCGGTGGCATCGACGGTACACCGCGGCCCGGGGAGCCGCAGCCCACGCGTTCGCGGCGGACCGCGCTCGGCCCGCCGCCGAAACGCCACCGGCACGGTTACCGTCCAGTCTTGCAACGTACCGTCCGGTCCATCTGTTCCCTCGTCCCGCCGCCGCCGGCCGCGCCGAGGGGCGCGCCGCTAGGCCTGCCCGCCGTAGACGTGGGGCGCCAGGGTGCCCACGAACGGCAGGTTGCGGTACTTCTCGGCGTAGTCCAGCCCGTAGCCGACGACGAATTCGTTGGGGATGTCGAAGCCCACGTAACGGACGTCGATCTCGGCCTGGGCCGCCTCGGGCTTGCGCAGCAGGGCGCAGATCTCCAGCGACGCCGGGTTGCGCGAGGCCAGGTTGCTGACCAGCCACGACAGCGTCAGCCCCGAGTCGATGATGTCCTCGACGATCAGCACGTGGCGGCCGGTGATGTCGGTGTCCAGGTCCTTGAGGATGCGCACCACGCCCGATGAGCGGGTGCCCGACCCGTAGGAGGAGACCGCCATCCAGTCCATGCTGACCGGCGAGTGCAGCGCCCGCGCCAGGTCGGCCATCACCATGACCGCGCCCTTGAGCACCCCGACCAGCAGCAGGTCGCGGCCGGCGTAGTCGGCGTCGATCTCGGCGGCCAGCTCCCGGATCTTGGCCTGCAGCTCCTCCTGCGTGATCAGCACGCTCGCCAGGTCGGCACCCAGGTCCTTGTCGTCCACTGCCCCCACCGCATCTCAATGAGTCGTCATCGTCCCCGCCCGTCGGCGGCGATCTCTCCTCGGCGGAACAGCAGCTTCCCATACCGCCGCAAAGCGCGTACGCCCCCGGGCAGGTCAACATGCCGTTGCCCGCGCCAGTCCGTGATCAGCCGATCCAGCTCCTCGACGTGGACGGCGGCGAGCGTACCCGCCGGGCTGCCCGCCTCGACCGCCGCCCCGCGCAGCACCCGGGTCCGCACCGCCCGCGGCAGCTCGCCCAGCGCCGCCGCATCCAGCGCGCCGTCGTCGCCGGTCACCTCGCTTCGGGCGCGTTCGGCCAGGGCGTCCAGGGCCTCGGCGTCGTCGCGCAGCAGCCGGGCGGTGCGCGCCAGCGCGGCGGCCACGCCGGGGCCGAGCGCCTTTTCCAGGGCGGGCATCACCTCGCGCCGCAGCCGGACGCGCGTGTAGGCGGGGTCCTCGTTGTGCGGGTCGTCCCAGGGGGTCAGCCCCATGGCCCGGCACGCCCTGCGGGTGATCGCCCGCTCCAGCCCCAGGAGCGGCCGCATGTAACAGATCTCACCCCGCTGAAAACGCGGGGGCATCCCGGCCAGGGAGCGGGCCCCAGAGCCCCTGGCCAGGCCCAGCAGCACGGTTTCGGCCTGGTCGTCGAGGGTGTGGCCGAGCAGCACCGCCGCGCCGGCCCGCCGTGCCGCCTCGTCCAGGGCGGCGTAGCGGGCCCGCCGGGCGGCGTTCTCGGGGCCGCCGGGCCCGGTCACGGTCACCGCGACCGATTCGGCGGGGTCCAGGCCCAGCTCGCGCATGGCGCGCACCACCGTCTGAGCGACATGGCCGGACCCCTCCTGCAGCCGGTGGTCGACGGTGACGCCGCCGGCCCGGCGCCCGGCGCGGGGCGCCTCGAAGGCCGTCGCGGCGGCCAGCGCCAGGGAGTCGGCGCCGCCGCTGCAGGCCACCAGGACCGGCATGCCGGCGGGCAGCTCGCCCAGCGCCCGCCGGACGGCCACGCGCACGGCGGCGACGGCAGGATCAGGACCCATGCGCCCACCTCCGGGCGCCAGCGTAGGGGAGGCGGGCCGTGCGGCCGGACGGGCTCAGCCCTCGCCGGCCTCCGACGGCGGGCCGGACTCCAGCGACCGGTCGCCGACGACCCGGGCGATCCAGGCGCCGGGGTTCTTGATCTCCTCGTGCGTGGGCAGGCACTCCGGCGAGGTCCACACCTTGTTGAAGCCCTCCATGCCGACCGCGGCGACGGTGTGGCGCACGAAGCGGGAGCCCTCGGCGTACTGGCGCATCTTCAGGTCGATGCCCAGCAGCCGGCGGATCGCCTTGTCCAGCCGGGAGCCGCCGTCGCGGCGGCGCTGGAAGCGGGCGCGGATCTGCTTGACCGAGGGCACGACCTCGGGGCCGACGGCGTCCATCACATAGTCGCCGTGCCCCTCCACCAGCGTCATCACGGCGGTGAGCCGGTCGAGGATCTGGCGCTGCTGCGGGCTTTGGATGGCGTCGATCAGCCCGGCCGGAGGGTTGTCGGGGTCGTCGCCGCCCCGGAAGGCGTCGATGACGGCCTCGGCGGTCTGCCGCAGCCGCTCCATCATCGCCACCGGGTCCACATCGGAGGCCAGCAGGAACTCCGTCATCTGCTCCTGCACGTAGGAGCGCAGCCAGGGCACCCCGGTGAACTGGGCGCGGTGGGTCTCCTCGTGCAGGCAGACCCACAGCCGGAAGTCGCGGGTGTTGACGCCGAGTTCCTGCTCGACGTGGACGATGTTGGGGGCCACCAGGGTGAGCCGCCCGGTGGGCGCCTTCCCGTCGGGGTCCGGCGGCAGGAACAGCTCGTACTGGCCGAGCACGCGGCTGGCCATGTACGCCAGGATCGCGCCCATCTGCACGCCGGTGACGCGGGAGCCGACGGCCTGGATCACCGCGCCGCCCGGCCCGCCGGCCAGCCCGCCGCGGCGTTCGGCCAGCCGGTCCATCAGCGGCTCCAGCACGGCCCGGAACCCGTCGACGTTGGCCCGGATCCACCCGGGCCGGTCGACGATCGTGGCGTGGCCGCGGTCGGGATCGGCCGCCTGGATGCCGGTGAAGTCGCGGACGTGCCCTTCGGCGAGCTTGGCCAGCTCCCGCAGCTCCGCCACGACCTGCTGGGCCTCCGCCTGGCTGACCTGGGGCCCCGGCCGCACCAGCCGGGTGCCGGTCTGGACGGCGAGGTTCCAGTCGATCATCTGGGCGCTCATGTGCTCCACCGTAATTTCCGCCCCGGCGCCACAGCGCCCTTACATGAGGTTCAACGAACGAACGCTTTGGTTATCTCCCGTATGTCCGCGTCCACACCCATGGTCGCGGGCGAAGCCGATCGTTACGTTCCGCCCCGGCAGCCGCAGGCGGCGACGGCCGCGGCCATCCGGTCCAGCCGCGCGGGGTCCACCGGCCCGCGGCCGTCCCCCATCATGAACGCGAACGCCAGCAGCCGCCCGTCGGCGTCGTGGACCAGTCCCGCCAGCGTGCTCACCCCCGACAGGGTGCCGGTCTTGGCGCGCACCGCCCCGGCGCCGGCCGCCGTCTGCGCGGTGGTGTAGCGGGGGGCGGCCAGGGTGCCGGTGAAACCGGCCACCGGCATGCCGGTGATCGCCGCGCGCAGCTCGGGGTGCTCTGCGGAGGCGGCCAGGGAGACGATGCGGGCCAGCGCCAGCGGGGTGATGCGGTTGCGGGTGGACAGCCCGCTGCCGTCGTGGACGCGCACGCCCTCGGCGACGCCCAGGCGGGCCAGCTCCGCCATCACCGCCCGCGCCCCGCCCTCGAACGAGACCGGGGCGCCGCGTTTGAGCGCCACCTGGCGCAGCAGCGCCTCGGCCACGTCGTTGTCGCTGACCGTCATGGTGCGCTCCACCAGCACCGACAGCGGCGGCGAGTGGACCTGGCCCACGGTGGCGGCGGCCTTGTCGGCGACGGTGCGTTCGCCGAGCTCGGCCCGCACGCCGCGGTCTTTGAGGAGGCGGACGAACTTCTTGGCGGCCGATGCGGCCGGGTCCTTCACCCTGCCGCCGTCGCCGGTGCGGCCGGCGTCCACGGTGAGCGCGCTCATCGGCGCCACTTCCCCGTCGGGCAGGTAGTTGGGCTTCCAGCCCTCGGCGGTGCCGGCGCCCTCATACAGGGAGGCGTCGTAGTCGACGCGGATCTCGCCCGTGCCCGTCTGCTTGAGCGCGGCGGCGGTCTGGTCGGCCAGGTCGGCCAGTGAGGCGTAGCGGGGGTAGGCGCCGGCCGAGGGGGTACGGGCGGTCAGCGTGGGATCGCCGCCGCCGACCAGCACGACGGCCCGCGGGCCGCCCCGCACGACCCTGGTGGTGATCCGGTGGTGGGGGCCGAGCGCCGACAGCGCCGCCACCGAGGTGACGAGCTTGGTGGTGGAGGCGGGGACGGCGGGCCGGTCGGCCCGATGCGCAAACAGCGTCCGGCGGGTCCGGGCGTCGATCACCACCGCGCTGATCTCCGCTCCGGAGCCGCTCGCCAGCGCCGCCAATTCGCCGGTGAGGGCGTCGGCGGCGGGCATGGGGGCGTCCGCCGCGGCGGCCGGCGGCGGAGCCGCCGGCGGCAGGGGCGTCCGGGCGGCCACCGCCGGGGGCCGCGGGAGGGAACGGTCCACAGGTGTGAGGTTCGCCACTGCAACGCCCGACCCCACGGCGAACGCCTGGAGAAGAAAAAGCGTGACCAAAGCAAGGACCCGCTCGTACTTGGGCATCTCCACCCCGCCTTTCCCCACCCCGGTCTGCGGAGACGTGCGGGACCCTTGTATAAGGGAACACCTAACGAGCGGGACCGCGGCGGGCCTCGCTCACCCCCTGAACCCTAATCACTGCGATCGCGCGGGGAGCTGAGGACATCTTGGAATTCGACGTCACCATTGAGATCCCTAAGGGGCACCGCAACAAGTACGAGATGGACCACAAGACCGGCCGGATTCGGCTGGACCGGATGCTGTTCACCTCGACGCAGTACCCGGCCGACTACGGGTTCATCGAAGGCACTCTCGGCGAGGACGGGGATCCTCTGGACGCTCTGGTGCTCCTCCAGGAGCCGACATTCCCCGGATGCCTCATCCGCTGTCGCGCAGTGGGCATGTTCCGGATGACCGACGAGGCCGGCGGCGACGACAAGGTGCTGTGCGTGCCGCTGACCGACCCGCGGATGGAGCACATCCGCGACATCCACCACGTGCCGGAGTTCGACCGGCTGGAGATCCAGCACTTCTTCGAGGTCTACAAGGACCTGGAGCCCGGCAAGTCGGTGGAGGGCGCCAGCTGGGTCGGCCGTGCCGAGGCCGAGGCCGAGATCGAGCGTTCCCTCAAGCGCGCCGCCGAGCACGCCGAGGCCGAGAAGGCCGCCGAGTAGCCGTCCTTCCCCGGGCGTATGCGACGTCGGGGCGCGCCCATGATGGGTCGCGCCCCGACGTCGCTTGCCCATGGTCCGTTCGGGACCGCCGTTCCCCCGGCTCAGCCGGCGGGACGGGTGGCCCCGATGAGGCCGCGGCGCCATATCGACGAGATGCGGACGGTGGCGCCGGTGTAGGGGGCTTCCACCATCCGGCCTCCGCCGATGTAGATGCCCACGTGGTGGATGGTGCGCGGGTTCTTGACGTCGCGTGCGAAGAAGACCAGGTCGCCCGGGCGCAGCTTGGACAGGGGGATGCGGGGACCGGAGGTCCACTGCGTGCCCGTCCAGTGGTCGAGCTTGACGCCGGCCTGGGCCCAGGCGTACAGCGCCAGGCCGGAGCAGTCGAAGCCCTTGATGCGCGCGCCCCGGCCGATCCCATAGGTGGGGCCCGAGGCGTTGCCCCCGCCCCACGAGTAGGGGGTGCCGAGCCATTTCAGCGCCGCCCGCGCCGCCACCTGGCCCCGGGAAGAGCCCTTGAGGGACGGCGGCCGCCCCTGAGAGGGCCGTGAAGCCGCCGCCGCGCGCCGTTTGGCCTCCAATGCCCGGACGCGTCCTTCGGCGGCCTTCAAGAGCCGTTCAGCGTGCCGCTTCCGCTCATCCAGGCGCGCTATGGACGCGCGCTGGCGTTCCACGGCCTCCTCGGCGGCGCGTTTGGCGGCCTCCGCCCGGGCGGTGGCCTCCTCCTGCTCGCGCAGCGCGGCGGTGGCCCGGGCCCGGAACACCTCGGCGACCTGGCGGGCGGCCTCGAACTCCCGGATGGTGCCGGCCCGGTGCCGGCTCATCATCTCCATGAGTCCGGCCCGGTCCATGGCGCCCTGCGGCCCGCCCCGGCCCGCGACCACGCCCACCCAGGGGTTGGGGCCGCTTTCGGCGCGGTAGGCGGCCGCGGCGACCCCGGCCACCTCGGCGCGCACCGCCTCCAGGCGCCGCTCGGCCTCGGCGACCTGGCGCTGGGCCGCCTCCCAGTCACGGCGCGCCCGCTCCAGCCGGACCAGCTCGCCGTGGTAGTGCTCCACGGCCATCTCGGCGCGGATCGACAGCTCCTCCAGCTTGCCGTCGGCCTCGGCCAGGCGCGCCTTCAGCCGTCCCACCTCGGCGGCCCGGTCGCGGACCTGCTGCCTGCCGCGCTCCACCTCGCGGGAGTCGGGCACCGGATCGGCGAGGGCGCCGGCGGCCAGACCGCCCGACGACACCCCGAGCAGGCCGACCGCGGCCGCGACCAGCACCGCCCCGGCCGACCGCGCCCCGCGGCACCTGCGTCTGCCCGTTGTCGTCCCTGCTCCCGGAGCCGTCGTGCGGCGGGAAGCGCACTTGGACCGTGCCACGCTCCACCCCTCAGCATCCCGCGCCCTGATCGCGGCGGCAGTAGTTACCAGCTGTCACATCAGGAACTTCAGTCCCTCCAGCAACAGCGGTTACTGCCCCCACGCAGGCCACGGCCAACTCCCTGATCGGCCAAAACATGCCGAGGAGCACGGCCCGCCGGTCTGCTGCGGGCAGTGCGCGGTCGAGCCCTGGTCAACAAGCGGTGCGGCACGCCGTCCCGTCAGGTCGCATGCGAAGGCATCGCCTTCGCGGACGATGCCGCACCCTGCGACGTCATGGGCTCAGGCACCGTCCCGGTCCTCAAGGCCACGCGTTGCAGGTGGAACAGGTGGAAAAGGCCCGGCCCGCCGCCTGTGGACGGCCGGGTCCCGCGGGTCCGGAAGACCTACTCGGGCACCGGACTGGGACCGGAGGACTGCGGCGGTTCCGGCACGGGGGGCGGCTCGGACTCCTCCGGCGGCTCGGACTCCTCCGGCGGGTCGGCGGGCGGCGGCTCGGAGGAGGGCGGGTCGGACGGCGGCGGATCGGAGGGCCGCGGCGTGGGCGCCGGGGTCGGGGGCCGGGTCGGCCCGGGCCGCTGCGGCGGGGTGCCGGGGTCGTCCGTCGGGGGCGTGCGGGGCGGTTCGGACGGCTTGGTCGGCCTGGGTCCGGGGCGGGGCCCGGCGGGGCTCTTCCGCCAGGTCACCACGACCCGCAGCCTGCCGGGCCGGAAGGTGACCACCCGCCGGCCCGTCGAGTCGGGGCGGCGGGCCACCCGCAGCCGGAGCGTGACCGACCGGCCGGCCGCCAGCCGTCCCGACGTGCTGCTCAGCCGGATCGGCCCGCCGGCGCGGGCGGACCAGTCCACCGGGCCGCCGTGCGCGGTCAGCTCGAGCGTGCCGGACGACCCGCCGCCCAGGTCCAGGTGGCGGGGCGCGATCGTCAGCGTGCCCCGGCCCGCCGGGCCGCCGGGCTTTCGGTCCGGACGCGCCGGCCCGGCGGGCGGGGACGGCAGGGCGGTGGGCGGTGCGGCCGAGTCGGTGGCGCCCAGCGGCCAGGTCGGGGACAGCCGCACCACCTTGGCGACCCCGCCCGCCGAGCCGCCGGCGCCGCCCACGTCCGCCGCGGGCGGTTCCTCCCGCGGCGAGGACCACGGGGAGGGCCCGGCGGCCTGCGGGCGGGCGGGCCGATCACCGGAACGCAGCCAGCCCACCGCGACCGCCGCCAGCGCCAGGCACACGCCCACCGCCACGGCCGCGGCGACCGCCCGGCTCACCCGGCCGCCGGCCGTGGCGGCGGGGTCCGGCGCCGGCGAGTCCGGCTCCGGCAGGTCCGGCAGCGGCAGCGGCAGCGTCTCGGCCTCGCGCTGGACCGGGAAGGCCCCGTCGGTGAACTCGGCGGCCCGCGCGGCGACCGCCTCCCGGTAGGCGGCCCTCCCGGGGGCCCGCATGCGGTTTTGCACCAGGTCGCGCAGCGCGCCCGGAGGCGTGATCTCCGGCAGCAGGCGGTAGACGTTGACCGGTGTCAGGCGGTGCCGCCGCAGCTCCCCGCAGGCCGCGCACTGCGCGGCGTGCCGCAGCAGCCGCCGGCGGACCGCCGCGGGCAGCGGCAAGGCGCCCCGCCCGTCCCGCCGTTCTCGCACGATCGCGGCCGGCTCGGGGCATTCCTGCGGCCCGTGGGCGGCCAGCAGCTCGGCGGCGAGCGACTCTTCCAGGTCGGCGGCGGCGCGGGCGAGCAATGCCCGGACGTCCTGGTCGGGCAGGCCGAGCACGGAGGCCAGCTCGGGCATCGGCAGCCGGTGCAGCGTCTGCAGTTCGAGGACCTCCCGGCTGAGCAGGGGCATGCCCCACACGGCCCGCCAGGCGATGATCCGCTGGTCCGTCTCGCCCCGCCCGCCGCGATCCTTGCCGGGGAAGGGGGGAGCGGGCCCGTCCCCGGCCGCGCCCTCGGCCGCCAGGCGCGTGCATTCCCGCCTGACCAGCGCATACAGCCACGCTCCGAGCCGGTCGGGCGACTGGAGCCGGCGAATGTGCGCCTCGGCCACGATGAAGGCGTCGCACAGCGCCGCCTGGGCGGCCTCGTGGTCACCGAGCCGGAACCAGCAGTATTCGTACAGGCGCCGGCCGTAGGAGTCGTAAAGCGCACCGGGCGCCTCCGGGGCGCCCGAGCGCAGGGCCTCGACCAGGGAACGGTCATTCATGCACCCCGAAGATAGGGGTTCTGACCTCTTTTCATGCGTCAGTCGAATAGATTGACACAGCAGGTTCGAATGGTTTGACCTGCCCTTTCCTCAGGACATCACAAAAGTCTATTTCGCCGGACTCTTTCATTTTCACCGGATTCGCCGAATATGACCGTCGTCGTGTGTTCCTCGGCGGCCAAGGTCCTCGTCCGGACTCAGACGGTGCGCACCCCGTGCGCCGCCTCTCATATCGGGACGACGCCCTCGCAGCGCACCTTTTCAGCGCACCGGCTCCACGGGTCGAGATGAAGTGCAGCCAGGGACGACGCGTGCCCCGAGGCGTCGCGGCACCGGGCGCCTTCGAGCCCCGGCGCTCAAGACCACGTGCCGAGCAGGCCCCGGCCACGGACGACGCGACGACCTGGGGAGACAGGCTCCGGAGCCCTGCGCCGCCACCCCCGGGATCACGTGGCGAAAGTTCTCCTCGATCCCCACTCACTCAGGCGCCCGGACCGCCGGCGCTCTCCGGCATGCACCCCGAGGCCATGGGGCCGGAAAGCCCTGACGGCGCCGGCTTTCATGCCGTCCCGGGCGAGGAGGCCGCCCGGCCGCACAGTCCCCACCCAAAGAAACAAAACGCCACAAAAGACCAACAAAAGCAATATACGGAAAATATCCCACGTCTTCAGGACAGACTTCGCGCCCGGTGCGAGAGCACGTCCAGCATCGACGGGAACATCCTTTCCGCCGCCGCCGTGATGGCCGCGACCTCGGCGCCGGTGAAGATATGCGGGCATTCCCGGATGAAACGCGGCAGCCGGGAGGAGCGCTGGAAGACCACGCCCCGGTGCTCCAGCCCGCCGCGCGGCAGGCGCGCCCCGTGCACCGCCACGATCGGCGACACCGGGATCTCCTCGCCGAGTTCGGCGCTCAGCAGTTCGGCGACCGTGTCGGCGATCTGCGCCACGGTGGCCGACAGCGCCGTTATCGGGCGCCGGCCCGCCCAGATCCGGTACCGATCGGCCCACAGCCGGGTGCCCGGCCGCCAGTGCCGGTCGATGACCGCGTGCACCCCGGTGCGCCCGATGACCAGGTGGTCCAGGTTGGTGCCGGGCAGCTCGGGCAGCGCCCGGTCGTGCAGCACCCGGTGCCCCCGTCCCAGCCGGGCCAGCCGCCGCCCGGTCCGGCGTTCGGCCAGGGCGCCGCGCCGCCAGTCGGTGGCGGACCCGGGCCCCGGCCGGTAGCGGCAGTGCAGCGCATGCGCCAGCGCGGTCAGCACGGCCGCGCCCAGCGCGGCCTGCCGGCCCGCCAGGCCCAGCGCGACCACCGCCGCCGAGCCCGCCAGCACCAGCCGGAGGAGGATCCGCTGCTGCCGGTACTCGTCCGCAAGGCGGCGGTAGCGTGCCCAGGCCGAGGCTCCGGCCCGGGAGAGGTGGTCTCCCGTCCTGCCATCGGGCACTGCCGCGCCTCCCTCTGTCCTGCCGTCCCTACAGGTCAGCGTGATGCCGGGACGGTGATCGTTCAAGGACTTCCGGCGGGTGGCGAGGACGCGCCGCCGTGAATCGACATTGACACTGTCATTATTACAGTGTCACCATTGTGGCATGGACCCCTGCTGGACGATCACCGAGCTGGCCGCCGCGGCCGCCGCCGCGCTCGGCGAGGAACCGGCACGGGTCAACCGCCGGGTCCGCGACCTGCCCAACGAGCGCCTGATCCGCTGGTACACCACGATCGGCCTGGTGGACCCGCCCTCCGGCAGGCGCGGACGCACCGCCCTGTACGGCGAGCGGCACCTGCTGCAGCTGGTCGCCGTCAAACGCCTGCAGGCCGCGGGCCGCAGCATCGCCGAGATCCAGGCCGAGCTGGCCGGCGCCCCTAACGCCGCCCTCCGCGAGATCGCCCGCCTGCCCTCCCCACCGGACGCCCCCACACCCCGCAAGCCCGCCCCCGGACGACGGTTCTGGACACAGGCCGCCGCCGCGCCGCAGCAGGCGCCGAACGCCCCGGCGGCACAGCCGGTCGCCATGCCCGCCGTCCGGCTCGCCCCGGGAGTGACGCTGCTGCTGGAGACCGCCGAGCTCGGCCCGGCGGACCTGGCGGCCATCGGCCGGGCGGCCGAGCCGCTGCTGCGCGAGCTCCGCCGCCGGGGACTGTGCCGCCCCGACGACCCCGCCTCACCCTCCGACCCCGATGGGAGGCACCCATGACCGTCCGCATCACACCGCTGCCCGAGCAGGCGGCACCGCTGTCCGGCGCGGGCCTGGGCGCGCTGGCCACCGAGCGGGGCAACCTCCCCTTGGAGACCGTCGACGTCCGCGCCGCCATCACCGGGCTGAACGGACGCGTCGAGCTGAGCCAGGGCTTCCGCAACCCCTTCGACGTTCCGCTGGAGGCCGTCTACATCTTCCCGCTGCCGGACCGCGCCGCCGTCACCCGCATGCGGATGGAGACCGCCGACGGCACCGTGGAGGCCGCGCTCAAGGAACGCGGCCGGGCCAGGGCCGACTACCAGGAGGCCGTCGCCGCCGGGCACCGCGCCGCGCTCGCCGAAGAGGACCGGCCGGATGTGTTCACCATGCAGGTCGGCAACATCCCGCCCGGCGAGCGCGTCACCGTCCGCCTGACCCTCGACCAGCCGCTGCCGTATGAGGACGGCGCCGCCACCTTCCGTTTCCCGCTCGTCGTGGCGCCCCGCTACATCCCCGGCACCGCACTGCCGGACGAGCGGGCCGGGGACGGGATCGCCGCCGACACCGACGCGGTGCCGGACGCCTCCCGCATCAGCCCGCCCGTCCTGCTGCCCGGCTTTCCCGATCCGGTGCGGCTGTCCCTGGAAGCGGACATCGACCCCGCCGGGTTCCCGCTCGGGGAGATCCGCTCCAGCCTGCACGTGGTGGCCGCCGACACCCGCGGCTCCGGGCGCACCACGGTGCGGCTACAGCCCGGGGAACGGCTCGACCGCGACTTCGTGCTGCGTCTGGCCTACGGCCGCCCGGAGCAGGCCGCCGCCTCCGTGACGCTGACCCCCGACGCCGAAGGCGAATCCGGGACGTTCACCCTCACCGTGCTGCCGCCGTCCGAGCAGTGCGCGCCCCGGCCGCGCGATGTGGTCATCCTGCTGGACCGCTCGGGCAGCATGCACGGCTGGAAGATGGTGGCGGCCCGCCGCGCCGCGGCCCGCATCGTGGACACCCTGACCGGGCGGGACCGCTTCGCGGTGCTGTCGTTCGACGACATGGTCGAGCGGCCCGCCGGGCTGGACGGCGGGCTCAGCCCGGCCACCGACCGCAACCGGTTCCGCGCCGTGGAGCACCTGGCCGGGCTGCAGGCGCGCGGCGGCACCGAACTGGCGGCCCCGCTCCGGGAGGGCGCCGCCCTGCTGGACGACGCGGGCCGCGACCGGGTGCTGGTGCTGATCACCGACGGGCAGGTGGGGAACGAGGACCAGCTCCTGGCCCTCATCGACCCCTTCCTGAACGGCCTGCGGATCCACGCGGTCGGCATCGACCAGGCGGTCAACGCCGGTTTCCTGGGACGGCTCGCCACCGCCGGGCAGGGGCGGCTGGAACTGGTGGAGTCCGAAGACCGGCTGGATGAGGCGATGGAGCACATCCACCACCGCATCAACGCCCCGCTGCTGACCGGCCTGTCCCTGGAATGGTCCGGGGTGCGCGTCGAGCCCGGCACGCTCACCCCGCCCCGGCCGGGCGCCGTCTTCCCCGGCGTCCCCCTGGTGGTGGCGGGCCGCTACCTGCGCGCCGCCGACGACTGCTCCCTGACCGTCCGCGCCGTGACCGGCGAAGGCGCCCCCTGGCAGTGCCGGGCCGTCGTCTCCCGCACCGAGGCCGGCGCCGCCACCTCCGTCTGGGCCCGCGCCCACCTGCGGGATCTGGAGGACCGCTACGCCGTCACCGGCGGGCGCGACCTGGAGCAGCAGATCGTGGAGACCTCGCTGCGCTTCGGCGTGCTGTGCCGCTTCACCGCCTTCGTCGCCATCGACGACCGGGCCGTCGCCGGCGGCCCCGCCCACCGGGTCGTGCAGCCCGTCGAGTCACCCGCCGGCTGGCCGCTCCCGGCCCCGCCCGTGGCCGCGGCCTCCTCGCCCGCGATGCCCGCCATGCCCATGGCCGCCCCTGCCGGCCCGCTCCCCCCGCCTCCCGCCGGTCCCGCTCCCCTCGCCACACCGCCGAGGGGCCTGCCGCCCCGGCTGCGGCGCCCCCGCGGACCCGCCCCCAGCCCGTCCGCTGCGGCCCCGTCCGCGCCCCGCCCGTCGCCCGTCCCCGCCCTGGTCCGGCAGGAGCTGAACCGCCTGCAAGAGCTGGCCGCCGCCGCCCGCCCCGAGCGCCGCCGCCACCTGTCCGACCTGCGCACCAGGCTGCTCGGCCTCGCCCAGCACGCCCGCTCCGACGGCCTGCCCGCCGACCGCCTGACCGCCCTGGCCGACGCCCTGCAGGCCGCCGACGACCCCGCCCAGCAGTCCCGCCTGGACGAGCTGTGGACCCTCGCCGTCGGGGAACTGACCGCCTTCCTCGACGAGCACACCGCCACCCCGAAGCCACCCCGCCGCCCGTTCTGGAAGAAACCCTCCTGACGG
>NZ_MOYN02000026.1:0-297098 GCF_001896795.1 Thermomonospora sp. CIF 1
CGCCGCTGTCTGGGGCTGTTGTTAGCACTGGTGTTAGCAAGTGGGGGCGCCCGCCGTATCCGGCTTTTCCGGTGGCAAGGGGATCCGGAGCGCAGGGCCGGTCACGGCCCGAGCACCGGAAGCTCCGCGGCAGCTCCTTGGCCGCAACCGTCGTGGTGATCGTTTCGCGCTTCCGCCGGTTGTCTTTCGGCTGCTTGCTTGGTCGTCAGGGAGCGGTGGTCGTCTTGTCGTTGGCGTGTTCGCGGGGTTGAGTGGGTGGCGCGGGTGGGCTGGGGTGGTGTGTTTGGCCGGTTACGGCCTGGCGGTCTTCGTTGGTTTTTACTGCTGCAAGGGGTGGGCTTGGGGGAACCTTGCAGGTATGGATGGTGCTGGGCGTTGGCGGCCGTTCATGTTCTTGCTGTTGACGGTGGCGGCGGGGGTGGTGACGGCGGTGGTGCCGCTGCTGCCGTCGTCATGGCCCCTGGTGGTGCGGCTGGTGTTGAGCGTGGTGGCGGCCATCGCAGCGGGGGCGGCAGGCTCCTACGTCAGTGAGTGGCTGAACGCACGACGCGCCCTCAAAGCAAGTCGGGCCGCCGCCATAGCGGAGGAGGCTGGGCGGCGGAAGGCACTGGAGGAGAACCGTAATCCGGCGGAGGCCGATGAGAGCCCGGCGGCGTTGCTGCGGCCCACACGGGGTGTGGTGCCGTTTGCGGGGCGGGCTGATGAGTTGAAGCTGCTGCGGGAGTGGTGTGAGGACGGGTCGGCGTGCCCGGTGTGGCTGCTGACCGGGCCCGGTGGTGTGGGCAAGACCCGGTTGGCGTTGGAGCTGGTCGAGGAGCTGCGGGCGGCCGGATGGCAGTGCGAGACCGACATCGCGGCGGGTCGTGAGGCTGAGCAGCTCGGCCGTGCTCGCGAGCTGGGCAGGCGGTGTTTGCTGGTGGTCGACTACGCCGAGACCCGCCCGGAGTTGGCGGCGATGCTGGCGGAGGCGGCCCGGCTGGAGGCCGCGGGGGACTGCGGGGATGTGCGGGTGTTGCTGGTGGCGCGGCGGGCCGGGGAGTGGTGGGAGACCCTCGGCTCGGAAGTGCCCGCGGTGCGGGGGCTGGTGGAGCGCGCCGGGCGCTGTGATCTGAAGCCCGCGCTGACACAGGATCAAAGCGATGAGCAAGTGGTGTTGGATGCGGTGCCGGCGTTCGCGGCGGCGCTGGGCATCACGCCGGTCCCGAAGGTGTCGGTGACGATCCCCGAGGGAGCAGGGCGGCTGCCGGTGCTGGTACTGCACGCCGCCGCGCTGGTGGCCGTGCTGGACGCCCGACAGGAAGGCGGCGGGGTGCGGGCGGTGGCCGAGCTGGGGGTGTTGGATCGGCTGCTCGGGCATGAGAAGCGGCTGTGGCGCCAGTCTGCGCAGGTAAAAGGGTTGAACGCCGAGCTGGTTCTGCTGGAGCGGGTGGTGGCGGCGCTGGCGTTGCTGGGCGCGGCTGATGAGGCCGATGCCCGCACGGTGCTCAGGCGGGTGCCGGATCTGGCCGAGGCCAATGCCGAGCGGCTGGGCCGGTTCGCCCGCTGGGCGCGGGAGCTGTATCCGGGAACGGGGTCGGCGTGGCTGGAGCCGTTGCGGCCCGACCTGCTGGCCGAGCGGCACGTGACCGACCAACTGCACGCCAGCCCTGAATTGGCCCGTGCTTGTTTGACGGGGCTGGAGGAGGAACGGGCGGTGCGGGCGTTGACCGTGCTGACCCGGGCTTGTGCCCACCACCGGCATGCGTCTGGGGTGATCGAGGCGGCGTTGCGGGCCGACCTGAACGCTTTGGCCCCCGCGGCGATCGTGGTCGCCGTTCAGACCGGCACCCGCCTGGGCGACCTCCTCGCCACCGTCTTGGCCGATGTCCCGGCCGAACTGGATGATCTCCAGCGGATCGCCGACATGATCCCCTACCCCACCGTCGCCTTGGCCACCGCCGCCGCCACAGTGACCCGCAGGATCCGTGATCTTCTGCCTCCCGACACTGACCCGGCTCAAAGGGCCCGCTGGAGCCATCGACTTGCCACCGTCCTAGCCCAACTCGGTCGACAAGAGGAGGCTCTGGAGGCCATCACCGAAGCCGTGAATCTCTACCGGACCCTGGTCCAGGAACGTCCTGACGCCTTCCTGCCCGACCTGGCCATGTCGTTGAACAACCAATCCACCTGTCTGGCGGACATGGGGCGGAGGGAGGAGGCTCTGGAGGCCATCACCGAAGCCGTGAATCTCTACCGGACCCTGGTCCAGGAACGTCCTGACGCCTTCCTGCCCGACCTGGCCAGCTCGTTGAACAACCAATCCACCTGTCTGGCGAACATGGGGCGGAGGGAGGAGGCTCTGGAGGCCATCACCGAAGCCGTGAATCTCTACCGGACCCTGGTCCAGGAACGTCCTGACGCCTTCCTGCCCGACCTGGCCAGCTCGTTGAACAACCAATCCAACCGCCTGGCGGACATGGGGCGGAGGGAGGAGGCTCTGGAGGCCATCACCGAAGCCGTGAATCTCTACCGGACCCTGGTCCAGGAACGTCCTGACGCCTTCCTGCCCGACCTGGCCATGTCGTTGAACAACCAATCCAACCGCCTGGCGGACATGGGGCGGAGGGAGGAGGCTCTGGAGGCCATCACCGAAGCCGTGAATCTCTACCGGACCCTGGTCCAGGAACGTCCTGACGCCTTCCTGCCCGACCTGGCCAGCTCGTTGAACAACCAATCCACCTGTCTGGCGAACATGGGGCGGAGGGAGGAGGCTCTGGAGGCCATCACCGAAGCCGTGAATCTCTACCGGACCCTGGTCCAGGAACGTCCTGACGCCTTCCTGCCCGACCTGGCCGGCTCGTTGAACAACCAATCCACCTGTCTGGCGAACATGGGGCGGAGGGAGGAGGCTCTGGAGGCCATCACCGAAGCCGTCCAGATCCGCCGGACCCTGGTCCAGGAACGTCCTGACGCCTTCCTGCCCGACCTGGCCGGCTCGTTGAACAACCAATCCAACTGTCTGGCGAACATGGGGCGGAGGGAGGAGGCTCTGGAGGCCATCACCGAAGCCGTCCAGATCCGCCGGACCCTGGTCCAGGAACGTCCTGACGCCTTCCTGCCCGACCTGGCCGGCTCGTTGAACAACCAATCCAACTGTCTGGCGAACATGGGGCGGAGGGAGGAGGCTCTGGAGGCCATCACCGAAGCCGTCCAGATCCGCCGGACCCTGGTCCAGGAACGTCCTGACGCCTTCCTGCCCGACCTGGCCGGCTCGTTGAACAACCAATCCACCTGTCTGGCGAACATGGGGCGGAGGGAGGAGGCTCTGGAGGCCATCACCGAAGCCGTGAATCTCTACCGGACCCTGGTCCAGGAACGTCCTGACGCCTTCCTGCCCGACCTGGCCATGTCGTTGAACAACCAATCCACCTGTCTGGCGAACATGGGGCGGAGGGAGGAGGCTCTGGAGGCCATCACCGAAGCCGTGAATCTCTACCGGACCCTGGTCCAGGAACGTCCTGACGCCTTCCTGCCCAACCTGGCCACGAGCTTGACTGTCTTGGGCAAGATGCTGCTCAACTTGGACCAGGTCGGCGAGGCCACGCGCTCCCTCGTTGAAGGGCTCACCATTGCCACAGAGCGTGAGATGACCGATCTGCGCCGCGTCTGCATCACCTTCCTCCAGCAGGCCCGTGCGCACGATGCCGACGCTTTCACCTCCGCATGGAGGCAGGCCACAGGTCAAGAGCCTCCACCGCGGCTTCAATAGGACTCGGCATTGCGCCGGTCGGCCGGGGCGGGATCGGCCCGCAAGAGGCCGCATGCCCGGCCCGGCCAGGCCGGCTCTGTCCGCGCCAGCGGGCGGCTTGAAGACGTAGAGAAAGTTCTCATCGGCCGACCCTTGGTTTCACGGAACCGTAGGTCAGGGCTCAGTTGAACGGTCTGTGCGGTGCGCGGGTTCGTGTGGATCGATGTGAGCCGGCTGGGTGCTGGGTGTGGGGGTGGTAGAACGCTCGGTTATGGGTGCGGACCGGATTGTGGCACTTGGGCGGGAGCTTCGGCGGTTGCGGGCGGCTGCCGGGTTGTCGGGGGCGGAGTTGGCTCGGCGGGCGGGGGTGCCTCAGCCGACGGTGTCTCGGGTGGAGACGGGGCGGCGGGTTGCGGATCCTGAGGTAGTGGTCCGGCTGCTCGGCGTTCTGGGGCTGGAGGCTGCCGAGTTCGAGCGGTTGGCCGCCGAGGTACGGGGGGCATACGCCGAGTCGGCGGCTCCTCGGGTGGATGCGGGGGTGTCGTTCCGGCAGGGGACAGCGGTGGAGCGAGCGCTGTCGGCTTCACTGGTGCGGTCGTTTGAGTCGGTGGCGGTGCCTTACCTGCTGCGGACGGCCGGCTATGACCGGGCGGCCGGGATGGTCGTGCTGGGTGAGGGCGGGGTGGATCGGGCCGCGGTGCTCGGTGATCAGGGACGGCACTTCACGTTCGTGATCTGTGAAGGGGTGTTGCGGACGTGGCCGGGGTCGGGGGCGTGCATGCCGGAGCAGCTCGCTCACCTGGTGGAAGTCGCTGGACGGGCGAACGTGCGCCTAGGGGTGGTGCCTGCCGGGACCGTCGTGGGCTCGGAGCGGTGCGGGGTGCCGCTGCATGGGTTCACGATCTATGACGACTCGGCGGTGACGGTGGAGACGTTCACCCGTGAGCTGACACTGACCGCAGAGGCCGACGTTCGGGCGTATGTGGAGGTCTTCGAAGGGTTCGCCCGGTCGGCGGTGTTCGGGGATGAGGCGGTGGCGCTGGTGGAACGGGCCGCTCGGGATCTTGGAAAGATCCTAGGATCTATTCACTGAACGTATTGAATAGCCCCCTAGATCTGTCATACGCTGCGCTTCTCCAGGGGTGTGTAGCCCCCTAGACGCATGGGTGGTGATGCGTATGACGCGCTGGTGCCGGCTGTTCGACGGCACGCCTGAGGCCGTGGGGTTGGCGCGGAAGTTCGCCCGGCTGGTGCTGGCGGATCACGTGCTGGCCGATGCGGTCGAACTGGTGGTCAGTGAGTTGGCCACGAACGCCATCGAGCACACCGAAAGCGGGCAGCCGGGCGGGCTGTTCGTGGTGGAGCTGGAGGTCTTCGCCGATCACGTCGAGGTGGCCGTGATCGACATGGGCTCAGACAGTCGTCCCGTGCTGGTGGGGGACGATCCAGCGGATGAGGCGGCGCTCAGCGGGCGCGGGTTGCACATCGTGCGGGCGCTGTCGAAGGAGTGGGGCTGTGAGCCGGTACGAGTCGGGCTGCGGGTGTGGGCCGACGTCGTGGGTGAGGCGTGATGGGGCGGCACTCCCGGGGGCGCAGGCGGGCGCACCGCTGTTCCAGTGAGAAGCCGTGCGAGGTCTGCCGGGCCGCGGATGTGCGGGTGTGGACGGCGGAAGAGTTCGCGCGTAATCGGGCCGCGGTGCGGGCGATGGCTCGGCTGGCGCAGCTTCATGCGGGCCTGTTGCGGACGCTGTATCTGGAGGAGCTTCGCCGTGAGGGCCTCGGGGACGGCTCCGAGGAGGAGGGCGACAGCTCGTGAGCGGTCCGCCGATTCCTCGGCGTCGGCGGCGGCTGCGGGCGGTGAGTGCGGCGACGGGCATGGAGGTTTCCCGCTTGATGTCTAGAGTCCTAGACTCGCTGCGGGAAGCGAGAGAAGGTGTCATGCCCGGCGAGGTTGAGCGCATCGCGCAGATAGAAGACCCGTACGAGCTGCTGCGGGCGGCCACGGAACGTCTGGCCGAGGCTCAGCAGGAGGTCACGGAGCTGGCGCGGTTGCGGCGGCGGGTGATTCAAGAACTGCACGCGCAAGGGTTGTCGTATGCGCAGATCGCCCAGGCGGCGGGGCTGAGCCGGGGGCGGATTCACCAGATCCGGCACACCGGCCCGGCACCCGAGGGGGCGTTCCTGGGATCGGGTGAGGTCACGGTGGTCACGCCGCTGCGGCCCGACCCGGCCAGTGACCGGACGTATGTGGCGCTGGATGACCTGACCACGGGCAAGCGGCTGGAAGAACTGGCGCGCACCTTTGATCTGTCGGTCGGCTATGACCATGTGCCGCTGTCGGGTGAGTTCGATCTGAACCGGCCCGGGCTGCTGGTGATCTGCGGGCCTCGGATGTCGGCGGCCATGCGGGAGGTCTACGCCAAAGATCCGGTCTTGGAGTGGGACCGGGACGAAGCCGGGTGGCTGCTGCGCGACAGGCGGACCGGGCGGGAGTTCCGCAGCGGGCAGGAAGAGGACCCGCCTCGGCCTTATGACGTGGGCTATCTGGGGCGGCTGCCCCGGCCGGACGGCAACGGGTCGCTGTTGGCCATCGCGGGCATCCATCCGGAAGGGTCGCTTGGGGTGGTGCACCTGCTGACCACCGACATCGGCTCCCTGTGGGGGCAGGTCGGCACCGAGTGCTTCTCGGTGGTGGTGGGGACCGAGTACGACCCGGCCACCCATGAACCGGTCCGGACCGAGCTGCTGACGCCCATCTACCGGCACGACGAAGCCTGAGGAGACGGGATGCGGGTGCTGATCGCCAGCGAACCGGCCACCCCCGGACGGGACAACGAAGACTTCGCGGCGGCGGCACCCGGCCTCGCCGTCCTCCTGGACGGGGCCGGCATCCCGGCCGGGCTGGAATCGGGGTGCTCGCACTCGGTGGCCTGGTACGCCCGGACCCTCGGCGGGCTGCTCCTGGCCGAAGCCCTCGACCCTCGCACCAGTCTTGCCGACGCCTTGGCCGCGAGCATTGAGCGGGTCAACGCGCTGCACTCCCACACGTGCGATCTCCAGCATCCGGGTTCGCCCTCGGCCACCGTGGTGGCCGTGCGGGTGGCCGGTGACCGGCTCGAACACTTGGTGCTGGCGGATTCGGTCCTCGTCCTGGATCGGACGGACGCCGACCCGCTGGTGATCAGTGACGACCGGTTGGCCGGAGTCCTCGCCCGGCTCGACGGCCCGGATGAGCGGCCGCCGCTGGGGAGCGCCGAGCATGCGGCCTTCCAGCTCGCCCGGGTGCGCAAGCTCAACGACCACCGCAACCGGCCCGGCGGGTTCTGGGTGGCCAGCACCCGTCCCGAAGCGGCCGAACAAGCGCTGACCGGCTCCACGCCACTGGACCGGGTGCGGGCCGTGGCACTGCTCAGCGACGGGGCAAGCCGGCCGGCCGACCGGTTCGGCCTGCTGACCTGGCCCGACCTGCTGGCTCTCCTCGACAAGAACGGTCCGGCCGAACTCCTCACCCAAACCCGAGACGCCGAGCACAGCGACCCGGACGGCACACGCTGGCCGCGCGGCAAAGCCAGCGATGACGCCACCGCCGTCTACTGGGCGCTCCACGACTGAGATTCTGCATACCCCCCTAGACAGTAGGCGGCTCCATCGCTTACCTTCATTGCATACCCCCCTAGACAGTCTCATCGTTGAACCGAAGGCGCTGTCTAGGGGACTCGACAAGTGGAGGTCTCATGCGCAGCATTCCTGTGGACACATCGGCGTTGACGTTCGTGTGCGTGGCGGCGCCGCGTCCCAAGCTGGTGGATCAGAACACCGGTGAGGTGAAGGTGGACCGCCACGGCCGCACCGTCTACACGGTCAAGCTCACCGCGGCCGACGAGAACGGGAACGTGGATTTGATCACCGTGGCGGTGGGCGGTGACCCGCAGATCTCGGTGGGGCAGGTGGTCACCGTCTCCGGCCTGGTGGCCTTCCCCTGGGAGCAGCACACCGGTGGGCGGACCCGCTGGGGCATCGCCTACCGCGCCGACCACATCACCCCCGCCCACCCGGCCGCACCGGCCGTTCCCTCCTCGCCGGTGGGTGTGCCGGGGGTGTCGGTTCCGGCGGAGATGGCCTAAGGCGGGGGCTGCGATGAACAACCTCGCCCTGCTGATCCCGGCTCTGGCCGCTCTCGTGGCGGTCGGGTCGTGGGTGTGGCGGCACTGGCATCCGGCCTCGTTCTGGTACGGGGCCGGCTACCCCTTCCGCCTCGCCCTGGTGTACCTGACCTGGGCACATGTGGCCGCAGGGTGTGGCCTGTCCCGCACACGCCGCCGCTGGCGGTGGACTCTCGATGCGGTTCCGGTCGCCGGTTCGGCGGCCCGATCCGTCACGGTGGCCACCTGTAAGCGGCGGTGGCGGCGTGTGGACGTCGAACGCGCCCCGCGGCTGGGCTGGTTGCGCCCCACCCGGTTGGGGTGGCGGGTGCGCGTCCGGTTGCACGACGGCCAGGTCCCCGCCGACTACGAACGCGCCGCGGAAGGCATCGCGCACGCCTGGCGGGTCCACTCGGTCCGCGTGGCCGACGTCCGCCCCGGTCAGATCACCTTGTGGGCGACCATGCGTGACCCGCTGACCGAGGTGCGGGTGAACCCGGACACCGGGCGGCTGCTGACCGTGCGGCCGGGCAAGCTGGACAACGGATCCGATTGGATCATCGACTTCCGCACCGTGCCGCACTGGCTGAACGCCGGTGCTACGCAGTCGGGCAAGTCCAACCTAGCGAACGCGATCATCAAGGGCCTGGCACCTCAGCCGGTCGCCCTGGTCGGCTTCGACCTCAAAGGCGGCGTGGAGTTCACCCCGTATGCCCCGCGCCTCTCCGCACTGGCCACTACCCGGCCTGAGTGTCTGGCCCTGCTCGGCGACCTGGTCGGCGAGGTGGAAGCCCGCATGGCGTTGTGCCGGGTGCACGGGGTGCGCAACGTCTGGCACCTGCCCGACCACCTGCGGCCGGTGCCGGTGGTTGTCTTGGTGGATGAGGTGGCCGAGCTGTTCCTCATGGCCGACCGGGCCGAGAAAGACCAGGTGGCCAAGACCGGCACAGCCCTGCTGCGCCTGGCCCAGCTCGGGCGGGCCTTCGCCGTCCACCTGGTGATCTGTGGTCAGCGCATCGGCTCCGACCTCGGCCCGGGAGTCACCGCGCTGCGCTCCCAGCTCTCCGGGCGCATCTGTCACCGGGTCAACGACCCGGAAACCGCCACCATGACCCTCGGCGACCTCGACCCCGCCGCCCTGGACGCCGCCCGGACCATCCCCGCCCAGATGCCGGGGGTGTGCATCGTCGCCGGCCAGGACGGCACCTGGCATCGCGCCCGATCGGTGTACGTGCCCGAGCACGAGGCCGAACACGCCGCCCACACCTACGCCCACCTCACCCCATCGTGGGCCGACCTGACCAGCAGCCTCCCAGCCGTCCGCCCGGCCGTCGCATAACCCCGGCCGCCTCCCCCTTCCTCCTCGCTCTTTTCTCCCCGCGGGTTGGCGTGAGCCCTCCCTCACGCCAGGTCCCTAGCCCACCCATGCCCGAAACCAACGTGTGGAGCCTGCCCATGTCTCCAACCGGTGAAGTGACCACCCTGCACCCCGGACATCCGGCCCGTCCGGCCGCTCGTCCCCGTCCCGCCCCCGTCTCTTCTCCCTCGTCCCGTCCGTCCTCGTCCTGCTCGTCCCGGCGGTCCGTCCTCGTCCTGGTGGGGCCGGTGGTGGAGTGGGACGGCATCCGCGGCCTGCACCTGGCCTCGTGCCGCCGGTGCGCCGAGACCTTCACCACCACCTCGGCCACACAGGCCTACGGCTGGGCCGACGCCCACGAGTGCGATCGGGAGCTGGCCGCGCTGCTGGCCAAGGTGTGCGGGGAGAGGGCGGCGTGATGCGGCGCCTCCTGCTCGCCCTGGCCGATACCGGCCCGGTGGTGATCCTCGCGGTGATCGCCGCGGCCGGGTCGTTCACTCACATCCACGACACCGCCCGCGAGCACGGCCAAGACGGGTGGATGGCCTGGGCCGTCGCCGTGTGCATCGATCTGACGTGTGTGATGGCGGCCCGGGAACGGCAGCGTGACAAACGCACCCAGCGGCCCACGGCACGGCTGTCGTGGCCAACCTGCGTGCTGGCCGGCGGCATCCTCCTGTCCCTCGCCGCCAACCTCGCCCAAGCAGAGCCGACCGTGTGGGGGTGGGTGACCGCCGGAACCCCCGCCGCCGCCTTCCTGGTCGCGGTCTCCATGCTCGAACGCCGCGCCACCACCCGGCCCGGCAGCGGTGAGGAATCCGGTTCGTCCTCGACGGAACCGGCCGTCCCGCCGTCCTTCGGCCGTCCCGACCTGGCCTCCTCGTCCCCGTCCCCGGTGGTCCGGTCGTCCTCTCCGTCCTCCTCACCCGCAAAGGTGGCGAGTGCGGGGGACGGGGCTCGTCCTGAGCTGCCCGCCCCTGACCCGTCCCCGTCCTCGGTGCAGGACGGGCAGACCACCATCCCGCTCCCGATCTCCGCATCGGCCTGCTCGTCCCAGGGCGGGGCCGGTCGTTCCGGCTCGGCCTCCCCGCCCCGGTCGGACGGGGATGGTCGGCCTGGTCTGGCAGAGCCGTTGGTGGAGTTCGCCCGCCAGGTGGCCGCCGAGCATCAGGCCAAGCACGGCCGCCCCATCACCCGTGATGCGCTGCGGGCCCGGCTGGGGGTGTCGAACCGGCTGGCCTCTGACCTGCTGCGCCACATCCGCAACCACCCCGCCTAACCCCACCCTCCTGCCCTCCTTCTCCTCGTCTGAAGGGAGCCGTCCCGTGTTCGTCCGTCGCTGCCTCTTTTGGACCTTCTGGCTGGTGCTGGCCCTCTACGTGCTGCGTCACCCCTCCGCCGCTGCCGAGACCGTGACCGCGCTCGGCGGCGGCCTGGCCGCCCTGGCCGACGCGCTTGCGGCCTTCGCCTCCGCCCTCTAACCCCGCCCGTCGAACCGGCTGCTCCCGGCGCGGATGGCCGCGCCGGGGCCGTTCCCCTTCGCCTGCTGCAAACCGGACAAAGGAAAGGTCCCGCCTTCGTGCCTCGCCCTGCCTCGTCACTGGTGACTCCGCTGGCCGCCCGGGACATGGCGGCCAAGATGGCCCGCCCGGACTTCCACAGGTGGGCGGCTCGGACCCGTGCGCTGGGCGGGTGCCTGCAGCCGATTCATCTCAAGGGCCGGGTGGATTACCTCGACCCGGCAACCGGTGAACTGCTCCACCGCTACACCACCACCAGCGAACCCGGCGGAACCCTGCGGGTGGCCTGCAAGACCCGCCGGGCCTCCCGCTGCCCGGCCTGCGCCGAGGTCTATCGGGCCGACACCTACCACCTCGTCAAAGCCGGACTGGTCGGCGGCAAAGGCGTCCCTGCCACGGTGGCGGCGCACCCGGCCGCCTTCGTCACCCTCACCGCACCTTCCTTCGGCCCCGTCCATGCCCGCCGCACAACCCCCGGCGGCAACGTGCGGCCCTGCCGCCCTCGCCGCAACACCACGACGTGCCCGCACGGGCGGTCCTTGTCCTGCACCGCCCGGCACGCTCCCGACGATCCGCGCTTGGGGGAGCCGTTGTGCCCGGACTGCTACGACCACCACGGCACCGTCCTGTTCAACGCCCTCGCCCCTGAGCTGTGGCGGCGCTTCACCCTCGCTCTCCGGCGGCGCCTGGCCAAAACCGCAGGAACGACCGTCGCGGCGCTGGGCGAGGTGCTCACGGTGTCGTTCGCCAAGGTGGCCGAATACCAGCGGCGCGGCACGGTCCACTTCCACGCCATCATCCGCCTGGACGGACCCGGTGGCCCAGCCACCACCCCGCCCGGCTGGGCCACCTACGAAGCCCTCGCCGAAGCGGTGGAACAGGCGGTGCGGGCGGTCACCGTCACCACACCCGCAACCGAAAGCATCCCCGCGCGGGTGCTGGCCTGGGGTGATCAGCTCGATATCCGCCCCATCACCACCACGGGTGAGCTGACCGATACCGCGGTGGCCGGCTACATCGCCAAATACGCCACCAAAGCCGCCGAATGCACCGGCACCCTCGACCGGCGCATCCGCCCCACCGACGACCTAGACGCCCTGCCGGTCAGCGACCACGCCCGGCGTCTTATCGCCGCCTGCCTGCACCTAGGCGCTCTGCCCGAGATGGCCGGGCTGCGGCTGGCGGAGTGGGCGCACATGCTCGGCTTCCGCGGCCACTTCACCACCAAATCCCGCCACTACTCCACCACCCTCGCACGGCTGCGCGCCGCCCGCATCCGGCACAACCAGCAACACCAGCAGATCACCACCGGGCGGCTGCCCTTGACCGAGGAAGACCGGGTGCTCGTCATCGCCCACTGGCGCTACGCCGGCCGCGGCCTGACCCCCGGTGAAGCACTGCTGACCGCCGCGCTGACCGGCACACCCCTGCCGCCTCTCAACCCGTTGACCGCCGCTGAAAGGAGCCGCCTATGGAGCCATTGATGCTCACCGTCCCCCAAGCCGCCCGCGCCCTGGCGATCTCCCGCAGCAAGCTTTATGAACTCATCGCCTCCGGCGCCCTGCGCTCGGTCCGCGTCCACGGCTCCCGCCGCATCCCCCGCAAAGCCCTCGAAGACTACATAGACCGCCTGCTCGCCCAGGAGGACGCCGCCTGATGCCCCGCAAGACCGGCAAGCCCGCATCCTCCCGCAAGGCCCGGCCCCGGCTGCGGGACGGGGTCATGAAACGCGGAAGCACCTGGTCGTATGTCATCCGCGTCCGCGACCCCGAAACCGGCGTCTCCAAACCCAAATGGGTCGGCGGCTTCGTCACCGAGGAAGAGGCCAAAGCCGCCCGTGACGAAGCCCGCGTCAAGGCCCGGCGCGGTGAGTACATCGACCGCACCACCATCACCGTCGCTCAATACCTGGATGAGTGGCTCGAAGCACACGCAGTCGAGATCAAGCCCCGGACGCTGGCCGGTTACCACACCATGGTCCGGCTTTACATCAAGCCTCACATCGGTGACCTGCGGCTCCAGGCCGTCCGTCCGGCCCAGATCACCAAGCTTTACAGGGATCTCCTGGCAAGCGGCGGCGAGGGCGGCAAGCCGCTGAGCGTCTCGACCGTGATGCGGGTGCATGCCATCTTGCACAAGGCGTTCGCGGACGCCGTTCTCGTCGATGAGCTGATCCCGTCCAACCCCGCCGAGCGGGCCAAGCGTCCCAAAGGGCTGGTCAGGGAAGCAGATGGCATCTGGACGCCCGCGCAGCTTCGGGTGTTCCTCCAGGCCGTCCGCGAGCACCGGCTGTTCGCCTTCTACCACCTGGCCGCCTACACCGGTGCCCGGCGGGGTGAGCTGCTGGCGCTGCGCTGGTCGAACGTCGATCTGGACGGCAAGCGGATCACCATCGGGGGTTCTGCCGGTGTGGTCAAGGGCCGGCGCATCGAAGGGACGACCAAGAGCGGCCGGTCCCGCGTCGTCACCATCGACGATGAGACCGTGGCCGTTCTCAGGGAGCACCGTAAGGCCCAGCTCGCTGAGCAGTTCCAGGCCGGTGAAGCCTGGCGCGGTGCGGAAGACGGTTACGTGTTCACAACCGAGCGGGGAGAGCCGATCCATCCGGACTCGGTGGGCTGGTTGATGACCAAGACCATCCGGGCCTACAACAACCCGCCGCAAGGGCCTAAGCCGGCCGAGCCGCTGCCCCATGCCCGCGTGCACGACTTGCGGCACATCCACGCGACGACGCTGCTGTTGGCGGGCGTCCCCGTCCATGTGGTGGCGGCTCGGCTCGGCCACGCCGACCCGGCGATCACGCTGCGGGTCTACGCGCATGTGATCCGTTCCGCCGAGGTGGCCGCGGCGGACGTGTTCGCGAAGGTGATGAGCGGGGCCGTTTAGCGGGCCGCTGTTAGCAAACCTGTTAGCAAGAGGCCCCTTGCGAAGATCGCAAGGGGCCTCTGAGCTGGGAGCCGCCTGTCGGAATCGAACCGACGACCTATTCATTACGAGTGAATCGCTCTACCGACTGAGCTAAGGCGGCCTGCCGCATCGCGGCGCATAGAGAGTCTACTGGGTTCGGGCGGGTGATGCGTATTGGGTATCCGGGAGAGTGGTGAGTTTCAAGGGTTGGGTCAGCGGCAGACGGTGCCGTCGGCGGGTGGGGTGGTGGTGAGGAGGTAGCGGTCGGTGGCCTGGGTGATGCAGGGGGAGCCGCCCAGGTAGGCGGTGTGGCCGTCGCCGTCGAAGGTCAGGAGGACTCCGGAGGCGAGCTGGGAGGACAGGGCCTGGGCCCAGCGGTAGGGGGTGGCGGGGTCCCGGGTGGTGCCGATGACGAGGATGGGGGCGGAGCCCTTGGCGGACAGGGGGCGGGGGGACTCGGTGGTCTGGACGGGCCAGTAGATGCAGGGCAGGCCGCTCCAGACGACGTAGGGGCCGAAGCGGGGGGCGGTGCGGGCGGCCTTGTCGGCCTCCTTCTGGTAGGCGGCGACGTCGGGCAGGTTGGGTTTGTCGACGCAGTTGACGGCCATGTTGGCCTCCATCAGGTTGCCGTAGGAGCCGTCGGGGCGCCGGTCGTACAGCTGGTCGGCGAGGGTGAGCAGGAGGTCGCCGTCGTTGTCGTAGATGGCGGCGGCCAGGGCCTGGCGGAGAGTCGGCCAGGAGGCCTTGGTGTAGAGGGCGGCGGCGATGCCGGTGGTGACCCAGGTTTCGTTGATGGGGCGGGGGTCGCCGCGCGGGCTGGTCAAGGGGGCGCTGTCGGTCTGGCGCTGCAGGTCGGTGATCTTGTCCAGGGCGGCTTCGGGGTCGGAGCCCAGTGGGCAGTCCAGGGCGGCGGTGCAGTCCTCGACGAAGGCGCGCAGCGCGGTCTCAAAGCCCTTGGCCTGTTCGATCAGCAGGTCGGTGGCGGAGAGGGCGGGGTCGACCGCGCCGTCCAGGACCATGGCGCGGACCTTGCGGGGGAACTGCTCGGCGTAGACGGCGCCCAGGTAGGTGCCGTAGGAGAAGCCCAGGTAGGTGAGTTTGCCGTCGCCCAGGGCGGCGCGCAGCACGTCCATGTCGCGGGCGGCGTCGGCGGTCCCGACATGGGGGAGGCGGGGGCCGGAGCGGGCCTTGCAGGCGTCGGCGAAGGCCCGTCCCTCGGCGCGCAGGGCCTCCACTTCCCGGGTGTCGTCGGGGGAGGCGTCGGTGCCGAGGAAGCGGTCCATGCGGGGGCCGTCCAGGCAGCGGACCGGGGCGCTGTCGCCCACGCCGCGCGGGTCGAAGCCGATCAGGTCGAAGCGGTCGCGTATCCGCTCGCCGAACAGGGCGCCGGCGTCGCGGAGGAACTGCACGCCGGAGCTGCCGGGGCCGCCGGGGTTGGTGATCAGGGAGCCGATGCGCTCGCCGCGGTCGCGGGCGGGCAGCCGGATGACCGACAGGGCGAGCCGTTCGCCCTGGGGTTTGGCGTAGTCGAGCGGCACTTCGACGGTGGCGCATTCGAAACCGTCACGGCAGTCGCGCCAGGACGGCTCCTGGGCGTAGTAGCGCTCCAGCCCGGAGGGGGCCTGTTCCTTGGGGGACGAGTCGCCGCTGCATCCGCTCAGCATGAGGGCCGCGGCCGCCAGTACGGCCAGGATCCGGTGCGGCAGGCCGGTTCCCCGTCGCAGTGCGTTCACCGTCCACCTCATTCCGTCCGCGCGGCCCGGTCCGGTAGAGGCGGGTTTCCCCACCCGGCGTCCCGTACTCCTGCGTCCACAGCGTTGTGGACAAGAGAAACCAAGCCCCCAAGAAGATCACCCAAAGGGAAATAGCGTAACCCACCGTGATGTTGGCCCGGATATGGATGCACAGCGCGAAGTGCGGATCGAGCCCAGCGCCAAACGGGTGCGCGCCTATCTGGGCGGCGAGGCGATCGCCGACTCCCTCCGCCCGTTCCTGGTCTGGGAGGTCCCCTACTACCCCACCTACTACTTCCCGGTAGAGGACGTCCGGACGGACCTGCTGGTGCCCGAAGAAGAGAGCAAGCCTTCCCCCACACTGGGCGAGGGGCGGGTGTTCACCGTGAAGACCGAGAAAGCCACGGCCCCCAAAGCCGCCCTGCGCTACCCCGACTCCCCCATCGAGGCGCTGCGCGGCCTGGTGAGGCTGGAGTGGGACGCGATGGACGGGTGGTTCGAGGAGGACGAGGAGGTCTTCACCCACCCGCGCGACCCCTACCACCGCGTGGACGTCCTGGCCAGTTCACGGCATGTCCGCGTCGAGGTGGACGGGGTGACGGTGGCCGAGTCCTCCAGCCCGAGGCTGCTGTTCGAAACCGGCCTGCCGACCCGCTACTACCTGCCCAAGCCGCACGTCCGGACGGACCTGCTGGAACCCACCGGCACGGTCACGCACTGCCCCTACAAGGGGCAGGCCGAGTACTGGTCGGTGCGCATCGGGGACCGGACGTATCCGGACCTGGCCTGGTCCTACCGCTCGCCCCTGCCGGAGAGCCAGAAGATCGCGGGGCTGATCGCCTTCTACAACGAGAAGGTCGACATCTACGTGGACGGGGTGAAGCAGGAACGTCCACAGACGCCCTTCGCCTGAGCGGGCTCAGTCCGTCCGGCCGTAGGCGGCGTCGTGCTGGCGGCGCGGGGCGCAGACCGAGGCGGCCGGGCAGGAGCAGCGGCGGCCGTCGTCCAGCCGGACGGTGATCTCGTCGGCGGGGACGTTGCGGGCCACCACCTGGCCGCTGCCTTCGGGGGTGTCCACCCGCTGGCCCAGCCGGGGCATCCGCCGGTGGGCCTCGACGTACAGCGGGTGCTCGTACTTCAGGCAGCACATCAGCCGGCCGCAGGCGCCGGCGATCCGCAGCGGGTTGACCGGCAGGTCCTGGTCCTTGGCCATGCGCACCGAGACCGGCTCGAAGTCCTTCAGGAAGGTGGCGCAGCACAGGTCCCGGCCGCACGGGCCGATGCCGCCCTGCAGGCGGGCCTCGTCGCGGGGGCCGACCTGGCGCAGCTCCACCCGGGCCTTGACGGTGCGGGCCAGGTCCCGCACCAGGGCGCGGAAGTCCACCCGGTGCGGGGCCGAGAAGTACACCTTGAAGATGTTGTCGGCGTCCAGGTAGTCGACCCCGATGACCTTCATCGGCAGGCCGTGCTTGCGGATCAGGCGCTTGGCGATGCTGCGGCCCTCGGCCCGACGGCGCCGGTTGGCCTCGTCGCGGGCCAGGTGCTCCTCGGTGGCCATCCCGGCGCAGACCGGCAGGCCGCCGATGTCCTCGGAGACCCACTGCGGCGGCCACACGCACTCGGCCACCTCCGGGCCGGCGTCGGTGGGCACCAGGACCTTGTCGCCGACCTTGGGCGAGTACGGTCCCGGGTCCAGGTAGTACAGCCGCCCGTACCGGGTGAAGCTGACTGCCATCACCATGCCCACGGCCAGACCCCCTCACCGCTCCCGGTGCCGTTCACCCTACGCGGTACCCGTAAGGGACGGATGTGAGCGAAATCACCAGGCCACGTCGGTGTAACCCGCCGCGGGCAGCCCGCGCACCTCCTCGTCCGGGCCGGGGTAGACCAGCTCCCGGGTCCCGGCGGCCAGCAGCCGGCCGCTTTCGGGGTGCCGGCTCAGCGCGGAGATCTCCCCGGCCCGGTCGGCCTTGCGGGTCCACACCACCTTGGTGGGCTTGCCGGTCGCGACGGAGAACTCCTGCAGCGTCAGCGCCGCGGGGCTGCGCACGCCGGCCACCACGGCGCGGCCGTCGCGGCTGAGCACGGCCGCGGTGCCGCCGGCCGGCAGCACCAGGACGGGCTTGCTGGCCCGCAGGTCACCGCCGGCGGCGGTGGTGTCGAGGGTGCGGACCTGGCGGCGCACGGCGGTGCCGCGGGTGGTGGTCCACACGAACGACAGGGTGTCGCCGGCCCACGACAGGCTGCTGATCCGCCCGGGCAGGCGGGTCGTCCACTGCTTGCGCCGCGCGCCGTCGGTGGAGACGACCTCGATGCGGCTGGTGCCCGGCGCGTAGGCCAGGTAGGCGATCTGCTTGCCGTCGGCGCTGACGGCCATGTCGGAGCGGGCGGTGGAGACGCCCTGCACCAGCAGGCCGGGCAGCTGGGTCAGCTCCTGCGGCGCGCCCTTGGAGGTGAGGGTGAGCCGGTGGAAGGTGATCCGCCCGGAGGCGTAGGCGGACAGGATGTAGCTTCCGTCCCCGGCCGAGGCCACCTGGTGCCAGCGCTGTCCCTGCGGGGCGGCGACGCCCACGCCCACCTCCTCGCCGGTCTGCACGTCCCGGACGACCGCGGCGTCGCCGGAGCGGCGCACGGCCACCAGGAAGCGGGGGGCGACCTTGCCGGAGGTCTCGGCGGCCTTTTGCGCCGTCGCCTTCTTGGCGGGCTTGGCGTCCTGCCGGTCGTTGATCACGTCCACGCCGACCGCGACCACCAGGGCGAACGCCACGGCCAGCAGCACCGGGCCGGTACCGGAGCGCACCCCGTCGAACGGGGAGGCGGCGGGAGCCCGGTGGGAGGAGGGCTTGGCGGACGCGGCACCGGAGGTCTCGGCGGCGTCCTGCGAGGCCGTGGCCGCGGCGCCGGGCTCCCACGGCGGGGCGGCGGATCCGCCCGCGGCGGACGCGCCGCTTCCCGAAGCCGAGCCCCAGACCCGGGTGCCGAGGGGGTCGTCGAAGCCCTTCGGCTCGGCAGGTTCCTCGTGCCGTTCCTCACGCCTGTCGTTCATCGAATCCGCCGCACCGACCTCTCCATGTCGCGGACCGCCGGCCTCGTCCTCGGCCGGCCTCGCCCCGGCGGTCCCGCGCCGCCGGCCGCCGAGCAGGCCGAAGGCGGCGGCGACGGCCAGCGCGACCAGCACGATGACCACCGCCAGCGCAATGTCGTCCTTCCGGACGCCACCGGCCCGCCGATCACCAGGCCGGACATTACCGGACAGGGGGGACTTTGCGCTCCGTCCTTCGCCTTTGCCGTTCACCGGGCTCGCCGCACCGACCTCTCCATGTCGCGACCAAAATGTCCTATCGCATAATCGAGCTCCGCGATCCCCGATTCGCCCGAATCGCAAGATCGCTTACTGCGCGGGGCTCACCGGCGAAGGTCCCGCGGGCGCCCGGCGGCGGGCCGGGGCACGGCCCCTCGTCCCGTCCCGGCCTGCGGGAACGCCGCGCCGGACAGGTTCACCGGGACGCGCGCAGCGCCGCCCGGGCGGCCTCGACGGCGGCGCCGCGGTAAGACGGCCCGAACAGCGCCACGTGCACCAGCAGCGGATGCAGCTGGTGCAGCGGGACACGGGCCCGCCAGCCCTCGGCGAGAGGGTGAACCTCCCGGTAAGCATCCAGGATGCGGTCCAGGTACGGGGCGCCGAACAGGGCGAGCATCGCCAGGTCGGTCTCCCGGTGGCCGCCGTGGGCGGCCGGGTCGATCAGCCAGGCCCGGCCGCCGGACCACAGCACGTTGCCCGACCACAGGTCGCCGTGGATGCGGGCGGGCGGCTCCTCCGGCCCGGCCAGCGTCTCGATCTCCGCCATCACCCGCTCGACCAGCCCCACCTCGGCGCGGTCCAGGTGGCGGGCGGCCAGGCGCAGGTAGGGGGCGATCCGGCGTTCGGCGTACCAGCGCGGCCACCGGTCGGCCGGGGTGTTGTCGAGCGGCAGCCGGGCGATGAACCCCTGCCAGGGCGCGCCGAAGGAATCGGCGCCGCCGGCGTGCAGGGCCGCCAGTTCACGGCCGAAGCGTTCGGCGGCCTGCGGGGAGGGCGGTTCGGCCGGCAGCCAGGGCAGCACCAGCATGTGGTCGTCGACGGCGATCACCTCCGGCACCGGCGCGGCATGGCCGGCGCCCTCGGCCAGCCAGCGCAGCCCGGTGGCCTCGGCGGCGAACAGTCCCGGCCGGTCGTCGGCGGCCTTGACGAACACCTGGCGGCCGTCGGCCAGGCGCACCCGCCACAGCGACCAGGCGTGACCGGTGCCCAGCGCGGTGACCTGCTCGGCCGCCGCGCCGGTGAGCCGTTCCAGTCGCCGCCGGTCCATCGCCTCAGCGGTCCTTGAGCGCGTTGCGGATCTCTTCCAGCAGCCCCGGGACCGCCGCCTCGATCAGCTCCCGGACGTGCTCGAAGTCCGCCCGTCCGCCGTAGTAGGGGTCGGGGACGTCCAGGTCGTCGCCGGCGGCGGGGTCGAACTCGCGCAGCAGCCTGATCTTGCCCAGGGCCTCGGCGTCCGGCGCCATCGCCCGCAGCGCCCGCCGGTGCCCCCGGTCCATCGCGATGATCAGGTCGTAGCGGTCGAACCAGGACGGCTCGAACTGCCGGGCCCGGTGCGCCACGCGGTACCCGGCCCGCGTCAGCGTCCGCACCGTGCGGTGGTCGGCGCCCTCGCCGACATGCCAGCCGTCGGTGCCGGAGCTGTCCACCTCCACGTCCAGCCCGGCCTCCTCCACGTGGTGGCGCACGATCCACTCGGCCATCGGCGAGCGGCAAATGTTCCCGGTGCAGACGAACGTGACGCGGTACGGCATGACCCCCATCCTGCCCGAGACGGCTCAGCCGGCGCGCAGGGCCATCGTCATCGCCTCGAACGCCAGCAGCGGCTGGACGTTGGCGTCCAGCCTGCGGCGGCACTCCATGATCGCTTCAAGCCGCCGCAGCGTGGCCTCCGGGGTGCCGGCGGAGGCCAGGGCGCGCAGCTCGGCCTCCCGGTCGCCGTTCACCAGCTCCACCGCAGAGCCCAGCTGCAGCGCCAGCACGTCCCGGTAGTAGAACGCCAGGTCCAGCAGCGCCCGGTCCAGGGCGTCGCGCTCGACCCGGCTGGCCCGCGACTTTTGCCGTTTTTCCAGTTCTTTGAGCACGCCGGCGGTGCCGCGCGGCATCCGGCCCTTGTCGTTCTCCCCCAGGGCGCGGCGCATCTGGGCGGTCTCGGTCTCGTTGAGCTCTTCGGCGATGGCCTTGGCGTCGGCCTCCGCGGCGGCCACCAGCGCGGCGGCGGCGTTCACCGCCTGCGCCAGGCCGTTCAGCCGCCCCGGCAGGGCCAGCACCTCGGCGCGCCGCCGGCGGGCCTCGGGGTCGGTGGCCAGCCGCCTGGCCCGCGCCAGGTCGCCCTGGGCTGCCCGGGCCGCCTCGGCGGCGACCTTAGGGTCGATGCCGTCCCGCTGGATCAGCGCCTCGGCGATCGCCGCGGCGGGCGGGGTCCGCAACGTCACCACCCGGCAGCGGGACCTGATGGTGGTCACCAGGTCTTCCGGGGACGGCGCGCACAGCAGCCACACGGTGCGCGGCGGGGGTTCCTCGATCGCCTTCAGCAGCGCGTTGGCGGCGGCCTCGGTGGAGCGGTCGGCGTCTTCGAACAACACGATCCGCCAGCGTCCCCCGGTCGGCGCCGACGAGGCCCGCAGCACCAGCTCCCGGGCCTCCTTGACGCTGTAGGACAGCCCTTCGGGGCGCACCACCTCCACGTCGGCGTGGGTGCCCTGCAGCACCTGGTGGCAGGACGGGCAGTGCCCGCACCCCGGGGGGTCCTCCCGGCATTGCAGCGCGGCGGCGAACGCCCGCGCCGCGCCGGCGCGTCCCGACCCCGGCGGGCCGGTGAACAGCCAGGCGTGCGTCATGCCCCCGGCGGCCCGCTCGCCGCCCGCCAGCACCCGGGCGCCCGCCGCGGCCGCGGCCGCCAGCCGCTCGGCGACCGCCTGCTGCCCCACCAGGTCGTCCCAGACGCTCATGGCCCCAAGGCTAGGGCGTCAGTCGGCGATGGCGGGAAAGGTGCTGGTGATGTCCTCGGTGCTGGGCGGGATGGGGTCGGGCAGGATCTGGCGGAGCCGGTCGCGGATCTGCCGGCTGAGCTCCTCCTGGGGGCGGGTGGCGTCCAGCACCAGGTAGCGGTCCGGGTCGGCTTCGGCGAGCTTGCGGAAGCCGCGGCGGACCCGCTCGTGGAAGTCCAGCGGCTCGGACTCCATCCGGTCGGCCGGGGAGGCGAAGCGGCCCAGGCCGGTCTGCGGGGGCAGGTCCAGCAGCACCGTCAGATCCGGCTGCAACCCGTCGGTGGCCCAGCGGTTGACCTCGGCGATCTCCTCGACCGGCAGTTCCCGGCCGTAGCCCTGGTAGGCCAGGGAGGAGTCCACATACCGGTCGCTGACCACGATCGCGCCGCGCTCCAGCGCGGGTTTGATCACGTTGGCCACGTGGTTGGCGCGGTCGGCCGCATACAGCAGCGTCTCGGCGCGCGCCGACAGCCCGGTGGTCTCCTTGTCCAGCAGGATGGCGCGCAGCCGCATGCCGACCTTGGTGGCGCCCGGCTCGTTGGTGGTCACCACGTCGTAGCCGTGGTCGCGCAGCCAGATCGCGGTCAGCCGGGCCTGGGTGGTCTTGCCGGCGCCCTCGCCGCCCTCGAACGCGATGAACACCCCCCGTTCCCGGGCGGCCGGTTGTGCGGCCTCGGGCGGGGTGTAGGGGACGCCGCGCAGCGCCGCGGCCAGCTCGGCGCCCAGCGGCACCCCGCGGCGGTCGTCCAGCGCGCGGTGGGCGACCAGCCCGATCAGCAGCGTCACCAGCGCCACGGCCAGCAGCACGACGTTGACGCCGTCCAGCGAGTAGGCGGCCTCGTCGGTCAGGCGCAGGGTGTGCTCCCCGATCACACCGGCCAGCAGGGGCGCGGCGGCCAGCGTCACCGGCAGCACCGCACGGGCCAGCGCCTGCAGGAACGCCTGCGCGGGCGCGCGGTCCTCCTCCTCGGCCTCGGTGTGGACGAGGGTGCGCGCGGTGGCCCACGCCACCCCGCAGGCCCAGCCCAGCAGCCCGGCCAGCACGACCACCACCACCAGGTTGTGGATCAGCGCCAGGGCCGCCGTCACCGCACCGGCCGCCCAGGCCGTCAGCCCCAGCAGCCGCCGCCGGCTGAAGTCGCCCAGCAGCCGGGGGCCCTGCAGCAGCCCGCAGGCCGTCCCGGTGAACGCCGCGCCCAGCAGCGCCCCGAACCCGGCGTCGCCGCCGCCCAGCGCGGCCACGTAGATCCGGGCCACGCCGGCCACCGCGCCGCCGGCCGCGAGCACCCCGGCCAGCGCGGCGGTCAGCCCGCGCAGCCCCTTGAGGCCGGTGCGCCCGGCCCGCACGCGCGGCGCCACGGGGCGGGGGGCGGCCGGGACGGCGCCCATGGCGAAGACCGCCACGATCGACAGCAGGAAGACCGCGGCGGTGGCGTAGGCCGGCAGGTCGGCGCGGGCCCGTCCCTCCAGCAGCGCCTGGGCGGCCAGCGCCAGCAGCGCCAGCAGCAGCGCGGCCACGGGCGCGGCGCCGTAGCCGATCCGGGCGGCGCGCCGGTGCGGGGCCTGCGCCTTGCCGGGGGGCACCAGGTCGTCGATCACGGCCTCGGCGCAGGCCCGCCACAGCACCGACAGGCAGCCGACGAGCAGCGCCGCCACCATCAGCCAGGCCGCCTGCCCGATCAGCGGGACGGTCACCAGCAGCGCCGCCCGCAGCACGTCGGCGGAGATCATGGCCGTCCGCCGATCCAGCCGGACGGCCGCGACCGCCGCCAGGCCGGGCGGCAGCGCCGCCGGCAGCACCCGGCACAGCAGCGCCCCGCCCACCGCCAGCGACTGGACGGCATACCCCTCGCCCGAGGTGAGCGCCCAGGCCAGGGCGGTCAGGGCGAGCAGGCTCAGCCAGTCGCCGAGACCGGCCAGCGACAAGGCGAGCCACAGCCGCCGCAGCGGCTTGATCGACAGCACATCCGGCTCGGCCGCGCCCGTTCTGGTCATGTCGGTCAGGGTATCGACGTGACCCTGCCCGAGGGGACCGGTCTGCGTACTTCCTTGACTACGGTCAGGTCGCGGAGCGAGCGGATGTCTTCTTGGCCGTGGTCTTCTTGGCGGTCGCGGTCTTCTTGGCCGAGGCGCGCCGCGTGGCGGTCTTGCGCCCGCCGCCCGCGGCGACCTTCTCGCGCCGCTCGGCCAGCAGCTCGGCCGCGCGCTGGACGGTGATGGACTCCACCTCATCCCCCTTGCGGAGGCTGGCGTTGGTCTCCCCGTCGGTCACGTAGGGACCGAAGCGGCCCTCCTTGACCACGATCGGCTTGCCGGTGGCCGGGTCCTCCCCCAGCTCGCGCAGCGGCGCCGATGCCGCACTCCGGCCCCGGCCGCGCTGCTTGGGCTGGGCGAACAGCTCCCGGGCCTGCTCCAGGGTGAGGGTGAACAGCTCCTCGTCGGAGGCCAGGGAGCGGCTGTCGGAGCCCTTTTTGACGTACGGGCCGAAGCGGCCGTTGTGCACGGTCACCGGCTCGCCGTCCAGTTCCCCGAGGGTGCGCGGCAGCGACAGCAGCTTCAGCGCGTCCTCGAGGGTGACCGTCTCCGGCCGCATCGACTTCAGCAGCGAGGCGGTGCGCGGCTTGGGCGCGTCCTTCTTCTTGCGCCCGGAGGCGGTGGTGGTCAGCTCCTCGGGCAGCACCTCGGTCACATACGGGCCGAACCGGCCGGTCTTGAGCACGATCGCATGCCCGGTCTCGGGGTCGCGGCCCAGTTCGCGGTCGCCGCTGGGCTGGGCGAACAGCTCCTCGGCCTTCTCGGCGGTCAGCTCATCGGGCGCCAGGTCGGCGGGGATGTTGACGCGCTCTTCGGTGCCGTCCGGCTTGGTGCGCACCAGGTACGGGCCGTACCGGCCGACCCGGGCGGTGATGTCGCTGCCGGGGATCGGGAACGTGCTGACCCCGATGGCGTCGATCTCGCCCAGATCGGTGACCAGCTCCTTCAGGCCGACCTCGCCCTCGCCGTTGCCGTCGCCGAAGTAGAAGCGGCGCAGCCACGGCACCCGCTCGGCCTCGCCCCGGGCGATCAGGTCGAGGATGTCCTCCATCTTGGCGGTGAAGTCGTAGTCGACCAGGTGCCCGAAGTGCTTCTCCAGCAGGTTGACCACGGCGAACGCCAGGAAGGACGGCACCAGCGCGGTGCCCTTTTTGAACACGTATCCGCGTTCGAGGATCGTCCCCAGGATCGTGGCGTAGGTGGAGGGCCGGCCGATCTCCCGCTCCTCCAGCTCCTTGACCAAGGTGGCCTCGGTGTAGCGGGCGGGCGGGCGGGTGCTGTGCCCCTGGGCCTGCAGCCGCTCGGCGCTCAGCGGGTCGCCCTCGGCCAGGGCCGGCAGGCGCCGCTCGCTGTCGTCGGCGTCGGACTCGGGGTCGTCGGCGCCCTCCACATACGCCTTCAGGAAGCCGTAGAAGGTGATGGTCTTGCCGGTGGCGGCGAACTCGGCCCGCTCGCCGGCGCTGGAGGAGCCCTCCACCCGCACCGACACCGACTGGCCGACGGCGTCCTTCATCTGGGAGGCGATGGTGCGTTTCCAGATCAGCTCATACAGCCGGAACTGGTCGCCGGTCAGCCCGGTCTCGGCCGGGGTGCGGAAGACGTCCCCGGCGGGGCGGATCGCCTCGTGCGCCTCCTGGGCGTTCTTGACCTTCGTGGCGTAGATGCGGGGCTTGTCGGCGACGTACTCGGGGCCGTACAGCGCGGTGGCCTGGGCGCGGGCGGCGGCCAGGGCGGTCTCCGACAGGTTGGTGCTGTCGGTCCGCATGTAGGTGATGAAGCCGTTCTCATACAGCCGCTGCGCCACCTGCATCGTGTACTTGGCCGAGAAGCCCAGCTTGCGGCTGGCCTCCTGCTGCAGGGTGGTGGTGCGGAAGGGGGCGTACGGCTTGCGGGTGTAGGGCTTGCGTTCGACGGAGGTGACCGTGAAGGGACGCCCGGACAGCCGCTCGGCCAGGCCGCGCGCCGCCTCCTCGTCCAGGTGCAGCAGCTCGGCGGACTTCAGCTCGCCCCGGGAGGAGAAGTCACGGCCCTGGGCGATGCGCTTGCCGTCCACCCCGACCAGGTGCGCGACGAACGAGCGGGGGCCGCCCTCCTCGTCGGCGGCGGCGACGGCGAAGTCGGCCTCGATGTCCCAGTAGTGGGCGGGGACGAACGCGATGCGCTCGCGTTCGCGCTCCACCACCAGGCGGGTGGCCACCGACTGCACCCGGCCGGCCGACAGGCCCTGCATGATCTTGCGCCACAGCACCGGGCTGACTTCGAAGCCGTAGAGGCGGTCCAGGATGCGCCGGGTCTCCTGGGCGTCCACCAGCTTCAGGTCCAGCTCGCGGGGGTTGGCGGCGGCGTGCCGGATCGCCTCGGGGGTGATCTCGTTGAACACCATGCGGTGCACCGGGATCTTGGGCTTGAGCACCTCGCGCAGGTGCCAGGCGATCGCCTCCCCCTCGCGGTCCTCGTCGGTGGCCAGGTAGAGCTCGTCGGCCTCCTTCAGCGCCTTGCGCAGCTTGGCGACCTGGCTCTTTTTGTCCGGGGTGACCTCGTAGTACGGCTCGAAGTCCTTATCGACGTTCACGCCGAGCTTGGCCCAAGGCTCGTTCTTGATCTCCTCGGGCATGTCGGCGGGCCGCGGGATGTCGCGGATGTGGCCGATACTGGACTCCACGACATAGCCGCTGCCCAGGTAACCGGCGATCGTCTTGGCCTTGGCGGGCGACTCGACGATCACCAGGCGTGTGCCCGTGCCACTGGACGCCGCGGCCCGGCCCCGACCCCGGCCCCGCTGTGCTGTGCCGTTCTTGGCTGGCACGATCGCTCCAACCTCACTGTCTTCGTCCGTCACGTGCGTGGATGTCCCCGGATGTCTCCTTGAGAACCCCGATGTCCTCCCCGAGACAACATGGAAGGCCTTCGCAACCTTCCAGCGCCTCGTCTTCCCCGCAAGTTCCCTTCGCCGCGAACCTCCGACAGGATGACACGTCCCCGCCGGCATCGCAGACCCCGAGCGGCGGAGGATCCTCCCCCGACCCTCCCCAGCAGGCGTTCCCCGAGTCATAATGAGGGGTAATGGCGGAGTACACCTACCTCGTCCTGCGGCTGCCGCGCGGTACTTCCAGGGATGCCGCCCGGCAGTTGATGACCGAGCATGCCGAGTATGGCGGATGGGAACTCCACCGGTTGCGCCTCTACCCAGACGGTAGCCGCAGAATCCAGCTCCGCCGCAAGGTCATCCGCCCGGTGCTCACCCTCTGAAACGGCGCGGCCCGGCCGGATTCCGGGCGGGACGGGGGTGGCGGATCACACGCGTTGTGACGGTGCTCTCGTCCGCGTTCCGCCCGGACGCGGTCTCCTCAAGGGGCCGGGCGGTGCCCCTCAGGCCCGGTCCAGGAAACGGTCGAGGACCCGCACCCCGAAACGCAGGCCGTCCAGCGGCACCCGCTCGTCCACGCCGTGGAACATTCCGGAGAAGTCCAGCTCCGGCGGCAGCCGCAGCGGGGCGAAACCGAAGCAGCGCATTCCCAGGCGGGCGAACGCCTTGGCGTCGGTGCCGCCCGACAGGCAGTAGGGGACCGGCAGCGCCCCCGGGTCCTCGGCGGTCAGCGCCTCCTCCATGGCGGCCACCAGGGCGCCTTCATAGTCGGTCTCGACGGCCCGGTCGTGGTGGATGAACTCCCGGGTGACCTGCGGCCCGAGCAGCTCGTCCACGGTCGCGAAGAACTCCTCCTCGTGCCCCGGCAGGAACCGCCCGTCCACCTGCGCGGTCGCCTCCTGGGGGATGACGTTGACCTTGTAGCCGGCCTCCAGCACGGTCGGGTTGACCGTGTTGCGGAGGGTCGCCCCGATCATGCGGGCCAGCGGGCCGATCTGCGTCAGGCACTTTTCCGGGTCGTCGGGGTCGAACTCCACGCCGTAGGCCTGGCAGGCCCGTTCCAGGAACGCCCGCACCGTCTTGGTCAGCCGGACCGGGAAGCGGTGGGAGCCCAGCCGGGCCACCGCCGCCGCCACCGCGGTGACCGCGTTGTCGGGGTGCACCATCGAGCCGTGCCCGGCCGTCCCGGCGGCTTTCAGCCGCATCCAGGCGATGCCTTTTTCGGCCGCCTCGATCAGGTACATCCGCCGGTCCCCGGGGACCGTCAGGCTGAACCCGCCGACCTCGCCGACCGCCTCGGTGCACCCTTCGAACAGCTCCGGATGCTCGTCCACCAGCCACTGGGCGCCCCACGTGCCGCCGGCCTCCTCGTCGGCCAGGAACGCCACCACCACATCCCGCGGCGGCCTGCGGCCCTCGCGCATCCGCTGCCGGACGACGGCCAGCATCATGGCGTCCATGTCCTTCATGTCGACCGCGCCGCGGCCCCACACGCACCCGTCGGCGATCTCCCCGCTGAAGGGGTGGTGCGTCCAGTCCTCGGCCCGCGCCGGCACCACGTCCAGGTGGCCGTGCAGCAGCAGCGCGTCCCGGCCGGGGTCCTCTCCTTCGATCCGGGCGATGACGCTGGTCCGCTTGGGGTGCGATTCCAGCACCACCGGCTCCAGGCCGACTTCGGCCAATTTCTCGGCCACGTACTCGGCCGCGGCCCGCTCCCCCGGGCCGGAGTGATCTCCCGGGTTGCTGGTGTCGATCCTGATCAGCTCCTGGCAGAGCCGGACGACCTCTTCCTCTGCTCCCTCGTGCGCGCCGATGCGCTCAGCCACCGGGCCCCTCCTTGACCTGTTGCCTTGACGGCCCTCGCCTCCTACCCCGCCCATCGTGCCCCCCGATCGACCTGGTCGCGAATCCGTGCGTCTCTTTGATCGGCCTCACCGCGGGTGCATGTGTCCCTCGATCGACTTCGCCGCGAGTCGGCGCGTTTGATATCGTTGGCACGCCGACGCGCGCTGGTGCGCGTGTGCTCGAGTCCGGGTGGCGGAATAGGCAGACGCGCTAGCTTGAGGTGCTAGTGCCCTTCACAGGGCATGGGGGTTCAAGTCCCCCCTCGGACACCAGGAAAGCCCTGAGTCTGCGCGAGTCACAGACTCGGGGCTTTTGTCGTGTCCGGTTTTCGAAGTTCTGCCGTTCATCCCTTCCCGTCGACCGGGAACGCGAGGAATTCTCACATCCACGGGTGGGTTTTCACCGCGGTCACCGGCCATGAGACGAAGGTGACGATGGGCAGATCCACGCTGATGTGCCCGTAACGGAGAGAGCGGGGTCCGGCCTCGTCCCGGGACGGGTCACCCGCCTCCACCCGCGCACGCGACCGGCCCGAGGGCGGACGGTGGGAGCGCGGCGGCAATCCTTCGTCCTCGGCGTCTTCCCCGAATTGGAGCGGCTGGTCCAGCGCCACCCGCCTCGTCCCACCCGTCGGGACCGGTGTTCTGATCGGCCCAACCCATGGGACCGCTTTCGGGGTGATGGGACCGGCCAGGAGGCGCCCGGGCGGTGAGGGCACGCCGGAACGCGGCGGTGGGCAGGCCGGCCACGCACAAGGTGATGACCGCGACGGCCGCCGCGTCGGTCCGTCCCCGCACCTCGTCGGCCGGGCGCGACAGCACCTCCAGCGGCCGCCGGCCGAGGCCGAGGAGCCGCTCGCGGTGCGCGCCCATCAGTCCCCGGGCGGCCGGCCGGGCCCGGTGGCGGCCTGGGCGGCCTTGCGCAGGCGGTCGCTCAGGTCGTGCAGGACGGGGATCAGTTCCGGGGGGTCGAGCACCTCGAAGTCGAAGCCCTTGGCGGCGACGTGGACGGCGAGTTCCTGCAGCGAATTGGAGCCGACGTGGAACAGGCAGCGGCCGGCGCCCACCGCCTCCAGGCGGCCGGCCGTCGGTGAGGTGCGGGGGGCGACCTCTTCCAAGGGGGCGTGGAAGAGGATGCGGGCCTGGTAGGCGTAGGGGGCGGTGCTGATGGAGTGGGAGACGTAGGCGGCGGTGTCCTCCTGGGGCAGGGGGCGCGGGGCGAAGCGGGCGCCGGGCGGGCCGAGGAGTTCTTCGATGCGGTCGACCCGGAAGGTGCGCCAGTCGTCCCGGCCCAGGTCGTAGGCGAGCAGGTACCAGCGGCGCGGGGTGTGGACCAGCCGGTAGGGCTCGACCTCGCGGGTGGAGGCGGTGCGGGAGCGGTAGCGCAGGCGGATGCGGCGGCGGTCGCGGCAGGCCGCGGCGATCGCGGTCAGCAGGTCGGCGTCCACGCCGCCGGTGGCCGCACCGGTCAGCGGCACGGCCGCATGGAAGGCGGCCACCCGGTGACGCAGCCGGGACGGCAGCACCTGCTGGACCTTGGCCAGCGCCCGCAGCGCGGCCTCCTCCAGGCCGGCGACGCTGCCGGTCGCGGCGGTGCGCAGGCTGATCGCCACCGCCACCGCCTCCTCGTCGTCCAGCAGCAGCGGCGGCAGAGCGGCACCGACGCCCAGCCGGTACCCGCCGGCGACGCCCGGGGTGGAGTCCACGGGGTAGCCCAGTTCGCGCAGCCGGTCGATGTCGCGGCGCACGGTGCGCAATCCGACCTGCAGGCGTTCGGCCAGCTCGGCGCCGGTCCAGTCGGCCCGTGACTGCAGCAGCGACAGCAGGCGCAGCAACCGCGCCGAAGTCTCCAGCACGCTTCCCCATTGTGGCCGCAATCAGTGCCAGAAGCTGTCACCATTCCCCGATAGCGTCGCGGACATGAGGAACACGCACCCCGCTGTGCCGGTCCGGCCCTACCGCGTCCACATCCCTCAGGCCGACCTGGATGACCTGCGCCACCGGCTGCGCCGCACCCGCTGGGCCCCGCAGCTGCCCGGCACCGGCTGGGAACGCGGCGTGCCCGCCGACTACCTGCGTGATCTCGCCGAGCACTGGGCCGAGGGCTTCGACTGGCGGCTCCAGGAGGCATCGCTCAACCGCTTCCCGCACCACACCACCGTGATCGACGGGGCGAACATCCACTTCGTGCATGTGCGCTCGCCCGAGCCCGACGCCGTCCCGCTGATGCTGCTGCACGGCTGGCCCGGCTCGATCGTGGAGTTCTGGGACCTGATCGGCCCGCTCACCGACCCGGCGGCGCACGGCGGCGCCGCCCGTGACGCCTTCCACCTGGTGATCCCGTCACTGCCCGGGTACGGCTTCTCCGGCCCGCTGCCCGGCACCGGCTGGAACGACACCCGCACCGCCGCGGCGCTGGTGCGGCTGATGGCCCGCCTGGGCTATGACCGCTACGGCGTGCAGGGCGGCGACGTCGGCGCGTTCATCGCGCCGCTGATGGGCCGCATCGCGCCGGACAACGTGATCGGCGTGCACGTCAACGGGCTGCTCACCTTCCCCGACGGCGACACGGAGGTCATGGCGGCGCTGACCGACGCCGAACGGGCGCGGCTGGAGGGGATGCGGCGCTGGCAGCGGGAGCTGGGCGCCTACATGCAGCTGCAGGGCACCCGGCCGCAGACCATCGCGGCCGCGCTGCACGACAGCCCGGTCGGCCAGCTCGCCTGGATCGTGGAGAGGTTCAAGGACTGGACCGACCCGGCCGCCGAACTCCCCGAGGACGCGGTGGACCGGGACCGGATCCTCACCGACGTGAGCATCTACTGGTTCACCGGCACGGCCGGCTCCGCCGCCCACACCTACTACGAGCGCTTCAACGACCCGGCCATGCGGGCGCCGCGCACGCGCGGCACGGTACCCACCGGCGTCGCGGTGTTCCCCACCGACTACTCCGTGCGGCCACTGGCCGAGCGGGTGCACAACGTGGTGCGCTGGACCGAGTACGAGCGCGGCGGCCATTTCGCGGCGCTGGAGGCCCCCGATCTCATGGTCGCCGATATCCGCGCCTTCTTCAGGGAACTCCGGCCATGAATTTCCCGCACCACCGATATGCGGCTCTATGAGGCATCGACGGTCCCGGCCCACTGAAATTCAGTAGCATGCCGCGTGTGATCCGGGCGCTTTTGGCCGATGACGAGCCGATTGTTCGGGTCGGGGTCAACGCGATCCTCGGTTCCGACGAGGGGATCGAGGTCGTCGCCGAGGCGGCGGACGGGGCGCAGGCCGTGGAGCAGGCCCGGCGGGTGCGTCCCGATGTGGCGTTGCTCGATGTGCGCATGCCCGGTCTCGACGGTCTCGCCGCCGCTTCGGAAATCCGCCGGATCGTGCCGGAGACCGCCGTCATCATCTTGACGACCTTCGGGGAGAGCTCCTACATCCAGCGCGCGCTCACTGGAGGGGCCAGCGGGTTCCTGCTGAAGACGAGCGGCCCGCGGGAGCTGATCTCGGCGGTGCGGGCGGTCGCCGGCGGGGCGGCCTACCTGTCGCCCTGGGTGGCCAAATACGTGATATCGCAGATGTCGAACGACCGGATATCCCGAGCCGCCCGGGCGAGGGAACTGGTGGCACGGCTCACCGGCCGGGAGCGCGATGTGCTGGGCCTGCTCGGCCAGGGCCTGTCCAATGCGGAGATCGCCGCCCGGCTGCACCTTGTCGAAGGCACGGTGAAGGGTTATGTGAGCACGATCCTGCAGCGGCTGAACGTCGAAAACCGCGTGCAGGCGGCCATCCTCGCCTACGAGGCGGGACTGGTCGAACGCTGATTCGGGCGTCTTCGTGCAATCCGGCACCGCCGCTTCAGGTCTTCGCGATCCCCGTGACGCCGATCGTTGAACCTTTTTCAACACGCCGTTTCCACAGGTCGCATGCGAGGGCCTGGCAATCAGGGACGATGCCGTGCCCTGCGACGTCACGACCTCGGACACCATCGGGGCTCCCGTCTCCGGCGCCCAAGACCACGTGTTGAAAACGGTTCATCGGGAAGGCTTCATCCCCTCGTCCCCGAAAGCACCCGCCGGCGGCCATGTCTTTCGGAAGGTCTTGGAGGTGACTTCCGTCAGTCCTGCCCGTCCTGCGGCGTGGCTACGGTGATCCCATGGGGCGCTGGACCGGCCGTGTGCGCAAGGCGGTCTGGGCCTCGGCGCGTGCCGATCGCGATGCCGTGCCCGGCGCCGGGGGTGACGCGGGCCTGTGGGCGGCGCTGACGGCGCCCGCCGTGGCGGGTGAGCTGTATCCGCCGATCGGCGCCGGGGCGCTCGGCCGCGTCGCCGCCGTCTCGGCGGTGCCGGCGGCGGCGGTCTTCATGAGCCGCCGGGTGCCCGCCGTCTCGGTCGTCCTCACCGTCCCGCTGTGGGCGCTGGGCGATGTCTCCGACGCCGGATCGACCTCCCCGCAGAACGCCCCCTTCATCCTGATCACCGGTGTGACGTGCTACCTCATGGGGAGGCGGCCGCCCGGGACGTGCGCCGCCCTGCTGCTTTTCGCGGCGTCGGCCACGGCGCTCACCGCATCGGCGGCGCTCGCCCCGCCGGCCGCGGTCGCCTGGTTCACGCTGACGATGTACCTGCTGTTCTTCGGCGTGCTGCCCTGGCTGCTGGGCCGCTACCGCCGCCGGCACCGGAAGCTGGTCGTCAGCGGCTGGAACGGGCCGAACGGCTGGAGCGCGAGCGGCGGATCCTGGCCGAGCAGGCCAGGCTGCGGGAGCGGGCGCGCACCGCCGGTGACATGCACGACTCCCTCGGCCATGAGCCGAGCCTGATCGCGCTGCTCGCCGGCGCCCTGGAAGTCGACCGGTCGCTGGGGGAAAGGCACCGCGCCCTGGCGGCCGAGCTGCGCTCCCGCGCCGACGCCGCGGTGCGGCGGCTGCACGAGACCATCGGCGTGCTGCGCGAGGGCACCGAGGCCCAGCCGGCCGGGGAGAGCGTCCAGGAGCTGGTGGAGCGGGCGCGCGGCTCCGGGATGGATGTGAAGCCGCCCCGGTGGGAGGACCTCCCCGGGCTTCCCCCGCTGGTGGAGCGCGCGGTGTACCGGGTCGTCCAGGAGTCGCTGACGAACGCCGCCAAGCACGCCCCGGGCGCCCCGGTTCAGGTCCGGATCGGCGTCCGCTCCGGGCACGTCGAGGTCGCCGTGGTCAACGGACCGCCGGTGCACGCCCCGCCCGCCGGCCGCGGCACGGGCGGCAACGGCCTGGTGGGGCTGCGGGAACGGGCCCGGCTGACCGGCGGGACGATGCACGCGGCCCCCACCGGGGAGGGCGGGTTCGAAGTGTCGGCGCGGCTGCCGCTCGACCCCGATGCGGCCCTCGCCCCGGCCTCGGGCGACCCCGGTGCGGCCGAACCGGAGCTGGAGTCGGCCCACCAGCGTCACCGCATGGAACGCGGGGTGCGGCGGAGCCTGGTCATCGCCATCGCCGTGCCGACGCTGCTCGGCCTCGGCATGGCCGCGGCGGTCATCGGGTTGTTCATCTGGCAGACGCTCGCCTCGCTCCTTGAGCCGGACGACTATGCCGCGCTCCGGGTCGGGCAGCGGCGCGCCGAGATCGCCTCCCGGCTGCCGTCACGGCAGTACCCGGAACGCCCGCCCGGCGTGCGGGAACCGCCCGTGCCGTCCGGGGCGCGCTGCGAGTACTACCGCTCCTCGGGCAACGTGCCGGCCCGGGACGTGGTGTACCGCCTGTGCTTCAAAGACGGCCGGCTCGCATCCAAGGACGTGCTGTCGGCGGAGCATCCGGCGTCCGGGACGCAGGGCGGCTGACCGGCCTCAGGCATCGCGCCTGTCGAGCACCAGCCTGGCCGCGAAGAACCCGCCCACCACCCAGGCGAGCTGGACCGCCGACCCGACCGGCGCGGGATACGGACCGGTGTCGATCATGATGAAGTTCCGGCCGCCGATGGCGGGCGTGTACTGCGAGGTCCACACCAGCGGCGGGATGCCGGAGGCCTGCATGACCGCCGGAACGGCCATGACGAGGAACGCCGTGGTCAAGGTGGCCGGAGCGCTGCGGATGAGCGTCGCGAGGTAGACCGTGAACACGCTGGACAGGCAGATGTACACGGCGATCGCCGCCACCTGGCAGGCCACCCGGCCCGGCTGCACGTCGCTGTACCGCCCCAGCGACAGGTCCGCCGGCAGCACCCCGACGACCGCGATGACAAACCCCATGACGAGGGTCACCGCGCCGATCACCACGCTCTTGGCCAGCAGCAATCGGCCCCGGTCGGGCACCCACTGCAGGGTGGAGCGGATGCTGCCGGTGCCGTATTCGGCCGTCATCATCAGCATCGCCAACGCGGCGACCATGAGCTGCACCATGTAGAAGGCGGTGCCGCCCGCGACGTCGCCGGGCTTGTAGAGGGTGTGCAGGCCGTCGGCCTCGTTGTTGTTGGCGAGGGTGAGGCCGGCCGATGGGGCCGGCGCCGCCATCAGCAGGACGCTGCCGCAGACCAGCCACCGGGTCGACCGCACCGTCCACAGCTTCGTCCACTCCGCGGCCACCGCGCCGATGAGCGGGTGCTGCGTCGACAGGTTCCAGGTCGTCATCGCGCCACCCGCTCCTTTCGCCGGGCCGGGCTCTCGGCGTCGGCGAACTCGACGCTGTCGCCGGTCAGCTCCAGGTAGACCTGTTCCAGGGACGCCCCGTCCTGGCTCAGTTCGTGCAGCCGGACGCCCAGCCGGTGGGCCAGGTCGCCGACCTGCGCGGCCTGCGCGCCGACGGCCGGCAGCCCGCCCGGGCCGCCGGTGCGGACGTCCACCCCGCGGGCCGCCGGCTCCTCGCGCAGCCGCCGCAGGCCCTGCGGGTCGGGGCTGCGGACCTTGACCGCGGTGTGCGCGCTGCGCGCGATCAGTTCGTCCAGCGGGGCATCCGCGATCAGCCGGCCTCGGCCGATGATCACCAGATGGTCGGCGGTGATCTGCGTCTCGCTCATCAGGTGGCTGGAGACGAACACCGTGCGTCCCTCGCCGGCCAGCCGTCTCATCGGGCCGCGGATCCAGCGCACCCCGTCGGCGTCCAGGCCGTTCACCGGCTCGTCGAACATCAAGATCTCCGGGTCGCCCAGCAGCGCGCCCGCCACGCCCAGGCGCTGGGTCATGCCCAGGGAGAACTCCCCGATGCGCCGGTCGGCCACCGCGCCGAGACCGACCTGGCCGGCACCTCCTCCACCCGGCGGGCGGGAATGCCGTTGCTGCGGGCCATGGCCGGCAGGTGGTGGCGGGCGCTGCGGCCCGGATGCACCGCCCTGGCGTCCAGCAGCGCGCCGACCCGCCGCAGCGGGTGCCGCAGCCGGCGGTAGGGCCTGCCGTCGATCAGGGCTCTTCCGGAGGTGGGCACGTCCAGCCCCAGGATCATCCGCATCGTGGTGGTCTTCCCCGCGCCGTTGGGGCCGAGGAAGCCGGTGACCTTGCCTCCGGTGATCGTCAGGGACAGATCGTCCACGGCCGTGGCGGTCCCATAGCGCTTGGTCAGGTTCTGCAGCTCGATCATGTGATGTCCGGTCCTCGTTGACGGGTGGCGCGACTTTACGGACCGGTGCGGTTCCGCCGCATCGAGCGAACGGCACGAACCGTCCCTGACTTTCGGGGGGAATCCTCAGGCGGCGGGAAACGCCCGCCGCCTGGGGCGTTCTCGAACTCGATCTACTACCACTGTAGTAGTTTTGTGGAAAGTCACCGGAAGAGAGGGTGAGACGTGGTATTCAAACGGGTTCTGGGCACGTTCGGGGTGGGCGGCCCCTCGGTGGACACGGTGCTGGCGTCCACGCACTGCCGGCCGGGCGAGTACCTGTCCGGCGAGGTGCGCATCAAGGCGGCCGACTACGACGTGGAGATCCAGCGGATCACCCTGGCGCTGGTCACCCGGGTGGAGGTCGAGGTCGGCGACCATGAGGGCGCCGGGGGCATGGAGTTCCACCGGGTGGACGTGTCGGGGCCGTTCCGGCTGCCCAAGGGCCAGGACCGCGCCGTGCCGTTCCAGCTCGCCATCCCGTGGGAGACCCCGATCACCGAGGTGTACGGGCAGCACCTGCACGGCATGGCCATGGGGGTGCGCACCGAGCTGGCGGTCGCCAAGGCCGTCGACAAGGGCGACCTGGACCCGGTCTCGATCGTCCCGCTGCCCTCCCAGGAGCGGGTGCTGGACGCCTTCGCGCAGCTGGGCTTCGGCTTCAAGAGCGCCGACGTCGAGTACGGCCACATCTCCGGGCTGCACCAGCAGCTGCCGTTCTACCAGGAGATCGAGTTCTACCCGCCGCCCTCCCACCAGGGCCGGATCAACGAGGTGGAGCTGACCTTCGTCGCCGACCCGGCCTCGCTGGCGGTGGTGCTGGAGGCCGACAAGCGCGGCGGCCTGTTCACCCCCGGCGGCGACGTCCTGGGCCGCTTCCAGGTGAGCCACCAGGAGGCCATGAGCATCGACTGGGCCGCCGAGATCTCCCGGTGGCTGGACGCCGTGGCCGAGCACCACGGCGCCCACTTCGGCCCGGCCGGGCCCGCTCCTTACGGGCACGCCCCTTACGGGCACGACCCGTACGGCCACCACGGTCACCACGGCGGTCACGGCCACCACGGGCCGGGCCTGGGCGCGGCGGTCGCCGCCGGCGCCGCCGGGTTCGTCGGCGGCATGATCGCCGGCGAGATCATAGAAGAGGCCGTGGAGGGGATCTTCGGCGACGAAGAGGACTGACCCGAGCCCGCACGGCGAACCCGGTCGCCGCTTCGGCCGGCGACCCGGCCCGGTCCGGGATTCCCGCGGCCGGGCCCGCGTCGTTTTCACAACGGGCACCCGGCGGCTGTGGGCGGAAGCGCCCTGAAGGGCGCGGTGGCGCGCAGGAGCCGCCGGCATGTTCCCCGCTCCGGGCCTGTCGGAGCGCCCTTATGTCGGAAAGCCGCCGCGCTTCAGTTCCCCGTGCCCCGGCCGGGAGCGGCGGGAGAGGGTGGTGGGTGTCGTGCGCCGCTCCCGGCCGGGCCGCTCGCCGTCCACGGCACCGGGCGTCCGGTGCGGTCTGGCCGAGAGCGGCACCCCGCCCGTACCGGGTGTCCCAGGGTTCAGGACGGGGAGTCGGTGATGCGGGCCAGGGCCTCGGCGGCGAGAGCCCGGTAGGCCAGGTCACGGGGAATGGCCTCGCGGTCGTCAGGATGGGCCAGGACCCGCGCAGAGTCGATGATCTCCCGCAGTCGCGGCACCGCGGCGGCGGCCCCGGGACCGTTGAGAGCGCGGACGGCGAGCATGCCCAGCGGGGTGGCGGCCGTCGTCTCCACCGCTTCGATCACCCGCGGCAGCACTGCGGTGTCACCGGTGGCGTGGTGGATCACGCAGGCCGCCGCGGTGGCCGACTCCTCATCCGGTGCCTCCTCCAGCAGCGGACGCAGCAGCGGGACGGCCGGGGCGGCCGCCCGCCCCAGGTCGAGCAGCCGTTCGGCAATCTCCACCGACAGGCTCGGCCGGAGCGCATCGGCCAGCACCTCCAGCGCCTCCGCGCCGTCCCCGGTGATCCGCCACAGCGCCCACGCCGCCTCCTGACGCTCCTCCTCAGCGCGGCTTTGGTGCAGACAGCGGCGCAGCACCGGGACGGCCCCGGCGGCGGCCTCGCCGATGGCGCCCAGCGCGGACGCCGCCTCCTTTCTGGCCCCATCGTCCTCCAGCAGGCCGGTCAGTTCCGGCACCAGCGGCGCGGCCCGCACTCCCCAGCGGCCGACCCCGGTGACCAGCCCGGCCGGGACGTCGCCGTGGGCGGCGGACAGGATGGGACGCAGCACCGGCACCAGTTCATCGGCGTGCTCGGCCATGCCTCCCACCATGTCCTCCAGATAGAACAGCATCCGGTCTGCGGCCAGCTCACGGGTGAGCTGCGGCAGGCAGCGGGCGTCGCCGAGCCGGGCCAGCACCTCCAGCGCACCGCGCGACCGCCAAAGCTGAGGGCTGTCCAGCAGCGCCACCAGGGCGTCGGCCACCTGGGCGGCGGCGGGACCGCACCACTCGATCTCCTCCAGGGCGGCCCGGCCGGTGGACTCCCTTTCCCCGTTCAGCAGGCCGGCCAGCAGGGGCAGCAGCCGTTGCGGCGCCGCCCGCCAGGTCCGCATCACCTTCCCGGCCCGCCGCACCTGCCAGGCGGGGACGTCGTGCTCGGCGCTCTCCAGCAGGGAGCCGATCAACTCGATCAGCCCGCCGGGGTGGTCGCCCATGGCCCCCAGCAGCAGGTCGGTGAAGCCGTACTCCAAGACCCAGAACGTCTCTCGCAGCGCCGGTTCAGCGGCGGTCAGTTCCTCTTCGACGGCTCGGGCGAGCTCACCGGAGAACTCCGGGACGCCGCACCACAGCAGCGCCACCGCCGCGGCGGCCCGCACCTCCCGGCAGGGGGCGTCGGCGAGCAGGCCGCGCAGCCACTCCAGCGGCGCGTCCCGGCGTTCCTCGGTCAGGTCACCGATGGCCAGCACCAGCGCGGCGGCCGTCACCGGGTCGGTCTCCGCGGCATACCGCGCCTGCAGCACCGGCACCAGCTCCAAGGCGCGCTCGGGGAAGTCGGCCAACACGAAGGCCGCCCCGTGACGAACCACCGGGTCGGAACTGCCGAGCGCCGCCACCAGGACGGGGATCTGGGCCTCGACCGCCGCCCGCCCTTCCAGGGCCAGGGAGCGCATCCGCTCGTCGTCGATCTCCTCGTGCGCCCGGCTGATCCGCGACAGCAGGCGGAACAGCCGCTCAGGATCCCCCAGTGGCCGGTTGCAGGCCAGCTCCACCAGGAACGGCACGGCGGCCGAGGTCGCCGGGTACACCGCGTCCTCACGAAGCAGCCTGGCTTCCAGCTCGTTCAGGCCCTCCCCCACCTCGCCGCCGCGGGGTGTGGCCACCTTCATGATCACATCTGGGATGTCGCGGGCGCTGCCCCTGGCGTGCCGCAAGGACGCCCAGTCGATCTCGTTCAGCCGCAGCCGGATCTTGCGGTGCGGCCACAGCCGCTCCGGGTCCAGCCGCAGCACGGTGGTGCCGTTGCCTGCTTTTACCCGCAGCTCGTCTTCCGGGCGCAGCTCCAGGCCGGTGATGCCGGTGCCCAGCCAAAAGTCCGCGCTCACCCCCGAGCGCACATCCTGTACTCGGACCTGCCCGTCGGTCCAGGCGGCGGCGACCGCCGGCCCGGTCGGCAGCACCGCCGCCGCCAGCGCGCACACCGCCCCCTCACCGTGGGCGAAAGGGCGTTTCGGCGGCTGGCCGGGCGGCTCCCACAGGCGAACGGTTCCCTCGGCGTCCCCGGTCACCACCAGCGGGCCGCCGTCCGGACGCACGCAGGCGACGGCGGTCACCTCGGCTTCGTGCAGTTTCCGGACCTGCGGCTCGGCACCGTCGAGCCGCACATGCACCCGGCCGCCGGCATCTGCGGTGACCGTGATCGTCCCGTCCCGGTCAGTGGCCGACACGACCTGTCCGGACGGCTCGGCGAACGAGGAAGCGGGCTCCGCCGGGTGCACCGCGGTCACCGTCCAGCGGCCCAACCCATCGGCATCGCCTTCGACGAGCGCCACCGGCCCGATATCGGCTTCTTGGCCGCTGTCCGGCCCGTGCTCGGGGGATTCGATCGCGTAGCCGACCACGTCGATCCGCAGCGTGCGCGCCACCCGCAGCAGCGCCTCACGGGCGCGGGCGCAGATCATCAGCGGGAAGTCCGCGCCCTCGCCGCGGGCGTGATAGATGATCGCGTCCGGTGCCCCGTAGGCGAGGCTGTCGACTCCCAGCTCCCGCCAGGGCAGCAGCCCCATCTCCGGGTAGGTGGCGCGGAGCCGGTCCAGCAATCCCGGGTGTTCGACGACCTCGTGGAGTCCCAGGCACAGCCGCCAGCCGTGGCGGTAAGGGATGCGTTCGACGGCCAGCTGCAGGAAGAACTCCGAGATCGACCGGGCCTGCAGCACCCAGTCGTCCTCGATGCTGACCAGCACTCTGGGATCGGGCCGGCCGGCTTCGGCGGCCAGGTACCCCCACTCGTTGCAGTACTCGTACTCGGCCATGAACACGCACACCCGCCGGTCCTCATCGGGACCGACGAACGGGTTGCGGACGGGCAGCGCGCCGCCAGAGCCGTATCCGGTGGGGTCGGGCCGGATCGTGGGCGGCCACTCCGGATGCGTGTAATACAGCTCCGGCGAGTGGACGAACGAGTTGAACGGCAGATCCCACCACTCTTTCAACGCCTCCGGGACCGGCAGGGAGACGTCCACCCGGGCGGCGTCGTCCTCATCGAAGTCATCCTCTTCGAAGCCGTCCTCATCGAACTCGTCCTCGGCCCGCCGCGACCGGCGCGGCGGCCCCTCGGGGTCCTGATAACCCCATTCGCGCTGGAAATCGCGCAGCAACTCCCAGAACGCCGACCGCCCCCGCTCGGCGGCCCGCCGCATCCGCTCCGCAAATCGCCCGTAATCGATCACCTCGCCCACGGCAGCAGCGTAGGGACGACCGCATTTCCACCGCGAATCAGACAAACCGGTTACGCCACGGTCATTTCGGAGTCGAAGAGATCCGTCTCTCCCACGCGGTCATGCATCCATCCGGGACGACCCGGTGCCCGGCACCGTCCGGCGATCACGGCCGCCGGGGAGGGACACCGTCCATGCGGCGGGCGATGTGTGCCGAACGGACCGGTACTGAGGGACCTAAGTCCCGTCCCCGGCGGCGCGCCGGTGCGACAGGCTTGGTCACGGTGCCATGGCCGCCCAGCCACCGGCCGCTTCGGGCCGGTGCCGGGCGCGGCCAGTCAGAACCTCCCGGCGAAAGAGACATCGCACATGCGCGGCATCCACCGTTCCGGACGTCCTCTGCGCGATCTTCTGCGCGGCGTCGTCGGCGCCGCTCTGCTCGGCGCCGGCCCCGTCATGATCGTCGAGGGTGTTCGCGGCAGAAGGCAGATCCGCGACGAGCTGGCGGCCCAGCAGATCACCTTCCCCTGGGAGGAGGGCCTGCCCGACCGCCTGGCGGCGCTGGCCGGGCGGCGCGTCGAGACGGGGCCGCAGGCGCGGGCCTACAGCGAACTGATCAAGATTCATCTGCAGCAGGCCACCGGCGGGCGCACCTATGCGCAGATCAGCGCGGAGATGGCCGCCGGCAAGGGCGATGAGAAGCTGGCAAACCTGCAGCAGACCGCGTTCATGGGGGAAATGCTGCGGGCCGGGCTGCTGTCGTCCTACCAGGCGTGGCGGCTGACCTCGCTGGTGACCGGCCTGGGCGCGCTGCTCAGCGGGCTCGGCGCGGTGGTGCTCGCCGGCGGCCGGAGCGGACGCGGCTGACTTCCCGCCCCCTTGCGTTCTCCGGCAAGGCGGTGCGGGGCCGGGCGGCCCGTGGTGAGCGGGGCGGGCCGCCCGGCGCACACGCCGTCAGGACGCGGAGGCGGTGATGCGGGCCAGGGCCTCGGCGGCGAGAGCCCGGTAGGCCAGGTCCTGGGAGACGGCCCATCGGCCATCGGCCAGGACCCGCGCAGAGTCGATGATCTCCCGCAGTCGCGGCACCGCGGCGGCGGCCCCGGGGCCGTCGAGGGCGCGGACGGCGAGCATGCCCAGCGGGGTGGCGGCGACCGCCTCGATCACGCGGGGCAGCAGGTCTGCCTCCCCGGTGATCCGGTGGATCACGCAGGCCGCCGCGGTGGCCGACTCCTCATCCGCTGCCTCCTGCAGCAGCGGACGCAACAGCGGCACGGCCGGAGCGGCCGCACTCCCCAGGTCGAGCAGCCGTTCGGCGACCTCCACCGACAGGCTCGGCCGGAACGCATCGGCCAGCACCTCCAGCGCTTCCGCACCATCCCCGGTGATCCGCCACAGCGCCCACGCCGCCTCCCGACGCTCACCTTCCGAGGAGCCCTCACGCAGCAGACGACGCAACACCGGGACGGCCTCGGCGGCGGCCTCACCGATGGCGCCCAGCGCGAACGCCGCCTCCTCTCCGGCCCCATCGCCCTCCAGCAGGCCGGTCAGCTCCGGCACCAGCGGCGCGGCCCGCACCCCCCAACGGCCGACCCCGATGGCCAGCCTGCGTGAACCGGGCGCATGAGCGGCCAAAAGGGGACGCAGTGCCGGTATCAGCTCATCGGCGTGCTCGGCCATGCCCGCCACCATGTCCTCCGTGTAGTACAGCCCCGGGGCCTTGGGCAGGACGTCGATGAGCTGCGGCAGACAGCGGGCGTCGCCGAGGGAGCCCAGCACCTGCACCACGTCCGACCGGTCCCGGTGCCGCCGCTCCCGCAGCATCGCCGCCAGAGCGTCGGCCACCCGGGCGGCGGCGGGGCCGCAGCGCTTGATCTCCTCGAAGGCGTAGCGGGCGACGGTCTCGTCCTCATGGTCCAGCAGCCCGGCCAGCGGGGGCAGCAGCCGCCGCGGCGCCGCCCGCCAGGTCCGCATCACCTCCCCGGCCCGCTCCACCAGCCGCGGGCCGGTGTCGCGGTCGGCGCTCTCCAGCAGGGAGCCGATCAGTTCGATCAGCTCGCCGGGGTGGTCGTCCAGGGGCTGCAGCAACCCCTCATGGCGGTCGCCCTCCCACAGCCACAGCACTTCCTCCAGCGCCGATTCGGAGGCGGCCAGTTCTTCCCTCAGGGCTTGGACGAGCCCGTCGGGGAGCTCTGGGACGCCGCACCACAGCAGCGCCACCGCCGCGGCGGCCCGCACCTCCCGGCAGGGAGCATCGGCGAGCAGACCGCGCAGCCACTCCAGCGGCGCATCCCGGCGCTCCTTGGTCAAGTCACCGACGGCCAGCACCAGCGCAGCGGCCGTCACCGGGTCGGTCTCCACGGCATACCGCGCCTGCAACACCGGCACCAGCTCTAGGGCACGCTCAGGAAAATCGGCCAGCACAAAGGCCGCCCCATGCCGAACCACCGGATCAGAACCACCAAGCGCCGCCACCAAGGCGGGGATTTGGGCTTCGACCGCCGCCCGCCCTTCCAGGGCCAGGGAGCGCATCCGCTCGTCGTCGATCTCCTCGTGCGCCCGGCTGATCCGCGACAGGATGACGAACAGGTCCTCGCGGGCCCCGTGGGGACGGCCGCAGGCCAGCTCCACCAGGAACGGCACGGCGGCCGAGGTCGCCGAGTACGCCTCGCCCCATCTGAGCAGCGCCTCTTTCAAGCCGTCGATGCCCTCGCCCAGGTCGCCGGTGCGCGGCGTGGCCACTTTCATGATCAGGTCGGGGATGTCCCCGGCCCCGCCCATGGCGTGGCGCAAGGACGCCCAGTCGATCTCGTTCAGCCGCAGCCGGATCTTGCGGTGCGGCCACAGCCGCTCTGAGTCCAGCCGCAGCACGGTGGTGCCATTGCCCGCCCTGACCTGCAGTTCCCCGTCCGACCCCAGTTCCAGGCCGGTGATGCCGGTGCCCAGCCACAGGTCGGTGTCCACCCCTGAGCGGACGTCGCGCAGCCGGACCAGACCGTCGCCCCAGGCGGCGGCGACCGCCGGCCCGGTCGGCAGCACCGCCGCGGCCAGCGCGCACACGGCCTCTTTACGGCCGGTGAGCGGCTGCTCCGGCGGCTGGCCGGGCGGCTCCCACAGGCGGACGGTTCCCTCGGCATCGCCGGTCACCACCAGCGGGCCACCATCCGAACGCACGCAAGCGACAGCGGTCACCTCGGCTTCGTGCAGTTTCCGGACCTGCGGCTCAGCATCGCCGAGCCGCACATGCACCCGGCCACCGGCATCCGCGGTGACCGTGACCGTCCCGTCCCCGTCAGTGGCCGACACGACCTGTCCGGACGTGAACGAGGAGGCAGGCCCCGCCGGGTGCACCGCCGTCACCGTCCAGCGGCCCAACCCATCGACATCCCCCTCGGCAAGGGCCACCGGCCCGACCCCGCCCTCCTGATCGCTGTCCGGACCGTGCCTAGGGGGTTCGATCCAGGGGCCGACCACGTCGATCCGCAGCGTGCGCGCCACCCGCACCAGCGCCTCACGGGTGCGGGCGCAGATGACCACCGGGTAATCCGCGACGCCCCACCGGCCGACGTGAATGATCGCATCCGGCGCCCCGTAGGCGACGCTGTCGACTCCCAGCTCCCGCCAGGGCAGCAGCCCCATCTCCGGGTAGGTGCCGCGGATCCGCTCCAGCAGTCCCGGGTGCTCGATGACCTCGCTCGGGTACAGCGGCAGCCGCCAGCCGTGGTTGTGCGAGAGCCGCTGAACGGCCAGTTGCAGGAAGAACTCCGAGATCGACCGGGCCTGCAGCAGCCACCCGTCCTCGGTACTGACCAGCACTCTGGGATCGGGACGGCCGGCTTCGGCGGCCAGATACCCCCACTCGTTGCAGTATTCGTACTCGGCCATGAACACGCACACCCGCCGGTCCTCACCAGGACCGACGAACGGGTTACGGACGGGCAGCGCGTCACTGACGCCCTGTCCGGTGGGGTCGGGCCGGATCGTGGGCGGCCACTCGGGATGCGTGTAATACAGCCTCGGCGAGTGGACGAAGGAGTTGAACGGCAGATCCCACCACTCTTTCAACGCCTCCGGAACCGGCAGAGAGGCATCCACCCGAGCGGCATCGTCCTCATCGAAGCCGTCCTCTTCAGCCTGCCGCGACCGGCGCGGCGGCCCCTCGGGGTCCTGATAACCCCATTCCCGCTGGAAATCGCGCAGCAACTCCCAGAACGCCGACCGCCCCCGCTCAGCGGCCCGCCGCATCCGCTCCGCAAACCGTCCATAGTCGACTGCTTCGCTCACGGGTGAGCAGCGTAGGGAGACCACATTTCCACCGCGAATCGAACAAACCGATTACCGTCGCGGCAAACCCTTCCCACCTTCACCTTTTCTCCGCCTCCCAGGTCACCCCCCAAAACGTGGCACGCTCCGGCCGAACCACCGAACCGGCCGGCGACGACCCTCACCCCTCATGAGGAAGATGCCGGTAACATCCCGTGCCATCACTTTCGAGAGGATCTCCATGAGCCGTGACGCCGCGAGCCCGGCCGGCAGGCTGCAAATCGACAGGCCGGTCTCGGCCCGGGTCTGGGACTACTGGCTGGGCGGCAAGGACCACTACGAGGTGGACCGCCGGGCCGGTGAGGCGGTCGCCCGGCAGGTTCCCGGGATCGTCGCGGCGGCCCGCGGCGACCGGCTGTTCCTGGGGCGGTGCGTGCGTCACCTGGCGGGCGAGCGGGGCATCCGCCAGTTCCTCGACATCGGCACCGGGCTGCCCACCGCCGACAACACCCACGAGATCGCCCAGCGGGTGGCGCCGGAGTGCCGGGTGGTCTACGTCGACAACGACCCGCTGGTGCTGGCCCACGCCCGCGCCCTGCTCACCAGCACCCCCGAGGGCGCGACCAGCTACATCGACGCCGACATGCGCGACCCGGGCGCGATCTTGGAACAGGCCGCCGAGACCTTGGACTTCGGTGAGCCCATCGCGCTGATGATGCTGGCCGTCCTGCACCTCATCCCCGACGACGGCCAGGCCCACCGCATCGTGCGGGAACTGGTCGCCGCACTGCCGCCGGGCAGCCACCTGGCGCTGTCGCACGCCTGCCTGGACGTGGAGGCCACCCAGACCGCCGTCCGCACCTGGAACGAGACCGGCACCCCGCACCCGGTCAAGGCCCGCACCCGCGCCGAGATCACCGCTTTCTTCGACGGCCTGGAGCTGATCGAGCCGGGGGTGGTCTCCTGCACCCGGTGGCGTCCCGAGCCCAACCCGTGGGGCGAACCACCGGAGGTCATGACCTTCGGCGGGGTGGCCCGCAAACCCTGAACCCGCAAACCCTGAAAAGGCACATCCGGCGTCAAGACGAGCAAGCCCGGCGTTCAGATGATCAAACCGCCGCGGCGGCGTTATGGTGGCGGCAGTCGGCCCGGCCGGCGGCCCGGGCCGCGCTCCGGTCGTCCCCGAAAGGTGGTCTCGTGGCGCACATCGATCTGGACGACGGCATTCCCGGACTGCCCTCGCTGCTGCGGTTCCGGCCGGAGACCGCCGGAGCGCTCAGCGCCCTGGCCGAGACCCTGCTGCGCGGCCCGAGCCCGCTGGCCCGCGGGGAGCGCGAGCTGATCGCGGCCTATGTGTCCACGCTGAACGACTGCCGCTTTTGCGCCGGCTCGCACTCGGCCTGCGCCGCCGCCCAGCTGGAGGGCGGCATGTCCCTGGTCGAGCAGGTCCACGCCGACCCGGATGCCGCCCCCATCTCCGACAAGCTCAAAGCCCTGCTGCGCATCGCCGCCGCCGTCCAGCGCAGCGGCAAGGACGTCACCGCCGAGCACATCGCCGCGGCCCGCGCCGCCGGCGCCACCGACGTGGAGATCCACGACACGGTGCTGATCGCCGCCGCGTTCTGCATGTACAACCGCTATGTCGACGGCCTGGGCACCTCCGTTCCCCCCGACCCCCGGGCCTACGCGCAGATGGCCGAACGCCTGGTCGCCCACGGCTACGGCTCCGCCGCCCCCGGCCCGGACCCCAGGTGATCGCCGGGTCCCGGAACCACGAGGGCGGCCGGGCACCGTGCCGGGGACACGGCGGCAGAAGCCGAAAGCCGCGCTCGCCCGGCGGCCGCCCTTGCCGGTTGCCCGGTGCGGAGATGCCGCGGGCCTCGCGTTCGAAAACGGTGATCTGAAAGCCCCGTCCGACCTGTTCGCAGGCGACGGCCGACCCGGCCGTGCCGCCGCCGCGCACGGCGCCATGCTGGTACCGGGAGCCGCACCCACCTGTGCTGGAAAGACAGCCTGACCCCGCAGGGCGACATCGTCCCCAAGAACCCGGCCTGCGCGGCCGCGGTCACCCAAAGCGGCACCAACTCCCTGTACAACTGGTTCGCCGTGCTGCGCTCCGACGGCGCCGGGTGGATGAAGGGCTTCATCCCCGGCGGCGAGCTGTGCGGCGCCGACGCCACCGTCTACGACTTCGGCGGCTTCGACCTGGCCCGCGACGACCGGCCGGTGACCCACCTGACCGCCGGCGCCACCATCCGGTTCCGCTGCAACAAGTGGGCCGCCCACCCCGGCTGGTTCCGCTCCCACATCACCAAGGACACCTGGGCCCCCAGCCGTCCGCTGTCGTGGGACGACCTGGAGCCCGAGCCGTTCGACAAGGTGCAGGACCCGCCCCGCGCCGGCGGCCCCGGCAGCGAGAACTCCGATTACCTCTGGAACGTCAAGCTGCCGGAGGACAAGACCGGCCGACAGCGACGAGACCTTCTACAACTGCTCGGACGTGGTCTTCGACGGCGGCAACGGCGAGGTGACCGGCGTCGGGGAGAGCGGCACGCTCCCGCCGCCGTCGCAGTCCCCCTCACCGAGCGCCCCAGCCTCCCCGCAGCCGGGGATGAGCCACCGGACGACCAGCGGCTGAGCGGACGGCACACCAGACCGACAAGGCTGAACGGTCTGGAACGCCTTTTCATACCCACCGACTGCGCACCGCTTCCCAGAGACGACGACCATGGCGAAAACGCCGACAGCGCGCTGCCAAGCCTTTTCCCGCCGAGGCCAGGACGGGAGCGTCAGCGGCGCTGTGTCCTGCGGACGGGCTCAGAAGTGCCCGGTGATCCTGGTTCCGTCGGCCGCGATGACCTGGAAGGTGTCCTCGCCGGGGTCGTGGCCGGCGGCCCGCTCGTACTGAGCGGCGAAGGTGTAGGTGCCCGGCCGCACCGTGCGGCCCGGCAGCAGCGTCCACCGGTAGACCACGGCCCGGCCGGTGACATCCGTGCTGATGCGGAAGTCGCTGGTGGCCAGCGACAGCCAGGAGCCAGTCGGCCTGACCCGCGGCGTGCGGACGACTTCGATGGTGACCCGCAGGCGGGTCAGGGGACGGTGCACCCGCAGTTTCAGGTTGTTCTCGCCCCAGTAGGGGGTGCCGTTCGGGCCTGAGGTCCCGGTGGCCTCCACGGTCTGCTCGCCGGAGGGTTCGTCCCCGGCGGGGGAGGCGCTTTGAGGGGAGGACGGGGAAGAAGGGGTGTGGCCGGGAGCAGTGGAGGGGACGGGGAGCGGGGAGGCGTGCTGAGCGGGTGACTGCGGCGGCAGGTCGCCTCGTTCGGTCAGGGGCGGGCCGGTCCGGTCGTTCAGCGCCAGGGCGGTCAGCGAGGCGATGCCGACGACCGCGGCGGTGCCCAGCGCGGTGGCGGCCACCCGCAGTCCGCTCCAGCCCGCCCAGCGCCGCAGCGGGCGGGCCCACGGGCCGTCCGGGCGCAGCGACCCGGCCGGCGGCCAGGCCCCGCGGGGCGAGCGCATGGCCGTCTCCACCCGGGACCAGATGTGCTCCCGGTCGGGCTCGTACCGGTCGGCCTCGTCGCGCAGCCGCTGCCGCAGCAGGGCCAATGTCTCTTCGGTCGTCTCCCGGCGGCCTTCGTGAGCTCGCATCACGCACCCTCTCCCAGCGGCCCGCCGGCCGCCCCTCCCGGCAGCAGGCCGGCCGCAGGGCCCTCGGGCCGCTCCCGCAGCGCCCGCACCAGTTCGGCCACCCCGCGCGAGGTCTGGCTCTTGACCGTCCCGACGGAGACGCCCAGCACCCGGGCGGTCTCCTGTTCCGACAGGTCGAAGGCCAGCCGCAGCACCACGCAGGCGCGTTTGCGGGGCGGCAGCCGCCGCAGCGCGGCCCGCACATCGACGATCGCCGCCACGTCCGGGTCCTGGCGGGACTCCCGCTCGCCGCCTTCCAGGACGTGCAGCCCGCCGCGTTCGCGCATCAGGGTCCGGATCCGGCTGTTGCACATGTTGATGACCATTCGCCGTACGTAGGCCAGCGGCTGGTCGGCGTTGCGCACCCGGTCCCACCGATGCCACGCGGCCACCAGCGCATCGGCGGTCAGGTCGTCGGCGGCGTCCGCGTCCCCCAGCATCAGGGCCGCCAGCCGGGCCAGTTCTCGGTGGTGCAGTTCGAAGAATCGCTGGAACTCCGCCCGGGCGGCCTCGTCCAGGGAGCCTTGTGAGCTCAAAGGGACCGCCTCCCGCCGTTGCGCGGCACGGGACGCGGCCGATGCGCCGTGCCACGTGCTCATCGTCATCAGCTCACCGTCACTCGTTGAACGGGAAACCGTAGTCGGCCATCGCCACGGCGATGCCGGCCTGCGTCCGGAAGCGGTGGCAGCGGACCACCGGGACGGTGGAAGTGGCGCCGTTCGCATGCGCCCACACCCGTTCGTAGTCGGGATCGCCGCGGTAGAACGAGCGGATCGACATGAACGTGGAGTTCGCGTCGATCGGGTCGCCGTTGGGCATGGTGCCCCGCCGGCCGGTCGGGTCGTTGACCCGCTCGTAGTCGGCCCGGGGCTCGGGCGCCGAGGTCCCGAGGTCGTCCCGGTGCTTCCACAGGGCCTCCGGCAGGTTCTCGGCGACGGTCTCGGCGCGGGCGTCGCCGGACCCGGCCGCGTACGCGATCGGCGTGCGGGCCGGAGCGGCGGCGCCGAGGTCCTGGGTGTGCTCGGTCACGGCCACGTGCAGCCCGGTGTCAGCCGAGGGCATCCCGGTGTCACCGGACCGGTCGCCGTCCGGCTGCCCGCTCCAGCGCAGCGGACGCAGTGAACCCCGAGCCCCAGTCGTTCTCGCCGTAGACCACCGTGCAGGCCACGGCGGCGTGCGCCGGCCCACCGACGACCACCGGGCCGCCGCGGAGCATGATCAGCGCCACGCCCACCGCCGTGAGCGGGCGCCCTCTTGGCCGTCTTCTCACCAGCCCCTTTCCTCCCCGGCCGGTTCACTGGGCAGGATGCGATCGAACACGCCGGCAGAGCCGAACCAGACAACAGTGGCCAGGTACCGGCCGGAGCTGCGGGGTGATCCCATCCAGACCAGTCGAGCCGCAGCCCAGACGAACTCCTCGGCCCGCTGCCGTGTGCCTGGCCGCTCCAGGCGCGGGCCGGGTGCGGTGACCCTTGATCGACACGCCGTTCCTGCAGGTCGCATGCGGGGACGTCACCGTCGAGGGGAGGCCGCACCCTGCGGCGGCACGGCGCCGGGCACCGGCCGCGGCCTGCTCGGCCGGGCGTCGGATGAGGTTCGGCGGTCATGCGGAGTCGCGGACGATCAGCTTGGACTTGAGGATGACGCCGCGTTCGGGGGCGCTGCGCCCGCCGATGAGGCCGAGCAGCTCGCGCACGGCGCGGGCGCCCAGGTCCTCGACCGGCTGGCGGACGGTGGTCAGGGCGGGCCGGATGCGGCGGGCGATCGGCAGGTCGTCGAAGCCGACCACGGCCACATCGTCGGGGATGCGGCGGCCGGCCCGGTGCAGCGCCCGCATGGCGCCGAGGGCCATCAGGTCGGAGGCGGCCGCCACCGCCTCCAGGTCCGGGCGCCGGGCCAGCAGCCGGTTCATGGCGTGCTCGCCGGAGGTCCGGCTGAAGTCGCCCCGGACGATCAGGCCCTCGATCTCGATGCCCGCGTCGGTAGCGGCGGCGCGGTAGCCGGCCAGCCGGTCGATGCCCGGTCCCACGTCGGGCGGGCCGGCGATGACGCCGATCTTGCGGCGGCCGGTGGCCACCAGGTGCTCCAGCGCGGCCCGGGCGCCGCCCCGGTTGTCGGCGTCCACATACGGCAGCCGGATCGGCGACAGCGGGCGTCCGGCCACCACCACCGGGCCGCGGGAGGCGGTGTGCAGCCGGACGAGCGGGTGGTCGCGGTGCGGGCCGACCAGCAGCACCCCGGCGGTGTGCCCGGCGCGCAGGTACTCGGCGGCGGTGCGCCACTCCTCGTTCCCGCCGACCATGAGCACCACGTGCTGGGGGCCGCCCTCCAGCTCTCGTTTGACGCCCTGCAGCAGCCGGGCGAAGAACGGGTCGGCGAAGACCCGGGAGCTGTCCTCGCAGAGCACGACCGCGATGGACTCGCCCGGCCCGACCAGGCGGGGGGCGCTGCGCCGCCGCACGTAGCCCAGGCGCTGCACGGCGTCCTCGACCAGCATCCGGGCGTCCGGGCTGACGTGGGCCGAGCCGCTGAGCACCCGGGAGGCGGTGGCCGGGGAGACACCGGCCAGCGCGGCGACGTGGGCGAGGGTGGGCGGCCGGCGGGCCGTGCGCGTTTTCGATTCCGCGCGGGTTTGTGGCCGGGCTTCTGATCGGACAGGCGGTTCGGATATCGCCACGCCTGCACTCCCTTCGGGGGTTTCCGGCTGTGACCGGCAGCCGGAAGGTTGGCGGGGTGGGATGCGGGAGCGCTCCCAAGATTGAAGGTTTTCTTATCTTCTGTCAAGAAAGTGCGACCACAGTGTCAACCACGATTTCCCCGGGAGTCCACTGTGCTCGCCATTGGTGGTCTTCAGGCTTTATGAGCTGGCAGAACGCTCTCTTGCGGCAGGGTGCGGCGGCATGGGGCGCCATGAAAACCGTGAAACGGCGCTTCCCATGTGCCAGTGTCGCCTCTACCTTCGGCCCGGCGGTGCCGGTGACGTTTCGGCCGAGGCCGCGCGCCGCCGGATCGCCGTACTCGAACGCCCGGAGAACTCGATGGACCCGTCCCGAGCACGCCGCCGAGCGCCGTATGCGCTGATCGCGGCGGCCCTGTCGGCGGCGGGGTGCGCCGAGTCCGCCTCGCAGACGGCTCCGCCGCGTTTTCCGCACAACGCGCCGACCCTGCCGGCCACCCGGCACCGGCTTCCTGGAGGGCAGCTCGTCGCTGCGGCTGAAGGCCCCCGGCGGCGAGGGACACAAGGTCCACCGCATGGACATGAGCGGGGGGACGTGCGCCAGGGCTCGGGCCGGATGGAGGGGACGCTCAAGGGCAGCCGCGTCACCGTGCTGTCCACTGGCGGCATCGAGTACGTCTCGCTCCCGGACGAGCCGCGCACGCGGACCGGGCGGCGGTGGCTGTGCAGCACGGGCAGCCGGACCTTCGGCGATTTCCCCAATGTCCGCCGCATCGCGATGCTCCTGCGGACCTCCCACGAGCCCACACCGGCGGGTTCGGGGGGCGGCCGCCGGCATGCGCACGGCACGATGGAGCGCCGGGTGGCGCTGCGCGAGGTGCCCGACCCGACGTTCAAGCCGTTCATCGGGCGGCTGCCGGCCACCGTCGCCCATGACCTGTGGACCGGCGACACCGGCAAGCCGGTGTGCATCCTGCCGCAGCTCAAGGGCGAGGCCGGCAGGCGCAGCAGCACCGTGGAGCCGTCGGGCTTCGGGGCCGCGCCCTCCGTCCGGCGGCCCACCGCCGACCAGGTGCTGCGCCGCCCGTCCGAGCGGGGGTCCGCCGCGGGCTGAGCCCTTGCCCACGCGCCGCCCGGGGGCGGCGGGCACGAGGTGAGAAGCCATGGGTGATCCTTCCGATACCGGCACGGGGCACCGGTTCGCCCGGGTGAATTCCGCGCATCCGCGGGGTCGGCGAAACGCGCGTGAATTACCCGCGCAGGAGTGAGCGAGAGTCTCGTTCACGAGACCATTCCCGGCCCGTTCGATGGGATTTACCGGCCGGGTGCACGCGGCATTCCGCAGGCGAGGCCTTGTCGGCCGACGCCCACGGCGCACCAGGACCCCGCCCGGTTTGGCCAGGCGGAGTCCCCGGAATTGCCCGCCGGGGCCGCTGCTCCCACGGTAAGCGGTCCCGGCCCTTTGCCCCCTAGTCGCCCGGGCCCCGCCGAAAGGTTGCCGACGATTCGGTATGAAAATCCACAGAAAGCGTCTGTACAGGTTGGGATCGGGCTGCTTCTCTCGCTTGGAAGCGCTCCTGCGAAGAGCGTTGTGAATACCCACACCCCGAGGAGGAATTCGTTATGAGAGCCGACCCGATTCCCAAGGCGCGCAGCTCTCCGTCCCGGCTGCGCGGACCGCTAGCCGGGACGGCGGGCGCGTCGACCGCCGCTTCCACGCCGGCAACTGGTGCAACCAGGCCGGGACGGAACTGGGCGAGCGCCCGCAGGCCACCCCCGAGCCGGGCATCGACGCCTACGTGTGGATCAAGCCGCCGGGCGAATCCGACGGCGCCGGCAAGGAGATCCCCAACGACGAGGGCAAGCGCTTCGACCGCATGTGCGACCCGGCCTACACCGGCAACGCCCTCAACGGCCGCAACATGTCCGGTGCCCTCCCCGGCCACTGGTTCTCCGCCCAGTTCCAGGAGCTGATGCGCAACGCCTACCCACCACTGGACTGAACCTTTTCAACACGACGTTCCCGCAGGTGGGGACGGGGGCCTCGGAGCCAGGGACGATGCCGTGACCTGCAACGTCATGACCTCGGATACCGCCCGGTTCCCGTGCCCAAGGCCACGTGTTGGAAAAGGGTCACTGGTGCCGGTGTTTCAAAGGGCCGGGCAGGGACACCCTGCCCGGCCCTTGCCGCTTTCCTGTGGGCATGTCACCAAAGGCCCCGCACATGACCGGGACGTCAGACGGCCAACCGCGCAGGACACGGGAAATCACTCAGGCCATGCCGGCAAAGGACACGCGGCAGCCCAGTAACACCCGGATCCGTCCGCCGAGGCGGCACCGGTTGGGGCCGCGGTCGAGCGGCCACCGGGCCCCGCGGCTCCTTGACCGGCCGCTTCAGGGAGCGGGAGAACTCCACACCGGTCAGCCCTGGCCCGCCACCGCCAGGGCGCGGGCCGCGCGTTCCTCCAGCACGGGCAGGTCGGAGGCGATCTTCGCGATCTCCTCGCGGTCGGGCTCGGAGGCGGTGGCCGCGGCGGCCAGGCGGCTCCAGGTCTCGGCGCAGGCGTCGTAGGCCTCGGCCGCCACCTGGAAGGACGTCTCACCGGTGCGTTCGGCGACCTCGTGGCAGAACCCGGCCTGCAACCGGCGGAACAGCCCGCCCCCGGTCCCGGCCTTCTCGATGAAGACACGCAATGCGCGGTAGGCGCCGCTCAGGGCGTCCGGGTCGAGTTCGTCGGGCCATCGGGCGATCTCGGCGGCGAACCGCTCGATGCCCTCCAGCCCGCCGGTGTACCCGACCCGGCCGGGCAGCAGGCCGTGCAGCCCGTCCCGGCCGTCCCGCAGGTTGGCCGCCGAGCACGCGGCCGCCTCCCGCGCCACCGGCAGCAGGTCGGGCAGCTTCTCGGGGAAGCGCATGGGGAAGGTGGCGTGCCGGTTGGGGCCGGGGAAGCCGCGGGAGTCGCGGGCCTTGGCCAGGGCGTCCAGGGGGACCTGCTGGATGTCCTCCCGGTCGTTGTCGGCGACGTAGGCGATGCCCGCCTGCTCGTCGTAGCCGACGACGACCAGGTCGTGGCGGCTGTTGCTGAGCCGTACCCGCAGGTAGGGCAGGTGGATGATGTCGGCCCACACCATGACCGGCCGTCCGGCGTCCAGTTCGGCGGTGACCCAGGACCAGGCCTCGGCCGGGTCGCCGGTCTGGCGCTTCTCGACGGCGATGCCCAGCCGGCGGCACAGGTCCAGTTCCAGGTCCGCGCTGCGGCCGCCGAGGTAGAAGGAGGGGGTCATCCCCGGAAGATGCATCAGGTGGAAGGACAGCCCGCCGCCGAGCCCGAAGACCAGGGCCTCGCCGGGCGGCCCTCCCCAGCCGAGCCCGGCCCATTCGATCAGGTCCCGCAGCGCGCCCGACCCGCAGTGCCCGCCGAGCCGGTGCGGGTAGTCCCGGATCATCACTGGTGCCACCGGCAACCTCCCTCCACGTGCCTCCGGCGCCCCACTAACCGAATCACATTCGGCCTATTGTCGCCATGGGCGTCCGGCCGGTCGAGACCACTTGCGCCAGAACGCCGCCGAGAACGGCGAAGGCGACGCCCCGCGACCGGCCGGCGGAAAGAGTTGCCGGCACGTGACCCCAGGCGCCGGAGGCGACGGCTTCGACGCCATGCCGACTCACCCTGCGGAGACGGCGCGCCGCAACGGCTCAGTGGCAGTTGGACTCCGTGGGCACCGCAGCGGCGTGCCAGAAGGTGGCGCCGCTCAGCCAGCCGCTCCAGCACACCGCCTGGCCGAGCCGCAGGTCATACAGCGCCCGCCCGAACCGCGCCTCCTCATCGATCGCGGCGGACTCCTGCCCGAGCTGGTCCCGCACCGCCGTCCACTCGCCGCGCAGCCACTCCATCACCTCCTCGGGGGTGCGTCCCACAAGACGGATGGTCCGGGCGGGTTTGCGCAGCCAGTCGCCCAGTTCCTTGGGCGGCAGGTCGGTGGACGGATCGCGCCGCGCGGACTCGTCCTCGCACTCGGAGGCGTTCCCCCGCCACAGGTGGCAGTGCCAGTGCAGCCCCCGCTCCCGCCAAAGGGAGCTGTCGCGCACGCCGTCACCGTCCCGCCAGTAGCCGTCATAGTCGAACGCCGGAATGCTCATGACTCTGCCTCCCTCCGCCCTCGAGCTCGGTGGAAAGCGTCCGTCTCATCAAAGCCACAACAGGGGAAGGCCCAGCACCACGCAGGCCGGAGTGGGGACGAACCCCGGCTACCCATGATCAGCCGTCCCGCTCCCCGCCCCTCGCACCGACCTGGGAGTTCACCCTCCGCCGTGGCGGAGCTCACTGACATCCCCCGCCCCGGAGCAGCGCAACGTCACCGCCCCACCGCTCACGCCCAAGCGACCTTCCAGCAAGTCCCCCACGTAACAGCGGCCGACACGCCATCGGTCTTTGGCCTCCCGGTCACGCACGAGGCTTCCCGCTCAAACCGGTAGCCGATTCCCACAGCAGCCATCGATCCCGACCGCCACCCGGGCCCCGGCAGGACCGCCGACTCGTCCTACCCCCATACCGGACGCTGTTCTTCAGAGACGCCCTACCAGTAGTTCCTGCTCGTCTCCCCGCCGTAGATTTCGTCCAGCAGTTCACTCAGCACAGCAGGGCTGTCGGTGCTGACGAACCTCTGACCGACCCGCGTGCTCCACCGTCCAGACGTCGACGGGCAAACCTGCCCCCTGGGAACTACTCCCACAGCTCGGCCAGCACCTGGGCGGCTTCTTCCCGCATCACGCCACCACCTGCCGTCCACGCCACTACTCCGCCGCCTGCTCCCCACGGCCCTCCGCCGGTCGAAGACGGCCCGAGAAACGATGACTCCCAGCCCGGCCCTCTCCGGTCATGCGGTCCTCGAGGACACGGGCCTCCATGATGCGAGCCGCTTCGGTGATGGCCGTCCCGGACGCGGCATCCGAGGCCACTGGCCCCGCATGAACGGCGAGCCGCAGCTGAATGCGGACCGGCTCGGCCACGCGCCGGTTGTGCCGCCGGATGGCCTTCGCCAGCCGGTGCGGCAGCACCTCCATCACCGCCTTGGTCGGCACCCCGGGCAGCACGATGATCAGGAACTCGTCACCGCAGCCCTCCAGACCGCCCAGCCGTGGGTCACCGAAGATCTCCCCCGGCATCTCCAGCAGCATGCCGCGCACCAGGCTGCGGTCCTCGTTGCGGATGCGCGCGCCGAACTCCGCGATGTCTGTGAAGACGGTCGTGCAGTTCTCCCCATCGAAACGCGCCCGCTCCGCCTGCCTCGGTCTTTTCCGCATCTCGCAGACACGGTCGTGGTGGGCCAAAGGTGCGGAAAAAGACGGCAGGGGTGGGAGGGAGGGCTGTGCAGGGGGTGGGTGTCGGGGCGGGGGGAGAGGGGAAGATCTGTTCCCATCTCACGGGGAGCGGACGGGGGAAGGTGCATGGAAGGCAGTGAGGTACGTGGTCTGTTGCGTCCCTTTCTGCTGTTGCTGATCTTCGAGCGTCCGGGGCACGGATACGAGCTGATCGAACGGCTGGAAGGGCTGGGGGCGGAGGATGTGGAGCCCGCCCACGTGTACCGGGTGCTGCGGGGGCTGGAGCGCAAGCGGCTGGTGGCCTCGTCGTGGGTGCCGTCCGACTCCGGGCCGGCCCGGCGGCGCTATGAGCTGACCCCGGACGGGGCTGCCGAGCTGGAGTCGTGGATGGGACGGCTGGCGCGGCTCGGCCAGGTGCTCGAACGCTGCCTGGGGCGGTGGGGCAAAGTTTCGCAAGCTTCCCTCCCGGCTCCGCTCAACGGCGGTCCGGCCCGGTCCGGCGGCCGCTCACCGGTGATCGTGCGGCCATGAACGCGGTGGAAAGGGGGGCGTGATGGAGCCGGCGGCAAGCCTGGTGCGGGAGGCGTTCGCGCGGCGGGAGGAAGCGGGGCGCGCCCTCGCCGACGAGGCGGACGCGGTGGTGCGGGCCGCCGAGGACATGGCCCGGCGCTTTCGGGACGGCGGCAGGCTGCTGGTGTTCGGCGAAGGCGGGGCGGCGCCCGACGCCCAGCATGTGGCGATCGAGTTCGTCCACCCGGTGGTCGTCGGCAAGCGCGCCCTGCCGGCCGTCTCGCTGGCCGCCGACCCGGCCACGCTGGGCGCGATCGCCGGCGCGGCCGGGCCGCAGGAGGTGTTCGCCGCCCAGCTTCGGCTGCTGGCCTCCGCCGGCGACATCGCGCTCGGCCTGTCCCCCGACGGCCGCTGCGCGAGCGTGCTGCACGGCCTGCGGACCGCCGCCGCCCTGGGGGCGCTCACCGTGGCGCTGGTGGGCGGGGACGGCGGGCCGATCGGAGCCGAGCAGGCGGTGGAGCACCGCCTGCTCGCCCGCTCCGGCGACCCGTGCACCGTCAAAGAAGTGCAGGTGACGACCTACCACCTGCTGTGGGAGCTGGTGCAGGTGTTCCTCGAACGCGCCCCCTCGCCGGCCGCGGAGGGGCGACGGTGAGCGACTGCCCGGACGGGGTCTGCCTGACCTGCTCGGATGCGGCCGTCGCGGCGCGGGTGCGGCGCCTGCTGGACGACGACCTGGCCGTGGTGGACACCGCGGCCGGGCCGCAGGAGGTCAGCGTGGCGCTGGTCGAGGTGCGGCCGGGCGATGTGGTGCTGGTTCATGCCAAGGAGGCCATCGCGGTGACGGAGCGGGCGTCATGACGAAGACGGACGGGGTCGAAACCCTCTACCCCTTCCTCTACGGGGACGGCGACGGCGCGGACGTCGCGGCGGATCTGCGCCGTTCGACCGCTGAAAAAGCGCTGGAGATCGTCGCGCTGCGCCGGGCGCTGGCCGGCTCGCACGCCGAGGCGCTGGCGGCCTGCGCCGGGCGGCTGGCCGCGGCGTTCCGGGCGGGCGGGCGGCTGCTGGCGTTCGGCAACGGCGGCAGCAGCACCGACGCCCAGTCCCTGGCGCGGCTGTTCATGAGCCCGCCCCCGCCGGCCCGCCCGCTGCCGGCGCTGTCGCTGTCGCAGGACGTGGCCGCCGTCACCGCGCTGTCCAACGACGTGGGCTTTGAGGTGGCCCTGGCCCGCCAGGTGGCCGCGCTCGGCCGGCCGGGGGATGTGGCGGTGGCGCTGTCCACCAGCGGCGGGTCGGCCAATGTGCTGAACGCGCTGGCCGAGGCGTCCCGGCGGGGGCTGGTGACCGTCGGCCTGGCCGGCTACGACGGCGGTGAGATGGCCCGGGCCCAGGCGGTGGAGCACCTGTTCGTGGTGCCGTCGGCGTCGGTGCACCGCATCCAGGAGGCCCAGTCGACGCTGGTGCACGTGCTGTGGGAGCTGGTTCAGCGGGCGCTGGAGGGCGGGGCGGCGGCATGTTGACCGACCCGAAGGACCTGGTGCGGATGCGGATCCGCGTCGAGGGCGTGGTGCAGGGCGTCGGCTTCCGCCCGTTCGTCTACGGGCTGGCCGGCAAGTACGGCCTGGCCGGGTTCGTCGGCAACGACACCCGCGGGGTGATCGTCGAGGCCGAGGGGTCGGCCCCGGCGCTGGCGGAGTTCGCCGCCGCGCTGGCCCACCAGCCGCCGCCGCTGGCCGTGGTCGAGCGGATCACCAGCGAGCGCACCGCGCCGACCGGGGAGCGGGGTTTTCGGATCATCGACAGCCTCCCCGGCCCGCAGCCCGCCGTCCCCAAGCAGCAGGCGCCCGAAACCGCGGGATGGCCGCAGGCGCTGGTGGCCGCCGACACCGCGACCTGCGCCGCATGCCTGGCGGAGATCGCCGACCCGTCCGCCCGCCGCTACCGCTACCCGTTCACCAACTGCACCGACTGCGGGCCGCGTTTCACCATCGTCCGGGACGTGCCCTACGACCGGTGCCGGACCACCATGGCCGGCTTCGCCATGTGCGCCGACTGCGCCCGCGAGTACGCCGACCCCGCCGACCGGCGCTTCCACGCCCAGCCGGTGTGCTGCCCGGCGTGCGGGCCGACGCTGCGGCTGGTGGACGCCGCGGGACGGCAGCTGGCGGGGGACCCGATCGTCGCCGCGGCCCGCCGGCTGCACGACGGCAAGATCCTGGCGATCAAGGGTTTGGGCGGCTACCACCTGGCCGTCCGCGCCGACCTGGAACGGGCGGTGGCGGCGTTACGGGCCCGCAAGCACCGCGAGGACAAGCCGTTCGCGATCATGGCGGCCGATCTGGCGGCGGCGCGCACCCTGGTGCGGCTGGAAGAAGGCGCCGAGCGGGCGCTGACCGGGCCGGCCCGTCCCATCGTGCTGCTGCCCCGCCGGGTGGACGCCCCGGTGGCCGAGTCGGTGGCGCCCGGCGCCCGGGAGCTGGGGGTGATGCTGCCCTACACCCCCCTGCACCACCTGCTGGCCCGGCGGCTGGGCCGGCCGTTCGTGCTGACCAGCGGCAACCTGTCGGACGAGCCGATCGCCTACCGGGATGAGGACGCCCTGCAGCGCCTGGCGCCGGTCGCCGACGCCTTCCTGGTGCACGACCGGCCCATCCAGGTCCGCACCGACGACTCGGTGGTGCGGCTGTTCCGGGGGCGGGTGCTGCCGGTGCGCCGCTCCCGCGGGTACGTGCCGGCGCCGATCCCGGTGAAGCGGCCGTTCCCGCGTCCGGTGCTGGCCTGCGGGGCGGAGCTGAAGAACACCTTCTGCGTGGGCAAGGGGCCGCACGCGTTCGTCTCCCACCACATCGGCGACCTGGAGAACTACGCCACCTTGCGGTCGTTCACCGAGGGCATCGAGCATTTCTGCCGGCTGCTGGACGTCCGCCCGCAGGTGGTGGCGCACGACCTGCACCCCGAATACCTGTCGACCAAGTACGCCCTGGAAAACTGCGACGCCGAGCCGGTGGCCGTGCAGCACCACCACGCGCACATCGCCTCCTGCCTGGCCGACAACGGCGCGACCGGCCCGGTGATCGGGGTGGCGCTGGACGGCCTGGGCTACGGCCCGGACGGCACGCTGTGGGGCGGTGAGCTGCTCATCGCCGACCTGGTGGACTTCGAACGGGCCGGGCATCTGGAGACCGTGCCGATGCCGGGCGGGACGGCGGCGATCCGCGAGCCGTGGCGGATGGCCGCGGCCTACCTGGACGCCCTCTACGGGGACGACGTGCCGGACCTGGCGGTGGTGCGGCGCAACGCCGAGCGGTGGGCGGCGATGGTGTCGCTGGCGCGCACCGGCACCAACGCCCCTCTCACCTCCAGCGCGGGCCGGCTGTTCGACGCGGTGGCCGCCATCTTGTGCGGCCGGGACGCCATCAGCTACGAGGGCCAGGCCGCCATCGAGCTGGAACGCCGGGTGGACCCCCATGAGACCGGCGGCTATGCGGTGACCGTCCAGGACGGCCCGCCCCTGATCATCCGCGGTGGCGACCTGGTCCGCGCCACCGTGGGCGACCTGGCCAACCGGGTCGGCCACGGCCGTATCGCCGCCCGCTTCCACAACGGCCTGGCCCGCGCCCTCATCCACGCCGTCCAGCTGCTGCGCGACCGCACCGGGCTGCGCACCGTGGCCCTGTCCGGCGGCGTCTTCCAGAACATGACCCTGCTGGAGCGGGTCGTCACCGGCCTGGAACGCCTGGAGTTCCGCGTCCTGGTGCACTCGCGCGTCCCGCCCAACGACGGCGGCATCAGCCTGGGCCAGGCCGTGATCGCCGCCGCCCGCATCGGCTCGTCCTGAACCGCTTCCTGGCCTTATCAACGGGGCTCTTCGCGGCGGTCACCGGTGGCCGCGGTACCACGTGGTGATCACCCGGAGGGCGTGGTCGAGCAGAGCGGTGCGGCCGATGCCGGGTGGACGGTCCAGGGCGATGCGGACGCAGATGGACGGGAACACCAGGGGCCGGAGCTCCGCCAGGGGCGAGGTGGTGGACCAGATAGGCGCGGCCCGGCTCGGCCAGGCGGCGTTCGGCCTCGCCGAGGCTGTGGGGGCGGCCGGTGTGCGGGATCCGCTTGACGATGACCCGCAGCAGCGGTGTGTCGGCCTCCAGCTCGGAGGTGATGACCTCGAGGAGCTCGCGGACACCGCCAACCGGGCGCACAACCTCACCCGCAAAGCCGCCGCTGAGAGCAGCGCAACCTGTCCTGGCTCACCGGCCGACCCACCCGAGAACCCGGCGTCGGCCACGAGCCTGTCGAGCCCATCACCTGAGCTCCCAAAGAGATCCGTCCAGTGGCCGAGACGACCCGGGTCGCCTGCCGCCGGTGCCCGGGGACCTGAGTCTGCCGGCAACGAATAAGGACGATCAGCGCCGTCCGACGGCGACGCGTCCGCAGGTCCGAGCGGTGTTCATGAGGGGCGGAAGGAGATGGCGGCGCGGACGAGATTGTGATCTGACAGGTCGTCGGAGCTTTCCACTGCGGTGTCGACGATGGTGGCGTCGCGTACCACCACGTGGTCCACGGTGTGCGTTTCGGCGTGCGGGCGGTGCAGGCGGGTCGGCGGGGAGCCGGGCGGGAGGGCGGCGACGGTGAAGCCTTCGCCCAGGCCGGAGGCCACGGTGGCGCGGTCGGTGTTGAAGTCGCCCAGCAGGAGCACCGGGCGTTCCGGGTGGGCGGCGGCCAGTTCGGCCAGGCGGGCCAGCTGGGGGACGCGGCGCCGATCACCGCTCAGGTGGGTGGCGATCACGAGCGTCTCGGCGACCTGGACGGCGAGCACTCCCTTGCCCGGGTCGTTGCCGAAGGACTCGGCGCTGCGGAATTGGCTCGTTCCATTCACCATCAGCACCAGGTGCTCGCCGGGGTCGCTCAGCGGGCAGGAGCCCTGGCGCGGGGCCGGGACGCGCGGGTAGCGCAGGGTGTGAAAGGTCCGGCCGGGCAGGGCCCGGCGCAGGTCGGCCAGCTGGTCGCCGCTGACCTCCTGCAGGGCTATGACCTGCTCGGTGCGGCCGGCCAGCCACTCGGTGATCGCCGCGATCCGCTCCGGCTCCTTCGGCCAGCACTTGGGGATGGCCTCCGCGCCCCAATTCTCGGCATGGACGCGATGCAGAACGTTCCAGGTGGCCACCGTGATCACAGCTCGCCATGCTAGGCGGCTTTCCGGCCGTCCGGCGCACCTCGGACGCGGCAGCCTGTACGCGGCCGTCTGTTCCCTCGGCCGGGGTTGGCGGCCAGTCCGGCCCAAGACAGCAGACCGGTGCGGGTGAGAAGGAGCATCACCTGGTCTGCTCTCGGATGGGTCCGCCGTCTCTCATCAGTCCGGGCATCAGAACGAAAAGCCCTCTTATTCGTCCGCCCTATTCTCTAGGCCTTAAAGAGGAAGAACGCCAACCCAAAAAGAGCACCGGCGATACGAAAGGACTGATTACAGCGATACTGGTGCCTCCGAGTGGATTGGGGGTGCCGTGTCCGTCGAGGGGGCCGCACTGAGGGTCGGGGGAGCGGTGGCGCAGCTGGTGGCCGGGCGGTGGCTGGCGAGCCGGACGGCCAGGGCGGCGGCCTCCAAGGATCTCGTTGAGCTGATCAAGACCGGGATTCCCGACGAGATCAAGCGGCGGAAGACCCAGCGGCAGTTCGAGGCCGTCGCCGACGCGGTGACCGAGCGGCTGCTGACCTTCGCCCGGCAGGAGTTCGGCGGGCTGGACGATGCGGACCGCCAGGCCGTGTTGCACCAGGTCGTCCTCACCCTGGAGCGCGCCGACCTGTCGGATGAGGCGCTGCTGGCCGACGACATGGACCCGGTGAAGCTGGCCCGGCGGCTGCGCCGCACGCTGCCGGCGCGGGAGGCGGAGTTCCAGCTCGGCGAGGCCGGGGCGCGGCTGTATGAGGTGGTGCTGGAGGAGTGCTGCGAGTGCCTGGCGCGCATCCTCATCCACCTGCCGCAGTTCGAGCCACGGGCGCTCGCCGAGACGCTGAGCAGGCTGTCGCGGATGACCGAGCAGGTGGAGGCGGCGCTGGCCCGCCTCCCGGTGCGGTCGCTGACCGCTCCGGAGGGCGAGGAGAACGACGCGGAGTTCACCCGCCGCTACCTGGCTTTCATCAGCGAGAGCCTGGACCGGCTAGAGCTGTTCGGGGTGCGGTTCGAGCGTTTCACCCGTCCGCAGACCACGCTGAGCGTCGCCTACATCAGCCTGAACGCCTCCCCGGAGGACCGGCTGCGCCCCCGCCAGGCCGAGGCGGTCCCCATCAGCGACTGGCGTTCGGACGAACGCGACGGCCGCAGCGTCCGTGTGGAACAGGCGCTGGGCGCCCACCGGCGGGTGCTCATCCGCGGCGAGGCCGGCGGCGGCAAGAGCACCCTGCTGCGCTGGCTCGCCATCACCGCCGCCCGCGGCGGCTTCACCGGGGAGCTGTCCGAGCTCAACGGGCATGTGCCGTTCCTGATCAAACTGCGCAGCCATGCGGGTCAGGCGCTGCCGCGTCCCGAGGAATACCTCGACGATGTGGCCGGCAACTTGAGCGGCCTCATGCCGCGCGGGTGGGTGCACCGGCGGCTGTTGTCCGGCCGAGCCCTGCTGCTGGTCGATGGGGTCGATGAGGTGACCGACTCCCAGCGGCCGGCCGTCCGCCAGTGGCTGCAGCAGATCGTCGCCCAGTTCCCGAGCATCCGCATCGTGGTCACCTCCCGGCCCGCGGCCGCCGCGGCGGGCTGGCTGCGCGCCGAGGGATTCGGCACCGTCTTCCTGGAGCCGCTCGGCCCGGCCGACCTGCGCGCCCTGGTCCGGCATTGGCACGAGGCCGTCCGCGACTGCGCCGACCTGCCGTGCCCGCCCGAACGGCTCCCCGCTCACGAGGCCCGGTTGCTGGCCCGGCTGGAGTCGGCCCCGCACCTGCGGACCCTGGCCGCGACCCCGCTGCTGGCGGCGATGCTGTGCGCCCTCAACCTCGACCGTCAGGCCCTGCCCCGCGACCGGATGGGCCTGTACGCCGCGGCGTTGGACATGCTCCTGGAGACCAGGGATGCCCAGCGCAACGTTCCCAGCGCCCGCGCCGTCCCCCTAGAACGCGATCAGAAGATCCGCATCCTGCAGGACCTGGCCTGGCACCTGTCCACCAGCAACCGCGTCGAGCTGCCCAAGCCGATGGTCCAGCGGTTGATCGCCGACCGCCTGGCCACGATGCCGCAGGTCCGGGCCGGGGCGGAGGCGGTGCTGGAGGCGCTGCTGGAACGCAGCGGCGTGCTGCGCGAGCCGGTGCCCGGCCGGATCGACTTCGTGCACCGCACCGTCCAGGAATACCTGGCCGCCAAGCAGGCCGCCGACCTTGGCGACATGGACCTGCTCATCCGCAACGCTCACCGCGACCAGTGGCGCGAAACCGTCGTGATGGCCGCGGGTCATGCCAACGAGCCGCTGCGCCGGGAACTGATCACCGGCATCCTCGACCGGGCGCGAACCGAACCACGGCAGGCCCGGCGGCTCAAGCTGCTGGCGGTGGCGTGCCTGGAGACCCTTCCCGCTGTCCCCGATGACCTGCGCGCCGCTCTCGACCAGTGCCTGGATGAGCTCGTCCCGCCGCGTACCTCGGCCATGGCGCGTTCACTGGCCACCGCTGGGGAACCGGTGCTGGCTCGTCTGCCAAAGACCCTGGAAGGGCTGTCGGAGAGCGCAGCCATAGCGACCGTCCGCACGGCCTGGCTGATCAACGGCCCCCAAGCCCTCGATGTCCTGGCTCGCTATGCCACCGACCAACGCTTCGAGGTTCAGGAAGAGCTCAGCATCGCATGGCAATACTTCGATCCTGACGAGTACGCCGAGCGCGTCTTGGCGAACAGGTCACCGGGCGGATACCTCTCGCTGTGTTCTTCTGCTCAGCTCGCCGCGCTCAGCAAGGCCCCTTCTCCCGCCACGCTGGCACTGCTCCTGGACGGGCCGACCGATTTGAGCCCTCTTACCGGATGCGCCGACTCTATTCACAGAATAGTGATCTACTCCCCAAAGTCGCACATGGGCAAGGTCCGGCTGCCCGAACTGCCGAAGGCTGATCATTTCATCCTGGAAACCCTCGGATTCACTGATCTCAAGTTCCTAGACAAGTTGCCTTCGCTCGAAAGAATCTGGCTGGGCACTTGCAAGGACGTCACAGACTACTCGCCTCTCCTGCAATTCACCGAGTTGCGAACACTGAGCATGTACGGGTGCCGGGCACTGCGCAGCCTGCGGCAACTCCCTCCGCTCGATACGGTGACGTCGCTCGGGCTCAGCAGTTCACATCTCCAAGAAGGCCTTGGCTCGCTTATCGCCGCCGCCCCGAATGTGAATGAGCTCATTCTCACCGAATGCGACTGGCTCCACGATCTCGGCCCCTTGGCCGAGATCGAAATCCGGGATCTGCGAATCGCTGGGTCTTCAGTGAGCGACCTGCGCCCACTGTCCGGCCAAACCCGGCTGTGGCACCTCAACCTGTCAAAGAACCCCATCACCGACCTGACCCCGCTGCAGGACCTTCCCGCTTTGGAAGAGTTGCTGCTGACCGACTGCGCGGGCGTCACCGATCTGCGTCCGCTGGCCTCCCTCCCCCGCCTCAAGAAGCTTTGCATCGAAGGAATCGCGCCTGGAACCGACCTGTCTCCACTGGCACAAAACCAGCGAGTGAACGTCTACATCTACGCCGGCCAGGACGTACGAGGCGGAGAAGCACTGGGACGCCGCCTGAAAATCAGATAAGCCCCACTAGGCGCTCCGCCACCGGAATGAGCTCCGGCGGGCCGCCGACTCTGCTCAGCAAATGCGCGGCAGTGGGTCGCCGACCAGGGTGTCGATGACGCGGGTGCCGCCGAAGGCGGTGCGGCCCAGGACCAGGCTCGGCGGGTCGTCGTGGACGTGGCCGATTATGGCGGCGTCCCGGCCCAAAGGGTGGGTCTGCAAGACCGTTAAAGCCTTGTCGGCGTGGGCGCCGTCCACGATGGCGACGAAGCGGCCCTCGCAGGCCACATAGAGAGGGTCGATGCCGAGCAGTTCGCAGGCACCGGCCACCACCGGGCGGATCGGGACGGCGGCCTCGTCCACCACGATGGCGGTCTGGGAGGCCTGGGCGATCTCGTTCAGGACGGTGGCGACGCCGCCTCGGGTGGCGTCGCGGAGGACGCGGACGCCGGGGGCCGCGTTCAGCAGCGCCTCGGTGAGGCCGTTGAGGGGGGCGGTGTCGGAGGTCAGGTCGGCTTCGATGTCCAGTTCGCCGCGGGCCAGCATGATGGTCACGCCGTGTTCGCCGATCGGGCCGGAGACCAGGACGGCGTCGCCGGGGCGGACCGTCGCGGCGTCCAGGTGCACGGGGCGGTCCAGGAGGCCGACGCCGGCGGTGGTGATGTAGCAGCCGTCGGCCTTGCCGCGGCCGACGACCTTGGTGTCGCCGGTGACGATCTGGACGCCGGCGTGCTGGGCGGCGGCGGCCATGGAGGCGATGATCCGTTGCAGGTCGGCGACCTCGAAGCCTTCTTCCAGGATGAAGCCGGCCGACAGGTACAGCGGGCGGGCGCCGCAGACGGCCAGGTCGTTGACGGTGCCGTTGACGGCCAGGTCGCCGATGTCGCCGCCGGGGAAGAACAGCGGGGAGACCACATAGGAGTCGGTGGTGAACGCCAGCCGCGGCCCGGCCGTCGCCATCGCGTCGCTCATGCGGGCCGTGGCTGCCGGGTCGTCCGCAAAGGCCGCCGGGCTGCCCGGCTCACCTGCACGGCTCATGGGTGCCGGATTGACTGTCCCACCGGCAAGGACCGTCTCATCCCTGGGGGCTGTGCTCGCCGTGTCGCTCATTTCGTCCGCACAGGCCGCGCCCGTCTTGCCTGATGGGCCGCTCGCCGCGCGGGCCGGCCCGCTCGTCCCGGAGGCGGCCGCGGGCAGGTCGAGGACGGCGCCGTCGTCCAGGCGTTCCAGGGCCGGGTTGCGGAAGGCGGCCACGAACAGGCTTTCCACCAGGGATTGGGTGGCTTTGCCGCCGGCGCCGTGGGCCAGGGTGATGCGTTCGTCGCGGAGGCGGGGGCGGCGGGCGCGGGTGCGGCGGATGCGTTCCAGGACCTGCTCTTCGGTGATCATGCGTGGGTGGCCTCCTTGGTGCGCCGCCGGGTGAAGCGGCCGAAGTTGTAGTAGGCGGCGCAGGCCCCCTCGGAGGAGACCATGCAGGTGCCGATGGGGTTTTCGGGGGTGCAGGCGGTGCCGAAGACCTTGCACTCCCAGGGGCGCAGCACGCCCTTGAGGACCTCGCCGCACTGGCAGGACTTGGGGTCGGCGACGCGGACGCCGGGCACCTGGAAGATCCGTTCGGCGTCGAAGTCGGCGTAGGCGTCGCGCAGCCGCAGCGCCGAATGCGAGATGAAGCCCAACCCGCGCCATTCGAAGTGCGGGCGCAGCTCCATCACCTGGTTGATCGCCTGCAGCGCCCGCGGGTTGCCGTTCCAGGGGACGACCCGGGTGTACTGGTTGTCCACCTCGGCGCGTCCCTCGGCGAGCTGCACCAGCAGCATGTGCACCGCCTGCAGCACATCCAGCGGTTCGAACCCGGCGACCACCAGCGGGCGGCCGTAGTCGCGGGCGATGAACTCATACGGGCGGCAGCCGATCACGGTGGAGACGTGACCGGGGCCGAGGAAGCCGTCCAGCCGCAGGTCGGGCGAGTCCAGGATGGCCTTGATCGCGGGGATGATCGTCACGTGGTTGCAGAAGACCGAGAAGTTGCGCACCCCTTCGGCGGCGGCGCGCAGCACGGTCACCGCGGTGGACGGGGCGGTGGTCTCAAAGCCGACGGCCATGAAGACCACCCGGCGGTCGGGGTTGCGGCGGGCCAGTTTGAGGGCGTCCAGCGGCGAGTAGACCATCCGGATGTCGGCGCCGGCCGCCTTGGCGTCCAGGAACGAGCCGTGGCTGCCGGGCACCCGCATCATGTCGCCGAACGAGGTCAAGATGACGTCGGGGTGGCGGGCGATGGCGATGGCGTCGTCCACCCGGCCCATCGGGATCACGCACACCGGGCAGCCGGGGCCGTGCACGAGCTGCACCGATTCCGGCAGGTAGTCCTCTAACCCGTGCTTGTAGATGGTGTGGGTGTGCCCGCCGCAGACCTCCATGAACTTGTAGTGGCGGCCGGGCTCGCACAGCGCGGCGATCCGTGCCGCCAGTGCGCGGGCCCGGTCGGCGTCGCGGTACTCGTCGATGAACCGCATGCAGGTCCTCTCCAACCGTCCGGTCTTCAGGTGATGTCCGAGCCCGCGAGGGCGTCCAGTTCGTCGGTGTAGGCCTCGCCCATGCCTTTCAGCAGCTTCAGCGTGGCGGCGGCCTCGTCCTGGTCGATCTTCGACATGGCGAATCCGACGTGGACCAGCACCCAGTCGCCGACTTGCACGCCGCCGGGGCCGCCGGTGCCCAGCAGGCCGATGTTGACGGCCCGCCGGACTCCGGCGATCTCCACCGTGGCCAGGTCGGCCCGGCCGGGGAGCAGTTCCACGATCTCCCCGGGAATGCCAAGGCACATGCGATGCCTCACATCCTCGTCATGTTGTAGTAGCGCTTGATGGCCGGCAGTTCCCGCCACACCAGCAGGGCGATCGCCATGCCGAGCATGGCGATGGGCAGCTTCGACCGTTTGGGACGCGCCGCGCCGCTCTTCTTCTTGGCGGAGCCGGTCTTGGCCGCCGTGGTCAGTGCTTTGGCGACGGCTCCGGCCACGGCCACGGCGCCCGCTTTCCGGGCGACGCTCTTCCTTCTGGCGAGCGGACTGCTCATGGTCGTCATGCCCGACCTCTTTCCAAGAAAGTTCCCAAGGAAGGGACCGGTCCGGGTGGCAATTCCCGGCTGTCCTTTACCGACGAAGGGTCCTGTCCTTTTTGCGATGCCCGGTTGTCCTTTGCCCACGAAAGGCCCGGGCCGCCGTGCGATGCCCGGCTGTCCCTTGCCGACGAAGGGGCCGGTCCTGCCCGCGACACCGGTGGTCCGGGCCGCGGTCATGGCCATGAGCGCGCCGCCCGCCTTCTTGACGGCGGCACCCACACTGCTCAGCGGGCTCGTCCCGCCGGACGGCCTCGGCCTGGCCCTGCCGCCGGTGGCCAGTGTGCCCGCCTTGCGGACGGCGGAGCCCATCTTGGCGGTGGGCGCGGCCTTCATGCGCGTCGCGGTGCCGCCGCTCCTGCCGGTGGTGCTTCCGGTGGTGGCGACGGTGGCCGCCTTCCGTGCGATGGTTCCGGCTTTCGTCACGGTGTCCCCCTCGTGGTCAGCTCGGCGACAGGTTCGGCATGGACGGCAGGATCGGGTTGCGGTCCTTGGGCCGGATGCCCGTCGAGCGGCGGGCGTCGGCGGTGTCGTCCAGGTGGTGGCCCGCCTGGTGCCGGTAGGCGCCCTTGGTGTTGCCCTGCCGCACGCCCGGGGTGTGCGAGGGCGTGTCCGGTGAGACCTGCGGCTTGCCCACACGGATTTGCGCCATGGTCATCTCCCCTTTCCCTCGGATGCGTTCGCCGAGGTCAGGTCGGCGAAGAACGCCTCGATCTCCTTCCAGACCCTCTCTCCCCCGCTCAGGCCGGTCCAATGACGCCGGACGAGGGCGACCAGCCGGTAGCAGTCGTCGATGGGCACCAGCCACTGCTGCGAGACGCCCCGGGAGGTGTTGACCAGCAGGGCCTCCACCGCCGGGCGCATCGCCCGCAGCGGCTCCCACCCGGCCGTGGCCCGCTCCCACACCTTCAGGTCCACCTCCCAGCGGGTGACGCCCAGCGGGCTCGGGTAGCAGGCGTCCACGCCCCCGTCCGGCCGCCGGACGAAGAACGCCAGCCCGACCGGCACGCCCAGTTCGGCCGGCTCCGGCCCGGACAGCCGGACCCGCCGCTCGGGCACCGGCCGGTACCGCCCGCCCGCCGCCCCGTCCTGCTCGAACAGCAGGGCGCACGCCCGGCAGGAGCACAGCAGCTCCCCCGTCTGCTCATCGAGGACGTGGGCGTGCGCCTGCGGGACGTCCCGGCCGCACAGCTCGCACCGTTCGGCGTCCCGCCGCCGGGCCGGGCGGGTGATCACACGCCCCAGCGCACTCCCGCTCATCGCGTCCCCTCGGCCCCGCGCGATCGCCCGTCCAAGACGCGAGCGTGCGCCTGCGGGACGGCCCGGCCGTAAAGCCCGCGTCGCTCGGCATCCCGCCCCCGGGATACGCCGATCGGACGAACGGCCGCGCGTCCCGCCCCGTCGCCGCTCATCGCGCGCCTTCCGGTTTGCGCAGCAGCGCCTCGGCCGGGACGAACGCCGCCGGGCGTGCGGGCGGGTCGGTGACCTGCTCGATGCCGGACAGTTCGGGGGCGGCGGCGCCGATCGCAGCCTCCACGGCCTGCCGCAGCTGCGCGGCCGATGAGCCGCAGCCCCGCGCCGACAGCCGTACCCGTGCCACACCGTCGGAGACGGCGATCAGTTCCGCGTCCCCGCCGCGGGCGCGCAGGTGTGGGCGGATGTCCGCTAACGCCCGGGTGATGCGTTCGGCGACCGGCACGGGGTGGACGCCGTGCAGGCCGAGCAGGTGCCCCACCAGGTCGTCGGCGGCCAGCGCCCCGGCCAGGTCGGGGTGGGCGGCCAGGCGGTCCATCACCCGGGCCAGCGCCTCCCCGTACACCTGGGTCAGCAGGGCCACCGCGTCCAGCGCGGTCTCGGCGGTCGGCCCGGGGAGGCGCTCTAAGTGCGCAAGGATCTCCTCCAGCGCCTGCAGCCGCTCGGTGACCTCCCGGTCGTCCAGCCGGTTCCCGCCGGGCCGCTCCGCGCCGTCCTCGGGCGGCGTCTTGCCGGGCCGTTCGGCCTGGCCGCCCAGGAGCGCGGTCTCAGCCATGGTCGGCGCCGAACATCGGGGAGTGGATCTTGCGCAGGGTGCGGCCCTTGCCCAGGTACATGTGGACGCCGCAGGGCAGGCACGGGTCGAAGCTGCGCACCGTGCGCATGATGTCCACGCCGCGGAAGTTCTCCGGGCCGTTCTCCTCGAAGATCGGCATGTCCTGGACGGCGTCCTCGTACGGGCCGGGCGTGCCGTAGTTGTCGCGCGGGCTGGCGTTCCACGGGGTCGGCGGGTAGGGGTGGTAGTTGGCGATCTTGCCGTCGCGGATGACCAGGTGGTGGGAGAGCACCCCGCGCACCGCCTCGTGGAAGCCGGCGCCGATCGCCTCCTCGGGCACGTCGAAGTCCTGGAAGACCTTCTGGTCGCCCGAGCGCACCCGCTGCATGGCCTGCTCGATGAACTGGAAGGCCATCGCGGCGGCGTAGGCGACGAAGTACACCCGCGCCCGGTTGCGTTCGATGGTGTTGGACCACTGGGGGATGCGCCACTCCAGCGTCGTCTCCGGCAGGCTCTCCCCCTTGGGCAGGTTGATCCGCACGCTGGAGCCGGTGGCCTTGACGTACGGGGTGTCCACCAGGTTGGACAGCGCGGTCACATACAGCCGGGCGAAGGCGCCGCCGCCGGTGTCCAGCGCCAGGTGCTCGCCGGTGCGCTGGTCGTACCAGCGGGGGCTCATCACCCAGCTGTACTTGTGGTCGAAGTCGCGTTTCTGCGGCACCGGCAGCGTGGTCTGGTTCCACGGGTGCCGCATGTCCACCGGGTTGCCGAGCGGGTCGTGGGTGACGAACGGCTCCTCGTTGACCCAGTCGTCGTAATAGGAGGAGCCGACCAGGATGCGCATGCCCAGGTTGATGTCGACCAGGTTGTTGGTGACCAGCTCGCCGTCCACCACGATGCCGGGGGTGACGTACATCGCCTTGCCCCACTCGTTCATCGTCTCGTAGCGGTAGTCGACGACCTCGGGGTTCTGGAACGCGCCCCAGCAGCCCAGCAGGATGCGGCGGCGGCCGACCTCCTCGTATCCGGGCAGCGCCTCGTAGAAGAAGTCGAACACGTCGTCGTTCATGGCGACGGCCTTCTTGACGAAGTCCACCACCCGCAGCAGCCGCGACAGGTAGTCGGTGAACGTGGTCGGGCTGGGCATCGTCCCGACCCCGCCGGGATAGACCGTGGAGGGGTGGACGTGCCGGCCCTCCATGAGGCAGAACATCTCCCGGGTGAGCCGGCTCATCTGCAGCGCCGCCTTGTAGGCGTCCCCCTCGAACGGGTTGTAGGCGCGCATGATGTCGGCGATGGTGCGCTTGCCGTGGACGGCGGCGCGCGGCGCCTCGGTGGTCTCGGCCCGGCGCAGGACACTGGGATTGGTGTCCTTGACCATGGCCTCGCAGAAGTCGACGAAGACCAGGTTGTCCTGGAAGAGGGTGTGGTCGAACATGTACTCGGCGGCCTCGCCGAGGTTGATGATCAGCTCGCCGAGCACCGGGGTCTTGATCCCGTAGGCCATGTTCTGCGCGTACACCGAGCAGGTGGTGTGGTTGTCGCCGCAGATGCCGCAGATGCGGCTGGTGATGAACCCGGCGTCGCGCGGGTCCTTGCCCTTCATGAACACCGAGTAGCCGCGGAACAGCGACGAGGTGCTGTGGCACTCGACGACCCGGCGGTTGGCGAAGTCGATCTTGGTGTAGATGCCCAGGTTCCCAATGATGCGGGTGATGGGATCCCAGGCCATCTCAACGAGCTGCCCGGGTTCGGGCGCGGCGGGCTTCCGCTCCGTGATCGCCATTGGACGTGTTCCTTCCTGCGGTGGCCGGTCGGACGGATGAGGGAGCGCCAAGGCGTCAGGGCCGGCCTTGGCGCTCTGCGGCGGTCATGGGCGATAGCGGGGGCTGAAGCCGCTGGTCAGCACGTCACGGTTGTGGTGCCACTTGGGTTCTTTGTTGACGGTGCGGTTGGTGATGCCGCGCATCCGCCGCACGAACGCCCCGTACGGCTTGACGAACAGGGTGGACATGCTGGCGCCCGGCGGCATGTCCATGAACGGCATGAACTTGTCGGGGAAGCCGGGCATGGTGCAGCCGATGCACACGCCGCCGACGTTGGGGCAGCCGCCGACGCCGCCCATCCAGCCCCGTTTGGGGACGTTGCAGTTGACCACCGGGCCCCAGCAGCCGATCTTCACCTGGCACTTGGGTGAGTTGTAGTCGCCGGCGAAATCGCCCTGCTCGTAGTAGGAGCCGCGGTCGCAGCCCTCGTGCACGGTCTTGCCGAACAGCCACTGCGGGCGCAGCTTGTCGTCCAGCGGCGGCGGGGGCGCCGACCCGGCGGCGTGGTACAGCAGCCAGGTCAGCGTCTCCATGAAGTTCTCCGGCTGGACGGGGCAGCCGGGCACGTTGACGATCGGCAGGCCGCCCGCCGAGCGGAAGTCCCAGCCCAGGTAGTCGGCCAGCCCCATGCACCCGGTGGGGTTGCCGGCCATGGCGTGGATGCCGCCGTAGGTGGCGCAGGTGCCGATGGCCACCACCGCCCAGGCGCCCGGCGCCAGCGCGTCGATCCACCAGTTCAGCGTGACCGGCTCACCGGTGTCGGGGTCATTGCCGAAAGACGTCCAGTACCCGTCCCCGTTGATCTTCTCGTTGGGGATGGAGCCCTCGATGACCAGGATGTAGGGGCTCAGGTCGCCGCGGACGGCGGCGCGGTAGGGCGCCAGGAACTCCTCCCCGCCCAAGGTGGGCGAGAGCACCTTGTTGTGCAGGTTGACCTTGGGCAGCCCGGGGATCAGCCCGGCCACCACGTCCTCGATGGACGGCTGGCCCGCGGCGGTCATCGACACGGTGTCGCCGTCGCAGCTCATCCCCTCCGAGATCCACAAGATGGTGATCTCGTCGAACCCGACCCGGCGTTCGGCGGTCTGTGCTGTCTGGGTCATCTCGGCCTCCTCAGCCGCTGTCGCCGCGCCCGGACGCGGCGGGCTCGTCCTCGCTGATGGCGATGGATTCCACGACCAGCTGCTCGGTGAGGGGGGCGTCCATGTCCAGGCCGCCGCAGCGCGGGCAGGCCACCAGCACGGTGGCGGCGGTGACCGGCGAGTCCGCCCCGCAGGAGCGGCAGTGCGCCGTCTGCGGCTCGACCACCAAATCGAGCTCGGCGCCCTCGGCGTAGGTGCCGGCCGCCGCCATCCGGAACCCCTGGGCGATCACCTGGGGGTCGACCGGGTGCCCGCCGACCCTGACCCGCACCGCGCGCACCGGCCGTCCGGCGGCCCGGCGCAAGGTGGCCTCGACGATGGCCTGGCACAGCCCCATCTCATGCACTGGCGTACTCCGCTTCTGTCGGGCTTCCTTCGGCCTGGTGGCTTTGCGCGGGGGCGGCGTGCGGCAGGCCCGTCTGCCGGGCCGCGTCGGCGGCCAGTTCGGTGACCAGGCGCACCGCCCGCGGCACGGCGGCGGCGACCCGGCCGGTCAGGCCCATCCGCTCGGTGACGTCGGCGGGGCGGCAGCCGACGATGAGCACCCGGTCCACCCGGCCGCCGAGGGTGTGCAGCAGGTGCAGCACGGCCTGCGGGTTCATCCCGTGCCCGTCCATGGCGGGCAGGCCGGGTCCGTCGTCGGGGTCGGCCTCCAGCACCGCCAGCGTGCCGGGCGGGCCCTCCAGCGGGACGGCATCGACCATGATCAGCGTGTGGTGGCGGCCCTCCAGCAGGTCGTAGGCCAGGTGGATGCCGCGGATGCCGTAGTCGGCCACGTCCACCCGCTCCGGCAGCGCGGCGCGGTCGATCCGGTTCACCACCTCGACGCCGAAGCCGTCGTCGCCGAGGAACACGTTGCCGATCCCGGCGACCAGCACCCGCCGTCCGTCCGTTGCGTTCACAGTGGTTGCACCTCATCCGGGGTGAAGTAGCGGTAGCGGCCGTGCCAGCGGTTCAGCTCGGCGGCCGGGTCGTCCTCCAGCGTCACGGCCAGGTGGCGGGTGCCGTCCACGTCCTGCAGCACCGCCTCCACCAGGGCGGTCCGCCCGTCCAGGAACCGGTCCTGGGGGTCGGTGCCGTGCGGGCGGGGACGCAGCCGGACCCGGCTGCCCTTGGCCACGGCCACCCCGCCCACCAGCACGCTGTCGGTGTCGGGTGAGATGCGGGCGTCGGCGCCCGGCTCCCACCAGCGTTCGTTCTCCTCAGTGGCCGGGCGCAGGGAGCGGATGGCCCCGTGCAGCCGGGCCATGGCCTGCGGCGGCATGGTCTCGATCCGGTCGATGATGGCGGCGGCGCGCGGGTCGGTGGCGCGGGCCTCCCGCTTCTCCTCGTCGGTCAGCGTCAGCGTGCGCAGCGACAGCAGCTCGTCGATCTCGGCGGCGTCGTGCAGGTCGCCGGGGCTTTCCGGGGCGACCTGCGGGTAGTCGGCCAGCAGGATCGGCGAGGACAGCATCAGGTCGCGCCGCCCCTCCTCGCCGGCCAGCACCGGGAAGGTGTGCACGTTGACGCAGGCGCGGGCCTCCTGGGCCGCCCACTGCGGCGGGTCCAGCAGCGACAGGAACGAGCCGTCGCGCACCGACAGCAGCGCATGGCAGGCGATCAGCGAGTTGCGCAGCGCCACCTCGCGGGACGCCTGCGGGGAGGCCGCCTTCCCGGCGTTCTCCACCCGCACCCGCAGCCGCCGCAGCGAGGGCGCCGCCCGGCAGTCGGTGATCGAGAGCGTCACCGACGCGGTCACCGGCCGGCGGCGGCGCACCACCCGGCCGATCTCCCGGCCGTCCTCGCCGGTCAGCGGCTCGCTCTCCTGCCCGCCGGGCGCCCGCAGCACCACGTGCCGGGCCCCGCCCAGCAGCTCGGCGACGGTCGCCCGGACCTCGAACTCCTGGGGGACGGCCTCATCGAAGCCCACCTCCAGGCGGGAGCCGGCCTCCAGCTCCTCGACCGTGCGGTACCGCCCGTCCGGCAGCCGTTCCTGCGGGTGGCGGCGCTGCAGCTGCAGGAAGCGGATCCGCACCTCGATCCGGGCGTCCTTGGGGCCTTCCAGCAGGCACTCGGTCTGCTGCCACCAGGACTCGGCCGAGCCCGCCACACTGGTGTCGACCAGTCCCTGCGCCCGCGCCCACTCCGGCGGCAGCAGCACGCCGAACTGCCAGCGGACCTTGTTCTTGCCCGACGAACGCCGGTACGGGTACAGCAGGTACCCCTCGTACAGGACGGCGTCGGCCACGGCCCGGACGGCGTCCAGCCCGGTGGCGGCGGCGGGTCTGGCGTGCATGGCGATGGCCTCTTCCCTTCGGAGACCATCCCGGTATAACAACCATCTCGCACACTTGGTAAGTGATCGATCACCATAGGTGAGCATCAGCCGTAGGAGGGCTGTTTGGCCTCCGAAGGCACGGGCACGCAGGCACCCATGGCGACAGCACTCGCAGCGGGCATCCGCCGGGGAGCCCTGGCCGGCGCGGCGGGCACCACCGCGCTCAACGCCGTGGCCTACCTGGACATGGCCTGGCGCGGACGCCCTCCCAGCTCCACCCCGGAACGCACGGTGGAACGGCTCGGCGAACTGGCCGGCCACCAGATCCCCGGCGATGACCAGACCAAGGACAACCGGCGAACCGGCCTCGGCGCCCTGCTGGGAATGGCCGCCGGAGTGGGCATCGGCATGGCGGCGGGCGCCCTGCGCGCAGCCGGCCTGCGCCCACCCGCCTGGCTGGGCACGATCGCGATCGGCACCCTGGCCATGGCCGCCACGGACGCCCCGATGACCGCCCTCGGGGTCACCGACCCCCGCCAATGGTCGGTCCCGGACTGGCTGAGCGACCTGATCCCGCACCTGGCCTACGGCGCGGTCACCTACTGGACGCTGTCGGCCACCGGCACCTGAGCCGGGCTCACTCCCGCCGAGTGACGGCGCGGACCACCGGTCAGCGGGCCTGACCCGGTGCCGTCTCTTGGGCCAGGCGGCGTTGTTCGGCCTCGATGATCTGGCGGGCCAGTTCGGTTTCGGAGACGTCGATCGCCTCGGGGGCGGACTCGGCCAGGTCGCTGCGGCGGGCGTACTCGTCGAACAGGGCGCTCTTGTGCCGCAGCAGCTCCATGATCCGCTGGTCGACGCTGTCGGCCACCAGCAGGCGGTGCACCTGGACCTTGCGGACCTGGCCCATGCGGTGGGCGCGGGCCACCGCCTGGGCCTCCAGGGTGGGTTTGAGCTGCGGCTCGCAGATGATCACCACGGAGGCGGCCTGCAGGTTCAGCCCCACCCCGCCGGCCTGGATCTGGCTGAGCAGCACCGCGTGCCCGGGATGGGCGGTGAACTCGTCCACCAGTTGCTGGCGGCGGGCGGCGCTCAGCGATCCGGTGAGCGGGCCGAGCGCGGCGGGGCCGAGGGCCCGCTGGACGGTGGCCAGCACGTCCCGGAAGAAGGAGAAGACCACCACCTTGTGGCCGTTCTCCTCGGCCTCCTTGACCAGTTCGCGGAGCCGCTGGAGCTTGGCCGAGCCCTCCGGGTGCCGGAAGGCCGCCCGGCGCATGGCCATGAAGTTGCCCGACATCACCGCCTCCCGGTAGGCGGCCTCGTCCTGGCGGCTGAAGGTCTCCCACTCGGCGACCTCCACCAGGTCGGGCAGTTCGCTGAGCACGTCCTCCTGGTTGCGGCGCAGGTAGGCGGGCGCGACCGCCTTGCGGAACGCCCGCGGCCCGGCCGCCCCGTCGCTTTCGTCGATCCGGCGGGCGAGGTCGGGCTGCAGGTAGGCCACCAGGTTGCGGAACTCCGCCACCCGGTTCTCCATCGGCGTGCCGGTCAAGAACAGCACGCGTTCGGTGCGCTGCGTCCACTGCGCGACCGCCTTGGAGCGGCGAGTCTGCGGGTTTTTGACGTAATGGGCTTCGTCAACCACCAACATGCCCAGCGGCACGTCCTCTGGAACGGGCAGCGAATGCAGCCCGTCGATGGTGGTCACCGCGACCCCGCCGCGGTCGACCCAGGCGGCCCAGGCCGCGGCGCGTTCGGGGCCGTGCACCCGCACCGGGCGCAGCGCGCTGTGCTTTTCGATCTCCCGGACCCAGTTGATCAGGACGCTGGCCGGGCAGGCCACCAGGAAGTGGGTCTCGCCCTGGGCGCTCAGGTGCGCCAGGGCGGCGATGGCCTGGACGGTCTTGCCCAATCCCATCTCGTCCCCGAGGATCACCCGGCGCTGCGTCAGCGCGAAACGGGCCCCGAACGCCTGGTAGCCGCGCAGCGTGACCCGGCAGTGGGTGGTGTCGAGGGGGTGGGCGTTGACCCGCTCGGCGAGCTCGCCGGGCAGGTAGCCCTCGGAGGTGGCCCGGCCGGGTTCCATCCCGGCGATCTCGATGAGCAGGCCGTGGTAGGCGGCGGCGTTGTGCTCGAAATCCGTCCAGGCCTCGATGGGGTGGACGGGCGGGCGCAGCAGATCCACCGAGGCCTGGCCGAAGACGGTGCGTGCGTCCCAGCTTCGGGCGGCGGCCAGCAGGTGCTCGATCTGCTGGAGCGCGTCCCTGGCCCGCTGCCTGCGGGCGCCGCGGGTGAAGAACATCCGCAGCCGGCTGCGCAGCGGGCGGGCGGCGGCCAGTAGCGGGGCGAGCCCGGCCGTGATCTCGGCGGCCCGCTCGACCGTCCAGGACAGCCGCGGTCCCGCCGCCACCAGCCGGTGCAGCGCCACCACCAGCGCCGTCACCTGCGGGTCGCGCCGGCCGTCCAGGTCGATGCGCAGCGTGGTGGACTCTTCGGCGGTGCGGGCGAGGTGCGCCGCGGCGGCGTAGGCCTGGTTGGCGGTCTGCGCGCCCACCCCGGGGATGAGCTGCAGCCCGTAGGGGCCGGCGTCCAGCACTTGGAGGACGGTGCGGTACCCGGCCTGTTCCAGCGGGCCGATCCGCAACCGGCCGCCGGTGACGTCCTTGAGCCGGGCCACGGGAATGTTCTCCAGCTCCCGCCGGGCCTGCCCTTCGCGCAGCGGATGCAGCGCCCGCAGCACCTCTTCGCGGGCCTGCTCATGGTCGGCCTGTACTTTTCGGGCCGCCTCCAGCAGCTCCTCGGCCTCCTGCAGCACCGCTTTCGCGTCCGCGGCCGGCCGCCCCTGGTTCAGGACCCCGCTCAACGCCCACTTCCCCCACGCACTGGCCCGTCTCGACCCCACCGCCACGAGCACGGCCGTCCCGGATCACCGGACGGGACGACCCCGGGCACCTGAAAAGAGGTTCAATAGTGACATATCCGGCACCCGGCCGGGCGACGTTCTGCCAGGTCCGAGCCCTTGCGGTCCGCCCCAGGTCACGGCGGCGAAACCCGCAAGACCGCGCAGGCGGCGCCGACGACATCCCACACCCCGGCTCACCCCGGACGCCGGTGACACGGCCACAGCCCCAGGGGCGTCCCGCCCGGCCGGGGCGGTGAACCCGGTTTCTGTCCCAGAGGCCGCCCGGATCCGAACGGGACAGCGGTATCTGGTGGGCGCCACCGGTCGTCTCGCAAAGTGATCCCGCAATCGGGCCTTCTCCGACCCGTCAAGAGGCATGCGGGGGCTTCGCGGCAGGGACAGCGGCGTGCTCTGGGACGCCCCAAGTGCCCAGAGCCACGGGTCGAGAAGGGGTCAACGGTCGGCGCTCCGGTTTCCGGGAGCGCGTGAACGAAGGAGCCTCGGTCATGACGACTCAGTCGGTGTCCCAGCCGGCGGTGGCCGCCGCGCCCCCGGCCGTCCGGGAGGGACGGGGATGGGCGGTCGCCGGAATCGTGGGCGCCCTGGTGGCGCTCGTCGTGGTGTTCGGCCTGTCGGTGCAGCTCACCAACGACCACTCGGAGCTGTGGAAGGACAACCACCAGCTGATCCCGGCCATCGCCGGCAACAAGCACTTCGTGTGGCTCTTCCAGGCGAGCACCTCGCTGTCCGCGCTGCTGGTGATGCTCTTCGGGGCCGGGCTGCGCCGCCGTCTGGAGCGCGCCGAGCCGGCCGGCAGCCTGATCCCCGGCCTGGCCTTCGCCGGCATCCTGCTGGTGGCCGCGCTGCTGCTGGTCGGCGGCGGGATGAGCACCGAGCTGTACTGGGGGCTGGCCAAGCACGACGAGGCCGACCCCGACACCGTCGCCGCCTCGCTGGGCATCTACAACACCATGGCCTGGGTGTGGGCGGGCGCGGGCCTGTCGGCCGGTGCGGTCGCCGTCGCCGGGTTCCGCCGCCGGACGGTCGGCCGGGGCCTGGCCGCGTTCAGCGCGCTGATGGCGGCGCTGCTCGCACTCGTCCAGCTGACCCCGGTGCAGTACATGGCACTGCTGCCGGGCGCGCTGTGGGTGCTCGGCACCGGCGCGGCCTTCGCCCTGAGCAAGCACCGCTGATCGGGCAGACGACCCGAACCCGGCCGGGCGGTTCGCTGAGCGCATCCGTCTCGGTTGCAGCGCGGCCGGACGGACACGACCGCTTTGCAGAACACCCACCGCCCGGCGGCAGATACCCGATCCACCGCGGCGCCCGCAGGCCTCCCGCCTGCGGGCGCCGCAGGTGAAGAACATCCGCAAACGACCGCACAGCGAACCGGCCTCGATCCCGGTGGCCCGCCCAATCGTCCAGACCGGCCACCGAGCCTCCCGCCGACCGGTGCAGCGCAGTCCCCTCGAGCCGTCTCGGCCCCGGGTCGATACGCAAGACGGTGAACCTCTCAGCAGCGTGAACGAGGCGAACCGCGACGGCGTGCGCCCGGCCCTGCGACCTGCGCGCCCACCCCGAGGACGGGCCGCAGCCCGCAAAGACCGGCACCGGGCGTTGCCCGCGGTTGTCCGCATCTCGTCCTCCAAAGCCCGGCATGCCGGTGTCAGGGCAAGCCGCCGAGTCCCGGCGGATCAGGCGTCCAAAGCCGGGGCCCCAGGTCACAGGGCCAGGTCGCGGCGGCGGAACGCGCCGATGCCCAAGCCGGTGAGGGCGACGGCCACCGCCAGCAGTGACACCAGCGGGGTCGCGGCGGGGTCGGCGACCGGCAGGTACGGCACGTGGCTGAACGGGGAGACGTTCATGACCGGCTGCGGCAGTTCCAGCAGCGGGCCGAGCTGCGAGATCAGCAGGCAGGCGACCAGGGCCGTCCACGACAGCGCCACCGCCCACCGGGGCAGCGCGCCCAGCGTGAGGACCACCAGCCCGGCCAGGACCAGCGCGGCCGGGGCTTGGGCCAGGGCGGCGCCGAGCAACTCCAAGGTCTGGGAGAAGTCACCGCTGGCCATCCCGTGGCTGAGGGCGGTTCCCAACCCGAGGAGCAGCAGCAGCGCGACCGTGCCGAGCATCGCGCAGGTGATGTGGCTGAGCATCCAGCGCGGCCGGCTCACCGCGGTGGCCAGGACGGCCTCCAGCGGCCCGGTCTCCTCGGCGCGAATCCGCAGCAGGGCCTGGACGGTGTACCCGGCGATGACGATGCCGAAGATGCCCATGAACGCGGCGAAGTAGGCGTCCACCATGTTGGCACCGCCACCGCCGATCTGGGCGAAGTACTCCTTGAGCTCGTCGCTGGTGGCCAGCAGTTCCTCGGCCTCGCGGCCGAGCGCGCCCATCGTGACGGCCATGATCGCCACGCCCACGCTCCAGCCGAGCAGCACCCCGCGCTGCAGCCGCCAGGCCAGGCCGAGCGGGCTGAGCAGGGTGCGCGGCGCGACGGCCGGGCCGCGCCGCACCGGCATCATCCCGGTGCCGACGTCCCGGTGGTCGGTGAGCCGGTAGGCCGTCCACACCAGGGCCGCGAAGAAGACCGGGTACAGGGCCAGCACCCACCAGCGTCCCCCGGCATAGGGATGGAGTTGCTGCCCCCAGCCCACCGGCGACAGCCAGGACGGCCACAGGCTGGTGACCGATGTCCCGTCGGGCGTGGGCTCACCCAGCATGTCCCCGATGCCGCGCACCAGGAACGCCAGCCCGAGCACGGCCCCGGCCAGTCCGTTGGCGCCGCGGGCGCTCTCGGAGAGCTGGGCGGTGACCGCGGCGACCCCGGCGAACGCGATGCCCGCCCCGCCGAGGGCCAGCCCGAACCCCGCCGACCCGGCGGCCGGCAGGCCGATCGCCACCAGCGTCCCGGCCATCAGCAGCGCCAGCACCGCGTTGGCGAGCACGGCGACCACCAGCGCGGCGGTCAGCATCGCGTACCGTCCGACGACCGCGGCGCCGACCAGCTCGGCCCGGCCGGTCTCCTCGTTCTGCCGGGTGTGCCGCACCACCGCCATGATGCTCATCAACGCGACCAGGACGGCGGTGAACCCATAGGTCTCGGTCGCCGTGATCGAGCCCACGCTGGGGTCGGCGACGGCCCCGTTGAACACCCGGGAGACCGCGCTGCCGGCGTTGGACATCGCATAGGCGAGCCGTTCCTGCTCGGTCTGGTAGAGCCCTTGGATGCTGGACGCGCTGGCCGCCACCACCCCCGTCAACGCCAGCAGCCAGACCGGCAGTTGCACCCGGTCGCGCCGCAACGCCAGCCGGACCAGCCTTCCGGTCCCGGCGAACATCCCGGCCGCCCCGCGCGTGCTCTCATGCCGCCCGCCCCCGCCGGTCAGGCTCCGCGCCTTCTCGTGCCGCCCTTTCACGCCCACCGGGTCCCCTTCGTGACGGACGCCCTCTCCCACCGGCTTTTCCACCCGCCCAGCGGGCAAGCCCCGCCCGCTCCCCAAGGCTCGCCCGTCCACCCGGCCATCGCTCGTCGGCTCTTCCGGCCGGGCGGCGGAGGTGTTCGTCTCGGCCGCCGGAAGCAGGTCGTCGCCCGCGGCGTTCTCGCGGCGGACGCCGCCCTCCGGGGTCTTCGGGCGGGCGGAGGTCACGGCCGGTTCGTCCGGCGCAGGAGGCTCGTTCATCGGGGGTCTCCCGTCTCGGCGGGGCGGGGCTTGGGCCGGGGAGGGGCGTCGTAGTGGCGCATGAACAGTTCCTCCAGCGTGGGCGGGGTGCTGGTGAGGGCGCGCACGCCGAGTTCGGCCAGGTGCCGGTGGACGGTGTCCATGTGCTCGGAGTCCACCTGGAAGCGGGCGCGGGTGCCGTCCAGGTGCAGGTCGTGGACGCCGGGCAGGGCGTCCAGGCCGGTGATGGGGCGGGCGGTCTCCACCGAGATGGAGGTGCGGGTCAGGTGGCGCAGCTGGGCGAGCGTCCCGGACTCCACGGTGCGGCCGTCGCGGATGATGCTGATGCGGTCGGCCAGCGCCTCGACCTCGCTGAGGATGTGGCTGGACAGCAGCACCGTCTTGCCTTCGCGTTTGGCCTGGTGGATGCAGTCGCGGAAGACCGCGTCCATCAGCGGGTCCAGCCCGGAGGTGGGCTCGTCCAGCAGGTACAGCTCCACGTCGGAGGCGAAGGCGGCGATCAGGGCGACCTTCTGCCGGTTGCCTTTGGAGTAGGTGCGGCATTTGCGGGTGGGGTCGAGTTTGAAGCGTTCGATCAGCTCCTCGCGCCGCCGCTCGTCGAGCCCGCCGCGCAGCGCGCCGAACAGGTCGATGGCCTCCCCGCCGGACAGGTTGGGCCACAGGTTGACGTCGCCGGGCACGTAGGCCAGGCGGCGGTGCAGCGCCACGGCGTCCTTCCAGGGGTCGCCGCCGAGCACGACGGCGTGGCCGGAGTCCTTGCGCAGCAGCCCCAGCAGCACCCGGATGGTGGTGGACTTGCCGGCGCCGTTGGGGCCGAGGAAGCCGTGCACCTCCCCGGTGCGGACGGTGAGGTTCAGCCGGTCCAGCGCCCGGACGTCGCCGAACGTCTTGGTCAGGTCGGTCACTGCGATCGCGTCGCTCATCGCGGGGTCCTCGTCGTCAGCCGCCTCCCGGCCGTGCGGCGCGAACCCCGGGCCGCACTGACCGGCGGTCAGCATCCAGCTTAGGCTTCCGCCCCGCCCCGCACCAGGGCCCTATGGTGGAAAAGTGGACGGCACAACGGCCCCCGGCACCCGGGCGCGCATCATGGAGACCGCGCTCGAGCTGTTCTCCGAGCAGGGCTATCAGCGCGCCTCCATGCGGGAGATCGCCGAACGGGCGGGCATCACCAAGGCCGCGGTCTTCTACCACTTCCCGTCCAAGGCGCACCTGCTGGCCGCGCTCAGCGAACCGCTGATCGAGGACGTGGAAGAGGCCCTCAAGAGCGCCATGTACGAGGCCACCGCCCGCCCCGCCCCCGATCCGGACCGGGCGCGGTGGCTGATGATCGAGCGCCTGCTCGACATCTACCTGCGGCATCGCGGCCTGCTGCGCATCTTGATGCACGACCTGACGCTGCTGGCCCACGACCACGCCTTCCAGCGTTTCGTCGGACTGCTCCACCAGGTCCACCAGATCGTCGCCGGCCCCGACCCCGACCTGCGCCGGGGCGTGCGCGCGATCCAGGCCATCGCGATGATCAGCGACCCGGTGGTCTTCTACGCCGACGCCCCCGACGACCGCCTGAAGGCCGAGATCCTGTCGGGCGTGCGCCTCCTGCTGGAGGACGTCCCCACCGCCCCGCCCGCGCGAACTCCCGCACCCCCGCGCCCGCGCCGCCGCCCCGGCCGCCCCACCGTCCTGGACGCCGCCAAGCTCGCCCAGGCCCGCCGCATGTACCAGGCCGGCACCCACAGCGTCTCCGAGATCGCCGCCGCCCTCGGCGTCTCCCGTGCCACGATCTACCGCCACCTCACCGAACCCACCGACCCCTGATTTTGCGACAGTTCTGAGACAGTTTTGAGACGGTGCGGGACGGAGACACAGGCCCACACGCGCACACCGCCTGCGAACGACGGCCCACCGCCCCATCGGACCGAGAACCCACCGGCGAAGCCGACAGCGACCGCCCCGCCGGCCCCTCCAGATCGACGCGGCAGCCCCTTTTCTCTCGGTTCTGAGGGCTCCTAGCGGCCCGGATAAGCAACGGCCGGCTCAACCGCAGTGCCGCGCCCCCGTGGCGGCCAGCTCGAACCACACCGTCACCCGGCCGGCCCCATCCCGCCCCCAGCCCCACCGTTTCGCCAGTTCCTGCACGATCAGCAGCCCTCGGCCGCCCAGCGCCGCCGCCGATGGCACATGCGGCTCCGTGGACGTCCCACCCTCGTCGGTGACCTCCACCCGCACCCCCTCATCGGTGACGATCACCGTCACCCACACGCGCCCACCCGGCTTCCCCGAATCGGTGTGCCGGACCGCGTTCGTGACGACCTCGCAGGCCGGCAACTCCGCGTCCCCCAGGTCCACCCCCGTCCCGGTCAGCACCCGGCGCAGATACGCCCGCACCTCACGCACGTCCACCCGCGCCACCGCCGGGCCTCCCTCGCCGGGAAACCGCCGCGCCGCCACGAACCGCACCGCGGGCACCAGCCCGGCCCCCGCCAGCAGCCCCGCCGCGCTCACCAGTCCACCCCCGCCGCGACGGTCGCCCGCACCTCATCCACGCCGTCGGCCGGACACCGCCACCCCGGCAGCGCCCACCGTCGTCCGCTGCGAACCACGACCGCTCCAACCGGAGGCCGCCCTCCGTCCCGCCTCACCGTGACTCTCCAACACGGTCCGAGGCGTGGCGGGGACGGCAGGGGCCGTAGTACTCCTCGGCCTCCCGCACTCTGGCCAGCAGGTCGGCCGGAGTGCGCCCTTCGGTCAACCCGAACCACGGGTACGGAGGCCGGGGCATCGCCCACCAGCGGCGGGTGTAGTGGCCGTACCAGAACACCCACCGCCCACCGGTCCGGCATTCCAGATCGTTCACCGCATCCGGCCCGAACACATCGGCAGCGGTGCGCTCCGCAGGACCGGAGGCACGGGACGGCGGCACGTGCTGGAGCCTCTTCATGGCAACCGAGATCTCCGATTCATAACCGGGCCCCGGGCATCTCCGACGCTCGCGCCACCAGGCCGGGGCCTTCTGCATCCGTATGGTCCACGCGCCATGTCCACCGACCGACAGGCCCTGGGAGCACGCCTGCGCGCCGCCCGGGAAGCAGACCCCTACTGGTCCCGCGAACAGATGGCCCGGCTGCTCCGAGCCGCCGCCGACCCCCGCGAACTGGAATCCGGGACCATCGCCCACGTCAAATCCCTGGCCCGCCGCATCAAAGCATGGGAACGCGGAGACGCCGTCCCCGCCCTCAAATACCGGCGCCTGTACGCCCGCGTCCTGGAAACCACCGAGGAAGAACTGTTCGGCGAACTGGCCAATACCCCCTGGTCGAGTCGGCTGGAGCAGCCGGCGCCTGCCGACCACAGCCGGCTGTGGGAGGGACTCACGCCCGACGATGAGGAGCGCCTCGCCCGGGCCATTGCACGGCCCGCCCGCGTGGACAAGGCGGTCGCTCGTTCACTGGCGACGATTCTGGCGTCCCAGCGACGTATGGACGACGTAGTGGGACCGGCCGCGATCCTGCCCGCCACCGCTGTCCAGGCCACCACTGCGCTACGGCTGCTGCGGGAGGCACGGGGACAGGTCCGGGATGCGCTGCTGCCCGTGGCCGCCGAGTGGGTGCAGTTCCACGGGTGGCTGCACGCCGAGCTACTCGATACACCTAGGGCGATGCAACTGCTGACCAGCGCTGAGGAACTCGCCGATGAGGCCGGCGACGGCACACTGGCGGCTCAGGCGACGAACTTCAAGGGCTACCTGGCCCGCCGGCTCGGCCTGCCGCGGGGGATCGTCCGCCACTTCATGACCGCCTACCACACCCCCGGCGCCCACCCCGCCCAGCGGCTCGGTGACGCCGTCCAGGCCGCACAGGGGTATGCGCTGCTGGGGGATCGCCGGACCGCGCGACGGTTGCTGGGGGAGGCGATGGCGCTGTCGGATGAAGCGGCCAGGGAGCTCCCTCCCGGGACGGCCTACTGGCTCACTCCCGACTACCACCACCTGAACATCGGGCTGGCGCTGCTGTCGATGAAGGAGCACGCTGCGGCCGCAGAAAATCTGCAACACGGACTGCAGACGCTGCCCGCCGACCAGCAGGGCGCCCAGTGGGCTGAGGAGTACCGAGTGGCCCTCGCCCACGCGCAGGAGCTGTCGAGCTGAATGGTCACAGCCAGTCAAACCGCGTCTCATGCCCCCCACGCGCCATGTCCACCGACCGACAGGCCCTGGGAGCACGCCTGCGCGCCGCCCGGGAAGCAGACCCCTACTGGTCCCGCGAACAGATGGCCCGGCTGCTCCGAGCCGCCGCCGACCCCCGCGTCCTGGAAACCACCGAGGAAGAACTGTTCGGTCTCGGCCATGCCTCGGCCCCGCCGTCGCGCCCGTCCTGCTTCAGCGGGGAACTCCCACCTGATGAAGAAGAACGGCTGATCTTGGCCGTCCAGCGGGCCGTCCGGGCGGATCTGAGCGTGGTGGAATCACTGGCGACCGTCCTCGCCGCCCAGCGCCGCACCGAGGACGCGATCGGATCGGCGCCCCTCCTCGAACCCGTGGGGGCGCAACTGAACGCCCTTCAGGCACTGGTGCTCGACGCACGCGGCAAGGTCCGGCTGCCGCTGGTGAACGTGGCCGCCCAGTGGGCGCAGTTCTACGGCTGGCTGAAAGCCAACACCGGCCACCCTGACGAAGGACAGGCGTGGCTGGACCGGGCGCTGGAATGGGCGACCGAGGCCGACGATCGCAACCTGATCTCCGAAGTGCTCAGCTTCAAAGGCCACATCGCCTGGATGGCCGGGCACGTCGACCCCGTCATCGGCCTGTCGGCCGCAGCGCAGCGCGACCGCGGGCTGTTCCCCGGCCAGTACGCGATGTCCGCGGCGCAAGAGGCCCGCGGCCATGCCATGGCCGGCGACGCCGCCCAGGCCGAACGCAAACTCGACAAGGCCGACGAACAAGCCGCCGCCGCCCGGGAACGCGCCGCTGAGGCTCCCCCGTGGCTGTACTACCACTCCCCCGGCTTCTTCGAGCTGCAACGCGGCCTGACCTACCGCTACCTGGGCCGCCGCCACAAGCCCTACAACCGCCGCGCCCTCGAAGCGATCACCAGCGGCCTGGCCCGCCTGCCCGAGGAGATGCGCCGCTCGGAGTGGGCAGGCGAGTTCATCTACCAGCTCGGCCGCACCCACCTGCAAAACGGCGACCGTGACCAGGCCGCAGCGCTGGCCGATGACCTCACCGAGATGGCAGAACGCCTGCGCTCCGACCGCCTCGCCCGGCAGGCCCATGCACTGCGCTGACCGCGCATGCCCTGACTATGAAAGGAGGACGCCCCGCCACCTTCAAAGGCCACGTGCCGGGATCTGCGTCCGGCAGGGACGAAGAGGAGCCTGCCGGTCCGTCAGTCCCGACACCTGAGACCGATTCCTCGCACTGCCACTTTGCTGCGCCGCATCACTGCCCGAGCGCGCAGCGCCGACGCCCCGTCCACTGTGACGGACGTGGCCAGCAACCTGCCCTCACGCTGGATCGTCCCCCTGAACGATCTTGTAAAGAGCTTCGAGAGTAGGAGTCCCTAAGATGCCCCTGAGCCTTCCTGGTCCGCGTTGGCGTAAGAGCAGCTACAGCGGCCACAACGGCAACTGTGTGGAAGCCGCAGCCGGTCACGGGGTAGTGGCGATCCGCGACAGCAAGACTCCAGCAGCCTCGTATCTCATTCTGCCGGCCGACCACTGGCGGTCGTTGCTCACCGCGGTGAAGCGCGGCGCCTTCGACCGCTAGCACCTCAGACGCCCACCAAGCGCGGCCGTGTCGCAGTCCCTTCATCGGTTCAAGGTCATCTCCAGACCACAGGCCTGCTGCACCGCAGCACTGCCCGAGTGCGCCACGTCAACGTCCTGCCCACCAAGGCCGACCTGGCCAACGGCCCTGTCCTCACACTGGGCAACGCCCACTCGGAAGATCCAGCCGGGATCGACCGGCGGAAAGGTACGGGCTGACGCTCAATCAAGTAAGGGGTGCCTTCTGCCGTCCTCAGAGGAGTGAGCCGGAAGCTGCAGCAGGTGAGGGTTGGGAGGATCTTGCCGTGGTCGGCCGGACCCGGCCACCCCGGTCCGCTCTCGTGTTCTCGCGATTACTTTCGGTACAGGATGCTCGGCTGATGCTGTGAAAGGCGATCATCATGAGCGCGGGCAAGCATGCAGGAAAGCCCAAAGACAAGCCCTTCGAGCCAAGCGAGGAGATAAATCTCGACACCCCGGCCCCAGAGGGCGGTGGCAAGCACAGTAAGGGCGAGAACAAGTAGCGGTGGCGTCTGCCAGTGATACGGCCGGGCATGTCGATGCCTTGATCAATGCCTTGGCCGACAGAGTGGAGGCGTCCGAGGTGTGGCGGGAGGCGATGCACCGGGCGCCACGGCAACCGGTTCGTGCCGGATTTGGTGCTGGTCCACCCGCTGGACGCCCCACCTCACCTCGTTGATCGAGCCTCTGTTCCAGAGGGCTGGTTGAAAGCCGTCTACTCGCCGGCCGCGCTGGTCACCCAGCTCGATGACGGGGTCACCGACCTGGCCATGGGGTCGGGGGACTACACCTCCTCGTGCTCGGCGCCGGATGTGGTGTTCTCGTTCCTGGAGTTGCTGGATCCCTACGACCACTACCGAGTACTGGAAATCGGAACCGGCACCGGATGGACGGCCGCCCTGCTGACGGCCAGGCTCGGCGACGGACGGGTCGTCTCGATCGAAGTGGACGAGCAGATCGCCGCGCAGGCGGAGACCAATCTGAAAGCCGCCGGGCCGCACCCGCGACTGATCGTCGGAGACGGCGCAAACGGCTGGCCGGACGGTGCCCCTTACGACCGGGTGCACGTCACGTGCGCAGTACGGGACGTCCCCTACCCGTGGGTGGAACAGACCAGACCCGGCGGAATCATCGTCCTGCCCTGGTCACCCGGAATCGGCCACGGCCACCAAGTCCGCCTGCACGTCCAGCGGGATGGGACGGCGCTCGGCCGACTCATCGGGAGTGCCGATTACATGATGCTGCGCTCCCAACGTCGCACATGGAGCTGGGAAGGGGACGTCGAGGAGGCGACCACGCGCATGGATCCGCGCGAGGTGGTGCGGGACTCCATCGGCGCCGACCCGGCGCTGGCCGCGCTGCCTCCCGGGGTACGGCTGCTCGAACAACCAAGCCCTGACAACGGCACCTATACGCTCTGGTTGGCCCACGAGGACGGCTCGTGGGCGACAGCGCGGTTCATCCCGGATGCCGACGAACACATCGTCCGCCAGCACGGTCCGCGCCGGCTGTGGGAGGAGGCCGAGGAGGCCTACTTCCGGTGGCAGTCGTGGGGACGTCCCGGCCGCGACCGGTATGGGATCACCGTCACTCCCGAGGGGCAGCATCTGTGGCTGGACGATCCTTCCCGCGTGCTCGCATGAGCGAGCGGACTTGACGGGAATCAGGCGTCGCTCCTGAGAAGGTTCGTTTGGGCGCCGGTTCTCGGCATGCCCTAGGTGCGCTTCCTTGCAGGGTGGTCCGGCCGCCCCAGGCGGCCGGACCGAGAGAACGTCGTGTGCTTGGGATCTTGTTGGGCGGTCCGGTCGAGTGGTGGCAGTCCCCGCACGTGGCGGGAACTGCCACCGATGACGCGTTCACGGGGTGAGGGGTGGCGTCCCGGAGGTGCTGCTCGGGCGTGCCGGTGAACCGGGTCAGGGCAGGCGGGCCGGTTCGCCCTCGGTGTCGAGGAGGGCGGCGGCCACCCGGCGCTGGTGGTGGGTGGCGTCCCCCCAGGCGGCGGCCAGGGTCCAGGCGCGGCGCATCCAGCGGTGCAGGTCGTATTCGAGGGTGTAGCCGATGGCGCCGTGGACCTGGAGGGCCTTGCGGGCGGTGAGCAGGGCGGCCTCGGAGGCCATGGCCTTGGCCATGGAGCAGTCCCGCGAGGCGGTGGGGGCGGACCTGGCCAGGGAGTAGGCGGCGCGGTAGGCGGGGGGACGGGCGAAGTCCACGGCCACCAGGGCGTCGGCCAGGTGGTGTTTGACGGCCTGGAAGGAGCCGATGGGGCGGCCGAACTGGGTGCGTTCCTTGGTGTAGGTCACCGACATGTCGATCATGCGGCGGGCCACGCCCAGCAGGTACACCGCGGTCAGGGCGGCGCCGCGGTCGCGGGCCTCGGCCAGCAGGGCGCGGGCCTGCTCACCCTCGGCCACCGGGACGTGCTCGACCGCGGTGGTGAGGGCGCGGGCCGGGTCGGTGGACGGCTGAGCCTGCCCGGCCTTCGCGGTGCAGATCGCGCCGTCGCGTTCCACCAGGATCAAGTCGGCGCGTTCGCCGTGCGGGATGTAGGGGCCGTCGGCGAACACCACCAGGGCCTCACCGGAGGCCAGCTTGGGCAGCCACTCGTCCGCCGGCTCCCCGCCCAGACCGGCCAGCAACCGGGCCGCCACCGAGGCCTCCACCAGCGGGTCGGCCAGGGCCGCCCGCCCGGCCTCCTCCAGCACCGCCAGCAGGTCGGTCTCGTCCCCGCCCAGGCCGCCGTGGGATTCGGGGACGAGCACCGCGGTGGCGCCCAGTTCGGCCAGGGCGGCCCAGTGGTCGGCGTCCGGTTTGGCCATCAGTTCGGCGGCGACCGTGCCGAACTGTTGCTGTTCTGGGGTCAGGCCGAGCCTCACTTGGCCTCCTTGGTGACGGGACGGGGTTCGCGGGGCATGCCCAGCACCCGTTCGGCGATGATGTTGCGCTGGATTTCGTTGGTGCCGCCGTAGATGGGGCCGGACAGCGCGAACAAAAAGCCGTCCAGCCAGCGTCCACCGGCCACCGCATCGGGCGCCTGGCCGGTCAGCTCGCCGCGGGCGCCCAGCAGCCGCAGCGCGGTCTGATGGAGGTGCAGGTCCATCTCCGACCAGAAGATCTTGTTGATGCTGGATTCGGGACCGATGCTCTGCCCGTCCTGGACGCGGGTGAGGGTCTGGAAGGTGTACAGCCGGTAGGCGTCGGCGTTCATCCAGGCCCGCGCCACCTCCAAGCGTTCGGCCTCGCCCAGGCCCTCGGTCTCGCGGGCCAGCGCCACCAGCCGGTCGGCGGCGGCCATGAACCGGCCGGGGGAACGCAGGGTCAGGCCGCGTTCGGAGCCGGTGGTGGACATCGCCACCTGCCAGCCCTTGCCGACCCCGCCGAGCACCTGGTCGTCGGGGACGAACACCTCGTCGAAGAAGACCTCGGCGAAACCCGGTTCGCCGTCCAGTTGCTTGATGCCGCGCACGGTGACGCCCTCGGCGTCCAGCGGCACCAGGAAATAGGTCAGCCCGTGGTGGCGCACCGAGTCGGGGTCGGTGCGGAACAGGCCGAACAGCCAGTGCGCGTAGGCGGCGCGGGAGCTCCAGGTCTTCTGCCCCGACAGCAGCCAGCCGCCGTCGGTGCGCACCGCGCGGGAGCGGACCGCGGCCAGGTCGCTGCCGGCCTCCGGCTCCGACCAGCCCTGCGCCCACACGTGCTCGCCGGAGGCCATCGGCGGCAGGAAGCGTTTGCGCTGCTCCTCGGTGCCGAACTCGAACAGGGACGGGGCCAGCAGGAAGATGCCGTTCTGCCCGACCCGGGCGGGGGCGCCGGCCCGGTAGTACTCCTCTTCGAAGATCAGCCACTCGGCCAGCGAGGCGCCGCGCCCGCCGTACTCCTTTGGCCAGGTCACCACCGACAGGCGCGCCTCATACAGCTTGCGCTCCCACTCCTGGTGGGCGGCGAAGCCTTCGGGGGTGTCCAGGGACGGCAGCGGCTCGGCCGGGACGTTGGCCTCCAGCCAGGCGCGGACCTCGGCGCGGAACGCCTCTTCTTCGGGCGTGTAGGTGAGGTCCATCAGGCCCCTTCCTTCTTGTTGCGCGCCGCCATGGAACGGGCGTCCTGCCCGGCGAGGGAGTCGCCGCCGACCTCGGCGTTGTGGGCGTGGGCGAAGTGGTGCAGCCCGAACACCGAGTCCATGCCGGCGTGCAGGCCCATCAGGTCCTCGGCCTGGTTGATGGCCTTCTTGGTGAGGGCCAGCCCGAAGCGGGGCATGGTGGCGATCTTCTCGGCCAGCGCCATGACCTCTTCTTCCAGCCGGTCCCGGGGGACCACCCGGTTGATCATGCCGAGTTCCAGGGCGCGGGCGGCGCTGATGCGCTCGCCGGTGAACAGGAACTCCTTGGCCTGGCGGGGGCCCATCACCCAGGGGTGGGCGAAGTACTCCACGCCGGGGATGCCCATGCGGACGACCGGGTCGGCGAAGAAGGCGTCGTCGGAGGCGACGATCAGGTCGCACACCCATGCCAGCATCAGCCCGCCGGCGATGCAGGCGCCCTGCACCATGGCGATGGTGGGTTTGGGGATCTCCCGCCACCGCCGGCACATGCCCAGGTAGACCTCGGACTCGCGGGCGTAGCGGCTCTCCCCGCCGGCCTTGCCGACGTGGTCCCACCACAGCGAGGCCTTGCGTTCGAAGGTCTGGTCGGCGTCGCGGCCGGGGGTGCCGATGTCGTGCCCGGCCGAAAAGTGCGGCCCGGCCCCGGCCAGCACGATCACCGCCACCTCGTCGTCGTCCACCGCCCGGTAGAACGCCCGGTCCAGCGCGTAGGTCATGGCGGAGTTCTGGGCGTTGCGGTACTGCGGCCGGTTCATCGTGACCACGGCGATCTTGCCGCGCCGCTCGTAGCGGACCACTTCCTCGGTCATCGCGCTTCTTCCTTCCGGCGTCAGGGGTGCTGGCTGCTGACCGAGACGACTTCGCCGGTCATGTAGGAGGACAGGTCGCTGGCGAGGAACACCACCACGTTGGCGACCTCCTCGGGGGTGGCGGCCCGGCCGAAGGCCTCGCGGCGGGTCAGTTCCTCCAGCAGCTCGCGGCTGACGGTCTTCTCCAGGAACGGGTGCATGGCCAGGCTGGGGGCGACCGCGTTGACGCGGACGCCGGCCGGGGCGGCCTCCAGCGCCACGCACCGGGTGAAGGCCATGACGCCGGCCTTGGCGGCGGCGTAGTGCGCCTGGTTGACCTGGGCCCGCCAGCCCGACACCGACGCCATGTTGACGATCACGCCGGATTTGCGGGGCAGCATGTGCCGCAGCGCGGCCCGGGTGGCGCGGAAGACGCTGTTCAGGCTGATGTCGATGACCCGGTGCCACTCTTCGTCGGTCATCTCCACCACGGCCTTGTCGCCGCCCAGCCCGGCGTTGTTGACCAGCACGTCGATGCGGCCCTCGGCCTGCACGGTCTGCTCGATCAGGGCGTCCACCTGGGCGGTGTCGGCCACGTCGCAGCGGATGGCGGTCGGCTTGTCCCCCATGATCTCGGTCAGCCGCTCGGCGGCCTCGCCCAGCCTGCGCTCGTGGATGTCGCTGATCACCACCCGGGCGCCTTCTTCGGCGCACCGTTTGGCGGTGGCGTACCCGAGCCCCGCCCCGGCCGCCGCCGTGACCAGGACCACCCGGCCTTCCAACAACCCGCTCAACTCGCAACTCCCGCCTTGGACTGGTCCAGCCGTGCCTACCTTCCGTCCCTTCCGGCCGCCCGGCGGGTCCCCTGGCACGGCGCGGCCGGCTCGGTCAGGTGGCCGGGCCACTGTCGCATGGCGGGCGGGGGTGAATCCGGGGCCGTCCCATCCAGTAGGAGCGAACGGAGCAGGCCCCGCCTGTCTGTTCATTCTTTTAGAAAATAAAGATTTTCTAGACCGCTGTGAGGCGGCAGGGAGGACACGTGGCGGAGGCCGTGATCGTGGCGACCGCGAGGTCGCCGATCGGGCGGGCGCATAAGGGCTCGCTCAAGGACATCCGGGCCGATGAGCTGACGGCCCAGGTGGTGCGGGCGGCGCTGGCGAAGGTCCCGCAGTTGGACCCGTCCGACATCGACGATCTGCTGTTGGGCTGCGGGCTGCCCGGCGGTGAGCAGGGCGCCAATATGGCCCGGGTGGTGGCGGTGCTGCTGGGCTATGACCACTTGCCCGGGGCGACCGTGACCCGCTACTGCGCCTCGTCCGTGCAGAGCACCCGGATGGCCTTCCACGCCATCAAGGCCGGCGAGGCCGACGTGATCATCTCGGCGGGGGTGGAGAGCGTCAGCCGCGGCAAGGCCGGCACCAGCGACCGGCCGCCGGGCGGCGGCGACCCGTGGGAGGCCGGGTGGCGCAACCCGGTCTTCGCCGAGGCCCGCGACCGGGCCGCCGCGATGACCGCCTCCGGGTCCTGGCGGGACCCGCGCGCAGCCGGCCTGCTGCCGGATGTGTACATCGCGATGGGGCTGACCGCCGAGAACGTGGCCGCCGTGGAGGGCGTCACCCGCCGCGAGCAGGACGAGTTCGGGGTGCGCAGCCAGAACCTGGCCGAAAAGGCCATCGCCGACGGCTTTTACGCCCGCGAGATCACCCCGATCACGCTGCCGGACGGCACCGTGGTGGACACCGACGACTGCCCGCGGCCGGGGACGACCCTGGAGAAGGTCGCCGCGCTCAAGCCGGTCTTCCGCCCGGACGGCACGGTCACCGCGGGCAACTGCTGCCCGCTCAACGACGGCGCCGCCGCCCTGGTGATCATGAGCGATGTCAAGGCCCGCGAGCTGGGCATCACCCCGCTGGCGCGGATCGTCGCCACCGGGGTCTCGGCGCTCTCCCCGGAGATCATGGGGCTGGGCCCGGTGGAGGCCACCCGCAACGCGCTGCGCCGCGCCGGGATGACCATCGACGACATCGACCTGTTCGAGATCAACGAGGCGTTCGCCGCCCAGGTCATCCCGTGCGCCCGGCAGTTGGGCATCCCCATGGACAAGCTGAACGTGCACGGCGGCGCCATCGCCATCGGCCACCCGTTCGGCATGTCCGGCGCCCGCATCACCACCACGCTGATCAACGGCCTGCAGAGTACGGACAAGACGCTGGGCCTGCAGACCATGTGCGTGGGCGGCGGCCAGGGCATGGCCATGATCATCGAACGCCTGTCCTGACCGTCTCCGCCCTCACGGCCCGTCCGGGCACGCCCCGCGGCCGGGACGGGCCGGCCCATGCTCGCGAGGCCTCTTTCAACACACCGTCTCTACAGGCCGAGACCGGGCCTGGCGGCCAGGGGCAAAGCCGTGACCTGCAATGCCGCAGCACCGAAGACCCGTCGAGGCTCCCGTCCCCGGCGCCCTGGACCACGTTGGGAAGGTTCAGTGGCGGCGCAGGCGGGTTTTGAAGGGGTTGGAGGAGACGACCTCGACCGGGCCGGGGTTGGACGCATAGCGCATGGTGTTGTCGAGGTGGACGCGGGCGAAGCGTTCCAGGGCCTCGGCGTCGCCCCGTTCGATCAGGCGCATGATGCGCTCGTGGGCGCGGATGCCGGACTCGCGGCGTTCCACGTCGGGGAAGTCGCCGGACTCGCTGGCGCGGGCCGCCCACTGCTGCTCCTGGGAGGACCACAGGGTCTCCAGCGTCCCGACCACCAGGATCAGGGTCTGGTTGCCGCACAGTTGCACCAGTTCCTGGTGGAAGCGGCGGGTAACGCGGGTGAACTCCACCTCGTCCTCGACGGCGGCCAGGGTCTGTTCGTGGATCAGCCGCAGCCGGGGCAGCACCTCGGTGTGCCGGTCCTCGCGGGTGGCGCACAACGCGGCGCACATGGGTTCCAGGCGTTTGAGGGCGTCCCCCACGTCGTCGTAGCCGATGCCGCGGAACTGCATGACCAGGCCGATCATGTAGGCGGCGTGGGCGGGGGTGGGCACGTGCACCACGGCGCCGCCGCGGTTGCCGCGCTGCACGGTGATCAGACCCTCGGCCTCCAGGATGCCCAGGGCCTCGCGCAGCGAGGGCTTGCTGACCTCGAACTCGCGCAGCAGCTCGTCTTGCGCGGGCAGCGCGTCCCCGTCCTTGAGCTCGCCGCTGAGGATGCGGTCGCGCAGGATGGCCGCGACCATCTCGGCCACCCGCGGTTGGTGGAGCTGCACGTTCGACTCCTTGTAGGCGAGCCCGGCGAGCCACACAGGCTAGGGGAGCTGCGGCCCGGTGCCGGGGTGAGCGCCCGCAGGACGGGCAGATCGTGATCCTGCCGCCGGGCGACGCCGGCGGTGCGGCCCCCGGCCCGCTCAGTGGGACCGCCGGCCCTCCTGCGGCGGCGGAACTCCTATCCTCACCAATCTTATAGAAGATTTAGCTCTCACCAGGGAAGGAGCCGCGGCGTGAAGCGAACACCCAGCGGCGCCATCGCGTGGCAGGTCCACGACGACGGGCCCGACCGCGGGATCGCCGAGGTCGTCATGGACCGGCCCCCGGTCAACGCGCTGACCGTGGCCGGTTGGTTCGAACTGGCCGAGACCGTGCGCTCGCTCGGCGCCGACGAGAGCGTCCGGGCACTGGTGCTGCGCGCCGAGGGCCGCGGTTTCAACGCCGGCGTGGACATCAAGGAGATCCAGGCCGACCCGGGCTATGACAAGCTCATCGGCGCCAACCGCGGCTGCTTCGCCGCCTTCGCCGCCGTCTACGAGTGCCAGGTCCCGGTGATCGCCGCGGTCGCCGGCTACTGCCTGGGCGGCGGCATCGGCCTGGTCGGCAACTCCGACATCATCGTGGCCTCCGAGGACGCCACCTTCGGGCTGCCGGAGGTGGACCGGGGCGCCCTGGGCGCCGCCACCCACCTGGCCCGCCTGGTGCCCCAGCACAAGATGCGCGCCATGGTCTACACGGCCAAGCCCGCCACCGCCCAGGAGCTGCACGCCTGGGGTTCGGTGCTCGCGGTCGTCCCCCGGGAGCGGCTGCGCGAGGAGGCCTTCGCGGTGGCCCGCGAGATCGCCGCCAAGAGCACCCGGGTGATCCGCGCGGCGAAAGAGTCGCTGAACGGCATCGACCTGTGGGACGTGCACCGCAGCTACCGGTACGAGCAGGGCTTCACCTTCGAGCTCAATTTGTCGGGCGTCTCCGATGAGGCCCGCGCGGCCTTCGTGGAGGGCCGGGAGGCGAAGTTCGACCAGTGAAGGGGCGTCAGTTGAGCGGCAAGAGGATGTCGGAGGCGGACGTCGTCGCCCGCCTGTCCGACGGCATGACCATCGGCATCGGCGGCTGGGGCAGCCGGCGCAAGCCCATGTCGATCGTCCGGGAGATCTGCCGGTCGTCGCTGAAGGATCTGACGGTGGTCTCCTACGGCGGCCCGGACGTGGGGATGCTGTGCGCGGCCGGCAAGGTCCGGCACGTGGTGTTCGCGTTCGTGTCGCTGGACACCATCCCGCTAGAGCCCTACTTCCGCAAGGCCCGCGAGTCCGGCGCCGTCACCGCCAAGCAGATGGACGAGGGCATGATGCTGCTGGGGCTGCAGGCCGCGGCCTGGCGGGTGCCGTTCCTGCCCACCCGGGTCGGGCTGGGCTCGGACCTGCAGCGCATCGACCCGTCGCTGCGCACCGTCACCTCCCCCTACCCGGCCCCCGGCGGCACCCACGAAGAGCTGATCGCCGTGCCCGCGCTGCACCTGGACGCGGCGATCGTGCACGTCAACCGGGCCGACGAGAACGGCAACGGGCAGTTCCTCGGCCCCGACCCCTACTTCGACGACCTGTTCCTGGAGGCCGCCGAGCAGCGCTTCATCTCCTGTGAGCGGATCGTCCCGACCGCCGAGCTGACCGCCTCCGCCCCGCTGCACACCCTGAAGATCACCCGGATGATGGTGGACGGGGTGGTGGAGGCCCCCGGCGGCGCGCACCCCACCTCCTGCGTCCCCGACTACCCCCGCGACGAGGCGTTCCAGAGGGACTACGCCGCCTCCGCCAAGGAGCCCGACGGCTGGGAGCGCTTCTCCAAGGAATGGATCGACGGCCTGGACGAGGCCGCCTACCAGGCGAAGCTGAAGGGGTGAGGGACGTGACCGAGCAGACCCTCCACAAGGTGCGGCGCGCCGACGTCTGCGCCGTCGCCATCGCCGACTGCTTCCGCGGCGACGGGGAGATCCTGGCCAACCCGATCGGGAACCTGCCGGTCCTGGGCGGACGGCTGGCCCGCGCCGTGCATGAGCCGCAGCTGATGATGACCGACGGGGAGGCCTACCTGACCGGCGACGTCCCGCCGCTGGGCACCGCCCCGGAGGTGATCGAGGGCTGGAACCCGTTCCGGCGGATGTTCGACGTGGTGTGGGGCGGCCGCCGGCACGTGATGATGGGCGCCAGCCAGATCGACAAGTACGGCAACCAGAACATCGCGGCGATCGGCTCCGACCCCGACAAGCCGGTGCGGCAGCTCATCGGCTTCCGCGGCGCCCCCGGCAACACCATCAACAACACCACCAGCTACTGGATCCCCAACCACAGCACCCGGGTGTTCGTGGAGAAAGTGGACCTGGTGTGCGGCATCGGCTATGACCGGGCCGCCGAGCTGGGCGAGGTGGCGCGCTTCCACAACCTGCGGCACGTCATCACCAATCTGGCCGTGCTGGACTTCGAAACCCCCGACCACCGGATGCGGCTGCGGTCGGTGCACCCGGGCGTCACGGTCGAGGACGTGGTGGCCAACACCGGTTTCGAGCTGGTCATCCCCGACCAGGTGCCCACCACCCGCACGCCCACCGACGAGGAGATGGCCGTCATCGAACGGCTGGACCCCGCGGGCCTGCGGTACCGCGAGGTGAAGGACTGATGCATCCGGCGCTGCACACCCGGGCCTGCGAGCTGTTCGGGATCAAGTACCCGATCGTCCAGACCGGCATGGGCTGGGTGTCGGGCGTGCACCTGACCGCCGCCACCGCCGCGGCCGGCGGGCTGGGCATCCTGGCCGCGGTCACCATGTCGGACGAGCAGATGCTGACGGCCGTCCGCGAGATGCGCGAGCGCACCGACGCGCCGTTCGGGGTGAACCTGCGTCCCGACCAGCCCGACATCGCCGAACGGGTCAAGGCGCTGGCCCGGGAGGGCGTGAAGGTGGTCTCCTTCGCCGGCGCCCCCACCAAGGACACCGTCTCCCGGCTGCACGACGCGGGCGTGCTGTGCATCGTCACCGTGGGGATGCGGCGGCACGCCGAGAAGGTCGCCGCGCTGGGCGTGGACGCGGTGATCGCCCAGGGCGGCGAGGGCGGCGGCCACACCGGCTCGGTGCCCACCTCGCTGCTGCTGCCGCAGGTGGTGGACGCGGTCGGCGCCGACATCCCGGTGCTGGCGGCCGGCGGGTTCCACGACGGCCGGGGGCTGGTGTCGGCGCTGGCCTACGGGGCGGACGGCATCGCCATGGGCACCCGGTTCCTGCTCACCCAGGAAAGCCGCGTGCCCGAGCCGGTCAAACGCGACCACTACCTGAAGGCCGGCGTCACCGACACGGTGGTGACGTCGGCGATCGACGGGCGTCCCCAGCGGGTCATCCGCACTCCGTTCGTAGAGGCCCTGGAGCGCCAGTCGCCGTGGCGGCGGGGCGTGCGGATCCTGCGCGCCAGCACCCGGATGAAGGAGCTGACCGGGCAGTCCCCGCTCAAGGCCGTCCGGGAGGGCCTGGCGATGCGCCGCGAGCAGGGCCTGACGTGGTTCCAGGTGGCCAGCGCCATCAACGTCCCGCTGCTGATCAAGGCGGCGCTGGTGGAGGGCCGCCCGGAGGCCGGGGTGCTGCCCACCGGGCAGGTCACCGGGGTGGTCGACGACCTGCCCACGGTCGCCGAGCTCATCGAGCGCATCATCGCCGAGGCCGAGAGCACCCTGCGGCGCCTGGAGTCCGGCAAGCGCCCGTAGTGGCCGCTCACCGGCGCGTCTTGGGCGACACCGGCACGTCCCGGCCGGTAAAAGTCTGAGCACACGCGGTAACCATGTCCCCCTGGGCCGGTGGTCCAGCCGAGCGGGGCCACCGGCCCGGAGGGGAAATTCGGATGCTTCCGCCGGTATGCGGGGCCTACCGTGGGCTCATGGACGTGGTATTCACACGGACGGGTGAGCGTCGCTACGGGCTGACCATCGTCGCGCCGGGAGCGCCGCTCCGGGGGGCGGACCCGGCACCCGGATACGACGACTACATCCCGCACGACCTCGTCCATTACGTGATCGAGGCCGAGCTGAAGATGTCGGGGGGCCTGTACGGGCGGGCCGCCGCCGGCGGCGGGTGCTTTCTGCTGCTGGAGGAGACGCCGCAACGGCGCGGGCGGCGGCGCAGGCAACGCCAGTTGCAACGCCGCGAGGCCCACCTGCGCGAAAAGGACCACGCCGGCTCGGCGGACATGGCCCGCTCCGAGCGCCTGGCCGCACTCTGCGACATGGCCTGGCGGCTGCGCCGCTCCCCCAAGGGGCAGCCGCCCCCGTGGGTGCCCAAGCAGGAGATCTCCGCGGAGGACCGCGAGGCGGTCGAACGCGTGGTGGCCAGGCTGGATGAGATCGCCCCGCTGTGGAACGCCCTGAAGATCGGTGAATCCCTGACCTTCACCTGGCCGAACCCCCTCCCCGTCCAGGCCGCCCACCGCTGAACCGCCGGACGTTCTCTTCGAGATCGAGTCCTTCACGACACAGCGTTTCACGGGCCGGAGAGGCCGCTACCAGAGACGGCTCCGGATCCAGGGCCGCATGCGATCTCGGCCGTTGGGCGTCCGCGCATGTCCTCCGACTGCCTGGTGCCGCTCGTCAGTGTCGGACCTGCCGGACGACCAGTGGCTTGGAAGCTTCATCGTGCGCATTGCGGACAATCACGCCTTCCGGGACGGTTCTCTTCCATCTCTTATACGGTGAGCGATCGACACATACCAGAGCGGAGTCGACCCGCCGCCGACCAGTCCGAGCTCTCCCCTCCCGCACATCTGACGCTGTTCCCTCGAGCACCTGCGACGACCACTCGCCGAGCGCGTTCTCGGGACAGGAGGCACGACGCCCAGGACCGCATTCCGAAGGAGATTCGCCGACAAAAGCCCTAAAAACCAATTAGAGGATGTCCACAAACCGCTCCCCGAAGTAATTTTCTTTCGATCGGGTAACGCGGCGGCAATAATGGCTTTACCATCCCTTCGCCGATCGCTGATCGCACCACAGGAGCCGGGATGTCCGCTATCGAAATCAGCCTGGAGGGTGAGGACGCCGTAGCAGAGACGGGCAGGCTATATCGGTGGCTGCGCGATGACCCCGACGTCTTTTACTCCACAGAGCTGGAGCTGAAGTCGTCACCTGCCCCGGAAGGGGCCATGGGCGGCACCCTGGAGTACATCAACCTGATCATCAACAGCACTTCCGCCGTCGCCGCGCTCATCACGGCACTGACGAGCTGGCATCAGACACGCCGCCGCAAGCCTCTCAGGTTGAGAATAAAGCGCAACGGCCAAACGTACGTCCTCGACAATGTGTCACCGGAGGACCTGCACGATCTCCTGGACGGCGCCGGTGGCCATAGCCCATCGGACGACACTGGCGATCGCGCCCTACCGGACCGCACCGACGGTGAGGAAGACGACGGCGGAGTGAGATGACCGACACCCTCTACGGAGCTCAACAGCCCGATCCGAAGGCGTCGCGCGCGGTACTGATCGGCGTGCACGACTTTGCACACATGCCCGATCTGCCCGCTGTGCACAATAATATCTTTGATCTCAAGCGCGTGCTGACCGACCCCCAACTATGGGGAATACCGGAAGGCAATTGCACTCTGCTACCGCAACCCGCGACCGTCCGGGACGTACTCCAGGCCATCAGGCAGGCAGCGAGGGAAGCCACAGACGCACTTCTCCTCTATTACGCCGGGCACGGCTTGATCGGACACTCCGATGACGAATTGTGGCTCAGTCTTCCGGATACCGAGGAGGGCCACATCGAAACGGTTGTCCCCTACGACTGGATCGCCCACGAGCTGCGCGAGTGCAAAGCGGTCCGCAAGGTGGTGCTCCTCGATTGCTGCTTCAGCGGACGGGCGGTCACCGGCTCCATGGGACCGGAAGAACTGGCTAACTGGGCGCTGGTGCGCGGGACGTTCGTCATGACCTCCAGCGCCGCCCACAAGATTTCCACGGCTCCAACGGGAGCGACGCACACGGCCTTCACCGGGGCGCTGCTCCAAGTCCTCAAAGAGGGAATTCCAGGAGCCCCTCCGCTCTTGGACATGATGACGATATTCCGCGAGGTGAACTCCCGGCTGAAGGCGAACGGGCTCCCCTCACCGGAGCAGGGGAACCGGGGGCTCGGCGGCTCGATCACTCTTTTCCGCAATCGCGCCTACACCAGGCCGAGCCAGATCACCGCCCTGGCGTCCTCCGACCAGACGGCGGGTTCGACGGCAGAGGAGGACTTTCCGGAAAAGGTCGCAACCGCGCTGCAGGAGTGGCAGGTCGAAGACCCGACGGCCGGTTGGGCATGGCGCGATGAGGCCTTCCGCTGGGGGCCGTTCTGGGCACCGGTGATCATCGTCGAAGGGGATGGGGCCAACATCATCCGGGAAGAGGACGTCCACATCATAGTCAGCCACCAGTCGATAAAGCTGCCGCCGGAGATCCAGGCCTGGAGGCAGGAGATCGAAGAGGAGCAACGGGCCCGGCGGGAACGCGGCGAGGATTACTTCTGGAACGGCAACCGCTACGCCATCGACAACATCGTGATCAGCAGGCACCCCGTCACCGAGGCGCCGATCATCACGATCAGGGTCAAGAACTCCGACTACTACTCGTTCCTGGCCGCACAGCAACTCGAACGAGAGTTCGCCGACGGCACGACGCCACGCAGCCGTTACCTCGATCCGAACGATCCCCTCGACGTGCCCGCCTTCATGTCGTCGAGCTTCGGCACGAACATCGCCGTGGTGACCGCGGACAACAAAATCATCTTCTCGCGGCGAGGCCGTGCGGTGGGGTCTCATCCCGGGTTTTGGAACTCTTCCGCCAACGAAGCGCTCTCCCGGGACATCGACTCACAGGCCCGCAATGCGCCCAATATCTATGACGTGGCGCGGCGCGGAGTACGCGAAGAACTCGCCCTGGAAAAGTCCGAGTACGACCTTGCGATGCTCGGACTGACTGTCGACCGGCGGAACCAGTGGGGCGCCTTGTTCATCGCCGAACTGCACACCCTCACCGGGGACGAGTTCAGGGCCCGCCGCAGCCGCGGAGTCGCGGACAAGTTCGAGCACGCCGAGCACCAGCTGATCCCGTTCAACCCCCAGGACGTCGTAAGCTTCATCTACGACCGTGAACGGCGGAACCTGTGGGCCCCCACCGCTCCCGCCCTTTTTTATCTCAGCCTCGTCAATAGATATGGGCGCACCATTGTCGAATACGAAAGCAACCTGGCCTTCCTGAAACTGAAGGAGAAAGAGAAAAACAAGTGAGCTGCTTATGCCGGGACGCCGGCCCGCAGCGGGTCATAGACGCGGCGCCCACTCGGACGGGCGTCGCCCCAGGGTGACCGACCGTGTCGAAGGCGCCGCTTGAGGATCTGGATCCGGCACCGGGACAGCCGCACCCCACTAGTTCCCGTCCCTGCATGTCGGGCCGAGCCGAAGCCGGTCAAAGCCTGTGCGGGCAGACGCTGCGTCCGATACACAGGGGTCTGACCAGCAGGCGGTTCCGGCCTGCCCCAGGGAACGTACTCGCACAGTCGAGCACCGCAGCGGAATCTTCGGGCAAAGCCGCACGGCGGCGGTCCCGCCCCGCATGCATGTTGAGGGCGGCCCACCGGTTGGGGCCGCCCTCAACATGCGGGCCGGTCAGGGAAGGACTTCTCGCCCCGGGGGGATTCTGAGAAGCCCTGGCGGGGCTGTGACGCGGTGCGTGCCCCTGCTCTCTCCCACCGTCCTTACCCGCGATGCCCCCGTATCGAGTCTTTTCGACACGTGCCTTCGGGCGCCGAGAACCGAGCCTCGGCAGTTCCCCCTTCCGGGTCATGCCAGGTCACGGTGTTACTCCCGGCCGCGACACTCCGTCCTGCGGAAACGGCGTGTCGCAAAAGGCTCATCTCACCTGTGGAGCGGCGAGCGGAAAGAGGGTCAGGAGTGGGGGCAGGTGTCGCGGTACTCGCTGATCTGCCGGTTCGGCCGCGGGGCCGGGCACAGGAACTGGTCGTAGCGGGTGTCGTCGTCGACGAAACGCTTCAGCCAGGAGATCGTGAACTTGGCGACCAGGTCGGACTCGGCGGTGGGGTCCACGTGGTTGCCGCCCGCCATCTCCAGGTACGCCTTCTCCGGCACGTTGGTCATGCTGTCGTAGAAGCGTTCGGAGTGGCCGGCGACCGGGGCGACGTTGTCGTTCTCCGCGCCGATGATCAGCGTCGGGACGGTGAGGTCGCTCCAGTTCTTGGTGAGGCTCCAGGGCGCCAGCGGGATCGCGGCCCGCAGCGTGGGGCGCTTGGCCGCGGCCGCCAGGCTGCCGCCGCCGCCCATGGAGTGGCCCATCACGGCCAGCCGGCTCGGGTCGATCCGGTCGCGCACCTGGCTGCGGGTGGTCAGGTAGTCCAGCGCGGCCAGCAGCTGCTCTGAGCGTGACTCGGGGGTGTCGGTCAGGCCGTTGGTGGTCAGCGTCATGACCACGAAGCCCTGGGAGGCCAGGCGGGGGCCGAACCAGCGCACCAGGCTCTCGGGGGACAGGAACCCGGGGATGACCGCGACCGCGCCGAAGGTGCCCTGGCTCCGGTCGGTCGGGTAGAAGATGGTGCCCCGGTTGAAGCCGGCGCCGATGCCGCCGTTCACGCTGATCTCGTCGATGGCGAACGGGCCGCGCCGGGCGGTGACGCTGCGCTCGGTGGGGTCGGGGCCGCGCTGGTAGGGGTTGTCGGCGGCGTGCGCGGGGGCGGGGACGGCGGTCAGCGCGCCCACGGCGGCGACCGTGGCGGCCGCCACCGACAGCCGCCGCAGCGACCTGCGCAGTCTGCTCTTCATGGGGATCCTCTCGTCGGGAGCGGGAAGGCGAGAGGTAGCGTGCGCCCATGACGGCGGCCGCGCTTGGCAGGTGTCCGCGCATTACGCGGCGGCGAGCTGTCCGCGTCCTATAAACCCGCGGCGTATGCCCAGCTCACGCGCCTTGCCGCGGCATGTCGCGCCGCGGAGGTCTTGTGCCGGTGACCAAAGGCGATGTGCCGGCGGCCCAAAGCTCTTGGGGCAGGAGACGCCCGTCTTGAGCATCACCGGCCGTCGGGTCGGCTCACTCGGGCGGCTTGGGGCCGCCGGCGGCGGGCATGGGCTCGGTGTCGGGCGGCGGGGATGGCGGGCCGTTGTCCTCTGGTTTCAGGGCGCGCAGGCTCATGGTGACGCGGTAGGTGATGGCGGTGACGGGGACGGCCACCACGGCCCCGGCGATGCCGCCCAGCAGGGTTCCGGCGGTGACGGCGATCAGGATGACCGCCGGGTGCAGCCGCAGCGAACGGCCCTGGATCACCGGTTGCAGCAGGTTGCCCTCGGCCTGCTGGACCAGCAGCACCGCGCCCAGCGTCAGCAGCGCGTCCCCGAGGCCGTTGCTGACCAGCGCCACCAGCACCGCCACCGCCCCGGCCACGGTGGCCCCGACGATCGGGATGAACGCGGCGACGAAGGTCAGCAGGCCCAGCGGCAGCGCCAGCGGGACGCCGATGATCACCAGCGCCAGCCCGATGCCGACGCCGTCGATCACGGCGACCAGGAACGTGCCGCGGATGTAGGCGACCAGCGTCCGCCAGCCCTCCACGGCCGCCACCGCCACCCAGCCCCGGTGCCGCCGCGGCAGCTGGCTCAGCGCCCAGCGCGCCATCTTCTCGCCGTCCTTGAGCAGGAAGAACAGCAGCACCAGGGCCAGCAGCGCCGACGTCGCCCCCTGCGCGGCGGCGGTGGCCCCGCCGACCGGGTCGGGCAGCGCCTCCCGGAGGGTCCTGATCAGCCCGTCCACCGTCGAGTTGATCTGCCGTTCGCTGACCGACAGCGGCCCTTCCAGCAGCCATTGGCGGACGCGGTCCAGGCCCTCTTCGGTCTGGCGGCGCAGGCTGCTCCACTCGTTGACCACCCGGTTGGTGATCAGCGTGAAGGGCAGCGCGATGGCCCCCAGCAGGACCAGGATCCCGGCCAGCGCGGCCAGCCAGGGCGGGGTGCCGAGGCGGCGCAGCCCGCTGGAGACCGGCCCGATCAGCGCGGCCATCAGCAGCGCCGCCACCACCGCCAGCGTCAGCGGCGCCAGCCGCACCAAGACGATGACCACCAGGTAGATCGCCGCCGCGATGACCAGCAGGCTGGCCCCGACGACGGCGGTGTTGCGCAGCCCCGGCGGGACGGTGACCGGGGGCCGTTCCCGGGAGGGCGTGACGCGGGCGGCCGTGGAGCCCTTCCCCTGCGGCGCGGTGGGTTCACCGGAGGCCATGGCCTGCTCCTCACCCGGTCCGGTCGGACTCGTCGATGACGAGGACGTCGCGGTCCAGCGCGCCGGTGCGGTACACGATGCCGCCCACCGTCTGCGCCACCACCGGGGAGGTCACCAGCTGGAACAGCGCCACCAGCAGCAGCGGGGCGATGTCGGACATCGAGGTCATCTGCGCGGCCGTCCCGGCCAGCACCAGCAGCAGCCCGATGGTGTGCGGCTTGGCGGCGGCGTGGATGCGGGTGACGGTGTCGGGGAAGCGCACCATGCCGAGCGCGCCGAGCGCCGAGAACGCCGCGCCGGCCGGCAGCAGCACGGCGGTGATCAGGTCGGTGACGCTCACCTGCGTTCCTCCCGCTCCCCGGCCAGGCGGGCCGCGGTGACGGTGCCCACGAAGCCCAGCAGGGCGATCACCACCAGGGAGGAGGAGTGGGCCGCCTCCCCCTGGGTGGCCGCCTGCACCGCGACCCCGCTGACCAGCAGCACCGCCAGGACGTCCAGCGCCACGATCCGGTCCAGCGGGCCGGGGCCGCGCACCATGCGCAGCAGGGTCAGCAGCGCCGCCAGCGACAGCAGCGCGTAGGTGACGGCGTAGACGACGTTCACCGGCCCTCACCTCCCGTCGGACGGCCTGACAAGGGGAACGTCCGCATCAGCCTGCGTTCGGTGTCGCGCACGTCCGCCCGTACCCGCTGGGCGTCGGTTTGATCACGGATCGGGATTCCGTGCACGTACAGCAGTGACTTGCCGCCGTCGATCTCCATCACCACCGAGCCCGGCCGCAGCGTGATGTTGTTGCTGAGCAGGATCAGCAGCACGCTGGAGCGCACCCGGTAGGGGATCTGCAGGATGCCGGCGCGCACGGCCTGCGGCCCCTGCAGCGCCAGCCGTGCGACCACCAGGCTGGAGGCCACCAGGTCGGCGAAGAACCGGCCGGTGGTGATGGCCAGCTCCAGCGGCCGGACGCGGTGGGTCTGCGGCGGCGCCGGCAGCCGCGTCACCCGGTACACCAGGGCGACCACCAGCGCCCCGGAGAGCACGACGAGCAGGTTCACCCTGCTCCACAGCGCCACCCAGATGACCAGCAGCCAGACCGCCATCGCCAGGCGGGGAGCGGAGATCTTCACGGCGCCTCCTCTCCGAGCACCGCCTGCCGGTAGGCGGTGCGGTCCAGCAGGTCGCCGGCCGCCTGCAGGGTCCAGGACGTCAGCGGCCCGGCCAGCACCGCCACCGCCAGCCCGAGCAGCACCATCCCGGCGGTCACCGCGCGCACCGGCAGGTGGCTGTAGCGCACCTGCCGGGACGGCTCCGGCTCGCCTCGCGTTTCGGGGGGCGGGGCGCCGGAGGGGCGGGGACGCCAAAAGGCCAGCGTCCAGACCCGGCTCATCGCCACCAGCGTCAGCAGACTGGCCGCCACCGCCACCCCCGCCACCAGGTAGGCCAGTGCGCGGCCGGAGCCGAACCCGGCCTGCAGCAGCGCCAGCTTGGCCACGAACCCCGACAGCGGCGGGATCCCGCTCAGGCTCATGGCGGGGACGAAGAACAGCACGGCGGTGAGCGTGGAGGTCTTCGCCAGCCCGCCCAGCCGGTCCAGCGAGGTGTGCCCGGTCTCCTCCTGCATGATGTCGCTGACCAGGAACAACGTGGCCTGCACCACGATGTGGTGGACGAGGTACAGCAGCGCCCCGGCCAGCCCGGCGACCGAGAACAGCGCCAGCCCGAAGACCATGAAGCCGATGTGGCCGACCAGGGTGAACGACAGCACCCGGTGGATGTCGTGCTGGACCAGCGCCCCCAGCATCCCCACCAGCAGCGTCAGCGCGGCCAGCACCAGCATCAGCGCGCTGGCCTCCTGGAGCGGGAACAGCAGCGTCTGGGTGCGGATCAGCGCGTAGACGGCGGTCTTGGTGAGCAGCGCCGCGAAGATCGCGGTGATCTTGGTGATGGCCACCGGGTAGCTGTCGGGCAGCCACAGGTGCAGCGGCACCACCGCGCCCTTGATCCCGAACACCACCAGGAACATCACCGCCAGCGCGGCCCGCAGCCCCGGCGGCAGGTTCTCGGTGCGGACCGACAGGTCGGCCAGGTTGACCGTGCCGGTGGCCGCGTAGGTGAAGCCGATGGCCGTCAGGAACAGGATCGAGGAGGTCAGGCTGGTGACCGTGTAGGTCATCCCGGCGTGCATGCGCGCCGGGTTGGGGGCCAGCGTCATCAGCACGTGGCTGGAGACCAGCATGACCTCAAAGCCCACGAACAGGTTGAACAGGTCCCCGGCCAGGAACGACAGGCACACCCCCGCCGCCAGCGTCAGGTAGACGGGGTAGAACAGGCTCGGCTCGGACTCGGTGTGCCCGACCACGCCCTCGCCGGCCGCGTAGATCATGATCGCCAGCAGCACCACGGTGGAGACCACCAGCATCAGCGCGCTCAGCCGGTCGGCGACCAGCGTGATGCCCAGCGGCGCCGGCCAGTCCCCGGCCTGCACGCTGATCACGCCGTGGCGGGCCACCGCCGCGGCCACCGCCACGGCCACGGCCACCAGGCCGGCCAGCACCGCCATGCTCAGCGCCCGCAGCAGCCCGGCCGAGCGCCGCACCAGCAGCGACAGCGCACCGCCCGCCAGCGGCAGCGCGAACGGCAGCGGCAGCAGGACGTTCACCGCTCGTCCTCCTCGGCTTCGGCGGCGGCGTACTCTGCCTCTTCCGGGCCGCGCTCGGCGCGGATCCGGCGGTCCTCCACGTCGTCCTGCACCTCGTCTTCGCCCAGGAACACCCAGCTGCGGTAGGCCAGGGCCAGCAGGAAGGCGGTCACCCCGAAGGTGATGACGATCGCGGTCAGCGCCATGGCCTGCGGCAGCGGGTCGGTCATGGCCCCTTCGCCGTGGCCGTCCAGCAGCGGCGGCGCCCCGGCCGGGCCGCCCGCCAGCAGCAGCGCCAGGTTGGCGGCGTGGCCCAGCAGCGCGAACCCGACCACGATCCGCACCATCGACCGCTGCACCAGCATCTGAAAGCCGATCGCCAGCAGCACGCCGATCACCACGAGCAGCACCAGGCTCACCGGCGCCCTCCCGGTTCCTCCTCCAGGCTGGTGCCCAGGGTGCGGATCAGGCTCAGCACCAGCCCGAGCACCAGGCCGAACACTCCCAGGTCGAAGAACAGGGAGGTGGGCAGCTCCACGTGCCCGATCAAGGGCCAGTCGGCCCGCAGCACGGTCGTCTCCAAGAAGGCCCCGCCGGCGAGCCAGGCCGCGGCCCCCGAGCCGACCGCCAGTCCCAGGCCCCCGCCGATGAAGACCCCCGGGTTGAGCGGCATCGCGGCGGCCAGTTCGGACACCCCGCCGGCCAGGTAGCGCAGCACGAACGCCACACCCGCCACCAGCCCGGCCACGAACCCGCCGCCGGGCTCGGCGTGCCCGGCCGGCAGCAGGTAGACCGAGACGACCAGGATGGTGGGGATGAGGATCCGGGCGGTCACCGCCAGCAGCACCGGGCGGACCCCCGGCAGCGGGGTGCTGGGCGAGGCCAGCCACCGTCCGGGCTGCCGTTCCCCGGTCTCGGCCGGCCAGGGGGTGCGGTCCTCCATGCCGGTCAGCACCAGCGCCGCCACCCCCACCGCGGCCACCGCCAGGACGGTGATCTCACCGAGGGTGTCCAGGGCGCGCAGGTCCACCAGGATCGCGTTGACCACGTTGCCCGCGTCCTCTTCGGCGGCGGCCTGGATGTAGCGCGGCCCGACCGGTCGCGCCGTCCGGCTGAGCACGGCGACCAGCAGGAACAGCGCGGCGAACGCGCCGATCCCGGCGCTGACGGCGGTGGAGGCGGCCCGCAGGCCGAGCGGCCGGCGGCTCGGCGGGAACCATTCGGGCAGCCGCCGCAGCACGAACACCAGGATGATCAGCGTCAGCGTCTCCACCACCAGGGCGGTCAACGCCAGGTCGGGCGCCCCGTGCAGGACGAACAACCCCACCACGCCGTAACCGGTGGCGCTCAGCAGCAGCGCCGCCGACAGCCTGCGCCGCACCCGGGTGGCCGCCAGGGCGGCGGTCACCACCAGCACCCCCAAAACGGCCTGCATCGGGTGATCCCACAGCCGCACCCGGCCGCCGCTCCAGGCGGGCCCCGTGCCGTTGAGCAGCCCGGCCACCAGGGTCACTCCCGGCAGCGCCAGCACGGTCAGCATGATCACCGTCAGGTAGACCGGCAGCGACCCGACCTGGATGCGCCGGGTCAGCTCCCGCGCGCCCAGCAGCAGGCCGCTCAGGCAGGCGTAGTAACCGGCCTCGGCGGTGGGCAGCCGCGCCAAGCGCCGCCGCAGCGGACGCAGCCGCGGCGCCCGCAGGTACAGCCACGTCCCCAGCGCCAGGACCAGCACCGACAGCGCCAGCGGCCCCAGCCCGTGCCACAGCGCCAGCGTGTAGCCCGGTTCGGTGGTCGGCATCTGGTCGGCGTAAGGGGCGATCACCCGATGCCACACCCCGGGCCCCAGCCCGGCCAGCAGCCCGGCGACGGCGGGCACCAGAATCGGCCAGATCGCCTCCCCGGGCAGTCCTCCCACGCCCGAACGCGGGCGGTCGGGCGGTGGCGCCGACCCTCCTCCCGCGCCTGGACGTTCCGGACCCTCGCCGCGGAAGGGCGCAGGAGACGGCGGTTCATCCCCGTCTGAACGCTGCGGATCACGTGGGCGATCGGGTGCGGCCGGTGGCGGCTCTCCCGCGCCCGGGTGTTCTGGGGTCTCGTCACGCGAGCGGGCAGGTGCGTCCGATGGCGGCTCGTCCGGGGCTTCGCCGGGTGCTCCGGGGCCGCCGCCGAGGCGTCGGGGTGTCCGGGCTCTTTCGCGGAGGGCGTGCCATACGGCCGTCGCGTCGGCTTTCAGTTCCGCTCCGGTCGGCTCGTCGGCGTCGCCGCCGAAGGCCGCCTGCAGGAAGCGGATTCCGTAGGCGACGGTGAACGCCGAGCCGACTGTCACGCCCGCCAGCACCAGCAGGTCCGCGCCGCCGTGGGCGAACGCCTCCAGGGCGGCCTCCTTGGCCGTGAAGCCCAGGAACGGCGGCAGTCCGACCATGGACGCCACCGCCAGCGCCGTGGCCAGGGCGGTGACCGGCAGTTGCGGGCCGACGCCGTGCAGCCGGCTGCCCCGGCGGGTTGCGAACGTGCGGTCCAGGACGCCGACCGCCAGGAACATCGGGGCCTTGAACAGGCCGTGCGCCAGCAGCAGGGCGTCCCCGGCCAGCGCGGCGGTGCGGTCGCCCGCGCCGACCAGCACCATCAGCAGGCCGAGCTGGCTGATCGTCCCGTAGGCCAGCAGGCGTTTCAGGTCGTCCTGCCACAATGCCTGCCATCCGGCGGCCAGCAGGCTGACCAGGCCGACCGTCACCACCAGCGGGACCCACACCCCGGTGCCGGCGAAGCCGGGCGTCAGCCGGCCCACCAGGTACACGCCCGCCTGCACCATCGCCGCCGCGTGCAGGTAGGCGCTGATGGGGGTGGGCGCCACCATCGCCGCCGGCAGCCAGGAGTGCAGCGGCATCTGCGCCGATTTGGCGAACGCGCCCAGCAGGATCAGCACCAAGGCGGTGGTGACGGCGGCGCCCTCGGGCGGGTCGGCCAGCAGCACCGAGATGGTGTAGGTGCCCGCGGCCAGGCCGAGCACCACGAACCCGGCCAGCATGACCAGCCCGAACCCGGTGGTGATCAGCAGGGCCTGGTTGGCGGCGCGGCGGTGCTCGGGGTCTTCGGGGCGGTCGGCGGCGATCAGCAGGTAGGAGCACAGGGTGGTCAGCTCCCAGAACACATACAGCACCAGGAGGTTGTCGGCCAGCACCAGGCCGGTCATCGCCCCGGCGAAGGCCACCAGCACCGAGATGATCAGCGCCGGGGGCCGGGGGAAGTACCAGGCCGAGTACACCAGCACCAGCACGCCGACGCCGCCGACCAGCAGCAGCATCACCCAGGACAGGCCGTCCAGGCGGAACTGCAGCACCAGCCCCAGTTCGGCGGCCCAGTCCACCGTCTCGGCGATCGGCTCGCCGGCGGCGACCGCCCCCGACTGCCGCACCGCCCAGATCACCGTGGCCAGGGGGGCGAGCGCCGCCACATACGGCATGGCTCTCCGGTCGTGCCGCAGCGCCCACGGCAGCAGCAGTGCCAGGACGGCGTGGAACGCCACGAGCGTCACCATGGCCGCAGGCTCCCCACCGCATCCCTCCCCAGCGCTCGCCGTGCGGCCGGTCCCTTCCGGCTGAGGACCGCAAAGCAGCCCGCATTCACGCATGTCCCCGCTCCCGGGGGCCGTCGCGTGCCTCCTGCGGGGAATTGGGCGTCCCTTGCGGCACTGTTTGCCGAGCCGTCCCGCCGCCGGGCCGGGCGGCGTAAATCACTGGCGTGATCAGCGCAAAGGCCGTTGGATCCTGTTTTCGGCCTTCCCGAACCACCGAAACGTCCTATGATCTTTCTCGGCCGGGGCGGCCCCGTCCCGGCCAGGCCCCGGGAAAGTCGGTGTTAGCCCCACCTGCCGGGGCCGTTTTGCTTTGCGGGAGGCCGCCGGCCGGGGCGTGTCGGTGCGGTCTGCCAGGATGTGCGGCGTGGGCAACCTGTATGAGTACTTCTCGGCCGCCGATGACGAGGAGGCCGCGGCGGCGCTCGGCCGCAAAGGGTGGACGCAGGACCGGGGAGCCCGCACCCTGGCCGTCAAGGGCATCGACCCGGCGGTGCAGATCGGCAGGCTGGAGGAGCTGCTGACCGGCCGCCCCTACGCGCAGATCACGGCCGACCCCCGGTTCGCCCGGCGGATCGGCCCGTCATGGGCCGACCGCGGCGTGGTCACCCTGACCGATACGCTCACCCGGGCCCTGGCGGCGGGCGAGGAGAGCGACCTGGCGCAGGTCACCGTCGACTGGTCGCAGATCGCGGAGTTCGACGGCCAGGCCGACCCCATGGACCTGGCCGAGTTCCTGTTCGAGCTGTCGGCGATCGCCGCCCGCGCCAGCGAACGCGGCCACCGCCTGTACTGCCGCTGGAGCCGGTGACCATGAGCAAAGACGAGCAGCGGCCGGCGGCGCGGCCTTTCCTGCGGGCGCTGGAGCAGTTGCACAGCGACGATCCCCGGGCGCGGGAGAGGGGCTTTGACTTCCTGCGCGAGCACGCCGACTCCTACGTGGCGGAGCTGATCGAGGCGTTCGGCCGGGAGGACGACGCCGAGATGCGCTGCCTGCTGCTGGAGCTGCTCGCCGAGGCGCGCGACCCCACGGCCCTGCCGGTGCTGGCCGAGCAGCTCGCCTGCCCGGACGAGTCCGTGCAGTTCTGGGCGGTCCGGGGCCTGGAGATGCTCGGCACCCGCGAGGCCGGCCAGGCCCTCGACCGCGCCCGCGCCGAAGGGTGGATCTTCTAGCGGGCCTTGCGCCACGCCGCCGCCACGGGCCGGGACGGGGATGCCGCAGGAGGCCGTCGGGCTCCCGTCCGCGGCGCCTTGGGCCGGGGCGTTGAAAAGGTTCAGTTGGGGAAGGCGCCGGGGTCCACCGAGCGGGTCCGGGCCTGGCCGCCCAGGACCGGGTGCAGGGTGATCCTCCAGTTGCTCCAGCGGATCTGGGTGGCGGTGTAGACGGTCTGGAAGCGCAGGCTCTCTTCGAAGCGCTGGAAGCGGCAGTCCCGGCCGAAGGAGCGGTTCTTGGGGTCCCAGGCGGAGCCGCTGGCGAAGTAGATCCGGTAGGTGCCGTCGCTGATGCCGCGCACCGTGTACGTGCCGCCCCTGCGCACGTAGACGGAGATGCGCGGGCTGCCGCCCCGGACGAGGGTGACCACGGCGTCCCCGCTGCCATTGTCGATGGTCAGACCGCCCCGTCCGCCAAGGCCGCTGGAGCGGATGAACGTCCCGTTCGAGGGGCGCGAGCTGAACTTGTGGCCGGCGGGCGGCAGCGCCAGGCCGGGCCGCTTGCCGGGCAGGACGGCGGTGACCTCGCGCAGGGCGTCGCGGAGTTCGTCGGTGGCGTCGGCCTCTCCCAGGTCGGCCCAGACCGCCGGACCGGTGCACAGATCCCGGCCCTTCACCTGCCGTTCCACGACGCCCACGGTTTTGTGGAATTCCTCCAGCGCCGTGAGCAGCCGCGGGTGCCGGCCGGCCAGTTCGGGCGGCGGGGTGATGTCGCGCAGCATGGCGGCGGCCTCGACGGCGGCCTCCTCCACGGGGGCGACCCGCCCGGCCAGCCCTTTGTACTTGCCGGCCTTGCGGAGGTCTTTGAGGGGCTTGTCCATTCGCCGCAGGGCGCTGCGCAGCGTCGCGGCGTATTCCTGCAGCGAGGCGGGCTGCGGGGTGGAGACGGTCGGCGTGTCCAAGCCCGCCGGTGTCTGGGAGATCGCTGTCCCGGTGGTCCCGGCGTCCTGGGTGCAGGCCCCCACGAGCAGCATGCCCGCCGCCACCGCCGCCGTGCCGCACATGCGGCTTCTTCTGCTCCGGAGGAGACTCCCGGACGCCCTTTCCCTGCCTTTCTGTGTCACTTCATCACGATCCGCCAAGCCCAGCCGTCCGATATAGGCATTTGTCCGCAGAACACAACTCAGGACGTGGCCGGATCCGGCCGTTCTCCGCCGGGGAGGATGAACGGCGGCTTCACCGAACGACGGCATGCGCACAAGCCGCACCACAAGACGTCAGACGACTCGCCGGGCACAAAGGGCGACCACAGGCACCCGTCTGCAGAATCACGGGCCGAAACACGGCCGCATCCGGCCGTCTCCGCCAGGGCGGATGGGCAAAGGTCCCGCCGAACGGCGGCGCGCAAGCAAACCGCGACGCAAGACACCGAGCAGAACCGAACGGGCATAAGCACCCGTCCGCAGCCCACGGCACAGAACGCGACCGGATCCGGCCATCCCCCAGGCGAGCGGATGTGCAGACGGGCGGCGACATGTGGCCAGGTCGCGATGCGCATGAGAGAGATTCGCGCGTTGTGCGGAAATGTCAGGCGGCGGGCTTCCGCGACCTCGATTAGAGGATTTTCTGCGGATTCCGGACGATGCCCGCCAATACGATCATGATCATGACACGACGCCTCCTGTTCGCCGGTGTCGGCTTGTCGCTCGCCATTGCCGTACCGGCCACCGCCCTGCCCGCCCACGCCGCACCGACCCCCGCTTGGCGGCCGGTGTATCAGACGCCCGCCGGCGACGGTCACGGCGGGTTCGACGACGTCTTCGCGCTGGGCCCCAAGAAGGCCTGGGCGGTCGGGTCGCACCAGAGCGGAGGGCTCATCCGGTTCGCGCAGTGGAACGGCACCGCCTGGCAACCGGTGGAGGTTCCCTCTTCCGTCTACTCCGGCCTGCGCTCCCCGGCGCTGCACACCGTCACCGCCTCCTCGCCCGCCAACGTGTGGGCCTTCGGGGACGCCCGCCGGGGCGGCGCCGACGTGGGGTTCGCGCTCCGCTGGAACGGCACCTCATGGACCCGCAAGGTCTTCGCCGCCGGGATGCGGATCAGCGACGCGGCCTTCGTGGGCAAGCAGCTCTGGATCACCGGTTCCCGCTGCACCAGCAGCGGCTGCCAGGGCTTCATCCGCCGGTTCGATGGGAAGGCGTGGCGGGCCGTCCCGCTGCCCAAGGTGAAGACCAAGGGGAAGCGGATCGGTTTCAACCGGCTGAGCCCGCGCCCCGGCGGCGGCGTCTGGGCGGCCGGCTCCGTCCATTCCACCTCCGCGCCCGTCTCGACGCCGGTAGTGGCGTACTGGAACGGCAAGAAGTGGAAGACCCTCCCCAAGCCCAAGGTCTCGCTGCGCAAGGGCCTGGCCTACGGCTTCACCGACCTTGCGGCGCAGGGCTCGAAGACCGTATGGGCCACCGCGACCGTCCTCTCCCCGGGCGAGGGCAGCACCTACGCGGGCCTGCTGCTGCGCTGGAACGGCAAGAAGTGGAAGCACTTCCGCATCAAGGACAAGCAGGGAATCGCCAAGTTCGCCCCCGACGGCAAGAAGGGCTTCTGGCTGCTCAACGGCTCCCACCGCGCTTTGCTGCACTTCAACGGCGGCAAGGTGGACCGCCGCTACGCCCCGAAGGCCGGCGGCAAGAACGGCCGGGCGTTCGGGTTGACCCGCATCCCCGGCACACGCTCCCTGTGGGCGGTCGGTGTCGCCGGTGAACGCGGCACCGTCTGGAAGTACGGCCCCTGACCGCCTCTTCAGGGATCAGAACGCGGTCGTCGCCCAGGGGCGCGCAGGAGTCGTTCCCGCGCGCCCCGGGCGGATCGCCGCGGGTCAGGTCAGGCCGCCGCGGCTGATGAGCTGCTTGATGATGACGTTGCGCTGGATCTCGTTGGTGCCCTCCCCGACGATCATCAGGGGGGCGTCGCGGAAGTAGCGTTCGACGTCGAACTCGGTGGAGTAGCCGTAGCCGCCGTGGATGCGGATGGCGTTCAAAGCGATCTCCATGGCGGTCTCGGAGGCGAACAGCTTGGCCATGCCGGCCTCCATGTCGCAGCGCTCGCCGGAGTCGTAGCGTTCGGCGGCGTGCAGCAGCAGGCGGCGGGCGGCGGTCAGCTTGGTGGCCATGTCGGCCAGGTAGTTGCCGATGGACTGGTGCTGCCAGATCGGCTTGCCGAAGCTTTCGCGCTGCCGGGCGTAGCGGAAGGCGTCGTCGAAGGCGGCGCGGCCGACCCCGGTGGCGCGGGCGGCGACCTGGATGCGGCCGATCTCCAGGCCCTTCATCATCTGCGCGAACCCTCGCCCCTCCCGGCCGCCGAGCAGGGCGGTGCGGGGGACGCGGCAGTCTTCGAAGGCCAGCTCGCAGCTTTCGACGCCCTTGTAGCCGAGCTTGGGCAGGTCGCGGGAGACGGTCAGGCCGGGGACCTTCTCCACCAGCAGGATGCTGATGCCCTTGTGCGCGGGCCGGGCCTCGGGGTCGGTCTTGCACAGCAGGGCGATCAGGCCGGCGCGGCGGGCGTTGGTGATCCAGGTCTTGGCGCCGTTGATGACGTAGTGGTCCTCATCGAGGGTGGCCGTGGTCCGCATGGCCTGCAGGTCGGAGCCGCCGCCGGGCTCGGTCAGCGCCATCGCGGCGCGCAGCTCCCCGGTGGCCATGCGCGGCAGGTAGCGGCGTTTCTGCTCCTCGGTGCCGAAGTCGCAGATCAGCTTGGAGACCACGGTGTGGCCGCCCATCGCCCCGGCCAGGCTCATCCACCCGCGGGCCAGCTCCTCGGTGACCAGGGCGAAGCAGGGGGTGGAGACCTTGGTCTCCCCGTACGGCTCGGGGATGGCCAGCCCGAAGATCCCCAGGCGTTTCATCTGCTCGATGAGGTCTTCGGGGTAGGCGTTGGCGTGCTCCAGGTCGCGGGCGACCGGGCGGACCTCGCGGTCGACGAACTCGCGGACGGTCTCGACGATCGCGCGCTCTTCGGGGGCCAGCTCGTAGCCGATCATGACAGTTCCACCTCCGCCTGCGCCCGGGCCTGCCCGGCGGCGTCCACCACGGCCAGCCTCCCGTCCGGCCCGCCGGTCACCAGCACCGCCTCCCCGGCGAACACCGGACGGCGGAACCGGTAGGCAAGGCCCGTCACCCGCCGCCCGGGGGCGTTGCGGCGCGGCAGCTCGGCCATCAGGACGGCCAGCAGCGGGCCGTGCACGACCAGGGCGGGGAAGCCCTCCGCGTCCCGGGTGTAGGGCAGGTCGTAGTGGATGCGGTGGGCGTTGGCGGTCAGCGCGCTGAACCGGAACAGCAGCGGCGGCTCGGCCGTCAGCGGCAACTGCCAGGGGTCCGGTGAGGAGGGCGTCCCGCTTTGCAGCTCGTGCCGGGCGGGCGCCGAACCCGACCGGTACACCAGGTCCTGCTCGTCGGTGACGCGCAGCTCGCCGTCCTGCCGGATCTCATGCCGGACGGTCACGAACAGCAGCTCGCCCGCCCGGCCCTGCTTGACGTTCACCCCGGCGAGGACGGACGTGCGCTCGGCCACCCTCCCCACCCGCAGCGGCGCGTGCACCCGCAGCCGGCCCCCGGCGAACATCCGGGTGCGCTCGGGAATCGGCGGCAGAAAGTGCCCGCGCGCCGGATGCCCGTCGGCCCCCAGCTCCGCTTGGGGCACCCATTCCAGGAAGTACAGCCAATGCCACAGCGGCGGCAGTTCTTCCCCGGCTTCGGGCGCGTCCCCGGGCCGGTCGAGCACCGCGGCCAGCGCCGCCGCCGGCCCGGGCGGCAGCTCGTCCGTCACGGTCTGCGGCCCCGGGTTCCACCCGTCCACATGCGCGGCAAGCCCTTCGCTCACCTCACCGGCCTCCCGATGCCCGCGGCCCCGCCCCCATGGCGGAGCCCTTCACCACTTCCCACATCCCGCCGGGACTCCCGCGCTCCCGGCGCACGGGCCGCCGTTTCCAGGCGGCGGCAGCCTTGCAAACGACCGGCTCTCGGACGCATCCGCCTGCCCACCGGGCCTTCCACGCACATCGATCGTGGGCGGCCTATTCCCGCTCCCCGATCACGCGGCGGGCGCGCAGGTCGTCCAAGGCGTCCTTGGGCAAAGAGAGCAGTTCGCCGAGGACTTCGTCGGTGTGCTGGCCCAGCAGGGGCGCCGGGGCGGGAGGCCGCTGGAGACCGCCGAGCACCAGGGGCGAGCCGGGGGCCAGGTGGCGGCCGATGCCGGGCTGGTCCAGCTCCCCGATCAGCGGTTCGGCGCGCAGGGCGGCGCTGTCGTCGGCCACCAGTTCGGCGAAGTCGCGGTACCGGGCCCACAGCACGGAGGTGCCCTGGAACGCCTCTTCGATCTGGCCGCAGGTGCGGGCGGCGAACCAGGGGGTGAAGATGCCGCACAGCGCCTCCCGGTAGGTGTAGCGGTCGGCGGCTTTGGTGAAGTCGGCGCCCAGGGCCCGTTCCAGGGCTTCGGCGACCTCGCCCAGGCCGGTGGCGGCGAGCAGGTCGCGCCAGTGCCGGGCCGAGAGGGTCAGCACCAGGACGCGCCGGCCGTCGCCGGTGGCGAAGTCGCGTCCGAAGTCGCCGAAGAGGTGGTTGCCGATGCGCCGCCGCGGCTCGCCGAACTGGGCTTCGGCCAGGTAGCCGAGGTTGCCGGCGGTGGCCAGCGCCACGTCGCTGAGGGCGACCTCCAGGTACTGCCCGGCCCCGGTGCGCAGCCGCTGCCGTTCGGCGGCCAGCAGCCCGACCGCCAGGTACAGGCCGCAGGCGATGTCCCAGGCCGGCAGCACGTGGTTGACCGGCCCGTCGTGGTCTTCCGGACCGGTCACCAGCGGGAAGCCCAAGGCGGCGTTCACGGTGTAGTCCACGGCGTTGCCGCCGCCGCGCTTGCCGACGAGCTGCACGTAGATCAGGTCCGGCCGCCGCTCCCGCAGCTGTTGGTAGGTCAGCCCGTCCCGCCGGGGCGCGTTGGTGAGGACGATCCCGCTCTCGGCGATCAGATCGGCGACGATCTTGCGTCCTTCGGCCGACCGCAGATCCACGGTGACCGACCGTTTGCCCTTGTTGAGCCCGGCCCAGTACAGGCTCCGCCCGGACGGCGCCAGCGGCCACCGGTCGATGTCGGGCCCGCCACCGATCTGGTCGACCCGGATCACGTCCGCCCCGAGCTGGGCCAGTGTCATCCCACCCAGCGGCGAGGCCACGAAGCTGGACAGCTCGACCACCCGCATCCCGTCCAGCGGCAGTCCCATCGCGCTCGCCTCACCGGCCACCGGCACCCCTCCACGGCTCGGGGACGTCTCCAGACCGCGGCACGCTCCTGGAGATTCTGGATTCTATAGAATATCCACACGCTTTCCAGAGCCCCCGGCGCCCCGCCCGGTCCAGAATCGACAGGACGTCGGCGGGAGGGAGAAACGGTGCCCGGCAAACGCCCAGCAGCCCCCAACGGTCCCCGCACCACGCCCGGACCGGCCGTCCCGCATGCCGCCCCCGCACACCCCGCCGCGGAAATCGCGCGCCGGCCCGCGCTGGACGGCAGGCAGCTCAGCGAACGGGTCGCCGGGCATGTGCGGGAGGCCATCATGATCGGCGAACTGCGCGCCCCCGCCTACATCCGCACCGAGCACCTGGCCGCCGAACTGGGCGTCAGCGCCACCCCGGTGCGGGAGGCCCTGATGATCCTGCACAGCGAGGGCGCCGTCCGCTGGGAGCCCCGCCGCGGTTTCCGCGTGCTGCCGCTGACCGAACGCGACGTGGCCGACCTGTTCGACGTCCAGGCCCACCTCGCCGGCGAACTGGCCGCCCGTGCCGCCACCGCCCTGCCGGAGGAGGAGCTGGACCGTCTGGAAGGCGTCCAATCCCGCCTGGAGCAGGCCGCCCGCGACGGCGACGCCGAGCTGGTCGACCGGCTCAACCACGAGATCCACCGGACGATCAACCGCTCCTCCGGGTCGCACCGGCTGACCGCGCTGCTGAAGTCGACCGTCCACTACGTGCCGCTGCGCTTCTTCGGCACCGTCGAAGGCTGGCCCGAGGCCTCGGCCCGCGACCACGCCCCCATCCTGGCCGCGCTGCGCGCCCGCGACCCCGAGGCCGCCCGCACCGCCATGTCCGCCCACATCCGCCACGTCGGCCGCCTGCTGATCGACCACCTGCGCGCCCGGGGCGTCCTGGAGAAGTCGGCATCGCAGTGAGGGTTTTCAACGAAAGCCACGGTCAAGCACGGCCCGGCGCGGTTTGCATGCCGAGCACTGTTCGTCCCTTTACCCTCGAGAAAGGGCCCACTTGCCAACGGCGTCCGAAACCCGAAGAAACCCCCAACGGCAACGTTCACGCCGATAATCTGATCTTGCCGAGATCCGGTGCAGGATCCTCGTGAAGCATGGGAGCAGACCTTGGGCGCTGACGGCGCCGTCCCGACCGACATCCCCACCGACGTGCCGACCTCCGCCCGGGTTTACAACTGGCTCCTGGGCGGCAAGGACAACTTCGAAATCGACCGGCAGTTCGTGCGGGACACCATCCGCCTCACCCCGCACGTCCTCGACGCCGCCCGAGCGAACCGGCTGTTTCTGTACCGGGTGGTGCGCTACCTGGCGGCCGAGGCCGGCATCCGCCAGTTCATCGACCTGGGCTGCGGCCTGCCCACCGACAACAACACCCACCAAGTCGCCCAAAAGCACGCACCCGACGCCCGGGTCGTCTACGTGGACATCCGTGGTCATCACCGCCGACATGCGCGACCCCGAGGCCATCCTGGAGCACCCCGACACCAAGCGCCTGATCGACTTCAGCGAGCCGCTGGCCGTGCTGTACCTGTCGGTCGGCCACCACCTGCCCGACTCCGACGACCCCCACACCGTCCTGCACACCTACATCGACCGCGCCGTCCCCGGCAGCCACCTGGCCTTCACTCAGATCGTCAGCACCCTCCCCGCCGAACGGCGCGCCGAACTGGACGCCATCGTCCCTCCCAACATCCCCTGGCAGACCCGCAGCCCCGAAGAGGTCGACGCGCTGCTGCTGGGGCACGGCCTGGAGCCGGTCGAACCGGGTCTGGTCGACATCAACAACTGGCGCCCCGACCCCAACCAGCCGCCTCTGGCCCCCGTTCCCGAAGAGCTGAAAACTTACGAGGGCGCCTCCAAGCTCCACAAGGAACTGTTCGAGTACGGCGGGCTGTTCCGAAAGCCGTGACCTGAAACGACGGGGCGCCCGGAATTTGAACGTTCTCGCCGCACGGCCCCAGGGGGCCAGGCCCGGATGTCTCCCGCGGAGCGAGGTGCCCGCCTTGACACGTGGACGCGCATCCACCAGATGCGGCCGGTTACGGCCAAGAAATCCTCAGAAGGGGGAACTTGCGCGTTTTCCGAACGCGTGTGGTTGATCATGAAAGCATGACGGGGCGCGTACCGGCACGGGTCTGCGGTGGCCGGGCCGTTCACCGGACGGCACGGCGAGGAGAGCGGACAGCGGCCACCGCGAGCGCCGGCCACGGGAAAACGGCCGGCCGCCTGCGGTGGGGACGCCACCGGAACCATCCCCACCGCGGGCGAAAGGCCCCTGCGAGGGCGCGGTGGTGAAGCGGCCACGACGCAGCCCGGCCCCGAAGGACCCGCCGGGCTCTGCGGGCGGCGACGCCGCTCCGTCCTCAGGCACCACGGCGGACGCCCCGGGAGCGGTGGCGATCGGCAAGGACAACTGGGGCATCGTGTCCACCGGCCCGAACGCCACCAACGTCCAAACGGTGCTGCCGCCAGAGGCGCTGCGGCCGGTCAGTGAGGTGACGGCCCCGCCCCGGCTGGTGAATGTCCCTTCCGCCGCGCGGCTGTTCGTCGGCCGCCACGACGATCTGACCGCTCTGCAAACAGCACTGGACGAGTCCGAAGATCCGGTGGTGGTGCACGGCCTGGGCGGGGTGGGCAAGTCCACCCTGGCCGCCCGCTACGCCACCGCCCAGGCCGACCGGCGCAACCCGGTGTGGTGGATCACCGCCGACACCCCGCCTCCCTGCAAGCCGGACTGGCCGCCCTCGCCACCGCCTTGCAACCGGAACTGACCCGGGCGCTGCCGCTGGAGGCGCTGGCGGAACGCGCGCTGACCTGGCTGAGCTGCCAGAACGACTGGCTGCTGGTGTTGGACAACGTCACCGACCCCGCCCACCTGACCCCCGTGCTGAACCGCGCCCTGAGCGGACGGGTACTGATCACCAGCCGGCTCGGCACCGGATGGCACCGCCTGGGCGCCCGCGTCCTGCACCTGGACGTGCTCACCCCCGCCCAGGCGGTCGAGCTGCTGACCCGCATCACCACCGGAGGCACCGACCGCCACGATCCCGCCCTGGAGGGCGCAGCCGACCTGGTCGAAGAACTGGGATGCCTGCCGCTGGCGATCGAACAGGCCGCCGCCTACCTCCACCAGACCCGGCTCACCCCACGGGCCTACCTGGAACTGCTGTCCCGACAGCCGGCGGCGATGTTCGACCAGGCCGCCGCAGGCGGCGACCCCGAACGCACCATCGCCCGCCTCTGGCGACTCACCCTGGCCCGGCTGACCGAGGTCCCCCATGCCTTGCAGGTGCTGCGGGTGCTGGCCTGGTACGGCGCCGAAGCCGTCCCCCGCACTCTGCTCTCCCCGCTCGCCGCCCCCGCCGAGCTCACCACGGCGCTCGGGGCACTGGCCGCCTACAACATGATCACCCTCACCCCGCAGACGGTCACCGTGCACCGCCTGGTGCAGGCCGTTACCCGCGCCCCCGACCCCACCGACCCGCACCGCCGTCCCACCGACATCGACCAGGCCCGCCACCAGGCCATCGACCTGCTCGGCCAAGCCCTGCCCCCCGACCATCAAGACCCGACGCACTGGCCCGCCTGGCGCACGCTGCTCCCCCACATAGACGCCCTGGCCGCTCGCACCACCGTCGACGACGACGGCCTCGCCCTCCTGCTCAACGAGGCCGGCACGTTCTTGCACGACCAAGGAACGATCCATCGCGCCATCGCCTACCACCGGCGCGCCCTGACGGACTTTCAGCGACTGCTGGGTGACGACCACCCGCTCACGCTGACTTCCCGCAACAACCTGGCCCTGGCCTACCAGACAAGCGGCGATTCAAAGCGCGCCATCCCGCTTCTGAAACAAACCCTCACCGATAAGGCACGAGTACTGGGCGCCGACCACCCTCACACTCTGACCACCCGCAACAACCTCGCCCTCGCCTACCAGGAAGCCGGAGATCTCAAACGCGCCATCCCGCTTCTGGAACAGGCACTCACCGATAAAGAACGAGTACTGGGCGACGACCACCCGCGCACCCGCGCTTCCCCGCGACTATCTCGCCGACACCTACCGACAAGCCGAAGAGAGCAAACGAGCCATTTCCCCCTTCCCCCTGGAGGGGCATGGCCGATGATGAAACCATGACGAGACGTGGGCTGGTATGGGCCGGCACCGCCCTACTGATGGCGGCTCTGATCGGACTGGGCGCGTACTTCGCCACGGTAGGCCTGGACAAGGCCGACAAGTGGGCCAGCGTGATCGGAGTCTTCATAGCGATCATCGGCCTGGCAGTGGCGGTGGCCGGCCTGTTCACCGGCCAAAACACCACCGAACAAGCCCCACCCCAGGTGTCGGCCTCGGGAGAACGCTCGGTCGCCATCGGCGGCGACAACACCGGAACCATCTCCACCGGAGACGGAACAACCAACACCCGATCCCCATGAGACCGCCCCGGTGAAACCACCACGGCACAGACGAACCCCGGATGCCCCCCGCGAAGGACACGGCCCCAGATAAAGACGCCCGGACTCGTCCACGCGGAACACCGGCAAAGATCACAGCAAACGCCTCAAGAACAGCAGCGATCGGCGAGAACAACCGGGACATCGCGTCCCCCGAGCCGTATGTGAAGCAGAACGCGCTGATGCCGCTCATCAGTAGCGTCAACAGCGTCTCCTCCAAAACGGTTGCAGCGGCACGGTTGGATGGTGGAGATGCCTTCGTCGTCTTCTTCCAGTGCGCGGGCCGCGCGGCAGCGGCTGGCGGATCAGTTGCGTGAGCTTCGCATGGCCGCGGGGATCTCCGGTGTGGAGTTCGCCCGGCGGGCGGGTTGGCGAGACTCGTCGAACGTCTCGAAGATCGAGCGGGGTGTGCGTCCGGCGTCGGCGGAGCATGTGCGGCTGTGGTGCGCGATCTGCGGGGCGTCGGAGCAGCGTTTGAACGAGCTGCTGGCGGAGCAGGCCGCCGTCGAGCGGATGTGGCTGACCTACCGGCAGCTCAACCGCGGCGGCCTCAAGGGTGCTCAGGAGTCGGTGCGGGACCGGTACGAGCGGGTCAAGCTCATGCGGGTCTACTGTGCGCACGTGATCCCCGGCCTGCTGCAGACGCGGGCGTACACGACGGCGGCACTGCAGTCGATCCGCGTCGAGCAGCACGTCGAGGTGGACGACGTCGCCGAGGCGGTGGCAGAGCGGATGGACCGGCAGCGGGTGCTGCGGCGGCCGGACGCCCGGTTCGTGTTCGTGCTGGAAGAGCAGGTCCTGCATCACCGGGTCGTCCCGGCCGACGTGCACGCCGAACAGTTGGAGCATCTGCTGGCGATGGCGCGGTGGCCCTCGGTATCGCTGGGGATCATCCCGCTGGACGCCGACCGCACGCTGGACGACGGGCATCGGGTGTGGCCGGAGCACACCTTCATCATCAGCGACACCGAGCTGGTCACCGTGGAGCTGGTGTCGGGGTTTCTGTCGGTGTCCCAGCCATCGGAGATCGCCGATTACCTGGCGGCCTGGAAGCGGCTGACGTCGCTGTCCGTCACGGGAGAGAAGGCCCGGCGGATCATTACCAGAGTCCGCGAATCGCTTGACGCCTGAAGCCGGCGCGGGTGAGGGTTCGACACGGGGTCGGCACGCACAGGCCCGGTGTCGAAACGGAGGACCGTGATGCCGCTCGAGCTGGTGGGCGAGGACCCCGACTCGCCCGAGGGGCGCTGCCCCGCCGTGTACCTCGACCCCGACAGCGGGGATTTTTACTTCCAGGGTCTGCTCGTCACCGATCCGCTGGTGCTCGCCGAGATCGGCAGGCACGGCACCCTGCACGCCGACGAGGCCGTGGTGCGGCTTCCCGGACGCATGGCGTCGATCATCGCCGAGGCGGCCGCCGGCACTTATGAGCCGGGACGTCTCGGGCACGGTCCGGCCGACAGCACCGAGGTGCTCAAAGTCGCCAAGCACAGCGCGCTGCACCTGGAGATGCGCGACACCTACGACCCGTCCCACCCCGCCTACCAGGACTTTCTGGCGGGCGGGTCGGGCTGGTACGAGATGACGAACTGGCGCCGGATCGTGCAGGACGCCGTGGGTCGCGGGGTGACGATCCGGCGCGCCCGGGTGATCTCCATGCCCCCTTCGGACTACATCCGCTGGGAGCACATGCTCACCTCCCAGAACATCGAGGCCGGAGAGGACGTGCGGTGGCTGCCGCGCGACCGGGCCTGGGACCTGATGCTGCCCGGCGCGGACTTTTGGCTGTTCGACAACAAGCTGGTGATGTTCAACTTCTGCGAGGGGGACGGGACCGAGATCCCCGAAGAGAAGAGCAGCAACGACCCGACCGTGGTCGCGCGCTGCCTGGCCGCGTTCGAGCAGGTGTGGGAGCGAGCGATCCCCCACGAGCAGTTCCGACTTCCCTGAACATATCGGTCCCGGTCTCAGCCACGTCGGCGAGGCCGGGGCCAAAACCTGCCAAATCTCTTCCCGGCGGCGACCTGAGTGCGCGAGGTTTTGGACGACACTGCACACACTCCAGGGAGCCGTCTTGATCACCTTCTCGCTGAAACAAGCCTCTGGTAATACAAAGGCGTTTCGAACGCCCGCCCGGGTCCTGCTCGGCCGTCGCGCCGAATGCTTTTCTTCTGCAATCAGCCCTGAGGTATCCCGGTTTTCGCATCGGAGATACGCGGCCAGGCGAACTGATCTGGTGTGAGCAGTTGAATGACATCGCTCAACGGGGGAGAGCACGTGATCCGGGCAGCGAATACCACCGGCGACTTCGAGCGGGCGGCACGGTTGCGAGACGAGCTGGTCGATACGCTGCGATCGCGCGGGAAGATCGTCTCGCCTGCAGTGGAGAAGGCGTTCCGCACGGTTGCCCGTGAGACGTTCGTACCCCCCGGCACTCCTCTTGAGGAGGTCTACGCCGTAGACCGCGCGGTGGTGACCAAGACCGACGAGCACGGCAGGAGCTTGTCCTCGGTCAGCGCCACTTACATCCAGGCCCGCATGATCGAAATGGCGGATATCCATCCCGGAATGGCCGTTCTGGAGATCGGCTCAGGCGGCTACAACGCCGCGCTGCTGGCCGAGATCGTCGGTCCGGATGGGTATGTGGTCAGCATCGACATCGACAGCGAGATCGTCGAGCGTGCCGGCGCCCTGCTGAGCCGAACCGGGTATGGCGGTCGGGTCAGCGTTGTGCACGCGGACGCCGAATACCCCGTGCCCGGCTTCGGCCCGTTCGATCGGACGTTGGTCACCGTCGGGGCGTGGGACATCCCCCCGGCCTGGCTGGACCAACTGGTCGCCGACGGTGTGCTGGTGGTGCCGCTGCGCATGAACGGCATCACCCGAACCATCGCGTTCCGCCGCGACGGCGATCACCTGACCAGCAGCGACGCCGAAGTGGCCGGATTCGTGCCCATTCAGGGGCAGGGCGCGCATACCGAGCGGACATTCCTGCTGCCAGATCCGAACGGCGCGCGGCTATGGCTGCAGTTCGACTCCGGCGCCCCTGAAGAAATACGCCTCCTCGACGGTGTGCTGGCAACCGAATCGGTGTCGGTGTGGTCCGGTGTCACCATCGGGAAGGGCATCTCGTTCGCCGACCTGCATCTGTGGCTCGCGGCGTTCCTGCCCGGATTCTGCCGGATCAGCGCCGACCCTGGTACCGATCTGGCGGCGAAGCTGGGCAAGACCTGGTTCCCGTTCGGCGGCGTAGTCGGGGGTTCCTTCGCCTATCTCGCAGTGCGGCCGGCGATGGACGACACGGGCGTGGAGTTCGGCGCCACCGCCCACGGTGGCCGGGCCGCGGCCATCGCTCTTGTCGAGCAGATCCAGGCCTGGGACCGCGCCGGCCGTCACCGCAGTCCCTCGTTCGGTTTCTGGCCTGCCGGCAGCACCGTTCCCAAGCTTCCCGAGCCCTCGGCGGTGCTGCACAAAAGGCATGGCGCCGTCTCGATCTCCTGGCTCCCGGCGAGCCAGAACACACCGATCATTCGCCCTCGACGTGTGGGAGGAGTGAACTGATGACTCTGCCCCTGGCCCTGGACCTCGCCGATGACCACGGCGAGATCGCAGCAGAAGAGTTCGAGCTGGACCTGCGCGTGGTGGAGTCCACCACGCCGATAGTGACCATGATGTGCTCCACCAGCGACGGCTGCGGCAACACCTGCAGCACCAGCGCGTGCAGCAGCAGCTCATACGACCCGTTCTGACGGCCTGAACGCCTTGCGGCGGCATCCCTTAGCCGGGATGTCGCCTCCGCAAGTCCCGGCGAGAGGAAGGAAATGGGGTCGTGGCCGTTTCCCGCCGTTTCCGCCACACCGGACTCGTGCTGGTACGCGCGACCACATGTCCCCCGGACGTGACGCCTCCCGGCGATGTGGACTTGGCCGACCACGCTGCCGTGGCGCGGGAGGGAGCCGCGTGGGTGAGGCGAGTCTGGCAGCGCCGTGAGGTACGCGAAGCCGTGGAGATGTCCAGCCCAGACCTGGCCGCCGGCATCGAGCGCCTTCTGACGGATGGCTGTCCCGCCGGGCGGCGGCTCCGCCGGACGGTGGCCTCGCCGGCGTCGTACCTGCTGCGGTGGGAACGGCGCGCCACCCCCTTCGGGATGTTCGCCGGCGTCACCGCCGCTGCGCTCGGCCCGGCGGCGGTGAAGATCGACACCGGTCACCGTGCCGTCGTTCGCGCCGATTCCGAATGGCTCGCCACGCTGATCGACCAGGTGGAGCGGCATCCTGCCCTGCGGATGCGGTTGACGGTGGTCGCGGACAACACCGGCGTCGTCCGCGACGGCCGCTTCATCGTCCTCCGCAGGGCCGCGGTCGGAGCGCGATCACCGGGACCGCTGCAGGAAGCGTCGGTGCGTCTCACCACACCCATCGCCTACGCCCTCGAGCAGGCCGTCCGGCCCCAGCGGCTCGCCGCACTGGCCGATCGCATGTCCCGGCGTTTTCCCAGCGCCGACACCGGCCGGATACACACGTTGCTGCACGGCCTGATCGACGGGGGATTCCTCATCACCGACCTGCGTCCGCCTTCGACCGCTGAGGACCCGCTGAACCATCTCATCCAGGCGCTCCACCGCGCAGGAGTCCGCGAGGCGGGCGACGCGGAGCTCACGGAGATCACCAAGCTGCTCGACCATCTGGAGGCCATCAACCGCCAACTGATGGAACACAACACCGCTGCCGACCCGGCGCGTGCGGCGCCCCTGCGTGCCGCGGCCGCCGGCAGGATGCGGCATCTGGCGCGCGGCACCGGGCCCGTGCTGGCGGCCGATCTGCGGCTCAACGCCCACATCGCGATCCCCGAACCGGTTGTGCACGAGGCCGAGCGAGCAGCCGATGTCTTGCTGCGGCTGTCAACGCAGCCGTTCGGCACGACGGCGTGGTTGGACTACCACGCCCGCTTCCGTGCCCGCTATGGCACCGGTGCACTTGTCCCGGTCCGGGAGCTGGTCACCGACTCAGGACTGGGGTACCCCCGCGGGTATCTGGGCGCGCCTCGTGCCCGCCCCGTGTGGCGGACATTGACCCAACGCGACACCACTTTGATGGGGATGATCCAGCAAGCCCTCGTGGACGGCCGTGAGGAGATCACGCTGTCCGAGGCCGATATAGCGGCATTGACGACAGGTGATCACGGTGACGTCGTGGTGCCGTCGCGTATCGAACTCGGCATCACGCTCCACGCCACTTCAACGGACGCGATCAACCGCGGCGACTTCACCCTGCAGGTGGTGGCCGCGCCACGCGCCCACACCAGCATGATCGGCCGCTTCGCCCACCTGCTCGACAAGGCCGACCGGGCCAAGCTCGCCCGCACCTACGCTCCCGATGACGACGTCGTGGTAGCGCAGTTGTCGTTCACGCCCCGACGTCCGCACAACGACAACGTCGTACGCGTCGCCCCACACGCGGGAACAGTCGTCCTGCCGCTGGCCGAACACCCCGGCACCGCTCCCGGCCGGTCGGGTTCCGGTGGAACCGAGGTGGGCGTGCTCAGCTTGGACGACCTGGCGGTCACCGCGGACGCCGATCAGATGTACCTGGTGCAGCGGTCCACCGGGCGACGTGTGCGCGCCTACATCCCCCACGCTCTGGACACCACCGTGCAGACACCGCCGTTGGCGCGGTTCCTGGCAGAAATCGCCGATGCACGCAGCGCCGTGTTCGGCCCATTCGACCTGGGAGCGGCCCGCGCCCTGCCGTACGTCCCCCGCATCCGCTACCGGCGCACGGTGTTGTCTCCCGCACGCTGGCTCCTCACCCGCGGTGCCCTAGCCGCACCCGGCGAAGACTGGGACGCGGCCTTGCACAGATGGCGCCACCGGTGGAGGGTGCCCGCTCGCGTCGTGCTGTGCCAGGGAGAATTGCGCCTGCCGTTGAACTTGGACCGGCCTTTGGACCGCCGACTGCTGCAGGCTCGGCTGAATGCGGCTGAACGGCTCGAACTTCGTGAGGATGCCTCGTCCATCGCCTGGGGCTGGGTGGGACGCGCGGCGGAGCTGGTGATCCCGATGGTCGCGGCCGCCGCGCCGAAGGGGCGGCCGCCGGTGACCGCACCGCCGGGCATCATCCATCAGCCGGGCGATGCGTTGTTGCTGCGGGCGCACTTGGTGGGCAACCCCGCGCACTTCGACACCATCCTCACCCGTCACCTCCCTGCGTTCGTCCAGCAGCTCGGCGTACCGATCCGGCGATGGTGGGCGAGCAGGCATCGCGACCTGATCCGTCTGGAGGCCGACCAGTACCTCGTGGTGCTGTTCCGGCTCGCCGAACGGTCCCAGTACGGAGCAGTGGCCGCACGGCTGGCCGCCTTCGCTCAGGAGTTGCGAACCCGCGGCCTGCTCGAACAGCTCTTCCTGGCTCCCGCCGCAGAGCAGCCCGGCCGCTACGGGCACGGCCCGGCCCTGGAAGCGGCCGAGGAGGTGTTCGCCGCCGACACCGCAGCCGCCATAGCCCAGATCGCAATGGCCCAGGCCGCCGGGGTGGCGGCGCAGGCCGTCGCGGCGGCCTCCATGACCCATCTCGCCGCTGCGTTCGCCTCCGGTACCGCGGCCGGCTACCGCACTCTGGTCCGCCGCGCAAAGCGACGCTCCGGGCCGGTAGATGCAGTCGTACGCGATGCCGCCTTCCGCCTGGCCGATCCCGCAGCCGGCTTCGCCGCCGTCCGCGCCCTTCCGGGTGGCGACGCGGTCGCCGCCGCCTGGCAGCGCAGAGCCGACGCATTGGCCGCCTACCATCGCCTTCTCGCCCAACAGCGCGACCCCGCAGACCTGGTGACGACGCTCCTGCACGGGCATCACGTCCGGGCGTTCGGTCCCGATCCCGAACACGAGGCCACCACCATCCGGCTGGCCCGCGCCGCCGCCCTCCGGAATCTGGCCACCGCCTCACCTGCGGCAGGTGCCCCGTGACGTCGTCCGCGGTGATCTCCCACGATCAGGCGCATCACCAATCCCTGGCGGACGGTACGGCCGGCCTCGCGCTCCTCCGCATCGAACGAGCCCTGTCCGGCCAGGCCCCCTGGACCGAGGCACACGCACTGATTCGGCGGGTGGCCGCCGGCCCGATCGACGGAGGCGATCACGCAGGCCTGTATTACGGGGCGCCCGCCGTCGCGTTCCTCCTGCACGCCGCCGACACAGACGGCCGGGGTCGGTACGAACAGGCGCTCACCACGCTGGACCGCCACGTGGCGCGCCTTGCCCGCCGCCGCATCAACACCGCCCGCACCAGAATCAACGCGGGCGAGCACGCACAGTTCAGCGAGTACGACCTGTTCTATGGCCTGGTCGGCATCGGTGCGCTGCTGCTCTCGCGCCAGCCCGGCAGCGACGTCTTCGGCGACGTGCTGCGGTACCTGGTGCGGCTCACCCGCCCGGCACGGCACGACGGAGTGGAACTGCCCGGCTGGTGGGTCACGCACGACCCCGACCCGACCCTGCCGACACCCGGTGGGCACGCCAATTTGGGCATGGCACACGGCGCGGCAGGCATCCTCGCGCTTCTGGCACTGGCCGCCCGCGCCGGCCACACCGTCGAAGGGCACCACGAAGCGCTCGAACAGCTGGCCGACTGGATGGAGAACTGGCGGCAGCAGTCACCGGAGGGCCCCTGGTGGCCTCAATGGATCACCCTCACCGCACTGCGCACCGGCCGTCCCGCCCAACAACGCCCCGGACGCCCCTCATGGTGTTACGGCACCCCGGGCATCGCCCGCGCACTCCAGTTGGCCGCCCTGGCCACCGGCGACACCGCACGGCGGCGCAACGCCGAACAAGCGCTGCTGGCCTGCCTGACCGATCAGAACCTGACGCGGATCAGCGACCCCGGAATCTGCCACGGCATGGCCGGGCTCTACCAAACCGCCTATCGTGCCGCCGGCGACAGCACCGACCCGGCACTCCGCCGGCGGCTGCCTGCCCTGGCCGCCGCACTCCGCGCCAGAGCCCGCCGTGAACACACGCAGCGCCTGAACGAGGGACTGCTGACCGGCCGAGCCGGAGTGGCACTGGCTTTGGAAAGCGCGCGGCACGCCGCACCACCCCGCTCGGGATGGGACGCATGCCTGCTGATCACCTGACCGAAGCCGCCCCCGCCCAGCTCGCCGCCGGCGTACTCGCCGTCCTCGCAGGCATCCCACTCGAGAGAGCCGCCGCCGAGCACGGTCTTCAACTCGATCAGCTCACTGAAGCCGTCCAGGTGTACCTGGCCGCCGGCTACGCCGCGCTGGAACGTCGCACTGAGCAGCAGTGGCATCAGATACTTGTGAAGTGGCCTGCGTGGGAGCAGGCCGAGAAACTCGCCGCCACGCACCTTCGCCCGCGCCTGGACGACCTGCACCGCCGGGGAGTCATCGGCGGGTGGTGGTTCCTGCGCAAGCACCCCTGGTGGCGGATACGGCTACGGGTTCCCGGCCCAGAGGCCACCTCGGCAACCGCCGACGTCATCACCGGGACGATGACCGAACTGACCGACCTCGGGCTGATCGCCGGATGGCAGCGTTCGATCTACGAACCGGAGCACGCCGCGTTCGGCGGCCCCACAGCCATGGCCACCGTCCACGACCTCTTCTGCGCCGACAGCCGCGGAGTTCTCGACTACGCCCTCATGGCGTCACCACCGATCGGCCGCCGGGAAATATCGATCATGCTTCTTCAGTCACTCCTGCACGGCGCGGAGCTGGACTGGTTCGAACGCGGCGACGTCTTCCACCGGGTCGCGCAGCTACGTCCCATCCCACCGCATTCGATACCCCATGCAGCGATGGACGCGCTGACCGGCAAGATGCGGACGCTCATACACACCACAGCCGAAGCCACAACCTCTCTCTTCAGCCCGGGTGGTCCAATCGCGTCCGCAACCGACTGGCGAGAAAGCTTCCACGCAGCAGGGCGGCAACTCGGGGCAGCCGCAACCAACGGCCGCCTCGACCGCGGCCTACGTGCGCTACTCGCCCATGTAGTGATCTTCCACTGGAACCGGCTCGGCCTATCGGCCACTACCCAAGGCGTCCTCGCCCGCGCCGCCACCGCCGCCTTCCTGCCGCGCAACTGACTCATCCAGCTTCTTGATCGCCCAGTAGCCCTATGTCGTGGAGCACGGCACCGGTGTTTCCGTTCAAAATGATCAGTCGATGTGCGGGACGGGGCTGGTCAGGCCGTGGTCGATGCGGCGGCGCAGTGCCGGATGGATGTCGTATTCGGCGAGGTCTTCGGGGGCGACCCAGCGCACGGCGGAAGCCTCGTCAGTGCTGGTGAGCCGGCCGCCGATCGGACGGGCGTGCAGGCAGATGTTCACCGGCTGGCGGACCTCGGTGACCTTGCCGCCCTTGATGTACTCGATCACGTGGTCAGGGGTGGTGAACACCCCAACCAGGCCCGTGATCTCGATCTCGATGCCGGTCTCCTCCCGGCACTCACGGACGGCGCACTCGCGGATGGTCTCGCCCTTCTTCAGTCCGCCCGTGGGAATGGTCCACAGGCCGTTGTCAGTGCGCTGAAGCAACAGCACCCGTCCAGCTTCGTCGCGCACCAGGGCGCTCGCGGACGGCCTACGGGACGTCGGTTCCGGGGCATGGGGGTTCTGCCAGTGATCGACTCGTTTCGTCTTCTTGCCCACTTGCTCGCTCCCGTTCAACGGCCGTGCGGATGCTCACACCCGTTCGTAGGGCTTCAGGTACGTGCTGAAGTACGCCCGGCCGTCGCTGGTCGGTGTATGCGCCTTCTCGCCGTGTTCCCTGAGGGAACGTTTGGTGTTTCCCAGGGAACATGCGCAGATGTTCCCTGGGAACATTCATCGTGTTCCCTGGGGAACATCCAGGGGGTTCCCCACGGACGCCAATGCTCGGAGCTCGCGGGCGGATGGCAGTTCGCGGGCCTGTTCCGGCAGCGTCTGCAAGACCTGACCGAGCAAGACCTTCCTGCCGGCGGTCGTGGCATCTGGGTACTTTTCCATGACGGTTAGGGCCTGCTGAAGGCCCGCCTCCACTTCCCGGGCGTGGATGAGTGCCACTGCGTTCATGAGCGCCAGGTTCGAGCGGGGGCCGTGTGCTTCGGGTGGGTAGAGGGCCAAGGAACGGGCCACTGTGTCTCGGGACTGAGCGTCCCCTGCGAGGGTGCGGACGTAAGACTCAGACCAGCGCAGCTGGGTTTCCTGAAAAGTGAACACCGACTGTCCGTCCTGGCTCGGTAGCGCCTCGAACGTGCGGGTGGCCTCGGTCAGAGAGGCATGCGCCTGGGCAACGTTGCCCTGTGCGACCGTGGCGTAGGCGCGTGCGGTGTGGGCGCGAGCCAGGCCGGCGGACGGTGTTCCGCCTGAGATTGCGATGGCTTCGGAGATCAAGTCGTCGATGACACTCGCTGGACGGCCGGTCCAGCAGGCGTCCTGAGCGGCTCGGCCTCGTACCCATACGCGTAGAGCGGTGTCTCCAGAGACATCGGCGGCATGTTTCGCGGTGGCCCAGGTGGTGCGGGCGGCGCGTATCTGGCCTGTGTCGCCCAGATCGATCGCCAGGCATGCCGACAGACCGGCGCTCACTCGTAGCAGCCGACGCCGCTCGGACTTGGTCATCTGCCGTTTGAGCAGTTCACCAACGGCCACGATGTCGGCGGTCAAGTCCTTGATCAGGGCGCCCGCGGGGCGGACCATGAGCAACTGCCCGTATTCGTGGACGGTGCGGTCCCACTCGTCCAGGTCGAGGGGGTTGCCCAGGGCCTCTTCGATTCCGGCGAGGACGCCTTCCAGGGCGCCGGGTGGGATCGTGGCTCCGGCTCCGAGTGCGGCCAGCAGTTGCAGGGCGGCGCGCCGTCTCACCTCTTCACTCCCTTCATCTGGGAGCACCGTCGATTTCAAGGTACGTCACGGGGTTTCGACGGCGGCAGAGCGTTTTGAGTGGCCGAGGAGGTCGATTCAGCTCGCGGTTTGAAGGCGGGAGTCGTTCTGCCTCTATCCCTGAACCCGTAGCTGAACGCGGCCCGCCGGATAAATTTCCGTTTGTCCGTCTTGCTCGACCACCAGAACCGGGACGCCTTCCGGCAGGTCCAGCCGGTCTCGTTCATCGGCAGTCGGCATTCTCGATGTCACCACAGCGGCCGGGCGGATTATTACCTCGCGTCTCTCGGGCACCTCCCGAACGTATGAGCCTCGGGCGTGCTCGGTCACGATCAAACCCTCGCCACGCAGCATCGCCACCGCCCGGCGCACCGTCTCGCGGGCCACGCCGTACTGCTGGACGAGCTGGGCCTCGGACGGAATGGCCTGCCCAGGTGCCAGCTCCCCAAAGAGGATGGCCTCGCGGATCGCTGCAGCGACCTTGGCGTAAGCGGGTGTGTAGTCGGCCACGTCCAGTGTCCCTACGTCGTCCGACCGTACCGCCACCTCCATAGGCCCTGGGCCGAACGAGGACACGCCCAGCAAAGGGCCAAAGCATGAACCTCCGTGCCTCAGACGGCGGTCGTCAATGCCCGGAGTTCGCGGGCGGCGGGCAATTCGTGGGCCTTGTCCGGCAGGGCTCGCAGGATCTGGTTGCTCATATGGCGTCGTGCCGGGCTGATCGGCAGTCGTTGCAGCGTGGTTACCGATGCATCTAGGGCCGCGTCGATCTCGCGGTCTTGGAGCAGGCCCATCGCTCGGATCATGTGCAGGTTGGCGACCGGGCCCAGGGTTCCGGGGGGATAGAGAGCGATTGCTTCGTCCACGGCGGCCTTGCCGCGCTCGTCTCCGGTGAGCGTGTAGACGTACGCCTCGTTCCAGCGCAGACGCGAGGGGCCCCATCCGAAAGTGCTCGGGTCCGAGGTGACTGTGTCTGGGAGGTGCTCGAAGACGTCGCCCAAAGCGGCCATCTCCCGATGTGCCGTCGTTCGATCGCCGTTCTCGGCGGCCAGGCAGGCGCGGGTGGCATGGACGCGGGGCAGTCCGGAGCACGGTTTGCCATCGGCGATGGCGGCGGCCTCGGCGGTCAGGGCGAGGATGTCGGCGGGCGGGGCTCCTGTCCACAGCGCTTCCTCGGCCTCGCGTGCCCGTACCCAGACGCGCAGGCCCTGGTCTCCGCTGGCATCGGCGGCCCGTCGTGCAGTTCCCCAGGCCAGGCGGGCGCCTCGGCGGTTGCCGACGTCGCCGAGTTCGATGGCCAGTAGTGCCGACAGGCCCGCGCTGATCCGCAGCAACCCCGCCCGGACGGCCTCGGACCGTTCCTGGTCGAGGAGACGGCCGATAGTGATGACGTCAGCGGTCAGGTCCCCCAGATATGTCCCCACCGGCGTTCGGTTGATCAAATACGCGTACTCGCGGACCGTGCGCTCCCATTCATCGAGGTCAAGAGGGTTGCCCAGGGCGTCTTCGATTCCGGCGAGAGCTGTTTCGAGGACAGCCGGCGGGATCGCGGCTCCGGCTCCTAGAGCGGCCAGCAGTTGCAGGGCGGCGCGCCGTCTCATGTCGTCCCCCGCATCTTCGGGAATGACGTCGGCATCCACGGTACCCGGCGATGTCTCCTCCTTGAACAGTTCGTCCTCCTTGATTCCGAACACCGCCGCATAGGGGGCTCGATAGCGCGGGTCGGATACGACGGCCTTGCCCGCTTCCCAGCGCTTGACGTAAGTCACGAACGAGGGCAATTCGGGCTTTTGCTGATCTTCGACGGTATCTCGGAGGAGACGGGCCAGGGTTCGCTGGCCCCAGCCGCGCTTTTCACGCTCGGCGCGCAGCCGGACGGCCTGCATTCGCCGCTGCTCGGTGGTCATGGTGCACGCACCTTTCTCACCATGTTCCCTGGGGAACATCCAGGGGGTTCCCCACGGACGCCAATGCCCGGAGCTCGCGGGCGGACGGCAGTTCGCGGGCCTGTTCCGGCAGCGTCTGCAAGACCTGACCGAGCAAGACCTTTCTTCCAGAGGTCGTGGCGTCTGGGTATTTCTCCAGGACGGTCAGAGCTTGCTGAAGGCCTGCCTCCACCTCTCGGGCATGGATGAGGGCGATGGCGTCCATGAGCGCCAGGTTCGAGCGTGCGCCGTGCGCCTCGGTCGGGTACAGGGAAAGGGCACCTGCCACTGTCTCCCGGGCCCGGTCATCGGCGGTCAGGACGTGGACGTAGGACTTCGACCACCACAGATGGCTTTCCAGGAAAGCGAAGATCGTTCGTCTTTCGTCGGCGTTCGGAAGGTGGTCGAAGGTCTGCTCGGCCGCTGCGAGGAACACACGGGCCTGGGCGGTGTCGCCCTGGGTGGCGGCGGCGTAGGCGCGGGCGGCTTGGGCACGGGCCAGACCAGGGGACGGGGTTCCGGCCGCGAGGGCGATGCCCTCGTTGGCGAGGGCGGTGATCGTCTCTGCCGGGCGTCCGGTCCAGCAGGCCTCTTGGGCCGCTCGGCCGCGCACCCAGACGCGCAGGGTGGTGTCTCCGGAGGCGTCTGCGGCGCGTTTGGCGGTGGCCCAGGTGGCGCGTGTGGCGCGGAGATCGCCCGTACCGCCCAGGTCGATCGCCAGACAGGCCGACAGGGCGGCGGAGACCCGCAGCATCCGTTGCCGGTCGGTGTCGGGCATCTGCCGCGTGAGCAGTTCACCGATGGCGAGCAGGTCCGCGGTCAAGTCCCTGGTCAAAGCGCCGGCGGGCCGGACCGTGAGCAGTTGCCCGTACTCATGGGCGGTGCGCTCCCATTCATCGAGGTCAAGCGGGTTGCCCAGGGCGTCTTCGATTCCGGCAAGAGCTGTTTCGAAGACAGCCGGCGGGATCGCGGCTCCGGCTCCGAGAGCGGCCAGCAGTTGCAGGGCGGCACGCCGTCTCATGTCGTCCCCCGCATCCTCGGGAATGACACCGACATCCACGCTACCCGGCGATGTCGTTTCGTTGAATAGCTCTTCTTGATCGATTCCGAACACCGCTGCGTAGGCCGCGCGATAGCGGGAGTCGGATACCACGGCCTTGCCCGTTTCCCAGCGCTTGACGTAAGTCACAAATGAGGGCAACTCGGGCTTTTGTTGATCTTCGACGGCGTCTCGGAGGCGGCGGGCCAGGGTTCGCTGGCCCCAGCCGCGCTTTTCACGCTCGGCACGCAGCCGGGCGGCCTGTATTCGCCGCTGCTCGGTGGTCATGGTGCACGCACCTTTCTCACCATGTTCCCTGGGGAACATTCGACGTGTTCCCCAGGGAACATCCGCACACGTCACCTGGGAAACACCTGGAGCTGTCCCCCATGATGCCTCTTGAAATGCGGACTGTGACGCAGATTCACTAAATGCATTCACCGCCGCAGATAGAAAGCCGTCAGCGGACTGTCACGGCGGTTCGTGCGGTCGTCCCGCACTGACGTCCAGAAACGCAAAGCGGCCCCGGACGGTGCAGCCACACCGCTACCCGAGGCCTGGCCAGGAAGCGAAGGTTCCTGACTTGAACGCAATCCTAACGACGGCTCCGCCGCGGTGGCCCATTCCTGCGCAAACTGTGCCGGCAGTGCTCACCCCCGAGCAGCGGCGGAAACGCGAGCAGGCCGAGCTGCGGGCTCTATTCCCGGACGCCGTTCCCTGGCACGGCGTCCAGTCCGGGCTGTGGCCGGCCGCTCCCTCCGGCGCGAAGCGGCTGCTGCAGGCGCCCACCGCCCAGGACCTGGCGGAGCAGTTGACCGCCCACTACCGGCGTTACCTCACCCCCCAGACCCCCCGTCCGGGCCGCCAGCCGAACCCCCGGCCGGGCGGGGCCGGCGCGGTGGCACGGCGAGCTGCCCTGCGGCCCCCGGCATCCCGTGCCGCCGCGCCTTCCAGAACCCTTGCCGGGCCGGCCCGCCCCGAAGCGGCGACGAGACCGGCAGCGGTATCCCGAACGCCCGTGCCCTCCCGCCCGGCCGTGCGGCGACCGGCGCCTTCATCTCCTGCGGCGTCCCGGCCGCCCGGAAGGCGGGACGTCCGGCATCCAGCACCCAAGAACGGCTGGCTCCGGCGAGGGCTGATCCGGCTGGGCCTCATGGCGGAGACGGCATGACCCGCGAAGAAGCACCGCGAGAGATCCCGCGCCACGCACGCCGCGGACACGGCTCCCGCGTCCGGCCGCTGATCCGACACTCCGCACCCAAGAGCAGCCGGTTCCTGCGGGGACTGATCCGGCCGGACTTCACAGCGGAGGCCGCATGACCCGCGAAGAAGCGCTGCGGGAGATCCTGCGGCGTGCTCACCGGGAGCACGGGACCTGTGTTCTGGCGCTGCGGCGCATCGAGCGGGAGATCGCCGAACTGCGGCGTTACGTCGACAAGTACATCGGCGGTCAGACGCACGCCTGCTACCTGCACGGGGTGGCCCACACCTTGGAAGCCATGGAGGAGGCCCTGTTCGAGATCTTCAAGGTGAAGCCGGACGACCACACCCCCTCGTGGAGCCGGCCGTCCCTGCTGGAGGAAATAGCGAGCCTCCATCTCGACGGCCAGGGGTCGTAACGCCGTACGGTCGCTATGACCCGTTCCACGTCCAGCACCCGTCCCGAGAGCCGAGCCTCTCTTTTCGGCGCGATCTCACTCGCGGGCGGCGGCCAAGGTGACGGGGGCGGGACGGGTCGCCCACCAGGCGGTCAGGACGGTCGTCGCCCCGCCGACCAGGAACGCCCCGGCGGCCAGCCAGAACAGCAGGGTCCAGGGGACGGCGATGACCTGTAGGCCGCTGAGGGCGGCGGCTGCCACCAACCCGCCGAGCAGCAGCCCGATGGCGATGACGGCGCACGACTCCACCAGGGCCGCCCGGACGACCTGGCCCCGGCTCAACCCGGTCAGCCGGGCCACGGCGAACTCGGTGCGGCGTTCGGCGCCGGCCATCACCAGGGCGTTGACCACGGCGATCGCGGCGTACAGGCCGGACATGCCCAGCAGCACCAGCATGATGTCCCGGTTGCCGCGGGTCTGGGCGGCGACGCGGGCGTCGGCCCACTCGGAGACGGTGCGCACCGTGCCCAGGTCCGCGGCGCGAATCCGGGCGGCCACCTCCTGTACGGACGCGCCCGGGGCCACCTGGACGATCGTCTCGGCCGCGGAACGGGCGGCCAGCTCATCGGGGATCAGCTCGCGCGGCACCAAAAACGCGTCAGCGCCGTTCTCCAGTACCTCCGGCATCGCCGCGACGATCCGCAGCCGCACCCGCCGGTCGCCGATGCGGGCGACCGGCGGAACCTTGCGGCGGATCGGCTCGGCGGCCAGGCCGGGGCCGATGGCGACCGTGGCGCCGCGCAGCCGGTCCAGGGAGCCGGCGGCCGGGCGCAGCCGCTGGGTCCGCTGGTAGGCGTCCGGGTCGATCGCGACGATCCCCGAGTGGTAGGTGTGCCGCCAGGTGCGGCCCTCCTCGCGGTGCTCGGCCCGTATCGAGATCTCCACCGACAGCCTGGTGGAGGCGACCGCCACGCCGGGGATCTGCCGCAGCCGGGCGGCCTGGGCGCCGGTGGACTCCACCACCAGGTCACCGGCGGTCAGCCGCCGGATCTCCACGCCGGTCGCCGCGGCCAGCGAGTCCAGCGTGCCGGCGAACCCGGCGGTCAGGGCGACCAGCACGATCAGCGGCGCCGCCGTGGCGGCGCTGCGGCGCGTCCCCTCCCGCAGGTTCGCCTCGGCCAGCTCGCCCAGCACGCCCGCCCGGCGCAGCGCCGACCCCAGCACCCACCCGGCGGGCGGCACCAGCAGCGGGCTGAGCATACTGAACGCCACCGCCCCCAGCATCGAGACCGCCATGGCGACCAGCAGCGCGCCCAGGAAGTCCGCCGACTGCCCGGCGACCACCAGCGGCGCCGCCAGGGCCAGGCACGAGAGGCCCACCAGCCAGCGGCCCGCCGTCATCACCCGCGCCGCGGCCCCACTGTCGCGCACCGCGTCCAGGGGACGCAGCCGGGCCGCTCGCAGCGCGGCCGCCAGCACCCCGCAGACCGCCACGCCGAGCCCGACCCCCGCCGACACCGGCAGCACCCCGGCGGACCAGCCGACGGTGAAGTGCCCGGGCAGGAACCCCAGCCGCACCAGCAGCCAGGCCTGCGCCCACATCGCCGGCACTCCCAGCAGCACGCCCAGTACCGTCCCGGCCAGCCCCAGCAGCAGCGCCTCCGTCAGCAACAAGACGACCAGTTGCCGGCGGCTGCCGCCGGCCAGCCGCAGCAACGCCAGATCCCGCCGCCGCTGCGCCACGGTGAAGGCGAACGTCGAACCGACGATGAACACCGCCAGAAACGCCGCCAGCAGCACCGTCATCCCCAGCAGCGTCGCCGCCCCGACGTACCCCTCCCGGATCTGCTCGGCCTCCCGCCCCGATGTCCCCGGCGGGATCTGCGGCTCCCCCGTGGCGACCAGCGTCAGCAGGGACGACTGCACCAGCGCCACCCCCAGCGCCACCGCCGACACCGCCCCGGCGAACAGCCACCGCCGCTCCCGCAGCGTCCCCCACGACAGGCTCAGCACCGCCTCACCCCTCCAGCCGGGCGAGACGGTCGGCCACCTGGCGGGCGGACGGGCGGGCCAGGTGATCGACGACGCGTCCGTCGCGCAGGAACACCACCGCGTCGGCGCGGGCCGCCGCCACGGGGTCGTGGGTGACCATGACGATGGTCTGGCCGGTCTCGTCCACCATGGCGCGCAGCAGGTCGAGGACGGTGCGGGCCGAGGCGGAGTCCAGGGCGCCGGTCGGCTCGTCGGCGAACAGCACCGCCGGGCGGGTGACCATGGCGCGGGCGATCGCCACCCGTTGCTGCTGACCGCCGGACAGCTCCCGGGGGCGGTGCCGCAGCCGGTCCGCCAGCCCGACGCGGGCGAGCACGGCCCGCACCTGCTGCCTGGGCACCCGGACGCCGGCCAGTTTGAGCGGGAGCGCCACGTTCTGCTCGGCGGTCAGCGAGCCGATCAGGTTGAAGTTCTGGAACACGAAACCGACGGCGCGCCGCCGCAGCTCGGTCAGCGTCCCGTCCGGGGCGCGGGTGATGTCCCGCCCGGCCAGGTGGACCCGGCCCGCCGTCACCCTGTCCAGTCCCGCCGCGCAGTGCAGCAGCGTGGACTTGCCCGAGCCGGACGGGCCCATGACCGCGGTCCACGAGCCCTGCGGGAAGTTCAGGGACACCCCGTCCAGGGCCCGCACCCGGGCGCCGCCCGTCCCGTACTCCTTGACCACTCCATGCAGCGCCACCGCACTCGTCACGGCCGCCCTCCACCGGTGCGGGAGCGTGCGGGGCGTCCACTTGGACGAGCGAAGGTCCGGATCGTCATGCCCGGGATTCCACCGGCGAAGGCGGGCGGGGCGCATCATGCCGAGCCCCCGATTTCGAGGTAGGGCCAGCCCTACCGCCCGGGCGCACGCGGCGGGGCTACCGTGCCGGTGTGGCGGCAGAAGGGCCGAAGACGGCGTGGGAGGCGCTCGGGTGGCGGCTGCTCCTGGGCCGGTGGCCGTGGCGTGCGGTGGCCTTTTTGGGGAGCGGTGCGGTGGTGGCGGTGCTGGCGGCGGTGCCGCTGGCGGTGCTGGCCTCCCCGTGGGCGCTGGCCGCGGGACGGCCGCCCACCGTGGCGGGGGCGCTGGTCGTCTGCGGGGGCGTGGCGCTGGCGGTGTTCGGGCCGCTGGTGGCGCTGCCGTTGGCCGAGCTGGAGCGGCGGCGGCTGCGCCTGGTCGATGCCCGTCCCGTGCGGCCGGGGCACGCCGTCCCGCCGGCTGCGGGGGTGGCGGCGTGGCTGCGTACCCGTTACGCCGAGGCGGCCACCTGGCGGGAGTTCGGGTACGCCTGCCTGCTGGCCGTCCTGGTGCCGCCGGTGTACGGGGCGGTCGGGCTGGCGGTGCTGCTGGTGGTGATGCTGCTGGCCGGGCCGCTGCTGGTGGCCGGGGCCGAGGGCCCGGTGGCCATCGGCGTCGCCACGGTCGGCACCGTCCGGGAGGCGCTGCCGTACGCCCTGGCCGGGCTGGCGGGGGTGCCCATCGCCGGTTATCTGCTGGTGGCGCTGGCCGCGGCGCACGGGGCGCTGGCGCGGCGGCTGCTGGAGGGGCGGCCCGAGCAGCGGCTGCGGGCCGAACTGGTGGAGGTGTCCCGGTCGCGGGCCCGCCTGGTGGACGCCTTCGAGGCCGAACGCCGCCGCATCGAACGGGACCTGCACGACGGCGCCCAGCAGCGGCTGCTCGGGCTGACCTTGCAGCTCGGCATGGCCCTGCTCGACCTGCCGCCGGGCTCACCGGCCGCCGAGCGGGTGGGCGAGGCCCACCGGCAGGCCCGGGAGCTGATGCGCGAGCTGCGGGAGGTGATCCGCGGCATCCACCCGCGGGTGCTGACCGACCGGGGGCTGGTGGCGGCGCTGGAGGAGCTGGCCGACCGGGCCGCGCTGCCGGTGACCGTGCACGCCGAGCTGCCCGGCAGGCCGCCCCCGCCGGTGGAGAGCACCGCCTACTTCGTGGTGTCGGAGGCGCTCACCAACGCCGCCCGGCACGGCGGCGCCACGCAGGCCACGGTGACCGTGGCCTGGCGGGACGGCCTGCTGACCGTCGAGGTCGCCGACGACGGCGCCGGCGGGGCCGACCCGGACGCCGGGACCGGCCTGACCGGGCTGGCCGACCGGGTGGCGGCGGTCGGCGGCAGAATGCTGCTGTCGAGCCCGGCCGGGGGGCCGACCGTGGTGCGGGTGGAGCTGGCATGCGAGCTGAGCGGGTAGTGCTCGCCGAAGACGGCGTGCTGCTGCGCGAAGGGCTCACCGGGCTGCTGGACCGGTTCGGGTTCCAGGTGGTCGCCGCGGTGGGCGACGCCGAGGCGCTGACCGCCGCGGTCGCCGAGCACTCCCCCGACCTGGTGATCACCGACATTCGGATGCCGCCGGGCCACACCGACGAGGGGCTGCGCGCCGCCGTCGAGCTGCGCCGCGCCGACCCGTCGTTGGCCGTGGTGGCGCTCAGCCAGTACGTGGAGCTGAGCTACGCCGCCGACCTGCTGGACTCCGGGGACGGCAGGCGGGTGGGCTACCTGCTCAAAGACCGGGTCACCGACGTGGCCGACTTCGCCGCCACGCTGCGCCGCGTCCTGGCGGGCGGCACGGTGGTGGACCCGGAGGTGATCAGCCGGCTGCTGCGCCGCCGCCGCGACCCGCTGCAGGCCCTGTCCCCGCGGGAACGCCAGGTGCTGGCCCTGATCGCCGAAGGGCACTCCAACAGCGCCATCGCCCGCCGCCTGGTCGTCTCCGAGGCGACCGTGGGCAAGCACATCGGCGCGATCTTCACCAAGCTCGACCTGCCGCCGGCCGAGGACACCCACCGCCGCGTCCTGGCCGTCCTGGCCTACCTGCGCAGCCGCCCGTCCCGGTGAGCGGGCGGACGTCCGGATTCGGCGCCCCCGGGCGGGCGGGCGTCAGTAGGCTCGGCGGCATGGCGACATCGGGTGCGGATACCGCGCGGGAACCCGTTCTGCACGAACTGGGCGAAGGGGTCTTCGGCTGGGTACAGCCGGACGGTACGTGGTGGGTGAACAACACCGGGGCGATCTCGACCCCGGAAGGGACGCTGATCGTCGACACCTGCGCCACCGAGGCCCGGACCCGCCGGTTCCTGGCGGCGGTGCGGGAGGCGACCGGGGACGTCCCGCTGCGGTACGCGGTCAACACGCACCTGCACGGCGACCACACCCACGGCAACTCGCTGCTGCCGGAGTCCACCGTGCTGATCGGGCACGAGGAGACCCGCAAGGGCATCCTGGCCGACTTCATCATCGACGGGTGCCCGCCGCTGTGGGAGCCGCTGCCGGACTGGGGCGCGGTCACCCGCCGTCCGCCGGAGGTGACGCTGACCTCCGAGCTGGCGGTGACCCTCGGCGACCGGCGGATCGAGCTGCGCCACCCCGGGTACGCCGCCCACACCCCCGGGGATGTGGTGGTGTGGCTGCCGGAGGAGCGGGTGCTGTTCACCGGAGACCTGCTGTTCCATGGGTTGACACCGATGCTGGGCATGGGGTCGGTCACCGGCGCCCTGCGCTCGCTGGACTGGATCGCCTCCTTCGAACCCGACCGGGTCGTCCCCGGGCACGGGCCGATCTGCGACGGCGCCGCGCTGCCGGACGTGCTGGCCGCGCACGAGCGCTACTACCGGTTCCTGCTGGAGGTCGGGACGGACGGCATGAAGGACGGGCTGTCCCCGCTGGAGGCCGCCCAGCGCGCCGACCTGGGCGAGTTCGCCGCCTGGGCCGACGCCGAACGGCTGGTGTTCAACCTGCACAAGTTCTACGCCGACACCACCGGCGAGCCCTTCGACCTGGCCCAGGCCGCCCTCGACACGGTGACCTTCAACGGCGGTCCCATGTCCACCTCGGTCTGAGCGTCCGCCCCACACGGGCGGACGGCCGGTGACCGAAAGGCGGCCGAGGGCCGGGGGCGGCACCGCAGCCGCCGGGCGGCCTTGTCATCGGGCCTTTCCGCACGCCGTCCCCGCAGGTCGCATGCGGGGAGTCGCGCTCAGGGACGATGCCGTGGCCTGCGACGTCCCGTTCCGGCCGGCCAAGACCACGCGGTGGAACACCGGTTTTCCGAAGCGGCCGCGTCCCGGTGAACTGAAGACGGAACTGAAAAGGAAGCGTTTGTTCACCTCGTGTCCGCTGAGTGGTCACGGGAACTCTCTAAGTTGCGAGCGACCGTGCGACCTGCCGGTTCTTTCCCGGAATCCACCGGTTGTCGAGCAATGAGGTGCCCATGACCGCTGAGGACATCCGTCCGGCCGCAGACCCTGACGACATCAGTTCCAATCCATCGGGCAACGCGACGCTGCGCGAGGTCGCCGAGGCCCGGCTGTCACGGCGGTCGGTGATCCGCGGCGGTACCGTGGTCGCCGCCGCCGGTTTCATCGGCGCCGTCGCCGGCACCGGCACCGCCATGGCCGCGCCCGGCAATCCCGGCAAGCCCGGCAAGCCCGGCAAGGGCAAGAAGCTGCTGGGGTTCCAGGCCGTCCCGGCCGGAACCGACGACAAGATCGTGGTGCCTCCCGGGTACACCGCCCAGGTGCTGATCCCATGGGGCACCCCGCTGAGCTCACGCGGCCCCAAATGGCGCAAGGACGCCTCCAACAGCGCCGCCGACCAGGCCAAGCAGATCGGCATGCACCACGACGGCATGGCCTTCTTCCCCCTGGGCGCCGGGCCGCTGGGCAGCCGGCAGGGGTTGCTCGTCCTCAACCACGAGTACGTCGACCAGGCGCTGCTGTTCCCCGACGGGGACGCGCAGATGACCAAGGCCAAGGTGGACAAGGCGCTGGCCGCGCACGGCGTCAGCGTCGTGAAGATCGTCCAGGACAAGGGCCGGTGGAAGCAGGTCGATTCCCGCTACAACCGCCGCATCACCGGCACCACCCCGATGACCTTCTCCGGCCCGGTCGGCCCCAGGCACCCGGCGCTGAAGGCCGAGAACGCCCCCATGGGCACCCTCAACAACTGCTCCAACGGGCAGACCCCGTGGGGCACCTACCTGGCCTGCGAGGAGAACTGGAACAGCTACTTCGGCACCACCGACTCCTCGTGGAAGCCGACGCCCCAGCAGGCCCGCTACGGCGTGTCGGCGAACAGTTCCTACCGCTGGCACGAAGCCGATCCCCGGTTCGACGTTGCGGTCAACCCCAACGAGCTCAACCGGTTCGGCTGGGTCGTGGAGATCGACCCGTTCGACCCCAAGTCCACCCCGGTCAAGCGCACCGCGCTGGGCCGCATCAAGCACGAGGGCGCCACCGTCACCGAGTCGCGCGGCCGGATCGTCGTCTACACCGGGGACGACCAGGACGGCGAGTACATCTACAAGTTCGTCGGCAGCGCCCCCTGGCGGCTGCTGCGCGCCCTGCGCAAGAGCCCGCTGGACCACGGCACGCTGTATGTGGCCAAGTTCAACGACGACGGCACCGGGCGGTGGCTGCCGCTCAAGCACGGCACCGGCCCGCTGACCAAGGCGGGCGGGTGGGCCGACCAGGCGGACGTGCTGCTGCGCACCCGGGAGGCCGCCGACGCCGTGGGCGCCACCAAGCTGGACCGCCCCGAGTGGGTGGCCGTCCATCCGCGCACCAAGGACGTCTACCTGACCCTCACCAACGGTTCCGGCTGGAACAACAAGGTCAACCCCCGCAAGCCCAACCCCTACGGCCACATCGTGCGCTGGCGGGAGCGGGGCGGCGACAACACCGCGCTGACCTTCGAGTGGGACATCTTCCTGCTGGCCGGCGACCCCGCCTACGACCCGCAGGTCAAGCTGTCCCCCGAGGACGTGTTCGGCTCCCCGGACGGCCTGGGCTTCGACCGCGACGGGCGGCTGTGGATCCAGACCGACGTGTCCAACTCCACCCAGAACCGTCCCGACCGGGGCCACGACAACATCGGCAACAACCAGATGCTGGCCGCCGACCCGGCCACCGGCGAGGTCCGCCGGTTCCTGGTCGGCCCGCGCGGTTGCGAGGTCACCGGCTTCGCCATGACGCCGGACCAGCGGACCATGTTCGTCAACATCCAGCACCCCGGGGAGGACACCGCGTTCTGGGGCGCCGCCCCCACGCCGCAGAACCCCAACGCGGTCAGCTCCTGGCCCGACCACGACCCGGCGGGGCGTCCCCGCTCGGCCACCGTCGTCATCCGCAAGAAGGACGGCGGCGTCATCGGCACCTGACCCGCTCCCCCCCACAGTGGCCGGCCTTTCGCGCACCGGGCCCGGCCGCTCCTTCTCGCCCGGGCCGGTCCCGCGCAAGCGGGGCCGGCCCGGGCCTCGGGCACGCCGTGGGCCGCGACCGCACGGCATGGAGGCCCGGCCGGTGGCCACGCGGTGATTCACGCGCCGTTCCGCAGGTCGCATGCGGGGACGGCGCAGTCAGGACGGTGCCGTGACCTGCAACGTCGTGATCCCGGAGACCATCGAGCCCCGTCGCGGCCCTCCAAGATCACGTGGTCAAGCGCCCTCCTCGGTGAAGATCAGCTCGCGGTAGACGACGCCCTCCTCCTCGTCGTGCCAGGGGTAGCGGCCACTGATCACCCCGCCTGTGGCCTCGGTGATCAGGTCGAGCGGCACGTTGAACTGGTGGTCACCGCCCGTCTGGAGTTCCTTCTCCCGGGCCCGCCGGATGCGCTCGGCCAGGCTCTGCGGGGCGTCCCCTTTGGAGATGACGTGCATCCCCCGCTCATCGGGCTTGGAGCAGTCGCTGAAGACCTTCCAGCGGAAACGCCCGTCCACGTACATCACCGCCTGGCTGTACATGGTGGTCTCCTGCAGGCAGCCGGAGATCACGGTGGCGTCCCGGCTGAGCGGAACCAGGCGGCGCGGGCTGTCGCCCACGCGGCCCCAGGGATCACCGATGATCGTCCAGCCCTGCACGGTCGGCCCCAGGGATATCGGCGCCTTCCAGGAGAGGGGAAGCTCGACCGGGCCGCCCACCTTGGCGCCCAGCCGGGTGAGCAGTTCGTCCCGGCTCAGTCCTTTGACCAGAACATATCCGGTGTTGAGACCCATAACAGGTTCTTTATCGGGCACCACCGACATCGAGACCAGGAAGCAGGCGGGCCGCCAGTCCCGCGCGATCCGGGTCTAGGGAAGGCGCAGGTCGGGTGGTACGTTGCGGGTATTACAGGCCTAATCGAAAGGAGCTGAGCGTCCGCGATGTCGGACCCTTCCAGTCATAGACCCAACACCCCTGCGGGTGGGTCGTGCTGAGCATCGTGCTGGGAGTTGTCGCGCTGTTCGTGCTGACAGCGGCGACCGGATACTTTGTCGCACAGGAATTCGCCTATGTCGCGGCCGACCGGACCGCGCTGAGCGCCGCCGCCGAGCAAGGAGACCCCAAGGCCCGCAGGGCGTTGCAGGTCATGGGCCGGCTGTCGTTCATGCTCTCGGGCGCGCAACTGGGCATCACCGTCACCGGGCTGATCGTCGGGCTGCTGTCCAAGCCGGCGCTGGCCGCCCTGCTGCACTCCCCGCTGGTGTGGGCGGGCGTGCCGGAGGGCGCGGTGGGCCCGATCGCGCTGGCGGTCGGGTTCGCGATCGCCACCGTGGTGCAGATGGTGATGGGCGAGCTGATCCCCAAGAACTGGGCGCTGGCGCGGGCCGAGGGCATCGCGCGGGCGCTGGCCTCCTCCACGCTGGCCTACCTGGCGGTGGCGGGGCCGGTGATCAGGTTGTTCGACACCGCCGCCAACCGGCTGCTGCGCTCGGTGGGCATCGAGCCCGCCGAGGAGCTGCACCACGGGGCGACGCTGGAGGAGCTCAGCGACATCATCGGCGAGTCGCAGCGCGCCGGGCACCTGCCGGCCGACCTGTCGGTGGTGCTGGAACGCGCGCTGACCTTCGGGGAGCGGACGGCCGACGAGGCGATGGTGCCCCGTCCGAAGGTGGTCACGGTGGCCGCCGACGCCACCGTGGCCGCGCTCACCGAGCTGGTGCGCCGGTCCGGGCACACCAACTACCCCGTCTACGGCACCGAGGTGGACGACATCGTGGGCGTCGCCGGGGTGCACGAGCTGGCCGACGACTCCCTGTCCCCCGACACCCCGGTGAAGCAGATCGCCCGGCCCGCGCTGCTGGTGCCGGCCTCGCAGCCGCTGTACGGGGTGATCGAGCGGATGCGCGAGACCGGCGAGGAGTTCGCCTGCGTGGTGGACGAGTACGGCGGGCTGGCCGGGATCCTCACCTTCGAGGACATCGCCGAGGAGCTGGTGGGGGAGATCACCGACGAGAACGACGTCTACGACACCGGCTGGGCCGCCGCCCCCGACGGGGGCTGGACGGTGGACGCGGCGCTGCGCATCGACGAGGTCGCCGGGCAGACCGGGCTGGCGCTGCCCGACAGCGAGGTCTACGACACCCTGGGCGGGCTGGTGATCGCCCGGCTGGGCCGGCTGCCGCGCCGCGGCGACCGGGTCACCGTGGAGCTGGGCGAGCCGCACGGCGGCGCCGGCGAGGTGGAGATCGAGGTGCTGGCCGTGGCCCGGCGGGTGCCGCGCACGGTGCGGCTGCGGGTGCCGGCCGCCGCGGGGGGTGAGGGCTGATGGATCCGCTGACCGCCCTCGTCGTCACCGTGCTGCTGCTGGCCGGCAACGGCTTCTTCGTGGCCGCGGAGTTCGCCCTGGTGGCGGCGCGGCGGCCGCGGCTGGAGCGGGCCGCGCGCGCCGGCAGCCGCCCGGCCCGCGCGGCGGTGGCCGGGATCTCGGAGCTGTCGCTGATGCTGGCCGGCGCCCAGCTCGGCATCACCATGTGCACGCTGGGCCTGGGCGTGGTCTCCGAGCCGGCGTTCGAGAAGGTGCTGGCCGATCCGCTGCACGCGCTCGGCCTGCCGGAGAGCGCCTCGCACGCGGTGGCGCTGGCGGTGGCGCTGGCGGTGGTGACGTTCCTGCACATGGTGGTGGGCGAGATGGCCCCCAAGTCGTGGGCGATCTCGCATCCGGAGCGTTCGGCGCTGATCCTGGCGCTGCCGTTCCGGGCCTTCGCCCGGGTGGCCCGTCCGGTGCTGGCGGTGATGAACGGGATGGCCAACGGTTTTCTGCGGCTGATCCGGGTGCCGCCGCGCAACGAGGTGGACACCCACACCGACCCGCAGCGGCTGGGGCATCTGCTGGGCGAGTCGCGGCGGCTGGGCCTGATCGACCGGCGCGACCACGACCTGCTGGGGCGGGTGATCGCCATCCGGGAGGCGTCCATCGCCGGCCTGACGATCCCGGCCGCTCAGGTGGCCGCCGTGCCGGCCGACGCCGGGCCGCTGGAGATCCGCCGCGCGGCACGGGCCAGCGGGCATGCCCGGCTGCTGGTGCGCGACCGCGACGGCACGATCCTGGGCGTCACCCACGTCCGGGACGCGATCACCGCCGAGAACGGGCGGCGGGCGGCCGACATGGCCTACCCGGTGCCGGAGCTGGAGGAGGCCACCACGGTGCTGGACGCGGCCACGCACCTGCGCCGTGAGCGCGCCCAGGTGGCCGTGGTGAAGGCCCCGGACTAGAAATTGAAGGAAATTCACATTTCATGCGGGCGTCCAATGCCGCCGCACGGTAAGGTACGCAGGCGACCCGGGACGCCCACAGGCCAGCGGTCAGTAAAGCCCGCCACCCCGCCCCTCACTCCTCCTCCTGACCGGGATCTTCGCAGCGGGACGGGGCGGGCGGCGCACCCGGCCGGCGCCGAATCCTTGGGCCGACGCTCCCGGCGGCCCGCACCGGCCCGAAAAGAACGACCATATGGCCGGATGCGGACAATCCATCCCCCGCACCTTCTGTAAGGTCACCTGTCACGCCAGATGACGCCGTTTTTGACACCTTATGCCACTATTTTCAGGCGGTACGTTATCCGCTCTCTTTTAAAGGCGGTTCGGCCTTATCGGCGCGCCGGCTTGGCCACAATGAGAGCGCAGCTTTTCTTGACCTGCGAGAGGCGGTTCAACGGTGAGCCACGGTGGCCGGCGCCCCTGGGGCGAAGGCTTTGAGGACGGTTGGGAGGAACTGCGGCCCTCCGTGGCCGCCGTGCAGGCCGCCCCCAGTCCCGCCCGCGTCTACGACCATCTGCTCGGCGGCAAGGACCACTACGAGAACGACCGGGCGCTGGCCGAGCGGATGCTGCGCCTCCAGCCCCGCCTGATCCAGGCCGCCCGGCAGAACCGGCGATTCGTCGCCCGCGCGGTGCGCAGCCTCGCCCGCGCCGGCTACGCCCAGTTCCTGGACATCGGCTGCGGTCTGCCCACCGCCGACGACGTGCACCGCATCGCCGTCCGGGAACGGCCGGGAGTGCGCATGGTGTGCGTCGACAACGACCCGATCGTGCTGGCGCACGCACGGGCGCTGCTGGCCGGGGAGCGGAACGTGGCGGTGATCGGGGCCGACCTGCGCGACCCCGGGCGGCTGCTGCAGCGGGCCGGCGCCCTGCTGGACCTGCAGCGGCCGGTCGCCGTGCTGCTGACGTGCGTGCTGCACTTCGTGCCGGACGCCGACCGGCCGCACGAGGCGGTCGCCCGCCTGCGCCGCGGGCTGCCCGACGACAGCGCCCTGGTCATCACGCACCTGACGGCCGAGGCCGACGGCGCGGCCACCACCGCCGCCGCCCGCCTGTTCGGCGCCGAGTGCCCCTGCCCGCTGGTGCCGCGCACCCGGGAGGAGATCGCCGCGTTCTTCGGCGACCTGCCGCCGGTCGAGCCCGGCCTGGTCTTCACCGCCCAGTGGCGTCCGGCGCACCCGCCCAGGGCGCCCGAGCACGCCCTGATGTACGCCGGGGTGGCCTGCCCGCGCCCGCTGCCCGCACCCGAGGGGCGGACGCCGTCGCCCGTGCCGCTTCCCCGCGCCCCCTGAAAAAGGGGTCAGGGAACCAGGCAGCGGCCGGCCGGGGCGTTCATGAAGTCGTGGATCTGGTCCATCATCTCCCGCACCAGCGGGGTGTCGGCGGCGTGCCTGCCGCCGGCCAGGTCCGCCACGGTGCGCACCCGCTCGATCAGCCCGGTGATGCGGTGCTGGGCGGGCACCGACAGCACGTTGCGCAGCTGCTCGGCGGCGGCGTCCGGGGCGTCCTGCAGCAGATACCCGGCGGCCATGTCGGCGTGCGCCTGCGGGGCCAGCTTGAGGTTGCGGCGCCCGGAGGAGGCCATCGCCTCCAGCGCCCGCCCGGCGGCCTGCACCGCCTCGGCGCCGTTGCCGAGCTGGACGTGGACGCTGCTTTCACAGCGGGCCTGCCGCACCGGGCCGAAGCCGAACTCCCCGGCGATCCCGTCGTGCAGCTCATCGTGCCGCCGGTCGTCGCGGGCCCGGTGGGCGTCCTCCAGCGCCTGCCGCGCCCTGACGTGGTCGCGCTGGTAGGAGTGGGCGCGCGCCTCGATGTAGCAGACGCGCATCAGCCCCGTGCCGCCCTTGACGTAGCCGCGTCCCGACCGCGCCAGCCGCACCGCCGCGTTGGGACGGCCCTCCCAGTAGGCGATCAGCGCCTGCGTGCCGCGCGCCCAGGCGCGCAGCGCGTCGTGCTCGATGAGCTCCCCGTACCCCCAGGCGGCGCGGGCGTGGGCGGTGGCCGCGCCGGTGTCGCCCAGGTCGAAGGAGGCCACCGACAGCAGCCCGCACAGCTGGCCCAGGATCAGGTACAGGTCCCGGTGCTGGGCGGGCCGGGCGGTCTGCGACAGCAGCTCGGCCACCCGGCGCCGCAGCCGCACCCCCTGCTGCAGGGCCTGCGCCGGGGGCAGCGCGGCATAGGCGCGGGCCAGCCGGATGGCGTCGTCGGCGGCCTGTTCCAAGGTGACCGGCCCCAGCGCCAGCGACTCCACCTGCGCCAGGTGGGCGGTGGACTCCTCGGCGGCGGCGGTCAGCATGTCGGTGATGTCGGCAGGGCCGCTCTCGGCGGAGCGGTCGGCGGAGTCGGCCGGGGCCAGCAGGACCTCCACCGGTTTGCCGAACATGCGCTCCAGAACGCGGCAGCAGGCCATCCGCGGACGCTTTCGCAGACCGCCCCGGCACCAGCGGTTCCAGGTCCGCTCGCTGATCTCGACGTCCTCCCCCATTTCCCGGGCCATGGCCCGGAATGCCTTGGCCCCATCATCGCTTGACCAGCGTCTTTTGGCCGAAATCTCCGCCAGCAACGTCGGATGGCTCATCGCGTTCTCCACTCGGGCCGCAGAGCACTCGGGCCGAACGGCCGATTACTGTGGGGATTGACACCCAATCAGAACGTCACACGTCCTGAAACGTCCGAAGATGTCTGCATATGTCAAAAGCATGTCATAGCGATGCCGCGACTTCTGCGCAACCGTCCCAGGCATGCCCATCGAAGATCGAAACACCCCGTCGCATCGGCGGACTTCGCCCCACACTGGGGCTTATACGCACGAGAACGCCGTAAGCAGCATGAATGTCCCGTCCATGTCCCGTCGCGGGGTTCTGGCGCTGTTCCCGTCCCTGCTGGCGGCGGGCGCGCTGGCCGCCTGCAGCGGCGACGACGAAGGCGGCGGCAGCGGCGGGCTGGAGAAGAGCACCATCACGGTCGGCCTGCTGCCGGTGCCCGAGGGCGCCGCCCTGTACATCGCCATTCAGCAGGGCCTTTTCAAGGCCGAAGGGCTCACCGTCAAGACGCAGTTCATCCAGACCGGCGCCGCCGCGGTCCCGCTGTTGCGCAGCGGCCAGCTGGACATCTCCATGACCAACTACACCGCCGCGCTGCTGGCCCAGGAACAGAGCAACGGCGCGGTGGACTGGAAGATCCTCGCCGACGCCTACCAGGGCGAAAAGGGCTCCTTCGTGGTGGTGGTGCCGGAGAAGTCCTCCATCAAGGAGCCCAAGGACCTGGCCGGCAAGAAGATCGCGGTGCCGGGCCTGAAGTCGGTGGCCACCTTGTCCATCAGCGCCTGCCTGCAGGCCGCGGGCATCTCCGATGAGTCCATCGACTACGTGGAGATGGCCTTCCCGCAGATGCAGCCGGCGCTGGAGGCCGGCCGGGTGGACGCCGCCTGGATGGCCGAGCCGTTCATCACCCAGATCCACCGGGCCGGCGGCCGGACGGTCCTGGACACCATGGACCCCTCCGGGCCCACCAAGAACCTGCCGATCTCCGGCTGGGGCACGCTGGGCGACTACCCCAAGAAGTACCCCAACACCGTCGCGGCCTTCCAGCGCGCCATGGCCAAGGCCCAGCAGATGGCCGCCTCCGACCGCAACCTGGTCGCCCGGACCCTGCCCACCTACGTCAAGGGCCTGGACCAGGCCACCGCGCAGACCATCACGTTGGGGTCCTTCCCCACCAGCCAGAACCCCACCCGGCTGGAGCGGCTGGCCGGGCTGATGGGCAACCACGGCTACCTGAAGAACCCCGACAAGCTGGACGTCAAGTCGATGATCGTCCCGGGGCCGTCCGCGTGAGGTGGACCCCACCGGCCACCGTGGCCCGCGGCGCGCTGGGCGCCGCGGGCCTGCTGGCCCTCGCCGAAGCCGCCGGCCGAAGCGGCCTCATCGACCCGGACGTGCTCCCGTACGCCTCCACCATCCTCGGGCAGACCTTCACCCTGCCCGGTGAGGCGGACTTCCGCACCGCGCTGGTCACCACCATGCAGGTGTGGGTCAGCGGGCTGGCCATCGCGGTGGCGATCGCCGTGCCCGTCGGGGTGGTGATCGGGGCGCTGCCGCTGGTGGACCGGCTCACCGGCCCGCTGCTGGAGCTGCTGCGGCCGATCCCGCCGGTGGCGCTGATCCCGCTGGCGCTGCTGGCGTTCGGCAACACCGGGCGGATGGCCACCACGGTGGCCGCGTTCGCCTGCTCCTGGCCGGTGCTCATCCACACCATCCGGGGGCTGCGCGCCACCGACCCGATCGCGGTCGACACCATGCGCACCTTCGGGTTCGGCAGACCCGCCGTGCTGTGGCACGTGGCGCTGCCGGGCGCCGCCCCGTTCATCGCCACCGGCGTCCGGGTGGCCGCCGGGATCTCCCTGATCGTCACCATCACCGCCGAGCTGTACGCCGGCGGCGGTCAGGGGATCGGCAGCTGGCTGATCGAGGCCGGCGCCAGCGCCGGGCAGACCCACGTGATCCTCGGCGCGGTGGTGTGGGCCGGCATCCTCGGCCTGACCGCCGACGTCCTGCTGTCGGCCGCCTCCCGGCGGCTGTTCCACTGGCACACCTCGGCCCGCGTCTCATGAGGAAACTGCTGTCGCGAACCGCCGGCTGGGGGACGGTCCTGGTCGCCGTGGTCTGCTGGGAGATCGTCACCCGGCTGGCGGCCAACCCGTTCGCCCCGCCGCCCTCCCAGATCGCCGCCCGCTTGCGGGAGCTGTGGTTCAGCGGGCCCGCCGAACGGCTGTGGCTCACCGACACCGCGATCGAGAACATCCCGCCCAGCGTGCTGCGGCTGCTGACCGGCTGGGCGATCGCGTCGCTGATCGGCATCACGGTCGGCCTGGCCATCGGGCGGATCCGCTGGCTGGGCGAGATGTTCGAGCCCGCGCTGCACTTCGCCCGCGCCATCCCGCCCACCGCGCTGGCCCCCATGTGGGTGGTGCTGTTCGAGGTGGGCACCCCGATGCAGCTGGTCACCATCGCCTTCGGGGTGGTGTGGCCGGTGCTGCTCAACACCTTCGACGGCGCCCGCTCGGTGGAGCCGGTGCAATACGACACCGCGCTGATCTACCGGCTCGGCCCGCTGCAGCGCGTCCGCTATCTGATCATCCCCTCGGCGGCCCCCAAGATCTTCGCCGGGCTGCGCGTCTCGCTGGGACTGGCGGTGATCTTGATGGTCGTCTCCGAGATGACCGGCTCGGTGGACGGCATCGCCTTCTCCCTGCTGCTGGACGCCCAGCGCAACTACGACATGCCGGCGATGTGGGCGGGCATCTGCGTGCTGGGGGCGCTGGGCTACCTGCTCGCGCTCGCCCTGGGCCGCTGCGAGCGGTGGGCGCTGGCCCGCCACCGCCACTCGATCGACACCTCCTTCTCGTCTCGTACGGAGCCTTCGCATGTCTGACAGCCCGAGCCCGACCGCCGACCCGAACGCCCGGATCTGGGAGCTGATCCGCGGCTGGTGGCGGTTCTGCGCGCTGAACGCCTGGGTGGAGCTGGGCTGCCCGGACCGGCTCGCCGGCGGCCCCCTCACCGCCGAGCAGCTGGCCGAGCGGTGCGGCGCGCACGCGCCGTCCATGGAGCGGCTGCTGCGCGCCATGGCCTCCCTGGGCGTCGTCACCGCCGACACCGAGCGCGGCACCTACGCGCTGACCGAGGTCGGCGCCCTGCTGCGCAGCGACGTCCCCGACTCCATGCACCCGGGTGTCGCGGTGATGGGGGAGGAGATGAGCTGGACGCTGATGGGGCGGCTGGCCGACACGGTGCGGAGCGGCCGCTCCCCGGTGGCCGACAGCCACGGCTCCCTGTACGGCTACTACGCGACCCGGCCCGAACTGGAGAAGCAGTTCGCCGCCTACATGACGGCGCGTTCGCGCTCGTTCGCCCGGGGCCTGCTGGACGCCTACGACTTCAGCGGCGTCCAGACGATGGTGGACGTGGGCGGCGGCGTGGGCACCATCATCGCCGACGTGCTGTCGGCCTACCCCGGCATCAAGGGCACCCTGCTGGACCTGCCCTCGGTGACGGAGGCGGCCCACGCCTACCTGGCCTCCCAGGGGGTCGCCGACCGCTGCGAGGTGGTCGCCGGCAGCTTCCTGGAGTCGGTGCCGGCCAAGGCCGACCGCTACCTGCTGGCCAGCATCCTGCACAACTGGCCGGACGAGACCGCGCTGCAGATCCTGCGCACCGTCCGCGAGGCGATGGGCGAGCACAGCCGGGTGCTGCTGCTGGACATCCTGCTGCCGGACGTGCCGGACCGGCCCCACCTGGGCTACGACATGGACATCCGGATGATGGCGCTGTTCGGCGAGGGCCACGAGCGCACCCGCGACGCCTACCTGGGCCTGCTCGAAGAGGGCGGCTTCAAGCCGCTGCGCACCATCGAGCTGGCCAGCGGGCCCACGCTCGTCGAGGCGGCCGCCGCCGGATGAGCCCGCCGCCCCGTCCCGCCTTCGCCGGCGGGACGGGGCGGCCGTCAGGCCTCCGCGCCCTCGGGCGCGGCCCGTTCCCCGGCGGGCTCGGGCGGCGCCTCCAGCGGCAGGGCCGGCGAAGCGGCGCGCAGGGGCAGCGGCGGTGCGGGACGGGTGCTGACCGGGACCTGAGTGCCGGTCAGTTCCAGGCCGGTGCAGGTGATCAGGTGCCGGTCGAGCCCGCTTTCGGCCAGCAGCGCCCGGATCTCGGCGCCCGGGCTGAGCAGGATCACCCGCCCGCCCACGTCGATCGCCGTGTTGCGCAGGGCGACCAGGACGCCCAGGCCGAACCGGTCACTCATGCGGACCCGCGACAGGTCCAGTACCAGCCGCGCCGCGGGCACCGCCCGCAGCGCGCCGAGCACCGGGGCGCGCAGGATCTCCACGGTGCGCGCGCACAGCTCACCGGTGAGCTGGACGAACAGGTCACTGCCGGTGCGGTGCACGCGGACCCGCAGGGCGGGTCGGCGGCCCGGGTCCGGCTCCGATGGCGACTTGCGCCGGCACTGGTCTCTCATCAGCCTTCAAAGACCCTTCCCGGGGGGTTCGAGCAAACGGTCCAAGTAACGGTGAACCCTTTTTCGAGCTGTTTTCCTTCCGGCGCCCGGGTGCCCCGGAAGGGCCGAAAAACGGTCCGCGCGAAGTCATGACACGGCATGGCTCCACCAACTTTTGATCGGCCGCTTCCAGCGATTCTCACGGCATCCGAATCGAGTGCTGAAAGAAGTGGTCGATTGGCAGGGAAAATACCCGCGCCCCCGGCCAGGACACTTGGCGGAAGGTCAAGACTGATGCAAGCGGCATTGACCTGCGCAACAGGGGAGGCCGGGGGCGCCGGCTGACCCATATTCCCGTTCCGCTGCTTTTGCGGAGACAGTCCGAAAAGTTAGCAATCGGACGCTTATTGTCGGCTTTGCAACATTCCTCACACCCAGGTGAGCCAGCGGATCTGGTGCCGGAGCAGTTTGCCCCACATCCGCAGGCCGCGGTCCCGATCGTCCATGCAGGTGCGGGGAAGCGCGTGATCGCCGATGAGCGGTGACGGCTCGATCGCGCACGCGTACTCATAGCCGGCCTTGCGCACGGCGTCCACCTCCCGGTGCGACACGCGGCCGTAGGGGTAGGCGAAGCCGGTGACCGGGCCGTCGATGATCTCTTCCAGGATCGCCCGGCTGCGGGTCAGCTCTTCGGCCAGCTCCTCATCATCGGTCTCCGGTAATGACACATGCCGCAGCCCGTGCGAGCCGATCTCCATGCCCATGCCCGCCATGCACCGCAACTGCCGTGGCGATATCGGCCCGCGCCGGGGGCCGGGCGCATCTGAGCCGATTTTCTCGGCGGGCACGAAGACCGTGGCCGTGAAACCGCGGCGCACCAGCACCGGTGCGGCGCGCGTGGCGAAACAGGCGTGGCCGCCGTCGAAGGTCAGCCCGACCAGGCCGCGTCCCCGCCCGGCCCGCCGTGCCTCACGCAGCTCCCCCACGCTCACCCCGCGCAGCCCGTTGCGGTGCAGCCAGTCCATCTGGCGCTCGAAGGTCTCGGGGCGGACCGGCGGCCGGCGCGCATCGGCGATCCGGTCCACCGAGTGATACCTCAAGATCAACGGCATGCGGGCCGTCCAGGGCTTCACCGGCCGATCCCCCTCTCCCCGTTCGTCAGGACACGGCCCGGACCGGGACGGCCGATGAAGAAGGGGCGCCGATGCCGCAGAGCGCTCCCGAAAGAACGGCGCCCGAACGCCGGACGGCGGGCTTTCAGTCCGTCCCGGAACGTCATCGGCCCGGCCGGATGGCCATTCCGGCGCAGTGAACTTTTTCAACACGCCGTCTTCGGGGGCCGTGACCCGGAACGTCACCGAACCGAACATCGATGAGGCTCCCATCCCGGCGCCCTGAAGCGTGTATTGAAAAAGGTTCAGTGCCCGAGCCTGCCATGGCACCCGCACTCCGGCCGACCCTTTGAACCAGATAAAGCCGACACTTTGTCATTTATTGAATTGACCTTCCGGCAGGACTCGCCGGGTGCCGCGGAAGCCCATCCAAGGCGCCTTATCCAGCAGGCCGGCCAAACCCGCCCGTTGCGGCCGTCACCTGGGAAGAGGCGAATCCGGACGGCGCTTGGGAGGCACCCCCGAAAAGTTGAGAGATCAAGAATTGAAAGGCTCGCCGGTTTCCCATTTCCGGTGCCGGACGGCGGGGCCGGCCGGCCCTCGCGGCCTCCCGGACCCGCCGGCGGGGCCGCGGCGGCCTCCGCCGCGCCTCCCCGGCCGCGGCCCGCCGTCCGGCTCCCGGCAGACGGCGGGCGGAAAAGGTTCGGGGGCGGTCCGTCCGAATACGGCCCGCGCACCGCGCCCGCCCATGGGGCGGGTGGTGAAAATCATTCAACCGGCAAGGAAAAACTTCCTTTGAAGTCACGGCCCGCATCGACAGCCCGGCGGGCGCTGTGTAGGTATAGCCGGCGACCGGCGGTCGCCTCGCGCCGCAGGTCTGCAACCGGATCGATATCCACGATCAGCGGAGGAGACGACCATGCTCAAGCGAACGGCGGCGACCGGCTTGCTGGCCCTGACCGCAGGCGGCGTGCTGATGGGCGCCGCACCCGCGCTGGCCGGCGACTACGGGGTGCGCCACGACAACGCCCTGCTGCGCAGCTGCCCGTCCGGCGACTACGGCTTCCTGCTCGGGGACCGCCGCTCCTACAGCGGCGGCGGGTGCGAGCAGGTCAACATCATCTTCAACGGGAACCGCTGACGACCCGCGCGCCGCTTTCCCTCCAGCGCCGGCCCCTCCAACGCCCGGCCCACGGCACCGAACCTTTTCAACACGCCGTCTCCGCAGGTCGAGACGGAGACGTCGCAGCATCGGAGCTCCCGTTCGCAGAGCTTTGGGCCACGCACCCGAAAAGGTTCACCGGGGTGGAAGCCTCGGGGAGGCCTGCGGAGCGGGTGTGCCGCATCGCCCGATACACCGGTGGCGGTACGACCTTTGTGGTCGTACCGCCACCGGTTTTTGTCGCCGCCTGTCACGCCGGTGAGCATGCGAGGCGGCCGGCCCCGCCGCGTCCGCCTCGGATCGTCTTCCTCCCCATCCGCCATTTCCGGAAATCCGCACGGACCGGGACCAACGTGAACCGGCCGCGCCCCCGCATCCCGCCGGACGCCCTTAAAAGCAATGTTCGGGGAAAGAAATGTTCGGGACCCCGTATTTACCGGTGACGCGGGCAATTCACGGTGCCACGATGTCTGCTGACCGGCGGGCTGTATCACGCCGCGGGTCGAGATCGGCAGTCACACCCAAAAAAGGAGACATAGTGCTCAAGCGACTGGTAACGGCCGGCGTTCTGACCGCGGCCGCAGGCGGGGTACTGATGACCGCCACCCCGGCGATGGCCTTCGCCGCGCACGGGCACCACGACTACGACTCCGACGGGTACAAGAACCGTCACAACGCCCTGGTGAACGGGTGCGAGATCAACGCCGGCAACGACCGGACCCTCATCAGCATCAACATCCTCCAGGACCTGGCGCTGCTGTCCTCCAACAGCGCCAACGACGTCAACGTCGCCGAGTGCGACCAGGAGAACTTCATCGTCAACCGGAACCGCTGACCGCGTTCCACCCGCAGGGAGGCCGGCGCTCAGCGTCGGCCTCCTCGCATACCCCCGGCAGGTGAACCGCTGCAGCGCCAGCCCGCCTCCGGTAGCAGCCATTCGGACAAGTCCGAGAAGTCACCGAAAATACAGCCGCGGGACCGGCATCCATTTCCCGACGACAATGTGGAAATGCCACCCGCCTCGAGCCCTGGTCGGGCAATGCAATTCAAAAGAGTTCCCCTTGCCTTCTGAGAAGGCTGGTTCCGCGGCCGATTCAGGTGATACCAATTGTGCTTGCTACCGGCGACGGGCGACCGCGAAAGCGTGACACCGAATGCCGGATCCGGATCGGTATACCGCAAATCACAAGAAGGAGACCACAATGCTCAAGCGACTGGCGGCGGCCGGCGTTCTGTCCGTGGCCGTGGGCGGGGTCCTGATGAGTGCCTCCCCCGCGATGGCCGGCGGCGACTACGACTCCGACCTTTACAGCAACCACCACAACATCCTGGCCAACGAGTGCGACATCAACGCCGGCACCGACCGGGGCCTGCTGGACCTGAACCTCCTTCAGGACGTCGCTCTGCTGGCCGCCGACAGCGCCAACGACATCAACGCCGGCCGGTGCGACCAGGCCAACGCCATCATCAACAGGAACTGACGACGGTTCACACCCAGAGGGGATCGGTGCTCGCGCGCCGATCCCCTCTTCGCATTCGCGCCGCCGAATTGCTCCCCGGCCAAAAGGCCGCCGCCGCGCGGGGCCGGTCAGGAGGCCCGGTCCGCCTCGGCCCGCAACTGGCGGCGCAGGACCTTGCCGGTGGCGTTGCGCGGCAGTTCGGAGGGGAAGTACACATCGCGGGGCACGGCGAAGCGGCCCACCCGGCGGCGGGCGTGGTCGCGCACCTGGTCGGCGGTCAGCTCCGCGCCCGGGTGCAGCACCACGTGAGCGGCCAGCCGCTGCCCGAACTCCTCGTCCGGCACCCCGACCACGGCGACCTCGCGGACCTGCTCCAGCTCGCTGAGCGCGTCCTCGACCTCGCCGGGGAAGACGTTCTCCCCACCGGAGACGATCATGTCGTCGGAGCGGCCCTGGACGAACAGCAGCCCGTCCTCGTCGATGCGGCCCAGGTCGCCCAGGCTGATCATGCCGTCCACCGTCTCCTTGGTGGCGCCGCTGGTGTACCCGGTGAACAGCAGCTCGTTGGCGGCGAAGATGCGCCCGACGGTGCCCGGCGGGACGGGCCGGCCCTCCTCGTCCAGGATCGCCAGCCTGGTGCCGCGCGGCGGCCTGCCCGCGGTGTCGGGGTGGCGCCGCAGGTCACGGGGGGTGGCGATGGTCACCCAGGAGGCCTCGGTGGAGCCGTAGAGGTTGTAGAGGACGTCCCCGAAGGCGTCCATGAAACGGGTGGCGAACCCGCCGGGCAGGGCCGAGCCGCTGAGCGCGACGATCCGCAGCGCCGACAGGTCGAGCTCCTCTTGGGTGGACGAGCGCCACTCCAGCATGCGCTGCGCCATGATCGGGACGGCGATCAGCGCGGTGGCCCTGGTCTCGGCGGCGGTGCGCAGGCCGGCCGCGGGGTCGAACCGGCGGCGCAGCACCATGGTGGCCCGCAGCCCCAAGGCGATCTGCAGGGCGGCATAGCCCCAGGTGTGGAACATCGGGGCCTCGATGAGCATCGTCTCGTGCACCCGCAGCGGGATGCGCGACAGCACCGACGCCAGCGGGCCCAGCCCCGGCCTGGAGTGCCGGCCGGCGCCCTTGGGCTGCCCGGTCGTCCCCGAGCTGAGCACGATCGTGCGGCCGGAGTGCGGGGGCGGGGTGAGCGGCGCCTTGAGCACGGTCCGGTCGATCAGCTCGGCCACCGCCGAGCCGGGGCCGTCGGCCGTCAGGGTGCGCACCGCCGCCGGGGCGCCCTTGAGGACCTCGGCGAACTCCGAGTCGGCGATGAGCACCTCGACCTGCTGCTCGTCCAGGACTTTGAGCGACTGCTCGGCGCTCATGCCGGTGTTGAGCAGCACCACATCAGAGCCGAGCTTGCTGCAGGCCACCAGCGACTCGACCATCCCGCGGTGGTTGCGGCACAGCACCGCCACCCGCGGCCGCGCACCGCCGTCGCCCAGCGCCGCCGCCAGCCGGTCGGTGCGGGCGTCCACCTGCGCGTAGGTCAGCGTCCCGTACTCGTCCACGATCGCCGCCCGGCCGGGGTCGCGGGCCGCCGCGGACACCAGCGATCCGCCCAGCGTGGTTCCCCAGCGCCGCAGCGCGTCGAGCTGGCGGGCCACCTTCAGCGGCGGCCCCGGCCGCCACAGCCCGCTGCTGGCGAACATGGCGGCGACCCTGAGCATGGTCTCGGCCCGCTGCCTGATCCCGGCTGTCTGCGCCACGCCTGCTTTCCACCTCCCGCCGGGCCCGCCCGGATGAACGCTCCCTGTCATCGCCGGATACCGAGGCTAGGCAGCCGGACGGGCGGTCGCCATCATGCCGTATCACCCACCACCTGCGTTTTTTGTCACCTATGTGACAGTCTTCCCTGTTTTTCCAGGTCAGCGCCGGTCTTCGCGGTCCGGGCCGCTACGGGAGTGTGACAAAGGAAACCCAGACGCCCACGACGGCGGCAGGCGTCCGCCCATCGGTCCAGGACGGCGGGCGCCCGCTGTGAGGCACGACAACCGAAATGCCGGCGAACGCTGGGCGGCAACAGTGTTATCGACTCCCGATTGACCCCCCATAGTGCACGGACGACCCTTCTGACACTCCGGCGCCGGGGCTGGATGCATGTCTGAGATAGGGGACCGAACGTGAGCGGACGCCATGGCAGTCGTCCGGAATCGCCGTGGGAGCGGCGCCCGAGTCGGCGGAGCGGAGCGCAGCCGAGCCCGGCTCCCCCCAGGAGGAGGGCCCGGCGCCGGGGACGGCGGCGTTCCCTTGTCACCTTGGTGAGCACAGTGGCGGCCACGCTCCTGGTGGGAGGCGGCGTGTACGCCTTCGCCGGTTCCCTCAACTGCGCCGCCCGCGGCACCCTCGACCTGAACGTCACCGTGGCGCCGGAGCTGGAGCCCGCCCTGCGGTCCGCGGCGCAGCGGTTCAACGACCGCAAGCAGGTGGCCGAGGGACGCTGCATCAAGGTGACGGTCCACCCCGCCGACCCGCAGGCGGTGGCCACCCTGCTGTCGGGCACCGGCACCTCGCGCGGCGCCGAACGCGTCCCGGACGTGTGGATTCCCGACTCCTCGCTGTGGGCGGCCCGGTCCGCCCCCGGCGGCTCCCAGCCCGCCGCCCGGATGCCGCAGCCGGGCACCTCCATCGCCGAGACACCCATCGTCATCGGCGCCGGCAAGTCGGTGCGCGGCCTTGCGGCCGCCTCCCGGCCGAGCTGGGAAGGGCTGCTGGGCTCCGACCGGGCGAGATCGCGCACCCCCGACCCCAACCGGAGCGCGATCGGGCTGGGCATGCTCATGGCGGTGCGCATGTCGCTGGCCGGGGACTCCAAGGCGGTGGAGAAGTTCACCGGCCTGGTCCGCAGCGTCCGCCAGGGCGTGGTGCCCGACGTGCAGACCCAGTTCGCCGCCGGCACCGGCGACCGCCTCCTGGTGACCTCCGAGCAGGCGGTGCTCCGGCACAACCGGGACCACCCCGGCGAGCGGCTGCAGATCCTGCGGCCGGCCGAGGGGACGCTGGCGCTCGACTACCCCTACACCCCGATCGCCGCGGCCTTGGACAAGACCACCGCCGCGCGACTGTTCGAACGAGAGGTGCGCAGCGCCGCCACCAGGCGGGACCTGCGCGCCCTCGGCTTCCGCACCGACCGCTCCGACGGCGGCGTGCGGCTGCTGCCCCTGCCCGAGGCCGAGCAAGTGCAGCAGACGCTGCAGGCGTGGGCGAAGCTGTCGCTGACCTCGCGGATGCTGTCGCTGCTGGACATCTCCGGGTCGATGCTGCAGCGGGTGCCCGGCACCGGCGACACCCGCATGCAGGTGCTGGCCAAGGCCGCGCAACTGGGGCTGAAGTTCCAGCCCGACGACACCGAGCTGGGCCAGTGGGTGTTCTCCACCAAGCTGGACGGCGACCGGGACTGGAAGGAGACGGTGCCGGTGGGGCCGCTGGGCGAGCGGCTCGGCTCGGGGACCCGGCGGCAGCAGATCCTCAGCTCCCTGGCGTCCCTGCAGCCCAAGCCGGACGGCGACACCGGGCTGTACGACACCGTGCTGGCCGCCCTGTCCTACATGCGCAAGACCTACAAACCGGACATGGTCAACACGGTGCTGCTGATGACCGACGGCCGCAACGACGATGACGACGGTCCCACGCTGCGCCAGACGCTGGCCAAGCTGCGGGCCGGCCACGACCCCGAACGCCCCGTCCAGCTGGTGATCATCGGTTTCGGGGACGAGGTGGACCGCAAGGAGCTGCAGCAGCTGGCGGAGGCCACCGGCGGCAGCGTGCACTTCGCCAAGACGGCCGAGGACATGCGCAACATCTTCCTGGCCGGCACCTCCCGGCGGGTCTGCGCGCCCAAGTGCTGACCCGCGGACGCGACCGCGCCCCGTGGGCCCGCAAGGCCCACGGGGCGGCTCGCGCACGGGTGGGACGGCGGTCAGGGCCGCCCGTCGTCGGGCCGGCCGACCAGCTTGAGCGCGCTGAGCGCCAGCACCACCTCCACCAGCTCCCGGGGCCGGTTGAGGGACCGGCCGGTGAGCTGTTCGATGCGGCGCAGCCGGTTGAGCACGGTGTTGTGGTGGCAATACAGCCGGCCGGCGGCCTTGGAGGCCGACCCGTCGCACTCCAGCCAGGTGGCCAGCGTGGAGATCAGCACGTCCCGGAAGGCCGGGTTGATCTGGGAGAAGGCCCCCAGCACCCCGCGGCCCAGCCGCTCGGCCAGCTCCGGCTGGGAGACCACCAGCGCATCGGGCAGCCGCCTGTCCAGCCGGGCGATCTCGGCGCCGGGCTCCCGGCAGGTGCGCAGCGCCAGCTCCGCCAGCCAGCGGGCCTTGCCCAGGTCGGCCAGCGCCTCCACCACGGGGCTGATCCCGGCGTGGCCGTAGACCCGGGGCCGCAGCACCTCCACCAGGTCGTCCAGGTCGGCGTTGCCCAGATCGACCACGGCGATCTGGGTGTCGGCGCGCATCCGCCAGATGAAGCGCAGCCCGCCGCCGTCGGTGGGACGGCTGAAACCGCGTCCGCCCAGCACCTCGCCTTGATCGATCACCACCACCGCGTAGCGGCCCTGGGCGGGCAGGCCGAGCGCGCGCGTGGCGGCCGGCAGCAGTCCGGGGTCGGTGCCGCGCCCCTCCAGCAGGGCGTCCACGATCGCCTGCACCCGCTCCTCGCTGCGCCGCAGCAGCTCGTACTCGGTGCGGTGGTAGGCCTCCGCGGCGGCGGTGGACTGCTGGTCGATGGTGTGCCAGGTCAGTGTGGCGTTGCGGACCAGCAGCGGCACATGCTCGGGGTTCTCCTCGCTGACCGCCTCGACCAGCGCCTCCCAGAACACGCAGCCGGCCAGCCGGTAGGAGCGCAACAGCTGGTCCAGCGGCAGGCCCTGCTCGGCCCGCCGCCGCCCCAGCTCCTCGGCCCAGCGCAGGTCGGCGCGGCCGCGGCTGGGGTCGAGGATCGCCTCGATCCCGTGCCCGAGGCCGATGTGAGACAACTCCCACAGATCGGCGCGCAGTTCCGCTGGACGGTCCTGTCCCTCACCGGCCAAGATCTCATTGACCAGTCGATCCGCCAGCTGGGGCAGCCGGTCCGCCAGTTTACGCACCGCCCGACGGATGATCACACGGTCGGCCTTTTCGGGCGAGGTTGTGAGTGCGCCCATGCGCCACCTCCCTCGGTGAGTGCGCTCATGCTGCCACCCACCTTGGGGCCGCGACTATACGGGCGATCCAACAAAACCCCGGGATTGTGTGCGATCACAACCGCGGCCCCTATGGATTGATACTTCTCCCTCAATTCGGACAGCACTATGGACCTGCCCGCCGGGGCGTGCTGGTGTGCCAGCGTCCCCCGAAGGAGGCAGCGTGCTCGCTCCCCGCTCCCACCCCCCGAGCGAAGCCGACGGCCCCGGCAGACCCCGCGGCGGGGCCGTCGTCCTGGTCGCGCTCGCGTGCGCGGCCGCGTTGCTGACCGGCTGCACCGGCAAGGGACCGCTTGCATCCGCCGCCCCGTCCGCGGCGGCGATGCGGGTCGGTCACGGCGTCACCGGCGACCGGATCACCGTCGCCGCGCTGACCGATCTCAGCGGCCCGTACGCGCCGCTGGGCAAGGGTGTGACCCAGGCACAAAAGCTGTACTTCGACCGCCTCAACGCCGCCGGCGGGGTGTGCGGGCGCAAAGTGGAGCTGATCGTGCGCGACCACGGCTACGACGTGCGGCGGGCTGTGGCCGCCTACAGTGAGGTGGCGCCGCGCTCGGCGGCCATCGCCCAGGTCATCGGCTCCCCGATCACCAACGCGCTGCGCCCGCGCCTGGAGTCGGCCGGGGTGCTGACCGTCCCGCAGGCCTGGGCGCACACCCTGCTGGGCAGCAAGTACATCCAGGTCGTCGGGACGACCTACGACCTGGACATGATCAACGGGGTCGCGTTCCTGACCGAGGAGAAGGGCCTGCGGCGCGGGGATGCGATCGGCCATCTGTTCCTGGACGGCGACTACGGGCACAGCGCGCTGGCCGGCTCCCGCTGGGCCGCCCGGCAGGCCGGGCTGCGGCTCATCGAACAGCGGGTCAAGGCCGCCGACGGTGACATGAGCGCGCAGGCCGCCGCGTTCCGCCGGGCCGGCGTCAAGGCGATCTTGGTCAGTGTGAGCCCGCCGCAGGCGGCCTCCCTGGTCGGCGCCGCCGCCGCGCAAGGACTGGACGTGCCGTTCGTGGCCGGCAATTCGGCGTTCGCCGAGCAGCTGCTGAAGAGCCCGATCGGCCCCGCTCTGGAGAAGAACTACTTCGTCCTCAGCGCCGGGGCGCCGATGAGCGCCGACATTCCCGGCGTCAAGGCGCTGGCCCGCGACTACCGGCGGGCCTACCGGGGGCAGCCGCTGGACTCCGGCGTGCTGTCCGGCTACATGGCCGCCGCGATCGTCGGGCAGGCCCTCAAGAAGGCGTGCGCCATGCGGGACCTCAGCCGGGAGGGCATCGTGGCCGCGCACCGCTCCACGCACGCCTTCGACGCCGGCCTGGGCGGCCCGCCGCAGAACTACACCCAGTGGACCAGGCCCGGCTCGCGGGCCAGTTACGTCCTCCGGCCGGACCGCGACGCCCTCGGCGGTCTGACGATCCACCGCGAGCCCTTCGAATCCACCCTGGCGAAAAGCTACGACCCACCCCTCTGAGCGATGCCCTGAGCGGGAAGGAGCGCCATGCCACCCGGCTCAACGTTCGCACCCCCCATGGCCGTCGAAACCGCCGTTCCCACGGCATCCGCCCCCGGGCCCGAACCCGTCCTGCACGGACGCGACCGGGAGCTGGCGGCGCTGCGCGAACTGATCGAGCAGGCCCGCCGCGGACGGGGCGGCGCGCTGCAGATCTCAGGCGGTCTGGGCATGGGCAAGACCGCCCTGCTGGAGGCCGCGCTGCGCCAGGCCGCGGCCGGCCTTCGCACGCTCGGCACCCGCGGGATCCCCGACGAGTCCCGCTTCGCACTGGCCGGCCTGCACCGCATGCTCCGGCCGGTGGCCGACCGGCTGGACCGGCTGCCGCCGCAGCAGGCGGCGGCGCTGGCCTTCCTGACCGACGCCGCCGCGGAGCCGCCCGCCGACTCCTTCGCGCTGTGCCGCGCCGTGCTGGGCCTGCTGACCGAGCTGGGCCGGGACGGCCCGGTGCTGTGCTGGGTCGACGACGCCCAATGGCTGGACGCCCCGTCCCTGGAGGCGCTGGCGTTCGCCGCGCGCCGCGTGGCGGACCAACCGGTGGCGATGCTGTTCACCGTCCGCGACGAGCACGGGCCGCCGGAGGAGGCCGGGCCGCTGTCGGACATCCGGTCGCTGGAACTGGGCCCGCTGGAGGAGGCCGACGCGCTGGCGATCCTGCGCGGGCGGACCGGGGGAGGCCACAGTGAGCTGGACGCCGAGCTGCTGGAGGCGGCCGCCGGCAACCCGCTGGCGATGGTCGAGCTGGCCACCGCCCTCGGCGACGCCCCCGCCCGGCAGGCGACGGCCGTGACGCTGCCCCCGCACAGCCGGCTGCGCGCCCACTACCGGCGGCGGCTGTACCGGCTGCCGCCGGGCGCCCGGATGCTGGTGCTGCTGGCGGTCGCCGACGACCGGCTGGAGCTGGACACCCTCACCCGGGCCGCCGCCGAGGCCGGCGTCGATCTGGCCGAATGGGACGTGGCGCTGAAGTCGGGGCTGGTGCGGGTGGACGGCGAACGCGTCCACGTGGCCGACCCGCTGGCGCGCGCCTGCCTGGAGACGGACGCGGCGCTGGCCGAGCGGCGCGCGGTGCACCGGCTGCTGGCGAAGGTGCTGGACCGCCCCTGGCACCGGTTGCGGCGGGCCTGGCACCGCGCGGCGATCACCGAGGGGGTGGACGCGGCGCTGGCCGACGAGCTGAGCGCGGGCGCCGTGCTGGCCGAGGAGACCGGTGACCACGCCGCGGCCGCCCGGGCCTGGCAGCGGGCCGCGGCGCTGACCCCCCAGCCGCGGCTGAAGGCCGACCGGCTGCTGGCGGCCGCCGAGGATCACTGGCGGGCCGGCCGGCCGCGCAGCGCCCGCGCCCTGCTGCAGCGGGCCCGGCCGCTGCTGGGGTCGGCCGAGCTGATCGGCCGGGCCGACCGGCTGCACGGGGAGATCGAACTGCGCGCCGGGCACCCGCCCGCCGCCGCCCGGCTGCTGCTGGACGCCGCCGGCAGGCTGGCCGAGTCCCGGCCCGGCCTGGCGCTGAGCGCGCTGATGCGGGCGATCGAGGCCGCCGACCTGACCGGCGACCTGCGCGCCCAGCGCAACGCGGCGCAGCGGGCCGCCGAGCTGTGCCACCCGGCCGGGCACCCGATGACCGAGCTGATGATGACGCACTTCGCCGGGATGGCGGCGGCGCTGCAGGGCGACTACGAACGCACCTGCACCCCGCTGCGCCGGTCGATGGAGCTGAGCGAGACCAGCACCGACCCGGCGGCCAAGATCTGGGGCAGCGTGTCGGCCATCACCCTCGGCGACGACCTGCGCGCCCATGAACTGGCCGAACAGGCGGTGCACGCCGCCCGCCGGCCCCAGGCCGCCGCGCTGCTGCCCGCCTGCCTGGTCACCTTGTCGCTGGTGGAGTGCCTGCTGGGGCGTTTCCCGGCCGCGCTGGCCCACTCCGCCGAAGGGCTGCGCCTGGCACGCGCCGCCGGGCAGGACAACTGCGCCATCGACCACCTGGCCCTGATGGCGCTGGTCAACGCGTTCCTGGGGGACCGTGAGGCGGCCATGTCCCAGCTGGCGGCCATCGCCGAACCGGTCGGCGCCCGCGGGCTGAGCCGTCCCGCCACGGTGGCGGCCTGGGCGCTGGCCTGCCTGGAGCTGGCCGACGACCGGCCCGCCGACGCCGCCGCCCGGCTGCGGCTGCGCGGCGTCGCCGGCGCCCAGCACCGCACCATCCGCGTCCTGGCCACCCCCTATTTCGTGGAGGCGGCGGTGCGCAGCGACCGGCGGCGGCAGGCCGCTCGGGCGCTCACGGCCTACCGGCAGTGGGCCGAGGGCACCGGCAGCCCGGCGCGGCTGGCGCTGGCGCACCGCTGCCAGGGGCTGCTGGCCGAGGACGACGAAGCGGCGGTGGCGCACTTCGAAGAGGCGCTGCGCCACCACGCCAAGGCCGAATCGGCCTTCGAGATGGCCCGCACCGCGCTGCTGTACGGGCACCGGCTGCGGCGCGGCCGCAAGCCGCGGGCCGCCCGCGAGCACCTGCGCGACGCACTGCAGATCTTCACCGAGTACGGGGCCGAGCGCTGGGCGGAGCGGGCCCGGGCGGAGCTGCGCGCCGCCGGGGAGACGGTGGAAGCGCCCGCGGCGCCGCCCGGGCTGGACGAGCTGACCCCCCAGCAGCTGCAGATCGCCCGGCTGGTCGCCGAGGGCGCCACCAACCGGGAGATCGCCGCCCAGCTGTCGCTGAGCCCCCGCACCATCGAGCACCATCTGCGCAACATCTTCACCCGCCTGGACATTCGCTCCCGGGTCGAGCTGACCTTGCTGCTCCGCCGGGCGTGACGTCCCGGTGAACCCGCCGAGGCGTCGTCGCCGTACCCGGGAAGGGGGCCTCGCGGCCGGAAGACGCGGGCAACGAGCGCCGTCGAGGCCCCCATCGCGAGAAGGCCGGGTGCGGAAAAGACGGATCCGGCGGGCGTTCGCCGGATCCGTCCCTGATTAGATGGCGGCGTGATCGTCGACACCCATGTGCACCTGCTGCCCGGCCGGCTCGGTGAGAAGGTGCGTGCGATCTTCGAGGCCTACATCCCGGGACGGCTGAGCTACCCCAACGACCACGCCGCGGTCCTGGCGGCGGCCGAGCGGGCGGGCGTCGGCCAGGTGTGGAGCCTGCCGTACGCGCACAAGCCCGGTGTGGCCGCCGGGCTCAACGAGGCCAGCGCCCGCCTGGCCGCCCGCCCTCCCCACCCGTCGGTGCAGGTGGTGGGCGGCGCCACCGTCCACCCCGGGGACGCCGATCCGGAGCGCGTGGTGGGCCGGGCGATCGACGAGCTGGGTTTGCGGGTGCTGAAACTGCACTGCTCGGTGGGGGACTTCAGGGCCGACGATCCCGCTTTCGACGCGATGTGGCGGCTGGTCGAGCGGCGCCGCCTGCCCGCGGTCGTCCACGTGGGCCACGCCGTCACCGGTCACACCCGAAGCGAGGAGCTGGCGGCGCTGGAGAACGTCGCCCGGCGGCACCCGCAGGCCCCGCTGATCATCGCGCACGCCGCGCACCCGGCCTCCGCGGCCGCGATCGAGCTGATCGGCCGGTGCCCCAACGTGCTGGCCGACCTCACCCCCGTGGTCACCGAGCCGGTGGAGGTGCCCGCCGAGGTCCTGGAGGAGCACGCCGACCGGTTCCTGTTCGGCACCGACGCGCCCAACGTGGCCCTGACCATCGAGTCCGGCATGGCGCGCCTGGACGGCCTGTCGCCGGCGGCCCGCGCCGCGATCCTGGGCGGCAACGCCCGGCGGCTGCTGGCGGAGGTGCGTTAGCCGTGCCGCCGAAGCGGCCGCACGGGGCCGGCGCTCAGCGCTGCTTGGTGAAGTGCTCCATCGGCACCCGGACGAAGATGGCGGCGGCGCGCACCGCGACCGGGCCGTCCGGGCCGCCGATGCGGCCCTCGCCCTCGATGTAGGCCTTGCGTCCCTCCACCCCGTTGCACCAGGCCTTCAAGTAGAGGGTGGAGCCCACGGGCACGGGGGCCAGGTAGTCGGTCTCCAGCCGCCCGGTCACATAGCGGCCGCCGGTCAGCCAGGCGGAGGTGCCGAGGATCTCGTCCATCGCGGTGGCGAGGATCCCGCCGTGCGCCAGCCCCGGCGCCCCCTGATGCTCCCTCTTGACGACGATCTCGCCGTAGGCGGTGGTGCCGTCCCGGCCGATGCGCTTCATCTGCAGCCCGTGCTCCACATGGGGGCCGCATCCGAAGCACTCGTTGCCCAGCACCTCGTCCGACAGCTCGTACTCCTGGCCGGCGGCCGGGTCCACCGCGGGAACGGTCGCGCCCGGCGGCGGCGTGGTGATCTCCGAGGCCGCGCTGGTGCGCTTGGCGGACCGGGATTCGGTGGGAGCGGTCATACCTTCAAACGGTACAAATCACTCGTCCTCGGTTGAAAGTTGCAGCGACCGAGAGTTACCTCACGTCCCGGCCCCGGCGGCCGGGCGTTGTGAGGTGGACCATCCCCGCCGCCCGCCCGTCCGGCGTCTTTCACAACCGAGGCGACCGCGCGCCGAACCCGCAGGTCAGCCGGGCAAGGGCGGCCGATCGCGGCACAAGGGGCGCACATACACTGCTCGCCGTGAACGCTGAGTACGGCTACTGGCAGACCGTCCCCACCCGCTGGAAGGACAACGACGTCTACGGCCACGTCAACAACGCCGTGCACTACTCGGTCATGGACACGGTGATCAACACTTGGTTGATCCGTGAGGCGGGGCTGGACATCCACCACGGCTCCCAGATCGGGCTGTGCGTGGAATCCCGGTGCGTCTACAAGGGTTCCATCGAATTTCCCGAGTCCTTTCAGGTGGGGCTGCGGATCGGGCACCTGGGCCGTTCCAGCGTCCACTACGAGGTGGGCCTGTTCCGCGAGGACGGCAAGACCTTGATCGCAGAGGGGCGTTTCGTCCATGTTTTCGTGGACCGCGCAACGCGCCGGCCGGTGGAGATCGGCGAGCCGATGCGCTCGGCCATGAAAAAACTGCTGACCGGTTGAAGTGGGCTAGCGAAGGGATCGAGGCATGACGACGGACGGCGGACGGGCCCTGGTACTGGGCGGCGGCGGGGTCGCCGGGATCGCCTGGGAGGCCGGGCTGATCACCGGGCTGGCCGCGCACGGGGTGGATTTGACCACCGCGGACCTGATCGTGGGCACCTCGGCGGGCTCGGTGGTCGGCGCGCACGTGGCGCACGGCGCGGACCTGTCGGAGGCGGTGCAGCGCCTGGCGGCCCGCTCCACCGGCGGCGGGCCGGGCACCGCGCCCCGCAACACCGACCTGAACGCGGTGCTGGAGGCGTTCGCCATCCTCTACGACACCTCCCTGGATCCCCAGGAGGCCCGCGCCAAGGTCGGCCGGATGGCGCTGGAGGCACAGGTGGACGAGATGGGCGCCGTCCTGGAGGAGGTCGGCCGGCGGCTGCCCGACCAGAACTGGCCCAAGCGGCGGCTGCTGATCACCGGGGTGGACGCCGAGGACGGCTCGTTCGCGGTGTGGGATTCGGCCTCCGGGGTGCCGCTGGCGCTGGCGGTGCGGGCCAGCTGCTCGGTGCCGTGCGTCTTCCCGCCGGTCGCCATCGACGGCCGCCGCTACATGGACGGCGGCATCCGCTCGGTCACCAACGCCGACCTGGCCAAGGGCGCGCAGGCGGTGGTCGTCCTGGAGCCCATGGCCCATCTGACGCCGCGCAACACCCTGCAGCGGGAGCTGGCCGAACTGGAGGGCGCCCGCATCGCCACCGTCGCCCCCGACGAGGCCGCCCAGCGGGTCTTCGGCGCCGACATCCTCAGCCCCAAACTGTGGGGTCCGGCTTTCGACGCCGGTGTGGCGCAGGCCGCGTCCGCCGTGGAAACCGTCCGCGCGGCCTGGGCCTGAGGGCGGACCCGATGTTTTGTTCCCTGCTGGCCGGAACCGGCCAGCAGGGAAATGGAACCGCATTCCGTCCCGTCCCATCGAACCCATTGAGAACAGGCGGAATGGGAGGATGTAAAGGGTGCGGTTCGAACGTCCGATTCCCCGCCGCCCGCGACGGGTCACAGCGGATCGGACTGGTCGCTCATCTGCGACACCTGTACCATTCGCCGCACGGTGCGCCGGGAAGTCTGGTCGGCGGGGATGGCCGAGCCTGCTCGCCCCCGGCGACACCGCGAGCCTTCCGGCCGTCCCCTCGGGCGATCCGGCCGCTCGGATCGCGACGGTCGTGGAATTCCGCTTTGGAGCGGAAGCGAATACGGGGGAGGTCGGCTAGGCCATGGGCGAGTTCATCGAGACGATTTTCTCCTTCCCCACCGGCCTGTTCACGTTCGCCCTGGTGGTCGTCGGCGGTTATTGGCTGGCCATGGTGCTCGGCGCCGCGGACCTGGAACTGCTGGACGGAGACGATGAGGCCGCGGGATTGAGCGGCTTCCTCGGCGCCCTGCGGCTGGGCGACGTTCCGGTGACCGTCGCGCTGTCGCTGCTGATCGCCTTCTCCTGGTTCTTCAGTCTGGTAGGTGCCGTCATGCTGGATGGGCTGGAGCTGTCCTCGCCGCTGACGATCGCTCTGGGGCTGGTGGTGCTGGCGCTGGCCGTGGTGCTCGCCTGGCTGGCCACCTGCCTGGTGGTGATACCGCTGCGCAAGGCGCTGCCGCGGCTGCGCGAGTCGTCCCGGCACGACTTCGTGGGACGGGTCTGCGTGATCCGCACCTCCACGGTGGGCCCGGACTTCGGGCAGGCCGAGATCACCGCGCCGGACGGCTCCTCGGCGATCATCCAGGTCCGCCAGGAGAGCGAGGACCCGCTGGCCGGGCCGCTCACCGCCGGCAGCACCGCGCTGATCTTCGACTACGACAGCAAGGGCGAGTTCTTCCGGGTGATGCCCTACGACGCGTCCATGGATCCCGACCGTCCGCTGTCCTGACCGCCGTGCCGGCCCGCGCAGGGCCCGACCGCCTGCGTCCCGACCCCCGAAGGGAATGTGTTCATGGAGTCCATCACCCTAGGGCTCGGCGTGCTCCTCGCCGTCGTGCTGCTCATAGGGCTGGGGATGGCGATCATCGTCAGCCGCCTGTTCCGCAAGGTCGAACAGGGCAAAGCGCTCATCGTCTCCAAGGTCCGCAAGGTCGATGTGACCTTCACCGGCGCGATCGTGCTGCCGGTGCTGCACAAGGCCGAGGTCATGGACATCTCGGTGAAGACCATCGAGATCGCCCGCACCGGCCGCGAGGGCCTGATCTGCCGCGACAACATCCGCGCCGACATCCGCATCACGTTCTTCGTGCGGGTCAACAAGACCGTCGAGGACGTCATCAAGGTGGCGCAGGCCATCGGCACCGAGCGGGCCAGCAACCAGGAGACGCTGCAGGAGCTGTTCAGCGCCAAGTTCTCCGAGGCGCTCAAGACCGTCGGCAAGCAGCTGGACTTCGTCGACCTGTACACCCGGCGCGAGGAGTTCCGCGACCACATCGTCCGCGTCATCGGCACCGACCTCAACGGTTACGTGCTGGAGGACGCGGCCATCGACTACCTGGAGCAGACCCCGCTCGGCGACCTCAACCCCGACAACATCCTCGACGCCCAGGGCATCCGCAAGATCACCGAGCTGACCGCGATCGAGCACGTCCGCACCAACGAGTACCGGCGCAACGAGGAAAAGGAGATCACCCGGCAGAACGTGGACGCCCGCGAGGCGATCTTGGAGCTGGAGCGCCGGCAGGCCGACGCCGAGATCCGCCAGCGGCGCGAGATCGAGACCCTCAAGGCCCGCGAAGAGGCCGAGATCGCGCGGGTGCAGGCCGAGGAGCGGCTGCGGGCGCAGACCGCGCACATCCGCACCGACGAGCAGCTGGGCATCCAGCAGGAGAACAAGGCCCGCGAGATCGCGGTGGCCGAGAAGAACCGCGAGCGGGTCATCGCCATCGAGACCGAGCGGATCGAAAAGGACCGGCAGCTGGAGGTCATCGCCCGCGAGCGGGAGACCGAGCTGTCGCGCATCGCCGCCAACAAGGAGATCGAGGCCGAGAAGCGGGAGATCGCCGAGGTCGTCCGGGAGCGGATCGCGGTCGAAAAGACCGTGGCCGAGCAGGAGGAGAGCATCAAGCGGCTGCGCACCGTGGAGGAGGCCGAGCGCACCCGCCAGGCGCTGATCATCCAGGCCGAGGCCGAGGCGCAGGAGGCCCTGGTCAAGGACATCAAGGCCGCCGAGGCCGCCGAGGCCGCCGCCAAGTTCAAGGCCCGCGAGGAGCTGACGCTGGCCGAGGCCCGGCAGCAGGCCGCCGACCTGGAGGCCCGCGCCAAGATCCGGCTGGCCGAGGGCATCCAGGCCGAGCACGCCGCCCCCGGGCTGGCCGAGGTGCAGGTGCGCGAGCGCAACGCCGAGGCCATCGAGAAGGAGGGCCGCGCCCAGGCCGCCGTGGAGCGGGAGATGCGGGCGGTGGAGGCCGCCGCGCTGCGCGACCGGCTGCAGGCCGAGGCCGAGGGCGAAAAGGACAAGGCGATGGCGCAGGCCGAGGGCATCGCCGAGAAGCTCAAGGCCGAGGCCGAGGGCATCAGCGAGAAGGCCGAGGCGATGGCCAAGCTCACCGACGCCACCCGCGAGCACGAGGAGTACCGCCTGCGCCTGGAGACCGAAAAGGACATCCGCCTGGCCGGGCTGGACATGCAGCGGCAGATCGCCGAGCAGCAGGCCAACGTGCTGGCCGCCGGGCTCAGCAAGGCCGACATCAGCATCGTCGGCGGCGACAGCGTGTTCTTCGACAAGCTGATGAACTCGGTGGCGCTCGGCAAGAGCGTGGACGGGTTCGTCAACAACTCCCAGGTCGCCCAGGCGCTGGGCGGTCCGTGGCTGACCGGCGAGGGCAGCTTCACCGAGGACCTCACCCGCGTGCTGGGGTCGCTGGACGCCGGGGGCGTGCGCGACCTGACCCTCTCGGCGCTGCTGCTCAAGCTGATCAAGGCGGGCGGCCCGCACACCGACAAGCTGAGCGAACTGCTGAACACCGCCCAGCGCCTGGGCCTGGCCGACGCCCCGGTCTCCGCGCTGATCCCCAAGCAGCCCGCGGTCTCCGCGGCCAACGGCGACCACTGATTCACGCACGTGGTCCCGGTTTCCGGGACGGGGCCGCAGCGGCGTCCGGTTCCGCGCCCTCCCAGGGCGTGAAGCCGCTCCCGTCCCGGCCCCCGGAAACGGCGTGCTGAGAAAGGGGCACCGGCCGGCTCCCGGGTGCTGCGGGCGGCTCGTCCGCCCGCAGCACCCGCCCGTGCTCCGGCCGGACCGGTGCCCCCGGCGGGCCCGCCCGGGAGCACCCGCCGTCCGCCCGGGAAAAGCCCGCAGAACGCCCGCCGCACACCAGCGAGGAGGACTTCGTGACGGAGACCGCCGACGTTGCGCCCGTGGACGCGGGCGAGCGTCCCGCCGAGATGGACACCGGCACCTACGAGGTGCTGCGGGCCCGGCTGACCGAGCAGGCCGCCGAGCTGGCGCGGCGGGCCGAGGCGCTCAACGCCCGCCGGATCGAGGTGTTCGGCGGCACCGAGCTGCGGCTGCTGGGCACCGAGCGGATCCGCACCGACAACAACTGCGTGCCGCGCGACATCGTGCCGGTCTCGGGGACCGCGGTGCCGCTGGAGGGCGAGACCACGGGCCAGTCGGGCCTGATGCTGTTCGGCTACAACGTCTTCATCGGGCTCAAGCCGGAGACGACGGTCGATGACGTCTTCTCCCTGCACCGCTTCACCCGCGACGGGGACGCCTTCCGGTTCGATGAGGTGGACCCCGAGCAGGTCCCGGGGCTGCTGCGCGACCCGCGTTTCCTCAAGGACTTCGCCGACCTGTACCGCTACTACCGCGACACCCGGCTGATGCAGCTGCGGCGGCTGGAGGACAAGCTGCTGGCGGTCTTCCAGACCGGGGCGCGCCTTGGCGACATCCGGGTGCTGCGCTGGCAGATCGGCACCGACGGCACCGTTCAGTACATCGACGACCGGGGCGAACGCGACCACGTCTTCCCGCCCTCGCACGACTTCGAGTGGATCGAGACCACCCGCGAGCACCACGTGCCGGGCCGCCACCCGCACATCTCCATCGAGGACGAGGTGTTCGTGGAGACGATCGGCGGCACCCTCACCATCAAGATCGAAAACAACACCGAGACCGGCCAGGGCGTCTACGAGGAACCGGTCGAAGACCCCCTGCAGAGCCTGGCCGACGCCGACGTCCACTACGCCCGCGTCGGCTCGCTGATCTGCCTGCGCATCCGCCCCTACAACGAGACCGAGTGGCGGCACCTGGTCTTCAACACCCGCACCAAGGACGTGGTGCGCCTGGACGGCATCGGCCAGGCCTGCCGGCGCCTGCCCGAGGACCACGGCCTGATCTTCCCGGGCGGCTACTACCTGACCACCGGCGCGGTGAAGACCTTCGACACCGACGTCACCGGCCTGGAGTTCGAGCGCGTCATCCGCTCCACCAACGGCGAGGACGTGCTGTACGTCTTCCACGCCCGCGCCGAGGGCCGCTCCCTGCTGCTGCCCTACAACGTGATCCGCAAGGAGGTCGCCGCGCCGCTGTCGTGCCACGGCTACTCGCTGTTCGACGACGGCACGCTGGTGGTGTTCCGCGCCCTGTCGGACGAGCCCACCCGCGTCCACCCGATGCAGGTGTGGCAGACGCCGTACCTGTCGGACGCCTACGCCGCCGCCCAGCCGGTGGGCACCGGCCCGCTGGAGCGGGTGGGCAACGCCGAGCTGGTGCGCGGCATCTCCGACTGCCTGTCGGTGGCGCGGATGGTCGCGGAGATGGCCCCGTCCACCGCGGTCTACGAAGGGCTGATCGCCGCCTGCACCCGGGTGTTCGACCGCTACCACTGGCTGGGCGAGGCGGAGCTGGGCGACCTGCGGGAGCCGCTGACGGCGGTGCGGTCGGCGGCCGAGCAGGTGCTGGAGGAGTTCGAGAAGGTCCAGGCGCTGACCGCGCAGGCCGCCCAGGCGGTGGAGGAGGCCGCCGCCGAGGTCGCCTCGCTGATCCGGACGGTGCGGGGCGAGGCCCCCAAGACCGCCGACGAGTGGGTGGGCCTGCTCGCCGCGCTGCGCCGCGAGCAGGGCCGCCTGGTGACGCTGCGCGAGATGCGCTACGCCGACACCGAGCGGCTGGAGGAGCTGAACACCGCGCTGGAGACCGAGCTGGCCTCCGCCGGGCAGCGGGCGGTGGCGTTCCTGCAGGGCGAGGACGCCTTCACCGGCTACCACGAGGAGATCGAACGCCTGGCCGCCGAGGCGTCCCAGATCGCCACCGCGGCCGCCGCCGAACCGCTGAGCGAGCGCCTGGCGCAGCGGTCGGCGGCGCTGGAGACCGTCACCGAGGTGGTCGGCTCCCTGGAGATCGCCGACGCCACCGTGCGCACCCGCATCCTGGAACGCATCGGCGAGGTCCTCGGCGGCGTCAACCGGGCCCGCGCCGCCTTGGAGGGCCGCCGCCGCGAGCTTCTGGCCAGTGAGGGACGCGCCGCGTTCGCCGCCGAGTTCGCGCTGCTGGGGCAGGCGGTCACCGGGGCGCTGGCGGTCGCCGACACCCCCGAACGCTGCGACGAGCAGCTCGGCCGGCTGATGCTGCACCTGGAGAACCTGGAGGCCCGGTTCGGCGACTTCGACGACTTCCTCGCCGAGCTGGCCGCCAAGCGCGAAGACGTCTACGAGGCGTTCTCCTCCCGCAAGCAGGCGCTGCTGGACGAGCGGGCCCGCCGCGCCGACCGGCTGGCCGCCTCCGCCGAACGCACCCTGGCCGGGGTGCGCCGCCGCCTGGCGGCCCTGTCGTCCCTGGATGAGATCAACACCTACTTCGCCGCCGACCCGATGGTGGCCAAGCTCCGCCAGGTCGCCGCCGAGCTGCGGGAACTGGGCGATGCGGTGCGCGCCGAGGAGCTGGAGGGCCGCATCAAGGCCGCCCGCCAGGAGGCCGGGCGGGCGCTGCGCGACCGCCAGGACCTGTTCGCCGACGGCGGGGAGACCATCCGGCTGGGCCGGCACCGCTTCGCCGTCAACACCCAGCCGATCGACTTGACGCTCGTCCCGCACGAGGGCGGCATGGCGTACGCGATCACCGGCACCGACTACCGGGCGCCGGTGACCGATGAGGAGTTCCAGGCCACCCGCGACTTCTGGGACCAGCCGCTGGTGTCGGAGTCCCCGGACGTCTACCGGGCCGAGTACCTGGCCGCCTCCATCCTGGCCATGGCCGAGGCCGGTGAGGACGGGCTGTCGCTGGAGGCCCTGCACGAGGCCGCGGTGGACGAGGGCGGCGCGCTGCTGGAGGTCGTCCGCCGCATCGCCGGATCCCGCTACGACGAGGGCTATGAGCGGGGCGTCCACGACCATGACGCCGCGCTGATCCTGCACGCCCTGCTGCGGCTGCACTCGGCCGCCGGGCTGCTGCGCTACCCGCCGTCCGCCCGCGCCGCCGCCCAGCTGTTCTGGGCGCACGGCACCGACGAGGCCGCCCGCACCCGCTGGGGCCGCCGGGCCGCATCGCTGGCCCGCGCCCGCGCCGCCTTCGGCTCCGCCCCCGCCATCGCCGAGCTGTGCCGGGAGCTCACCGACGCCATCGCGGCCTTCGTCACCGGCCACGGTCTGGCCGTCTCGTCACGGCCGGACGATCCGCTGGCCGGGGAGTACCTGTTCGAAGAGCTGGGCTCGTCCCCGGCCGGTTTCGTCACCGGGGCGGGCGCCCGGACGCTGCTGGAGCGGTTCCGCCGGGCGCTGGGCGGCGGCGGCTCCCGGTCCCTGTCCGCTTTCGAAGACGACCTGCGCGCCCTGGGCGACGACCTGGCCGCCCGCCACCAGCTCGCCGAGGCGTGGCTGCGGGCCTATCTGGCCTCCCGGGGCGAAGAGGCCGCGGGCTTGGAGATGGACCTGCCGGAGGCCATCGCCATCGAGCTGTGCGGCGCCGCCGTGCCCCGCTACGACTCCTCGGCCACGCTGACCGCCACCGTGGAAGGGCTGCTGGGCACCCACCCGCGCATCACCGACCGGCGCATGGAGCTGCGCATCGACGAGGCGCTGACCCGCATCCGGCGTTTCCGCACCGAACGCGTCCCCGCCTACCGCGCCTACGCCAGGCGGCGCAGCGAACTGGTGGCGCGCGAGCGGGCCCGGCTGCGGCTGGAGGAGTACCAGCCGCAGGTGATGAGCGCGTTCGTCCGCAACCGCCTGCTGGACGAGGTGTACCTGCCGCTGATCGGCGACAACCTGGCCAAACAGCTGGGCGCGGCCGGGGACGCCAAGCGCACCGACCAGATGGGGTTGCTGCTGCTGATCTCCCCGCCCGGCTACGGCAAGACCACGCTGATGGAGTACGTGGCCAGCCGGCTGGGGTTGATGTTCGTCAAGGTCAACGGCCCGGCCCTGGGGCATTCGGTGACCTCGCTGGACCCGGCCGAGGCCCCCAGCGCCACCGCCCGCCAGGAGGTGGAGAAGATCTCCTTCGCCCTGGAGTGCGGCAACAACACCCTGCTGTACCTGGACGACATCCAGCACACCAACCCCGAGCTGCTGCAGAAGTTCATCTCGCTGTGCGACGCCCAGCGCCGCATGGAGGGCGTCTGGAACGGCCGCACCCGCACCTACGACCTGCGCGGCAAGCGCTTTGCGGTGTGCATGGCCGGCAACCCCTACACCGAGGCCGGCAAGCGTTTCCGCATCCCCGACATGCTGGCCAACCGGGCGGACGTGTGGAACCTGGGCGATGTGCTGTCGGGCAAGGAGGACCTGTTCGCCCTCAGCTACATCGAGAACGCGCTGACCTCCAACCCCGTGCTGGCCCCGCTGTCCACCCGCGACCGCGGCGACCTGGAGCTGCTGATCCGCCTGGCCAGGGGCGACGAGACGGTCCGTCCCGACCGGCTCTCCCACCCCTACTCGCGGGTCGAGCTGGACCAGATGGTCTCGGTGCTGGCCAAGCTGCTGCGGGTGCAGCAGGTCGTGCTGGCGGTCAACCAGGCCTACATCGCCTCGGCCGCCCAGTCGGACGAGTCCCGCACCGAGCCGCCCTTCCAGCTGCAGGGCTCCTACCGCAACATGAACAAGCTCGCCGAACGCATCGTCCCGGTGATGAACGACGCCGAGCTGAACGCCCTCATCGACGACCACTACCTGGGCGAGGCGCAGACCCTGGCCTCCGGCGCCGAGGCCAACCTCCTCAAACTGGCCGAGCTGCGCGGCACCCTCACCCCCGGCCAGGCCGCCCGCTGGCAGGAGATCAAACAGTCCTACCAGCGCGCCAAGGCCCTGGGCGGCGAGGGCGACGACGCCGTCACCCGCGCCGTCGGCGCCCTGGGCCTGCTGGCCGACCGGGTCGGCGGCGTCGAACAGGCCATCCACCGCGCCGGCGGCCGCCTGACCGCCGCCGAGGGCAGGCACCGCCGCCCCTGACCCGCCGGGCGCCTTACCGGCCGTCGTCGGAGAACCGCGCCAGCCCTCGCCGCACCATGAATTCGACCGCCGGATTCATGTTGACCGGGATGACCTTCTTGCCCGGGTGCGCGGACGGCCAGACCCGCAGCAGCTCATCGACGAAGCCTTGACCGACGTCCGTGACCCCCGAGAAGTCGACCTCGATCTCCTCGAAGTCCCGGTCGAGGCCATCGAGCAACCGCCGGGCCTCACTGCGAGAGACGAAGGTCAACCCCAGGCCGAACAACTTCACAGTGGGCCGGGTGCGCACAAAGGAGTGCCCCTCGGTGAAACGTTGGAAGACGTCAATGAGCCGACGATCGGTCCTGGGGTCGATCTGGCAGAACACCGTCGTCCCCGGAGCCTCCTCGATCATTCCCAGTGCGACGTCATCCCGCAGGTTGTCCACCGTCCACCGCACCCCCCGAGAAGTCAGCTGGAAGAGGTCGACGGCCTTGGACGTGAAGAAGATGCCCTCTCCGGTGTGCCGAGCAGGATCCGTCGTGCGTTTGCCCTTGGTCAGCTCTTGCACGGCTTCGAACTCGTCGTGGAGTTCGAGCCCTTCACGCAAGCGTGTGAAAGCACCGACTCCAGGATCGCTGACTTCAAAGGCCCACAGGTCGTCGGTGATCCACCAAGTGATATCCACATGTTCCGCCTGCGAGTGGTCGATGGCGTTGTTGAGCATCTCCATGAAGGCGTAGCGGAAGATGTGACAGGCGGGACTGTCGGTATCGAGATCGAAGCCGGCCGCGATCTGTTGCCACACTCGGTCTTCCGCCAGTCCCAGCAGGCCGAGCCTGCGCTGCCAGCTCGGAGCACCCAGGCCACCTGCAGGTTTCACAGCCGTTCCCAGGCTCCGTCTCGCCAGTGCGGCCCGGACCGCAGCGACATCGAACAGACGGTGTCCACCAGGGGTACGCTCGGACGGTATCACTCCGCTGTCGGCCAACTGACGCAGCCGACTTGGGGACAGGCCCACTTCCTTGGCCAGTTCAGAGATCCTGACCCTGTCGGCAGTCACCGATCCTCCACACGAACTCGCAGCCGGAACCTACAGGCGACTGCAGATTCTCATCCCATTACCCCCCGGATCTTACAGCATTTCCACAAGTTCAGCCCAAAATCTACAGGACACTGTAGTTTTTGGGCTTGATGACCTCCCGTCTCATGAACGCCACTGACCGGTGAAGAGCAGGGATGAGCGACAGTGGCCAGCCACCAGCCGGAACGGGAATGAGCATCCACGTGCCGTGGCCGACGTCAACGGGGGCGTGGGCCGGGGTTTGCGGCCTGCTTACCCCGGAACCGACGCACGGCCTCACCCATACCGTCCTCGCCGGCCCCGACCCGCCGACCGCACCGGACGGTGACACCGATCCACTGCCAGGCCGGCTCAGGTCGAAGGCGCCGCCCTTGATCCGCTCGGCGAAGACACGCCGTTCATCCCGAGAGAACACACCGGCTCGCCGTCCAGCTCATCCGAGCCGCATCCCACAGCCAGAACCGTCCGTCCCGGGTTTCGTGGAAAGGTGGCAGCCGTGAGGCTCATCGATTCGGCGGGATTGCCCGGTGCGTCCGGCAGGCTCTCTGAGGACAGGTTCGGGGCGGCGGGGAACCTCGCCTGGGTCATCGACGGTGCTTCGGACTTCCGGAACGAGCGGCACCTTCCCGCCGCGTCGAACGTGCACTGGCTGGTGGACCGGGTGCACGAGGCTCTGCGGGAGCGCGGCGCCGCCGGTTCCGTCGTGTCGGGGACCGGCCTGCTGAGCGAGCTGCAAGCCGAGATCGCCGCCGAGCTGGCCCGTTATGACCTGCGGGAGATGCGGCAGCATCCGTGCTGCTCGCTGGCGCTGCTGGTGGTCCGTCCGGGCTTCGTGGAGATCGTGCGGGTGGGGGACGCGGTCGGTTTCCTGCGCGGCGGCTCGCTGGAGCTGGAGGTCAGCACGGGATTCTTCGACGCACGGGAGGCAGCGGCGGTCGAGCGGGCCAAGACCCTCGAATTGACGGCGGAGGAGATCACCTCGGCGATGTACCGGCGGCGTGCCGAGTACATCCGGGGGATCAACGGCGAGTCGGTCTTCTCCGGGCATCCGGAGGGGAACCTGTTCGCCCATTCCCTCCTGGTGCCCCGGCGCGGTGCCGGACTGGTCGTCTTGCTGTGCACGGACGGGCTGGCGCGGGCCGTGACCGAATACCGGCTCTTCCCCGGCTGGCCGGCACTGCTCGACGCCTGCTTGGGCAAGGGGCTCGAGGCGGTGATCGCCGAACTGCGGGCCTTTGAGAACGCGGCGGCTTCCGTGCCGGGCAAGTTCAAGAGATCCGACGATGTCGCGGCGGTGCTGGTCGAGGTCTGACCGGCGGTCCTCGTCTGGGGTTCGCCGCCCCTTGGTTCCCAGAGCCGGCCGGCTCACCGCATGCGCCCGGTTCGCCGGGCGGTGCCCCGGCCCTGGGCGTCCCGCTGAGGGGCGCCCAGGGCGCAAGGGTCACTTGCCGTACTTGAAGATGAGGTCGTCGGTGAAGTACCGGCCGCCGTAGTGGCCGCCGACCGCCCACACCGACGCCTTGGTGCCGGGGATGCGGGCCAGGTCCACCAGGACCAAGGGGTGCTTGCTCTTGCCGCCGCCCTTGATGGACGCGCGAGTCCACTTGCCGCCCTTGTAGCGGTACACCCCGCCCTTCCGCGAGGACGCCCACAGCCCGCCGGAGCCGTCGGGGACGACGCTCCTGAGCGACGTGCCGGGAGCCCGGGTGACCTTCCACTTGCCGCCGTCCCAGGAGTACAGGGCGCCCCGGCTGCCGTCGTCACCGACCGCCCGGACCTTCTTGGGGCCCAAGGCGGTGATGCCGGAGACGAAACCGGCCGTCTCGCCGTTGGGGAGCGCGGCGTACGTCCACTTGCCGCCCTTCCACACGGCGATGCGGGGCAGCCGCTGCTCGGGCTCGTAGCCGGCCACCCAGACGGTCCCGCCGTGGGCGGCCGAGTCCACCGGCTCCATGTCGAGTTTGTAGGTCCGCCACTTGGTGCCGTTGTAGTGGCCCGCGCCTCCCTCGTGGGTGAAGAACCACACGTTCTTGGGGCCGCGCACCAGCAGCGAGGTCACCTTCTGGTAGGGCTTGAGCGGCGCCGGAACCTTCTTCCAGGTCTTGCCGTTCCAGCGGGCCAGGAAGGGCTTGTGCCCCTTGCCCACCCCGTACAGCCACACGTTGTTGGCCGAGGTCGCCTCGACGCCGCCGAGCGCATAACGGCTGTAGGAGGCGGGCAGCTTCTGCTTGCTCCACTTCTTGCCGTTCCAGCGCAGCAGCGCGGCCGCCCCGTTGCCGTCCATCGGCGCGCTCAGCACCGCCCAGGCCCGCTTCGCCGAGACCGCGGCCACGCTCTGGAACTCGCCCTTGGCGCTGACCTTCTTGACGACCCGCCACCCGGGCGCAGGCGCCGCCTCCGCGGCGGGCACGCCCAGCCCCACGGCCCCGGCCACCAGGCATCCGGCCAGCCCGACCCTGCCGGCGCCCTTCATCGCTCTCCGTCCGTGAAGTTCCACGATTCCTCCCAAGCCAGCCGATCTTAGAAGGAATCCGAACCTGCCAAAAAGCCCAGTGCAGGAAAACCACAAGAAGGGCGCACACAGAGCGCAGGGCATCCCGACGACACGGAAGCGGTGACACCACTACCAGGCGCAGGGACGCTCACCGGACATGCCACCGCCCGCGCAGAAAGCGACCGGCGCAGACGCGACTCCCTTCGGCAACCTGTGCCCCGGCCCCCGGGAAACAGGCCAGAGACACAGAAGCACCTCTTCAAAGGACCGGCCTGACGCCGCAGAGCAGCAGCTCAGCTCAAGTCGAACTCGCCGCCCTTGACCCGCTCGGCGAAGACACGCCACTGCCCCCGCGAGAACACCAGCCTCCCACCGTCCGGATCCTTGCTGTCGCGTACAGCGATCCCTTGCCCAGCGTCGGCGACCTCAACGCAGTTGGCGCCACCGTTGTAGCTGCGCCGACTCTTCCGCCAAGCGACAGAGGCGACCTCCACACAATTGCCCCTGGGACCGCTCCAGCGAGACTTACGCCAGTGAACAGGAGCGATCTCTACACAGTTGTCGCCGGTGTGGCTTCGGCTGGATCTGTGCCAGAGGATGGAGGTGACCTCTACGCAGTCATCCCCGATGCCACTGCGGCTGGACTTACGCCGAGCAGCGTCTGACAAGTCGATCATTTGGACGGCACTCCTGGGGGTTTCCGACCTCGGTCAGTGTGCATATGCCCCCACACCCGACCTGAGACACAGACGACCCCCCAAGAGGCGGCCCGGCACCACGAAACGACGGGTCAGCTCAGATCGAAGTCACCGTTCTTGACTCGCTCAGCGAAAACGCGCCACTGACTCCGCGAGAACACCAACCTCCCGCCGCCCGGGTCCTTGCTGTCCCGCACAGCAACTGCCCGTCCGGCATCGGCGATCTCAACGCAGTTCTGACCACCGTTGTGGCTGCGTCGGCTCTTACGCCAGGCGACGTGGGAGAGGTCCACCGGGGGCACCTTGCCTTTCCTTCCGTCCCTGCAACTAGGACACCTGTTGGGATAGCTCCATGATCAACCTGCGTGACTCATCCGGCGCAAGCGCCTTGGCACGCAAGTGATCGAAGTAGGTCCCGTAGATGTCCACTTCGGAGCGTAGCTCCAGATACAAGCCACCTGTCGCATACTCAACGTACACGACGTCCGGATCGGCGGGTTCAGCGAATCCCAGGATGGTGAATCCGTGTTGTAGAGCAGGATGCGCTCCTGCGCTGAAGGGCAGAACCTGAAGCGTCACCGTATTGAGCTGGGAGAGTTCCACGAGGTGAGCGAGCTGCTCACGCATCACCTCAGGACCTCCGACCTCTCGGCGGACGGCGGCTTCGTTAAGGATGACCCACACATCGGGCGCATCCCCGTTCTCGAGCAGTTCTTGCCGCTTGAGCCGGACGGCGACCCGACGCTCCACCTCTTCATCTGACGGAATCGTAGGAGCGGCATCCATTACAGCCCGAATGTAGCCCTCGGTCTGGAGCAGGCCGGGAATGATCTCGCACTCGTACTCGCGGATCTTGCTGGCCTCCTGCTCCAGGCCGACGTACACCGAGAACCAGTTGGGGATGGCGTCGTTGTAGGACTGCCACCAGCCGCGTTTGCGGGCCTGCTTGGCGATGACCAGCCAGGCTTCCTTCTCCGCGCCGTCAACGCCGTACAGCTCCAGCATCCGGGCCACGTAGGCCGGCGGGGCGGTGGTCGCCGCTGATTCGATCTTGGTGATGGTGGCCGGAGCGCACGCCACGAAGTCGGCCACTTCTTCTCGTGTCTTACCCGCCTCCTTGCGAAGCCGCTTCAGCTCGGCCGCCAGTCTGCGCCGGCGCACCGTAGGGCTCGTCCGTTTTGCCACGCTGCTCCCCCTATGGCCGATAGGGAACTTAAGAAATTGGAACTAGTTCCAATGAATGCATTGCTAACGATCACTGCCATTCCTCAAACTCGGAGTGTAGCGAGACCAGCGCTCTACGTGTCCGGATTTCAAGGAATCCGGATGGTTTCTGGTGCGCTGAAGGCGACGATTCCAGGAAGTTCCGCATGATCACGAGGCGCCGCACCGGCGATAGGCACGATCCGCCCCCGTTCCATCAGCCCTTCACCCCGTCCCCTGCGCCTGTCACCGCCCCGCACCCCGCATCCGCCCATCGCGCACAGTCCCACGCCTCCCTCCGCCCGGTTCCCGCACAAGACCCAGCCGCCGCCCCGCCGCCCGGCGATCCGAGCCGGGCCATCACCCCGTCCCCTGGAGCAGACCAGATGACCGTCCCACCGCCCGGCATGTCCCCCGCGTCGGGCCGGGCCGCCACCACACCGCTCTTCCCACCGCTCGGGCCGAGCGGAGTCCTCAGCCAGCCTCCCCTCCCGCCCCACAAACCGAGCCAAGCCCTCCCACTGCGTCCCCGCACACTTTCCAGTCCGAGCCGAAGCACCACACCCGTCCGAACCGGCTCGCACCACTGCTCCGTCACTCAGGCCGGGCCAGGTCCTCATCGCATCGCTCATCCGCCCACCGATCCGAACCGGACCACCGGCACACCATCCGCCGCTTCACCAAAACCCGGCCGGGCACCCCCGCCTCCCAAGCCGGCAGCGGACCGCCGCACCACCACTCCGGCCCTCAGGACACGCCCGATACCGCCGCCTCAACGCACACCACCCTGGACAGCCGCCCCGACCCCACGCCGCCACCCACCGCACGGCCACGGCATCCCGGACAGCCACCGACACCGGCCTTCATGCAAGAGCACCCGCTGCCCGTCCGTCCGCCAAAACCCGCCACGGCCGCCCACGTGACCGCCCAGCGGATCCCGTCCAGCCCGCCCGCTGCAACCGCCCCGACCGACCACTAGGAGAACCCGATGACCGCCCACACCGAACCGGCTCAAACCGCCGCCGCACCGCCCGTGCAAGACCGCATCACCGCCCCGCTGCCGGAGCCGGATTCAGACCGCCGCGGCGGCTCGCCCGGCACCGGCGCTTCCCCGTCATCCCTCGGCCACGAGCAAGCCGCAATCCCCGTCCATGCCTTGGCGGAAGCGGAGTCGTCACCGAACTCCTCGTCGTACGGAGCGTTCAGGTCCGGGCTCAGCGCGTTCATCGCACGCACCCCGCCGACAACATTGCCCGCTTTGCAGGCAGCCACCGAGTTCGCCGCCCCGTCTGTTCTGCCGTCCTCAACGCAGGGGCGTTGAAGGAACGGGCAGCCCGCATAAGAGTCCGGCAGCTCGCACAGCATCCATGCTGTTCGCCGTCTTCCTTGACCGGCTGGTGAGTATCTCCAGTAGCTCCGTGGGCGAGTACACGATGAGGACATCGGCATCGGTGTCCTTGCGGGGACGGAAAAACAGACAGAGGCGAGAGTCATTCCCCGGCGCTCCCTGCTCCTGATGGCTCCGATCCTCAGATCGCGATCCCCGTCCGGGACGCGCCTGGCATAGGCGGCAGCCATCCCGATGACGCTCTGGTCCTCCCGGCCGGTGTCCGCTCCGGTGGCCTCCGGCAGCTTGTCCGGAAGCGGCCACGCCACTCATCCCACGGCCTCCCGATCCACAGCCCCGAAAGCGGGACGGTCCGCCGGCCGTCGAGCCTTCCGAAGGCAGCCCCTCGCACCCCGAAGCAGGGACTGTGCAGCGAAAACGCCTGCTGGCTCCTAACCCCTCTGACCTGCGTTGAAGCGGAAGAGACCGGCCCCGACGCACCGTCCTGGCAGGAAGCCGCGCGGCACGCACCCGCCCCGGTTCGCCACACAAACCCCGCCAACCGCATCCAATCGCATAAAGTTTTGGATTGCCGAGTTATCCTGTTTCCGTGGGGCGAGCGACTGGGAGATTCGAGCTCATCAATATCATCGTGGCCATTCTCGGTCTCATCGTGGGAACTCTCGGTACCATTGGCACATGGCTTGCACTCTCCCCCCCTTCCCCCAAAGATCCGGAACCCCCTTCACGTGAAAGGCCACCGTCGAACCTTGCTCCGAGCAAAGCGACGCCCTCCGCTATAGGGGTACGAGACAAAAACCCCAAGCTGGCCTATAAAGAACCGGTCACAGTTCCGTGGACGCTGCAATACCACGATGACGGGTGCGGTGGCCTCGTCAGGGTACATCCCAGCGAAATCGATTTCGACGCGGCCATCGACGACAGCGAACCTCAAGTGAGCGATCTCGCTTACGTGGTGCACTCGGTGTGCTCGAAGAACACCCGGTTGTACACGTCCGAGGAAGGACACGGAGGTATAGTCCTCAAAGGACAGGCGACAGATCCCATCAGCTGCCGCACCGCGGCCATAACCGGGGCGCTGCCGTCGTACCTGCGTCCTGACACCCGCAAAGCCCTTCGGGTGCTTCCCGGCAACGCATTCTGCCTGGTCACCGATCAGGGTCGAATCGTCCGCGCAGAGATCGAGGACCTCACTCTCGGTGAGGACGGAATCCACGGCGTCATAACGACGATGAGCGGAACTGCGCTAATCTGGGAAGAGACCGACTGATCGAGGCTGGTCCATGGCAGGGGAAAAACCGACGGGACACAAAGCGAGCAGAAGGCGACGGCTCCGCAGTGGCCTCCTTCTCGCGCTGGTGACGGCTTCGAGCACCGTGAGCGCCTGCACGAGCGGTCCCGACGAGCCGCCCGGCCCCGCCCCGCGTGCCGAGTCGTACTCGGAACCAGAACACTTCACCTGGGGCTTCTCACACACCTTCACCTATTGGGACTGCAGCAAAAAACCCGAAAAGATAGACCTCGACAACATCGGCGCGCACCCCGACCCCAAGCCGGGAATCCCCGACATCAAGTACGAGCATGTCGGCTGCAGCCGCACCACACACGAGGCGCTGAAGTCCGCGGCCATCAACTCATTCGTCTCCTGGGTCAGGGAAGGACGAGCAGACAACCCATTCGACTGCTACGACGCCGCACACAAAGGACCGCCGGAGGTCACCGGCGACCACATACCCAGCCACACCGAAAAAACATTCAAGGAGGCCGGGATCTTCAAGGGAGAGATATTTTGCGTGGTGACCGACCTGGGCCGGGTCGCACGACTGAAGATCACCGACGTCATCCCAGCGGACCTCGACATGCACTCGCCGTTCCTCTTCGGCGAGGGACAGCTCTGGACACCGGAATACTGAGCCTTTTTCAGCGGGCTTGATGGGGGTACTGATCACAGGTTGAGCGGCCGGCTCTGAACATGGTGAAACCCCTGGTAGACAGGTTGCTTGCCACCAACCACCCATCTCCCCAGGGGGCTCACACCCGGTTACGCAGCCCGGCCGAGCGGGTGATCGCCCAGTCAAGGAGCCGGCGCATCCTGCACCGGTTCGTTGCCGCCCACACCGGGCCGGGCACATCGCCAAGGCCGTCCTCGTGCCGCAGGCCTGCGAGACCCGCATCCACTGAAAAAGATTCAATGCAGGGAACAACCATGTGGTGGTTCTTGAGCCGGGTGATCACCATCTCTGCGCAGGCGCTCGCTGAGGACGAAGGCCCGGGCGCGGTCAAGTGAGGGCGACGGTGGCCAGCAGGAGGACGGAGCTGACGATCTCCATCACGCCGAGGTGCTTGGGGGTGAGGTTCTTGCCCGGGACGATCACGGAGCGGGCCAGGTACAGGCCGAAGGGGATGGCGTAGAGGAGGTGGACCCAGGCGGCCGCGGCCAAGGCCGCGGCGTGGTAGGTGATCGAGGCGACCAGCATGGCGCGGTTGTCGCGCTCGCGGATGCAGGTTTTGACGAAGAAGACCGTTCCGGCGAAGTAGAGGAACGAGACGATGAGGGCGTCGATCACCTCGGTGGGCGGCCGGCCGGCGACCGTGGCGACCACCGGCAGGATGAGCATCGCGCCGGCCACCGAGACCAGGCCGTTCAGCAGGGCGCGGTCGTCGCGGCGGGCGGCGAAGAGGCCGTTGATCACCAGGACGACGGCGAACAGCGGGGCGTAGTAGAGCAGGGCGGGGCGGGCGGCCACGGTGATGCCGCCGGCGAGCAGGGCGGCGGTGCCGAAGGTCAGGATCTGGGGGCGGAAGCGTGCGAAGCGGCGGGTCTTGACGGCCAGCAGCGCGAAGTACGACAGGGGGTAGCCGGCCAGCCAGGCCACCAGCAGCGGCAGGTGCGGCCAGGTGAAGCCGACGGCGATCAGGCCGGCCAGGTACGGGACGATCAGCATCGCCCAGGCGCCGTGCTGGGGCGGCACCCACTGGCCGCGTCGCCTGCGCGCGTTGCCGCGTTCGCGGCGCGGGGAGGCGGTGGTTGCGGGCCGGGTGGAAGCGGTGTCGCTGGTCACCGGGCCTCCCTTCGGGTCGTGGGACGGACCTGCTCCTTCTAATTTAGACTCTCGGATTCCAGTTACCCGGGGCACCCCCCGGCGATCACCGGTGACGCACATCACGGTTTAAAACGTACGAAGCGGACTTCGGGCCGCGGGAAGATGACTTGAAGAATTCTTCAATTGATTGAGTGAAGGTTCCACTACTTCCTGCATCCACCGAGAGGGGCTGACCCGCGTGCCGGTGCCGCTGTATCAGGCCAAGGCCGAGTTCTTCCGCATCCTCGGCCATCCGGTGCGCATCCGGGTGCTGGAGCTGCTGCAAAGCGGTCCCATGCCGGTGCGGGATCTGCTGGCCGAGATCGAAGTGGAACCTTCCAGCCTGTCCCAGCAGCTGGCGGTGCTGCGCCGGGCGGGGATCGTCTCCGCCACCCGCGAGGGCTCCACCGTGGTCTACGAGCTGTCCACCAGCGACATCGCCGACCTGATGCGGGCGGCCCGGCGCATCCTCACCGAGATGATCACCAGCCGGGAGGAGCTGCTGGCCGAACTGAAGGCCGCCGAGGAGGAAGACCAGTGACCCGCCCGGCACGCGGCACCGGCCAGACCGCCGGACCCGCCGGTACGGCCCCGTCCGCCCCCGGTAACACCCCGCTGCTCCTACGGCACGCCGGCACATCCCGAAGAACCACCGCGACACCGATGACCAACAAGATCCGCCGAGTCGGCCCATCCACGCCCTCCCCCGCCGGAACGTTCCGCAACGCGGCCGGCCCGCGACGACTCATGCCGGAAACGGGCGCGAAGGGGGAGCGGTGAACCTCTGGAAGAAGATCCGCAAGACCGGGCGGGTCGCCGAACCGGCTCCCCCGCGGCCCAAGGACAAGCCGCCCAAACCCGAGCTGGCCGGGTCGGTGCAGATCCGGCACGTGGACGCCGGGTCCTGCAACGGGTGCGAACTGGAGATCGCCTCGGTGTTCGGGCCCGTCCACGACGCCGAGCGCTACGGGGCGCGCCTGGTGGCCTCCCCCCGGCACGCCGACGCGCTGCTGGTGACCGGGCCGGTGACGCGGAACATGGAGACCGCGCTGCGCCGCACCTACGAGGCCGTCCCCGAGCCCAAAGTGGTGATCGCGCTGGGCGACTGCGCCCGCAACTGCGGGGTGTTCGCCGGCGCCTACGGCGTGGCCGGCGCGGTCGGTGACGTGGTCCCGGTGGACGTGGAGGTGCCCGGCTGCCCGCCCCGTCCCGAGGACATCACCAAGGCGTTGCGGGGTCTGACCGGACGATGAACCTGCTGTTCCCCGGCGCGCTGGCACTGTGCGCGCTCGCATCGCTGCTCGCTTCGATCCCGCCGGCCCGGGTGCGGTCGGCCCTGGCCGGGACGGCGCTGGCCGGGGCGGGTGCGGCCGCACTGGCCGCCGGAGCCGCCGCCATGGCCGGCCGCACCTGGAGCGCCTGGCTGCCGGACCTGCTGCCGCTGGCGGGGGTGCGGCTGGAGCTGGACGCCCTGGGCGGGCTGTTCACCGCGGTGACCGGCGGGGTCATCACGGCCGCCGCGATCTACTCGATCGGTTACGCCCGGCACGCCCCCCGCACCGCGCAGATCCTCGTCCCGCTGTTCGCGGCGGCGCTGCTGCTGGTGCCCGCGGCGGCGAGCGTGAGCACGTTCCTGCTGCTGTGGGAGCTGATGGCGATCGCCTCGCTGCTGCTGGTGCTGGCCGACCACCGGGCCCGCCCGGCGGTGCGGTCGGCGGGCGTGTGGTACGCGGTGCTGACCCACCTGGGGCTGGTGGCGATCCTGGGCGGGCTGGTGGCGTTCGCGGCCGCGGCCGGCGGGGAGAGCTTCGCCGAGCTGCGGCGGGCCGACGCGGGCGGCGCCCTGGCCATCGGCGTCTTCCTGGCGACCTTCGCCGGGTTCGCCTCCAAGGCCGGGATCGTCCCGCTGCACGTGTGGCTGCCGCGCGCCCACCCCGAGGCCCCCAGCCACGTGTCGGCGCTGATGAGCGCCGCCATGGTCAACATGGGGATCTACGGCATCGTCCGGGTCGGGCTGGACCTGCTGGGCGGCGGGCCGCGCTGGTGGTGGCTGGTGGTGCTGGCGGCCGGGGCGCTCTCGGCGCTGCACGGCATCCTGCAGGCGGCCGTGGCCAGCGACCTCAAGCGGCTGCTGGGCTACTCCACCACCGAGAACATGGGGCTGGTGCTGATCGGCGTGGGCGCCGCCGGGTTCTTCGAGGCCTCCGGCGAGCGCGCGCTGGCCGCCCTGGCGCTGGCCGCCGCGCTGCTGCACGTGATCAACCATGCGGCGTTCAAGACGCTGCTGTTCCTTGCGGCCGGGTCGGTGCTGCACGGCACCGGCACCCGCGACCTGGACGCCCTGGGCGGGCTGCGCGAGCGGATGCCGCTGACCACGATCGTGTTCGCGCTCGGCGCGCTGTGCGCCTCGGCGCTGCCGCCGGGCAACGCCTTCGTCAGCGAATGGCTGATGCTGCAGAGCCTGATCCGCTCCCTGCCGGACGGCGGGGTCTCGGCGGCGGTGGTGATGCCGCTGGCGGTGGCGGCCGTCGCGCTGACCGCGGGACTGTCGGCGGCCACCTTCGTCAAGGCGCTGGGGACCGGGTTCCTGGCCCGTCCGCGCAGCGCCGAGGCCGAACGGGCGCACGAGGCGCCGCCGTCGATGCTGGCCGGGATGGCGCTGGCCGGCGCGGCCTGCGTGGCGCTGGCGCTCGGGCCGACGCTGGTGCTGCCCGGCGTCGCCGAGGTGACCGGGCAGGTGCTGCCCGGCCGCGGCCCGGCGACGGACGGGGCGTACCTGCGCGCCGCCGCCAGCTCCCTGTCTCCGGTGCTGATCGCCGCCGCGCTGGCGGTGACGGTGGCGGCGCTGCTGGCCGTGCTGCGGGCGCTGGCGCTGCGGCGGGCCCGGCGCGCCGCCCGGCTGTGGGACTGCGGGGCCGGCCCGATGACGGCGCGGATGGAGTACACCGCCACCTCCTTCGCCGAGCCGCTGCAGCGGGTCTTCGACGACGTGCTCGCCCCGGAAAGCGACGTGGAGGTGACACACGTGAAGGAGTCGGCGTACCTGGTGAACCGGGTGCGCTTCCAGGCCGCCGTGCCCGACCGCATCGAGCACCGGCTGTACGCCCCGGCCATCGCCCTGGCCGACCGGGTCGGCCGCGCCTCCCGCGAGCTGGCGAACGGCAGCGTGCACCGCTATGTGGGCTACGGCTTCGCCGCGTTCGCCGTCACCTTGATCGTTTTGGCGGTGACGAGTTGAGCGCCCGGCGCCACGTGAACCGCCCCGGCGGTGAGGAAGAGGTGACGCGGTGATCGGGGCCGCCGCGCAAGTCGTGCTGATCGGGGTCGGCTCCCCGTTCCTGGTGGGGCTGATGCGGCAGGTGCGGGCCCGCCTGGAGGGACGCGCCGGCGCCGGGATCGCCCAGCCGATGCGGGACCTGCGCAAACTGCTGCGCAAGGAACCGATCGCCCCGCACGGGACCGGATGGCTCTTCCGCGCGGCGCCGCTGGTGCTGGCCGCCACCGCGCTGGTGGTGGCGGCGGTGGGGCCGTTCGCCACCACCGACTCCCCGCTGGACCCGGCCGCCGACCTGTTCGCGGTCACCGCGCTGCTGGCGCTCGGCACGGTGGCGCTGGCGCTGGGCGGGCTGGACACCGGCACCGCGTTCGGCGGCATGGGCGCCAGCCGCGAGATGACGGTGATGGCGCTGGTGGAGCCGACCATCCTGCTGGCGGTGTTCGCCCTGTCGATCCGGGTGGGCTCCACCAACCTGGGGCAGATCGCCGCCTCGGTGGCCGAAGACCCGCTGTCGGTGATCTCGCCGGTCAGCCTGCTGGCCGCGGTGGCGTTGATCATCGTGACGGTGGCCGAGACCGGGCGGATCCCGGTGGACAACCCCGCCACGCACCTTGAGCTGACGATGATCCACGAGGCGATGGTGCTGGAGTACGCCGGGCCCGACCTGGCCCTCATCGAGTGGGCCTCGGCGATGCGGCTGACCGTCCTGCTGGGGCTGTTCGCCGGACGTGGGGGATCACGCTGGCGCTGCCGCTGGCGCTGGCGGTGTTCGCGGTCAAGGTCGCCGTGCTCGGCGCGCTGCTGGCCGCCGCCGAGGTGTTCATGGCCAAGCTGCGGCTGTAACTGCTCGACCTGGCCTGCGGGGCGTTCCTGCTGACCGGGGTGCTGATCCTGTGGCGCAGCGAGCTGGCGAAGATCGTCACGCTGTTCGCCCTGCAGGGGGTGGCGCTGGCCGCGCTGATCGCGGTGCTCGGCGCGCACGAGGGCTCGGCCGAACTGGCGGCGGTGGCGGTCGGCATCGGGGCGCTGCGCGCCGGGGTGCTGCCGTACCTGCTGCGGCGGGCGCTGGCGGCCTCCGGGGAGCGGCGGGAGACCAAGCCGATCGTGAACGTGGCCTCCTCGCTGGTGGCGGCGGCGGTGCTGGCGCTGCTGGCCTACGCGGTCTGCCAGCCGGTGATCCGCCTGGCGCCCACTCCGGCCACCCAGGCGGTGCCGGTGGCCATGACCGTGATCTTCCTGGGTTTCTTCGTGCTGGCCACCCGGCGGCGGGCGCTGTCGCAGGTGGTGGGGTTCCTGCTGATCGACAACGGGATCACCGCGATGGCCTTTTTGACCGCCGGCGGGCTGTCGCCGGTGGTGGAGATCGGCGTCTCGCTGGACGTGCTGCTGGCGGTGCTGGTGCTGCAGGTGCTCACCACGCGGATGCGCGCCGCGTTCGGCGGCACCGACCTCGATGAGCTGCGGGAGCTGCGGGACTGATGCTGCTGGTCGTTCTTCCGATCCTGCTGCCGTGCCTGGCGGCGGCGGTCTACGCGCTGGCCGGCTGGCGCGGGCCGGTGCGGTGGCTGGGGGCGCTGTCGTCGGCCGGGGTGCTGGCCTGCGGGATCGCGCTGTCGCTGCAGCAGGCCCCGCCGAGCGCGCCGGGGCTGCGGGCGGACGCGCTGAGCTCGTTCATGCTCATCGTCATCGGCGCGGTCGCCACGCTCGCCATGCTCGCCGGCCCGTCCTACCTGGCCGCCGAGGACGATGCGCGGGCGGCCCGGCGGTACGGGGTGCTGACGCAGGGGTTCATCGCGGCCATGGCGCTGGCGGTGCTGGCGGCGAACCTGGGCGTGCTGTGGGTGGCGGTCGAGGCCACCACGATCGTGACCGCGTTCCTGGTCGGGCACCGGCGCACCCGGGCCGCCGTCGAGGCCGCCTGGAAGTACGTGGTGGTCTGCTCGGCCGGGATCGCCCTCGCCCTGCTCGGGGTGGTGCTGCTGCACTTCGCCGCCGCCCAGGCGGGGGTGGAGTCGCTGGAGCTGGACGTGCTGGCCGCCCACGCCGCCGACCTCGACCCGGGGGTGGCCCGCATCGCCGTCGCGCTGCTGCTGCTGGGCTTCGGCACCAAGGCGGGGCTGGCGCCCATGCACGCCTGGCTGCCGGACGCCCACAGCCAGGCCCCCGCCCCGGTGTCGGCGCTGATGTCGGGCGTGCTGCTGTCGGTGGCCTTCTACGCGATGCTGCGAGTCAAGGTGATCGCCGACCCGGCGCTGGGCCCGGCCTTCACCCGGAACCTGCTGCTGGTTGGTTTTGGCGCTGCTGTCGCTGCTGGTGGCGGCGCTGCTGCTGATCGCCCAGCGGGACTACAAGCGGATGCTGGCCTACTCCAGCATCGAGCACATGGGCCTGCTGGCCCTGGGCGCGGCGGCCGGGGGCCGGCTGGCCCTGACCGCCGTGCTGCTGCACGTCCTCGGCCACGGCCTGGGCAAGTCGGTGCTGTTCATCGGGTCCGGCACCATCCTGCACGCCACCGGCAGCAGCCGGGTCGCCGCGGTGCGCGGCCTGCTGGCCCGCTCCCCGCTGCTGGGCGGGGCGTTCGGGCTGGCCCTGCTGGCCCTGCTGGGCCTGCCGCCGTTCAGCCTGTTCGCCTCCGAGCTGGGCATCTTCCGCGCCGGTTTCCAGGACGGCATCGGCTGGGCGGTCGCCGTCGCCCTGGTGTTGCTGCTGGTCATCGTCGCCGCCGTGGGCCGCATCGGCAGCCGCATGATCCTCGGCTCCCCGCTCTCCGCCCAGCCGCCGGACGCCGAGACCGCGGCCGGCGCCGCAGAGCCGGTGCTCGCCGCCGTGGCCGCCGGAGCGCCGCAAGCCGCCGCACAGCCCGCTGCGGGAGCAGGCGACCGCCGAGCCACCGAGGCAAGCGGAGCCCCCGAGGCCGCCTCGGCAGAGCCAGTACTCGTCGCCGTGGCCACCCCCGCCGCGCACTCCGCCGAAACCGGCGCGGGAACGGATGCCGCCGAAGCGGCGCCCGCGGAGGCGTCCGACGAGGAGCCCGGCGGACCGGCGAAGGCCGGCGCGTCCGCGGGAGCGGAGCCGGTGAAGGTGCCGGCCGGGGTCGCCGTCGCGATGGTCGCCGGGCTGGTGGCCTGCGGGTTGCTCGGCGTCACCGCCGGTCCTTTGCAGTCGATCCTTGACAACGCCGCGCAGGTGGTCGTCCCGTGAAGTTCATCGATGTGACCCGTGAGTCGCTGGCCGCCCACGCCGCCGAGCTGCTGGGCAGTGGGCACCGGCTGGCGCTGGTGGCCGCGGTCCCCGACCCGTCCGGCTTCGATGTGGTGTACCTGTTCAGCCACGGCGCCGACCTGGTGGAACTGCACCTGCCGGTGCCGGGGGACGACCCCCGCCTGCCGTCGATCGCCTCGCTGTCGTTCCCGGCCGGGCGTTTCGAACGGGAGATGCGCGACCTGTACGGGATCGTCCCGGAGAACCATCCGCTGCCCCGCCGCCTGGTGCGGCACCACCACTGGCCGCGCGGCTGGTACCCGATGCGGGACGACGCCGGGCCGCCGCCCGCCTTCGGCGACCCGGAAGGGCCCTTCCCGTTCGTCACCGTGGAGGGGCCGGGGGTCTATGAGATCCCGGTCGGGCCGGTGCACGCCGGGTTGATCGAGCCCGGTCACTTCCGGTTCTCGGTGGTCGGGGAGAGCATCCTCAAGCTCAAGGCCCGGCTGTGGTTCGTCCACAAGGGGATCGAGAAGCTGTTCGAGGGGCGTGCCCCCGAGGCCGGGCTGGAGCTGGCCGAGCGGATCAGCGGCGACACCTCCGTGGGGCATGCGCTGGCCTACTGCCAGGCGGTGGAGTCGGCGCTGGAGATGGCCGTGCCGCCGCAGGCCGCGCGGATCCGGGCGCTGCTGCTGGAGCTGGAACGGATCTACAACCACGTCACCGACCTGGGCGCACTGTGCAACGACGTGGCGCACGGCATCCTCAACGCCCACGCCGGGCGCGTCCGCGAGTCGCTGCTGCGCATCAACGATCAGGTCACCGGCCACCGCCTGCTGCGCGGCGGGGTCGTGGTGGGCGGCGCCCGGCTGCGCGCCCTGCCGGACACCGACGCCCTGCGCGCCATCGGGGAGGACGTGGCCGAGATCGTCGCGCTCGCCCTGGGGCACAGCGTGGTGCTGGACCGCTTCGCCGGCACCGCCGTGCTGTCCGCCCAGGCCGCCCGCGACCTGGGCACCCTCGGCTATGTGGCGCGCGCCAGCGGGCTGGACGTGGACGCCCGGCGCGACACCCTCGAGGGTTTCCGCACCAGCGGGGACGTGCTGGCCCGCTTCCAGGTCCGCGCCGAGGAGATCGCCGCCTCCATCAAGATCATCACCGACCTGGCCGGCGAGTTGGACGCAGCCGACCTCGACCACGTGGCCCCGCTGCCGTCCGACGTGCTGGGCCCGGCCGCGGGGGTGGGCATCGCCGAGGGCTGGCGCGGCACCATCGTCCACCGCGTGCAACTGGACGCCGCAGGCGCCCTGGCCCGGGTCAAGGTGGTCGATCCGTCCTTCTTCAACTGGCCCGCCCTGCCCGTGGCGCTCAGCGGCGCGATCGTCCCGGACTTCCCCCTGGTCAACAAGAGCTTCAACCTCTCCTACGCCGGCAACGACCTGTGAGGCGCCCGGTTCCCGGCGGCCCGGCCCCGAGGAGTCCTGCGATGGTGGAGGCGTCAACCGCTGACCGGCGGATGGCCCGTGAGGTGGTCAGGGTTTTCCAAGGCCGTCCCGAGGTCTCCCGGTTCCTGTGGGATCAGCCCCCGCAGACCCTGCGTCTTCCCGGAAAGACCGTCGCCTGGCTGCAGGCGATCCCGATCTCGACCGCCGAACCGGAGTACGCCCGCTCCAACGGCTCTGAGGCCCTGGAGGACCTGCTCGAGCAGCAGAAGGCCGATGCGGTGGGCCTGCTGCGGGAGTCGGTGCTCTGAGCCGCCGGACGGGTCAGGAGTTCGCCGGGCCCTGGCGCTGCCCTTCGGGGGTCCGGTCGCGGTCGGAGGTCAGCAGGCCGAGGAGGCGGCCGATGCGTTCGGGGAGCTCGTTGAGGGGGGTGGCGGTGGCGATCAGCAGGCCGAGGCCGCCGAGCACCAGCAGCAGGGGGATCGCGCCCCAGGGGGTGAGGGCCGCCTCCAGGGGGGCGCCCACCATCCAGCCGACCACTCCCCCGGCGTCGCGGATCGGTTCCAGGTCGTCGGTCTTCAGCGGGTTCGGGGTCTCGGCGCTGATGTGGATGACGCCGAGCACGGCCAGGGACGTCACCACCGAGCCTGAGACGATGCGGGCGTTGGCCTCGCGGCGTTCCGGGCTGCGGAAGATGCGGGCCGCCAGCAGGAAGAGCAGCACGGGCAGCACGTAGGCGCAGACGCCGAAGACGCCGCGCAGAAAGTCGGCGGTCTTGGTGGTCACGGTGAGCTCCGTCTGCGACCACAGCAGCCCGCCGCAGGTCAGCGCGGCGATCAGCAGGACCAGGCCGAGGCCGTCGCGCCGCAGCGCCGGGTCCAGGTCGCGGCCCGCGCCGCCGGGGGCGCGCAGCAGCCATCCGGCGGCCGACGCCACCGCCCGCCAGGCCCTCACCGGGGCCCGGGAGGACCGCAGCCGGTTGACCGCCTCGTTGAGCGCCTGCGCGGCCGGGGACGGCGGGGACGGCGGCGGCAGCGGGCTCAGCGGCGCCTGGTGCACGGCGGCGGGCGGCGGGCCGACCGGCGGGAGCACGGCCGGGTCCGCCTGCGGGAAGGGCGGCGGGGCGTCCGGGGCGAACGGCAGCGTGGCGGCGGGCGCGGCCGGCGGGGCCGGGGCGGGGGAGTTCAGGGCGTTGAGGCGGGCCAGCACCTCCTCCATCGCGGGCCGGTCGGCGGGGTCCTTGGCCAGCATGCCCAGCACCAGGTTCTCCAGCTCGGCCGGGATGTCCGGGCGCAGCTCGCTCGGGCGCGGCGGGGGCTCGTGCAGGTGCTGGTTCATGAACGCCGCGATCGACGGGCCGGTGAACGGCGGCCGCCCGGTCAGCAGCGCGTAAAGCGTGCAGCCGAAGGAGTACAGGTCGCTGCGCCCGTCCACCGGCCCGCCCCGGTACTGCTCGGGGGCGGTGTAGGGGGGCGTGCCCAGGATCATGCCCATCGGGGTCAGGTCGGGGGCGGCGTCGGCGAAGCGGGCGATGCCGAAGTCGCAGATCTTGACCCGGCCGTCGGTCAGCTCCATCAGGTTGGCGGGCTTGATGTCGCGGTGCACCACCCCGTTGCGGTGCGCGTAGGCCAGCGCGTCGGCGACCTGCGCGGCCAGCGACACCGCGTGGGCGACCGGGATCCCGTTGGGGTTGGCCTCCAGGATCGCCATGAAGTCCCGGCCGTTGAGCAGCTCCATCACCACGAAGGGGTGGCCTTCGTGCTCGCCCATCGCGTGCACCACGGTGATGCCGGGATGCTGCAGCGAGGCGGCGGCCTGGGCCTCCCGCCGCAGCCGCGCGATCACCTCCTGGTTGGTGCCCAGGTTCGACAGCACGATCTTGACGGCGACCTGCCGGTTCAGGCTCAGGTCCTCGGCGGCCCACACCTCGCCCATGCCGCCCTGCCCGAGCCGCCGCACCAGCCGGTACTTGCCGTCCAGCAACGCTCCGGGCTCCACAGCACCGCCTCCCCCAGGGCTCGAACCGATGTCGGGTTACAGCAGCCTATTAACTCCGTTGGGGGTTTGAACCTTTTTCATCACCCGTTCTCCCTGCTCACCGTCGCGGTGACCGCGACCGCCGCCGGGCCCGCCCGGGGATGCTCCGAAAGGTCCTCACCGCCTGGAACACCAATCCCACTGACCCATCTGAAATCTATCTGTCAGGCCACTGTCCTGGGTTTTCAGGTCGGTGGACGCTCAAAGCAGCCCCGTCCGGCAACCCCCCGAGGAGCCCTCGATGCGCCTCAGAGCCGTCCGTGCGGCGCTGCCCGCCCTCGCCCTCGCCGCCGCCGTGGTGCTGCCGGCGCCCCAGGTCGCCGCCGCGCCGCCGCCCTCCGCCCCGGCCGCGACCCGGCCGCGCCCCGATGAGCGGCCCCGCGGGCTGCTGCCGATCGCCTGGACGACGCTGCGCCCCTCGGCCGATCCCGTCCGGCTGCGCAAGCGGACCAGGCCGCTGCCGGTGACCTATGAGTGGAACGGCCGGCGTCACACCCTCGAAGACTTCCTCACCCGGTCCGGCACCCAGGGGTTCGTCGTCCTGGACGGCCGGACGATCGTGGCCGAACGCTACCGGGGCGCCACCCGCCACACCCGGTTCCAGTCGTGGTCGATGGCCAAGTCGTTCACCGCGACGGCGGTGGGCATCGCCCTGGCCGAAGGACGCATCGCCGGCATCGACGACCCGGTGACCGACTACGTCCCCGAGCTGAAGCGCTCGGGGTATGCGGGAGTGTCGATCCGGGACGTGCTGCGCATGTCGTCCGGCATCGAGTGGGACGAGAACCGGGACGTGCCGCTGCTGCACGCCGGGGCCGCGTTCGGCGCCTCCGTGGAGCGCATGGCGGCCCGGCAGCGGCGCGGCTGGGAGCCCGGCAGCCGGTTCGAGTACACCAGCGTGAACTCGTTCGTGCTGGCCTGGGTGGTCGCCCGCGCCACCGGGATGCCGTTCCACGAGTACCTGCAGCGGCGGATCTGGAGCGCCGCCGGGATGGCGGACACGGCGCTGGTCGGTGCCGACCACTACGGCGCCGACCTGGGGTACTGCTGCATCTACGCCACGGCCCGCGACTTCGCCCGCTTCGGGCTGCTGTACCTGCGCGGCGGCCGGGCCGGCGGGCGGCGGGTGGTGCCCCGGGAGTGGGTGCGGGCCTCGACCCGGCCCTCGGCGCCGTTCAACGAGCCCCGGGGAGAGACGTCCCGGGGTTACGGGCTGCACTGGTGGGTCGGCGGCGGCGGCCACGGCGATTACATGGCCGCCGGGCTCGGCGGCCAGCGGATCTACGTCTCCCCCCGCCACGGCGTCGTCATCGTCAAGAACACCCTGTACGCCGACATCTCCGGCGGCGAGGAGCTGACCGCCTTCCGCGCGGTGGCCGCCCACGTCGCGGCCACCCGCCGCGCCGCCCCGAGCCCCGGAGGGGCTCGGTGAGCCCTTTCCGGTGCCCCGGGATGACGCCGTGACCTGCAGGGTCATGGCGCCGCCGGGCCCCGTCCCGAGCGTCTGCGACCACATGCCGGGCAAGGCTCGGCGGCGGCGGCCCGGTGTGGGAGATAAGGCGCGACCCGGCCCGGCGGCGGGGTCGGCGGGAAGGCTCGGCGGGCGTGACGGTGGAGGCATGCGAGCGGACCGGCCCCCGTGACGCACCGTCCCGCACGTTTCCACCGTCGCCCGCGCGTCCGCCGCGCCGGGCCCTGGCCCTTCCAACGCTCAGAACGCGTCTCACCAACGCGAACGGACGCGTCCTGCGGCCGCACCGACGTTAACAGCTTCGCTGCGGCCATGACGGCGAGTGCCGGAAATTACCCGAAGTTCACGTCAATGAATGACCTTCGATCGCTGACACATGTTGTGAATAACTGTAGGCGCTCTGTCACTTCACGCCGTTCATCTGCGGGGCTATGGTCAGAACCCCTGTCGGCCGGGGTCCTCGCTTCGCCCCCGAGACCCGCCGGGCGGCAGGGGTCCCTCCGGGGGAAGCAGGGCGGCCGGTCGGCTCGGCATTCCTCACCCGACCCTCGCTGACAGCCGCATCCGGCCGCCTCTCCCGAGCGGCCGGTCACCGCCGTCCGCGCAGCCGGCCCGCGGCCACCAGTTCCACGGTGACCAGCACGCACGCCGCCTCGGCCGCCAGCAGCCCGACCAGCACCAGCAGCTGGACGACCCCGGCGGCGAGCGGGTTCGCGCCGCCCAGGATCATCCCGATGAACGCCCCCGGCAGGGTGACCAGGCCCACCGTGCGGGTCTGGTCCATGACCGGCACGAGCGCCAGCGCCGCGGCCGGCCGGGTCACCTCCAGCGCCGCGTCCCGGGGCAGCAGCCCCAGCGCCAGCGCCGCCTCGTACTCGCCGTGCCGGACCTCCAGCTCCTCCAAGGCGCGGCGGCCGGCCAGCGCGGTGGCGGTCATCGCACCGCCGATCAGGATCCCGGCGATCGGCAGCACCGACACCGGCGCGGCGGGAACCACCCCGGCCGCCAGGACGAGCCCCAGCACCGGCCCCACTCCCGCCACGATGGACGCCCCCGCCCACACCGCGCCGCGCCCGGTGGCCCCGGTGATGCGGCGGCCGGCGGTCAGCGCGGCGATCACCAGCATCACCGACACGAACGCGGCGGTCGCCCCCATGCCGCCCAGCACGACGGCGATCAGCAGGGACACCGCGGCCAGCTGCCCGGTGGCGCGCGCGGCCGCCACCACGACCTCGTGCCACTTCCCCAGCCCGCCCAGCCGCACCAGCAGCGCCGCCCCGGCGGTCAGCACCGCCAGCACCACCGCCAGCGGCACCCCGGCCTCGGGCGCGGCACCCCCGGTCACAGCCGTCGCCACACCTCTCCCCGCACCTTCCGACAACAGCCCCCGCCGGAATCCCCCGGCCTCCTTAGGGCTTGTGCCATCGAGGCCCCCGGAAAACACCGGGGCGCGGCAACCGGCCCGGCTCGCGCCCGCCGGGACGGGCCGGGGCGAGCTGCGGCGGCGTTCGTGCACTCAGACGTTGTGGCAGGCCAGGTAGTGGTCGTCGCCGACCTGGCGCAGCCGCGGCTCCTCGGTGGCGCAGCGGTCGGTGGCCAGCGGGCAGCGGGTGCGGAACCGGCAGCCGCTGGGCGGGTTCAGCGGTGAGGGGAGCTCGGCGGGCCGCCGGTCGGGCGGGGGCGGCTCGGCGGTGCGGGAGACCTCGGGGACGGAGGCCAGCAGCAGCCGGGTGTAGGGGTGGCGCGCGGCGCCGGCCAGGGCCCCGGAGGGGACGACCTCGCAGATCTTGCCCAGGTACATCACCATGATCCGGTCGCTGATGTTCTTCACCACGGCGATGTCGTGGGCGATGAACACCATGCTCAGGCCGTAGCGGGCCTTGGTCTCCTCCAGCAGGTTGAGGATCTGCGCCTGCACCGAGACGTCCAGGCTGGAGACCGGCTCGTCGCAGATCAGCACCTTCGGGTCCATCATCAGGGCGCGGGCGATGCACACCCGCTGGCACTGGCCGCCCGACAGCTGGTGGGGGCGGCGGTCGCGGACGGTGGCCGGGTCCAGGCCCACCGCCTGCAGCACCGCGTCGATCCGGGCGTCATCGACCCGCTCGCCCCACACCGCCGGGCCCTCGGCGACCAGGTCGGCGACCTTGCGGCGGGGGTTCAGCGCGGCGACGGGGTTCTGCAGCACCATCTGCATGGTGCGGCGGTGCCGCCGCAGCCGCTTGCCCGACAGGGCGGTCAGTTCGGTGCCCGCCAGCCGCACCGAGCCGGAGGTGGGCGGCGGGAGCTGCATCACCGCGCGCCCGGCGCTGGACTTGCCGCAGCCGGACTCGCCCAGGATGCCCAGCGTCTCCCCGTCCAGCAGGTCGAAGCTGATCCCGGAGACGGCGTGCACCGTGCGTCCGCGCCCGGCCGGGAACTGCACGACCAGGTCCTCCACGACCAGGACGCGGCCCGGTCGGTCGGAACGCAGATGAGCGGTGCCGGAGCCGGCCATCACGAGCCTCCTGCGGGGACGTTGACGGGGTGGTGGCAGGCCAGGGAGCGGTCCGCGGCGCCGGGGACGGGCCGCAGCGGCGGGACCTGGCCGTGGCAGACCTGCCGGGCGTACCGGCAGCGGGGGGCGAAGCGGCAGCCCGGCGGGGGCGCGGCCATGTTGGGCGGGGCGCCGTCGATCGCCTCCAGCAGGGTGTGCGGGGGGCCGTGCAGGTCCGGGATCGAGGCCAGCAGCCCCTCGGTGTAGGGGTGGTGGGGGGTGGCGAACAGTTCCTTGGCCGGGGCCGTCTCGGCGATGCGGCCGGCGTACATCACCGCCACCCGGTCGGCCCGGCCGGCCACCACGCCCAGGTCGTGGCTGATCAGGATGATCGCCATGCCGAACTCTTCCTGGAGCCGGTCCAGCAGGTCCAGGATCTGCTTTTGGACGGTGACGTCCAGCGCGGTGGTCGGCTCGTCGGCGATCAGCAGCTTGGGCTCGTTGGCCAGCGCCATGGCGATCACCACCCGCTGGCGCATGCCGCCGGACAGCTCGTGCGGGTACTGGTCGAGGCGGCGGCGCGGCTCGGGGATGCCGACCAGGCGCAGCAGTTCCTCGGCGCGCCGGCGGGCGGAGGCGCGCGAGTGCCCGCCGTGCCGGCGCAGGCTTTCGGTGAGGTGCGCGCCGATCTTGCGGACGGGGTTGAGCGCGGTCATCGGGTCCTGGAAGACCATGGCGACCTGCGAGCCCCACAGCCGGCGGCGGCCGGCGGGGGTGAGGGCGTGCACATCGACCCCGTCGAAGATCACCCGTCCGGTGACGGTCATGGTGGGGCCGGTGGCATACAGGCCCATGACGGTGCGGCCGAGCACGGACTTGCCCGAGCCGGACTCGCCGACGATGCCGAACGTCTCGCCGTGGCCGAGGGTGAAGGAGACGCCGTCCACCGCCCGCACCGTGCCCTGGCCGGTGCGGATCTCGGTGCGCAGGTCCTCGACGGTCAGCAGCGGGGTGCTGGGGTTCATTGCGGGCTCCTAGAGCTTGCCCTGCCGGGGGTCCCACCGCCGGCGCGCCTTCTCGCCGATGAGGTTGAAGGCGAACACGGTGATGAACAGGGTGAGGCCGGGGACGAGCACGATGTGCGGGTGCTGGACGAAGACGTCGTTCTCCTGCCCTTCGGCGATCATGTTCCCCCAGGAGGGGTTCGGCTGCTGGACGCCCAGCCCGAGGAAGCTCAGCGACGCCTCGGCCACGATCAGCACCGACACCATGACCATCCCGTAGGAGGCCAGTGGCAGTACCACGTTGGGCAGCAGCTCGCGGGTCATGATCCGCCAGCGGGAGGCGCCCAGCGACTCGGCCGCCAGCACGAACTCGCGCTGGGCGAACGTCAGCGCGGCGGCCCGCGCCATGCGGATCATGCCGGGCAGCGCCAGCAGCGACAGCGCGATGGCGATGTTGCGCAGGCTCGGGTCCAGCACGGTGCCCAGCGCGATCAGCAGGATCAGCGGCGGCACCGCCAGCAGCGAGTTGGTGGCGATGCCGACCACGGCGTCGGCCAGGCGGCCGAAGTAGCCGGCCACGATGCCGATCGCCCCGCCGGCCGCCATCGCCAGCGCCACCGCGCCGACGGAGACCACCAGCGAGGAACGCGCCCCGTAGAGGACGCGGCCCAGCATGTCCAGCCCGAAGTTGTTGGTGCCCAGGGGGTGCGCCGACAGCGGGTCGGGCGGCGCCATGGCGGGGGCGCTGAGCGTCTTGGCGACGTCCTGGTGCTCGGCCAGCGGCAGCAGCGGGGCCAGCACCGCCGCCCCCACCAGGACCACCAGCCAGCCCAGGCACGCCCAGAACGCCAGGTCGAAGGACGGGCCGAACAGCCCCCGGCCGAGCGCCGCCAGCCCCAGGTAGAGCACGACCAGCCCGGCCACGAACCCGCCGAAGCGCACCCAGCCGATGAGCGGCGCGCCCAGCGAGCCGCCCGCGACGGCCAGGCCGAGCACGCTCAGCGCCAGGCCCGGCCGGGAGATCCGGCGCCCGGCCGCCGGGGCGGTCTGCTGCGCGACGGTGATCTCAGACATGTGCCCGCCTGATTCGTGGGTCGAGGTAGCCGTAGGAAAGGTCGATCAGCGCGTTGGCCAGCACGTAGATCAGCGCGATGACCAGCACCGCCCCCTGCACCGTGGGCACGTCCCCCTCGTCGGCGGCGCTGATGATGAGGGTGCCCATGCCGGGCAGCGAGAACAGGTACTCCACGATCACCGTGCTGCCGATCAGCCGGCCCAGGCTGATGCCCAGCAGCGTGATCAGCGAAAAGGACGACGGGCGCAGCGCGTCCCGCACCAGCACGTGCACCGGGGGCATGCCCTTGGCCTTGGAGGCCAGGATGTAGTCCTCCTGCAGCGTGGCGATCAGGTCGCCGCGCAGCACGCGGGTGAACATCGCCGCCTCCACCAGCGCGATCGTCAGCGCGGGCAGGAAGGCGTGGTAGAGGTTGTCGCCGACGCTCTCGCTCAGGCGCACCCACTCGGCGCGGGGGAACCAGCCCAGCCCGTTGGCGAACACCATGATCAGCAACATTCCGGCCAGGAAGCTGGGCAGCGAGAGCACCCCGAAGGTGCCGGCGCTGACCAGCCGGTCCACCCGGCCGCCGGCGTGGTAGGCCGACCACATCGCCAGCGGGACGGCGATCACCAGGGCCATGAGCAGCCCCAGCGCCGCCAGCTCCACGCTCACCGGCAGGGCCGCGGCGATCCGGCCGGAGACCTCGTGGTGGGGCGGGATGAACGAGACTCCGAAGTCGCCGGTGACCGCCGATGCCAGCCAGTCGGCGAAGCGCACGGAGATGGGGTCGTTCAACCCCATCTCCTCGCGCTTGGCCGCGTACTCCTGCTCGGTGTGACCCTCGCCGAGGACGACCACCGCCGGGTCGCCGGGCATCAGGTCCATGAGCGCGAAGGTGCCCGCACCGACGATCAGCAGCACCAGGACGAGCTCGCCCAGCCGCCTGATCGTTTTGCGCGCCATGTACGGCCGCCTTCTCCCCTTACTGGCCGATCCAGGCGTCGTCCAGCAGGATCATGCTGTTGACGGTGCCTTCGACGCCGTGCACGGTCTTCGGCCAGGCCACGAACTCCGGCATCGGGCCGAACACCAGGGCGGGGACGTCCTTGTTCCACTGCTCCTGGATGCGTGCCATGACGGCGCGCTGCTCCTCAGGGGTGGCGGCGCCCTGGAACTCCTCGATCAGGGCGTCCATCTCGGGGGTGGTCGCCATGCCGACCGTGGCGTTGCCCTCGCTGTGCAAGGTGGTGAACATCCGGCCGTAGGGGCCGGCCTCGCGCCAGCTCAGGCCCCAGCCCGACATGTCGTAGTCGCGCTTGGCCGCCACCCGGGTGATCTGGTCGGTGGGGGTGCGCACCAGGTCCAGCTCCACCTGGAAGCCGACGCTCTCCAGCATCGCCTTGATCGCCAACGCGGTGGCCTGGGAGGCCGGGTCCTGGGCGTCCAGGTACTTGATCTTGCCGTCGAAGCCGTCGGCCTTGGCCTGCTCCAGCAGCTGCTTGGCCTTGTCGGGGTCGTAGGCCAGCGGCTTGGTGCCGGTGTGCCAGCGCGAGAAGCTCGGGAAGATCTCCGAGCTGCCCTGCAGGACGCCCGAGTAGGCGCGCTGGTAGATCACGTCCGGGTTGATGGCGTGGAACATCGCCTGCCGCACCCGCGCGTCGGCGCCGGGCCGGCCCTTGGCGGCGTTGATGACGGCGACGTTGCCGAGCGCCACCATGTTCATGAAGCCGTGGTAGCCGGCGTCCAGGGCCTTCTGGACGACCAGCGGGTCACGGAAGAAGCCGACCTGGGTCTGGCCGGACTTGAGGGTGTCCAGCGCGGCGTTGGGGTCGGCGATGTAGGTGATGCGGATCTTGTCGAGGTTGGGCCGCCCGTCCCAGTAGTCCTCGCGGGCGTTGAGGATCATCTCCTCCTTCGGCTTGTAGCTGCCGAAGGTGAAGGCGCCCGCGCCGACCGGCTTGAACTCCTTGCCTGCGTCGGCGGACTTGGCGACGATCATGCCGAGGCCGCCGGTGAGCATGAAGTCGAAGTCGGCCCAGCCCTTCTTGAGCTTGAAGACCACGGTCAGGTCGTCGGGCGTCTCGACGGCCTCGACGTTGCGCTTCCACAGCATCGCGTCGTCGCCGCCCTTGTCGACGTAACGCTCGATGCTCCACTTGACGGCCTCGGCGTCCAGCGGCTTGCCGTCGCTGAACTTCACGCCCTCGCGCAGGGTGAGCGTCCAGGTCTTGTTGTCGTCACTGGCCTTCATGTCCTTGGCCAGTTGCGGGACGACCTCGCCGGAGGCGCTGTCCCAGCGCAGCAGCACGTCGTAGACCGCGGCCATCTCGATGCCGCCGGTGGAGCCGGCGACGATGGTCTGCGCCGGGTCGAGCAGGCCGGCCTCGGTGTAGGTGCTGAACGTCAGCGTCCCGCCCTTGACCGGGGTGCCGCCGGAGTCGGTGCCGATCATGCCGACCTTGTAGGTGGCCTGGGGCTGGGCCTTGCTCTGGCCGTCGCCGCTTCCGCCCGAGGTGCATGCCGCCGTCAGCGCCACGACCGCGAGCGCCCCGGCGGCGCCGCGCAGCCACCTCTTGCTGGACATTTCCTTCTTCCCCCCTCTGCACCAAGTGACCTGAGTCACCCGTGTTGAGCGAGATGACATAACCAGCGCCTGACCAGGTCGAATGTGACTTGTCCCACTGATCGGGACTTTGCAGGGTGATCACTCCTAGTCAGAAGGAGGGGGCAGGGGGCTCCTTGGGCGGGATCGGCGTTCTTGAACGGGTTGTGTCACGGATACGCCGCTTGAATGGTGAAACGCCCTATAACGTGTGGGGTCATGGAGTTCAGCGAGCCGTCTCGGCGCCGCCTGCTGTGGACGCTGGGCGCCGTGGGTTTCGCGGTTGCGGTCGGATCGGACAGCGTGCGCGGCACGGCCGAGGCCTCGGGCTCCGGCGCCTCCCCGCAGACCCCCACCGCGGCCCCCGCGCCGCGGACGCCGTCGCCGACGCCGACGCCCACCCTGCCCGGGCACCCGGCCTGGCGCCCGGTCCGGGTGCGCCGCTACAAGGAGGCGATCACCAACCTCGACCAGCTCGACCCGGCCCGCCCGCCCAAGACGATCTCGCTGACCATCGACGACGGCCCGCACCCCAAGTACACGCCGCAGGTGCTCGACCTGCTGGCCGAGCACCAGGTGACGGCCACGTTCTTCGTGGTGGGCGAGATGGTCAAGGAGCACCCGGCGCTGACGCGGCGCATCGTGGAGGCCGGGCACCAGATCTGTAACCACACCATGACCCACCCGATGGGCTTCGACCGGATCGGCGGCAAGCGCATCCACCGCGAGATCGCCGAGGCCCACGCCCGGATCGCCCAGGCCACCGGGGTGGTCCCCAAGTACTTCCGCTCTCCCGGCGGCGCCTGGTCGCGCCAGGTGATGGAGAAGGTCGCCGAGTACGGGATGATCCCGATCGGCTGGGAGGTCGACCCGTGGGACTGGCGCCGTCCCGGGGTGGCCCGCATCAAGCGCGCCCTGCTGCGCAGCAAGGACGGGGCGATCATGCTCTGCCACGACGGCGGCGGCGACCGCTCGCAGACCGTCGCGGCGCTGCGCGAGGTGGTGCCCAGGCTGAAGAAGCGCGGCATGACCTTCGTCCCGCTGTGACCCGCACGGTAGGTTGCCGCCGATGACCGTGGTGCGCTCGCTGCTGCTGTTCGCCCTGGCCGCGCTGGCCGAGATCGGCGGTGCCTGGCTGGTCTGGCAGGGCTGGCGGGAGCATCGCGGGCTGTGGTGGATCGCCGCCGGGGTGCTGGCGCTGGGCGCCTACGGCTTCGTCGCCACCTTCCAGCCCGACCCCCATTTCGGCCGCATCCTGGCCGCCTACGGCGGTGTCTTCGTGGCCGGGTCGCTGGTGTGGGGCATCGTGATGGACGGCTTCCGCCCCGACCGCTGGGACCTGGCCGGCGCCGCCCTGTGCCTGCTGGGCGTCGCGGTCATCATGTACGCGCCGCGCGGCTGAACTGTCCTCGGCGGCAGATATACGTCCCTATGCATGCACATTTGTGTGCGTATGGCTAGGCTGTATGGGCCGTGGTGTTCGGGAATACCGGTGCGGCGCGTCCCTTTTCCGGGAGCGCGCCAAGGCCGGAGCGGCCCTCGCCACTGTGATCGGGAGATCCCGCCGTTCTTTCCCCGGCCGGTGCCGGGCGGGGAGACCACTGGGCGCAGGCGCCTGGGAAGGTCGAACGGCGGGCTGGACCGTCAGCCAGGAGACCGGCCACGGCGTTCGACCACCGTCCACGAGGTGCTGGAAAGGTTGGGTGTCCGCCCGTGCACATCGCCGAGGGCTATCTCCCCGTCTCCCATGCCATCGCCTGGTCCGTGGCGGCGGCCCCGTTCGTCGTCCACGGCGTCGTCACGCTGAGCCGCCGCGTTGCGGCCGACCCTGAAAGCAAGCTGCTGCTGGGCGCCTCCGGGGCGTTCTGCTTCGTGTTGTCGGCGCTGAAGATCCCCTCGGTCACCGGCAGCTGCTCGCACCCGACCGGCACCGGGCTGGGCGCCATCTTGTTCCGTCCGCCGATCATGACGGTGCTCGGCACCATCACGTTGGTCTTCCAGGCGCTGCTGCTGGCGCACGGCGGGCTGACCACGCTGGGCGCCAACGTCTTCTCCATGGCCGTCATCGGGCCGTGGGTCGGCTACGGCGGCTACCTGCTGACCCGCCGGCTCGGGCTGCTGCCGGCGGTGTTCGCCGGGGCCTTCGCCGCCGACCTGGTCACCTACTGCGTCACCTCCGCGCAGCTGGCGCTGGCCTTCCCCGATCCGCAGGGCGGGTTCGCCGGGGCGCTGGCCAAGTTCGGCGGGGTCTTCGCCGTCACCCAGCTTCCGCTGGCGGTCAGCGAGGGCCTGCTGACGGTGCTGGTCGTCCGGCTGCTGCGCACCTCGGCCGCGGCCGACCTGATCCGGCTGGGCGTGCTGCGCGGACGCGAGAAGGCGGTGGCCTCATGAGCGCACGGACGCGCGGCGGGCTGATCAACCTGCTGATCGTGCTGGCGGTGGCGGCGCTGGCGGTCGCCCCACTGGCGATGGGCGCCGGGGACGGCGAGGAAGAGCCGTTCGCCGGGGCCGACGGGCGGGCCGAAACGGTGATCGCCGAGCACGACCCCGATTACGAGCCCTGGTTCAGCCCGCTGTACGAGCCGCCGTCCGGGGAGATCGAATCGGCGCTGTTCGCCCTGCAGGCGGCGCTGGGGGCAGGGGTGCTCGGCTATTGCTTCGGGGTGGTGCGCACCAAACGGCGGCTCACCGCGACGCAGGGGGCGAAGCGGCGAGCGGACGGCGACGGCTGATCGGTGCTCGCCATCGACGCGGCGGCCTACCGCAGCCCCTGGCGGCGGCACCACCCGGCCGCCAAGGCGCTGCTGGCCGGTGGGCTGCTGGGCTGTGCGCTGCTGCTGCCGCCCTGGCCGGGCGCGCCGGTCACCGCCGCGGTCACGCTGGCGGTGGCATTGTGCTGGGCGCGGATGCCGCCGCGCACCCTGCTGCGGGCCGCCCGCATCCCGCTGGGGTTCGTGCTGACCGGGGCGCTGACGTTCCTGGTGACGGTCGGCCCGGACGGGATCGGCTGGGCCGACGGCGGGGCGGGCCGGGCGGGCGAGGTGGTGGCCCGCTGCGGCGCCGCCGTGCTGTGCCAGGTGCTGTTCGCCGGGACCACGCCGCTGGCCGACGCGCTGCCCCGGCTGACCCGGCTGGGGCTGCCGGCGGCGCTGGTGGAGGTGACGGCGCTGGTGTACCGGCTGCTGTTCGTCGTGCTGGACACCGCCCGGCGGACCCGGCAGGCCCAGGCCGGGCGGCTGGGCGACCGGTCGCTGCGGGCCGCCTGGCGGTCCCTGGGCGGGCTGGGCTCGGCGGTGTTCGTCCGCTCCTTCGACCGGGCCCGGCGGCTGGAGGCCGGGCTGGCCGGGCGCGGCTACACCGGGAGCCTGCCGGTGGTCGTCGCCGAGATCCCGCTGCGCACCCCGTTCCTGGCCGCCGCCCCGCTGCCGGCGGTCGCGGCGGCCTCGGTGACCTTCGCCTTGGGGAACCTGCTGTGAGCGCCGTTCTCAGCGTCCATGACGTCGCCTACGCCTACGAGGGCGCGCCGCCGGTCTTCACCGGCCTGTCGCTGCACGTGCCGCCGGGGCGGGTGCTGGTGCTGCTGGGGCCCAACGGGGCGGGCAAGACGACGCTGCTGCGGCTGATGACCGGCGGGCTGCGTCCCCTGCGCGGCGAGATCCGCCTGCACGGCAAGCCGGTCTCTTACTCCCGCCGGGGGCTGACCGAGCTGCGCACCCACGTCCAGCTGGTGCTGCAGGACCCCGACGACCAGTTGTTCGCCGCCGACGTCGCCCAGGACGTCTCCTTCGGCCCGCGCAATCTGGGGCTGCCGGTCGCCGAGGTGCGCCGGAGAGTGGCCGAGGCGCTGGCGGCCATGCAGATCACCGAGCTGGCCGACCGCCCCACCCACCTGCTGTCGTTCGGCCAGCGCAAGCGGGTCGCCATCGCCGGGGCGCTGGCGCTGCGCCCGCAGGTGCTGGTGCTGGACGAGCCGGCCGCCGGGCTCGACCCGGCCGGGGTGACGGCGCTGCTGGAGACGTTGGAGGAGCTGCGGTCGGCGGGCACCGCCATCGTGGCCTCCACCCACGATGTGGACCTGGCCCACCGCTGGGCGCAGGACGCCGCCGTCCTCGCCGAGGGCCGGTTGCACACCGGTCCCGCCGCCGAGCTGCTGGCCGACGAGTCCCTGCTGCGCTCGGCCCGCCTCACCCCGGCCTGGGGACCGGCGGTGGGCCGCCTGCTGCGCCGCCACGGACTCCTGCCGCCGGGCGCCCCGGACCCGCGCACCCCCGCCGACCTGGACCGCCTCACCGGCTGAACTCAGCTTCGGCCGAGGCGGTCCTTGTGGCGGTAAAGGTCCCGCAGCAGGGCGACCTCCGCGGCGTGGTGGGTCAGCTCATCGAGGACGTGCAGCGCCAGGTCCATTCCCGACCGGTCGGCGTAGGCGCCGAAGGCCGGGCCGATGGGGCGCTGCCAGCGGGCTGCGTCCATGGCGGCGAGGTCGTCTCGCCAGTGGCGCCGGTAGACCTCCTCCAGCCAGGCCAGGGCCGCCGGCGCGGTGGGGGCGAACTCCACGTCCCGCAGCGTGATCCGGCCGTCGGCGAAGAGGCGGTCGCCGAAGCCGATGAACGACAGGCCGATGTGCCCGATGCGCCAGGCGATCGTGGTGAACGGCGGCGGGACCGGCGCGCCCGCCGGGCCGCCGTCGCCGCCGTCGCCGTCGATCCGCCAGCGCCCGTCCCGCCCCTGCCGCACCGACCAGCAGCCCGGCACCGGCTCCCAGAAGTACTCCGCGTCCTCCAGGCCCTCCAGGCGCGCGGTGAAACGCGCCCACACCTCGTCGAACGCGCCGATGACCGAGCCGGCCGGGTCCTTCATGTCCGTTCTCCTCGGCGTGCCGGGCGGCGGCCTGCGGCCGTCTGCGCCCTGCGTCCACGGTAGGCGCGCCCGGCCCCCTTTGGCCAAGGATTTAAAGGCGCTTCAGTCCCCGGCACATCAGAGCTTGACCAGCAGGGCCGCCAATTGTGGCCCCAGGACGAGGCAATAGGCGAAGACCCACAGCAAGACGGTCGTCAAAGGGCCGGTGGCGTCCCTCCAATGGCGGCGTCCGGTGCGGAGAGTGGGCGGGGCGGCGGTGACGCGGGGCACTTCCGCTCCCGGGTTGGAGGGGGCGTAGACCAGTTCCGCAGGCCGAGGCGGGTGGACCGTGCCGGAGGCCGTGACCGCCAGCGGCACGGCGATCTCCTCCTGCAGGGGGGAGTGGGCGTTTTGGGTGACCTTCACGAAGTAGGAGGGCTCGCGCAGCACGTACACGCACGTGCCCCACTCGGCCGGCACCGGCTCCCCGTTCAGCGTCACCGTCGGCAGGTACTCCCTGCGGTGGAACCAGGAATTGCGATGCCGGAACGGCCAGGCGTAGCGGACGATCAGCCAGGGTGATCCGTTGTCCTTCGCGGGCCGCAGGGTGGGCCCGAACCATCCGTTCCTGGGAAGCATTCACGGCCCCTAGACGAGCTGGTTCGCGAGGAAGAGAAGGACGAAGAGCGCGAGCAGAACGAGGGTCAGCCGCACGTTCCAGCTCCGCAGCCCCCTGGCCGGGGGCGGAATCGGAGCGGAGATGACCATGGGGACGGCCGATTCCGGCCTTATGTGGACGTCGATCACCCTGCTGCGGCCCTTGACGGCCTCGCAGAGAAAGGACGCCCTGGCCCCGCACTCGATCGTGACCTTCCTGGTCCCGGCGGGCAGGGGGATGTACCAGCGCCCCGGCCCGACGTCCACGGGCCGGTCGTCGATGCGGCACACCAGCGGCGGCGGCTCGGCGTCCCCGGGTTCGACCACGAACTGCAGGTCCAGCGCCGCTTCCTCCGGCACGGGAGCCGGCTCGTCGACGCTCTCAAGCTTGACTGGCCGGATTTCCTGCACGATCCAACCGCCCATCCAGCGTCATGCGGGAAGTCATGCGGGAACAGGTACGGAAGAATCACCGAAATCCATCTTTTCCCAGATCATCCATGAAGATCCACTATCGCGCGGTATCTGCCCGCCGGGCATCGGGCGTCCGGGTCGGCCGAAATCAGCCGAAGAACGCCTCGCTCAGCGACCAGAGCGCCAGCACGACCATGACCAGGCCGCCGAGCCGCCGCACCACCGCCAAGGGCACCCGCTCGGCGATGAACCGTCCCGCGCGCAGCGCCAGCGCCGACACCGACACCAGGGCCAGCAGCGCGCCCAGGGCCACCGGCAGCGGCTGGCGGGCGGCGGCCAGGTTGGCGGTGGTGATCTGGGTCAGGTCGCCCCACTCGCTGATGAACACGACCGTGAAGGCGGTGGCGTAGGTGGCCCACGTGCCCAGGACGCGCGGCCCAGTGCCGCTTTCTTCGTCGTCCTCCTCGCCGTCGCCCTTGAGCAGGGTGTAGGCGCCGAAGGCGAACAGCGCGGCGGCCACCGTCTGCACCAGCGGCTTGGGCAGCAGCGCGAACAGGCTGCCGGCGGCGACCGCGATGACCACGTGCACCAGGAAGGCGCTGGAGGTGCCCAGCCACACCCACAGCGGGCGCATGCGGGTGCCCATGGCCAGCGAGGCGAACATGGTCTTGTCGGGCAGCTCCGCCAGGAAGATCACGGCGAACGCGGCCAGGAACGCAACGGGGTCGAAGCTCATCGGAAGACGGCGGCCTTTCCCTGCGGCCGGGCCGCGCCGGCCGACCCGGCGCGCCGAGAGCTTCGGCACGGGGAGGACCGTCTCGGCCCGGCATGACGAATGCGCCCGCGAGCGGGCACGTCTTACCAGGCCGAAGGTCTCGTCCACCACGGCGCCGCCCGCATCGGGACGGGCCGCGGCCCGAGGGCCGGGCACCCCCGCCCGCGTGGGCAGGGCCGCCAGCATGTCGACCGCTCGGCGGTTCGGGACTACTCCCCTTCGCCGCCCCCGACCCTAGCCGACCGGGCCGGTGAACACCACCGGTCCGCCATCCGGACGCTGTGAAACCGGTCTCCCGGTATGACCGATTCCCACGGGTGCGTGGAACGATGCAACTACATGAGCTCACAGCGGCGCATCTGGGTCATCTGGGCGGTGGGGCTGTCGGCCTACCTGGTCGGCGTCATGCACCGCACGTCCTTCGGGGTCGCCGGGCTGGAGGCGGCCGAGCGGTTCGCCGCCACGCCCGCCGTGCTGTCGGGGTTCGTGGTGCTGCAACTGCTGGTCTACGCGCTGCTGCAGGTGCCCGTGGGGATCCTGCTCGACCGGTTCGGGGCGCGCCGCCTGATCACCGCCGGGGCGCTGACGATGGCCGCCGGGCAGCTGACGCTGGCGCTGGCCACCGAACTGCCGGTGGCGGTGGCCGCCCGGGTGCTCGTCGGCACCGGCGACGCGCTGACCTTCATCAGCGTGCTCACCGTGATCAACGCCTGGTTCCCGGCCCGCCGCGTCCCGCTGGTGACCCAGCTCACCGGGCTGCTCGGGCAGCTCGGGCAGATCCTGTCGGCGCTCCCGCTGGCCGCGCTGCTGCACGGGCAGGGCTGGACGGCGGCGTACACCTCGGCCGCCGCGCTGGGCCTGGCCGTGGCGATCGCCGCGGCGGCCGTGCTGCGCGACCGTCCCGCCGGCGCGGCGGCCCCGCCGCGGCCCGCCTCGCCGCGCCAGGTGCTGGGCGGCCTGCGCCGCTCCTGGAGCGAACCGGGCACCCGGCTCGGCATGTGGACGCACATGGGCACCCAGTCGTCTGGAACCGCGTTCGCGCTGCTGTGGGGCGTGCCGTACCTGGTGACCGGGCACGGCCTGTCGGAGGCGGAGGCCAGTGGGCTGCTCACGCTGTTCGTCATCGCGGCGGCGGTGGCCGGCCCGGCGATGGGCGAGTTCAGCGCCCGCCGCCCCGCCCGCCGCTCCCGGCTGGTCGCCGCCGTGATCGCACTGATGGCGCTCGCCTGGACCGCGGTGCTGCTGGTGCCCCCGCCCGCCCCGCGCTGGCTGCTGGCACTCCTGGTGGTGGCGATGGCCCTGGGCGGCCCCGGCTCGGTGGTGGGCTTCGACTTCGCCCGCACCTTCAACCCCGGCCACCGCCAGGGAACCGCCGCCGGCATCGTCAACACGGGCGGTTTCTCCGCCGCGCTGCTGCTCTCCCTGACGATCGGCCTGGTCCTGGAGGCCACCGGCGGCGGGGAGTACACCCCGGCCTCCTTCCGCATCGCCTGGACCGTCCAGTACGCCCTGTGGGCCCTCACCCTCACCGGCATCTTCCTCGCCCACCGCAAGGCCCACCGCGCCCCGGTCCCCGGCGCCGTCCCACCCCGATACCGCCCCGCCGACGACCCGTCCCTCACCTGAGGGCGTCCTGAACCGGAGCGAACGCCCTCCGGACGCATGTTCGGCGTCTTCTGGGATGAGGGTGGAGATAAGTACACCCCGAATTCGGGTCCAGGGGACACTGTGAGCGAAGCGCCGGTCGTCCGACACTGAAGGCCACCGCGGAAAGTTCTGGAGGGCGATGGTGGACGGCGGCGCGGGGGTCATCGAGCGCAGCGGGGCGGCGGTGGTGCGCGGGCTGGCCCTGTACCTGATGGCCCTGGTCATCGGAGTGTTGTTGTGCTGCGTGATGCTCATGAGCATCACGCTGATCGGGGTGGGGGCGGGACTGGTGCTGGTTCCGCCGGCCGGGGCGGCGGTCCGCCGGTACGCCGACCGGTACCGGGAGCTGACCGGGCGGTGGACGGGCACGCGGATCGACTCGCCGTACGCGCCGGCCCCCGAGCCCCGGGCGGGTCTTGCCGGATGGTGGGACCGGACGGTGCACACGCTGTCGGATCAGGCGACCTGGCGGGATCTGCTGTGGCTGCTGGTCGATCCGATCACGGGCGTCGTCACCGCGCTGCTGCCGGCCGCGCTGGTGGCCGAGGGGATCTACGGGGTGCTGCTGGCGAGCGGGCTGTGGATGCCGATCTATGAGGTGACCGGCACCGAGTGGTTCACCTTCGTCCCGGTGGGCGACTGGCGGACGGCGGTGGCGGCCGGGGCGCTGGGGGCGCTGTACATCGGGGCCGGGCTGTGGATCGCCCGGCCGATGCTGGCCCTGCACGGCCGGTGGGCGGCCCGGCTGCTGGCGCCGACCGCCAAATCCCGTCTGGCGCGGCGGGTGCAGCAGCTGGCGCGGACCCGCTCGGAGGCGGTGGACGCGCAGGCCGCCGAGCTGCGCCGGATCGAACGGGACCTGCACGATGGGGCGCAGGCCCGGCTGGTGGCGATGGGCATGAGCCTGGGGGCGATCGAGCACCTGCTGGACCGCGACCCGCAGCGGGCCCGGCAGCTGCTGGCCGAGGTGCGGCGCAACTCCGTCCAGGCGCTGAACGAACTGCGCGACCTGGTGCGGGGCATCCACCCGCCGGTGCTGGCCGACCGGGGGCTGGTGGACGCGGTGCGGGCGCTGGCGCTGGATCACCCGCTGCCGGTGGAGGTGTCCGCCGACCTGGACGGACGGCCGGCCGCACCGGTGGAGTCGGCCGTCTACTTCGCCGTCGCCGAGGTGCTGACCAATGCCGCCAAGCATTCGGGCGCCCAGCGGGTCTGGGTGGACATCCGGCACTGCGACGGGACGCTGCGCGTCACGGTGACCGATGACGGCCACGGCGGGGCGGACCCCTCCGGCAGCGGGCTGCGCGGCATCGAGCGCCGGATCGCTACATTCGACGGGGTGCTGGCCGTCAGCTCCCCGCCGGGCGGCCCGACCATCGTGACCATGGAGCTGCCGTGCGCGTCGTCCTCGCCGAAGACCTCGCACTCTTGAGAGAAGGGCTGGCCGGCCTGCTGGAGTCCGCCGGGTTCCAGATCGCCGCGTCCGTGGCCAGCGGGCCGGATCTGCTGGCGGCGCTGCTGGAGCACCGTCCCGACGTGGCGGTGGTCGATGTGCGGCTGCCGCCGTCCTTCACCGACGAAGGGCTGCAGGCGGCGCTGGAGGCCCGCCGCCGGGTGCCGGGCCTGCCGATCCTGGTGCTGTCGCAGTACGTGGAGCAGCTGTATGCGCGCGAGCTGCTGGCCGACGGCAGCGGCGGCATCGGCTACCTGCTCAAAGACCGGGTGTTCGACGTCGAGCAGTTCATCGACGCGGTGCGCCGGGTGGCCGCCGGCGGCACCGCGATGGACCCGGAAGTGATCGCCAAGCTGGTGACCAAGGGCGGGCCGCCGATATCCCGGCTGACGCCCCGGGAGCTGGAGGTGCTGAAGCTGATGGCGCAGGGCCGTTCCAACTCCGCCATCGCCGCCCGGCTGTCGGTGACCGAACGGGCCGTCGCCAAGCACATCGCCAACATCTTCACCAAGCTGGACCTGCCGGTCTCCGAGGACGACAACCGCCGGGTGCTGGCCGTCCTGGCCTACCTCAACCGCTGACCCCCAGCCGGCGGACGGGCTTTCAAAACGGCCTTTGGACGGTGCCCGCCCGGCCCCAGTCCCGGTAGTCGATGACGTAGTTGGCCCGGGTGGCGTTATCCGGCCCGTATCTCATCACCATGTTCAGCTCCAGCCGTTGCGGCAGGTGGTCCGTGGAGGTGGTCAGCAGGAAGCTGAGCTCGGCCTCCTCGGTGTACGCCTCGTAGAAGGCGCCGATGAGCGGGGCCTTCCGCATGGCGCCCGCCGAAAGCCTGCCGCCGTAGGTGATGGAAGCGCTGTCACGGCTGATGTCCAGCCGCGGGGCGTGACGGACCAGCTCGACGGAGTGCTTGGGGCTCACCAGCCACCGCGTGCTCCGCCCCACGTGCATGGGCGTCTCGGAGATCTCGGCGCCGCGGCCCACCGAGAACACCCTGGCGTTGGTGCCGTCACCGTAGTAACCGGAATTCCCGATCAGCACCACCCTGGTTCTCTCCACGTGGCTGCCCTCGTCGGCGACGTGCATGTCGCAGTCGGCGTTCAGCCCGGCGTCCACCTGGCATCTGCCGTCGGCGCGCAGCATGCTCATCCCCTGGTCGAGGCCGCCCTTGGCGTCGAAGGCGACGGTCTTGCGGGCGGCGGCGGCCCGCTGGAGCGCCGTGGCGATCTGGGCGGGGGTGGTCGGCTGGGGGGTGGCCGTGCCGGCCGCAGAGCCCGCGCCGGCCCGGCCCCGCTCGCCGGAGCCGATGACGGCCACGACCGCGGTGATGATCGCCGCCACCGCGACGGCCGCCGCCGCGACGGGCACGGCCGCGGCGCGCAGGCGCCCCGCTGCCCGGACCGGGCGGTCGGTGGTGCGCAGGGCCGTCCAGCGGGCGGTGCGGTCGTCGGCCGGGGCGGAGACCGCCAGGTGCCTGCCCTGGGCGAGAGCCTGGTCGGCGGCGATGGGGGTGTCGCATTCCAGCAGCCGCATCAGCACCTGACTGCTGGTGGGGCGGCGGGCCGGGTCGCGGTGCAGGCAGTCCCGCACCAGCCGGTACAGCGGGCCGTCCAGGCGTCCCAGGTCGCACTCGCCCCGGGAGAGGCGGGCCAGCACGGCCGGCACCGAGTCCTGGCCGTGCGGCGGGCGGCCGTTGGCGGCATAGGCGATGGTGGCGCCCCAGGCGAACACGTCGGCGGCCGGGCCGACGTCCCGTCCGGAGAACTGCTCGGGCGCCATGTAGGCGGGCGTGCCGACGACCGATCCGGTGGCGGTGGCGGTCAGGTCCAGGGAACGGGCGATGCCGAAGTCGATGACGCGGGGGCCGTCCGGGCCCAGCAGCACGTTGCCGGGTTTGAAGTCCCGGTGCACCACGCCCGCCTGGTGGATGGCCGCCAGCGCGGTGGCCGTGCCGACCGCCAGCCGGTACAGCTCCGGCCCGGAGCGCGGGCCGTCCCGTTGCACCAGATCCCGCAGCGACGGGCCGTCGATGTACTCGGTGACGACGAACGGGGCGCCGCCGTCCTCTCCCACGTCCAGGATGCGGGCGGTGCAGAAAGGCGCCACCCGCCGGGCGGTGGCGACCTCCTTGTGGAAGCGTTCCCGGGCCCTGGCGTCGGCGTGCTGGTGCAGCACCTTGACCGCCACCTGCGTCCCGTCCGGCGCCTCGGCCAGGTAAACCACGCCCTGCCCGCCCTGGCCCAGCCGCCCGACCAGCCGATATCTGCCGATTTGCCGGGGATCTTGATCGGTGAGCATCTTCCTCCTCGGCGTCCGGCGCCGTGCGAACGGAGACGACGAACATGATCACCTTATGGGGGGATGCGCCGGTTCGCCGATTCATCCGCCAGATGACGGTGGGGGTGTTTTCACCGGCCCGCCTTTTTCGCAGGCGGCACGCGGAATCGTCTCGGCCGGCGGCCGCGGTGCGGCGCATCGGCGCGCAAGTCACGGCAACGCCGTCATATCTCTCCAAGCCGGACGATGGCCGCGTAAGAAAAGTCCGATATCGGCGGCGTCATTTCACCGAACGTGTTTCGGTGTTTGACCGGCGGCATTTCACGCTACCGGGAGCCATATCCCGTGCCTTATCTTGCTCGGCAACAAGCCCCCCAGGGAGGGCGTCATGACGACCGTCGTGTTGATCCTGTTGTGCCTGGCCATCGCCGGGCGGGAACTGTATCTGGCCTTCGACCGCAAACGCACCCCCGAAGAGCAGATCACCGCGGCCGAGCTGGCCGCCCTTCAGGCCCGGCTGAGCGAACTGGAAAGCGAGCTGCAAGCCGCCTCGGCCACCGGCCCGCCGCCCGCCCCGGCCCTGCAGGCCGCGAAACCGGACGATGCCGCAGAATCCGCCTCCCGGGCCGCGCTGCAGAACCGGCTGGACGACATCGAGCCCCGGCTGACCCGGCAGGAAGAGGGCCTGCGGGTCGCCGACACCCGCATCAGATCGCTGATCGAGCAGATCAACGACCGGGTGCTGCCGGAGATCAACGAACGGCTGGCCGAGCAGCGCGACACCACCGACCGCCTGGCCGCCGAGGTGGCGCGGCTGCGGCGGCAGATGCGGCGGCGGCTGGAGGAGGCGGCGCGGGCCTCGCTGGGCGGCGACCCGGTGGATGTGGTGCGCGGCCTGCTGGGCGGCAAGGTCCCCGCCTCCGCCCGCGTCGCCCTCACCGAGGCCTACGAGCGGTGCGCGGCGGCCCACGGCCTGCAGGTCGAGCTGGCGGACTTCAGCGGCGACAAGACGCCCTGGCACACCAGGTACTACCTGTCGGGGACCAGCCCCCGGGAGCTGGAGCGCGACTTTTTGAAGGCGATGGGCGCGCTGCGCGGCGGCGCCGGGCCCGACCGGCTCGGGGAGCTGCAGCCGCTGCTGAGCGAGCTGTGCCGGCTCGAGGAGGGCCTGGTGCAGATCGGCCCGCTGCTGATCGTCCGGGCGTCGGGGACGCTGCTGTGCGGGGTGCGCCCGCTGGTGGAGTCGCTGCACCGCGACCCCTCCTCCGCCGCGGTCAAGGACCTGCAGACGCTGGCCGGGCGGCTGCTGGAGCTGCCGGCGACCCGGCGGTGCGACCTGTCGTCCTGGCGGCCCGAAACGCTCAGCGCATAGCCGTCCCGGGGGCGGGCCGGATCCGTGCGTCGCCTGCCCCCGAAGGCAGAAAGTCGTTTCCTTCGCAGCGGCCGACGGCTGCAAACCGGCATAACCGCCCCAGCGGGAGGGCCGTTGCGAAAAGATGGACTCGTGGGGAGATCGGCACTGCCCAGGGCGGCTGCACACCGCCGCATGATCACTCTTTGTGTCACCGCGATCACGTTTTTGGGCGTGGTGGCCGTCGCGGTCCTGATGCGGATACCGGCGGTCGTCAGGGAGGCGGGCGCCCCGCCGGTCGCCATGAGCCCCGCGCCGGCGCGCACGCCCGAGCCGAGCGCGGCCATGCCGCCGTCACGGCCGGTCCTGCTGGAGATCCCGCGGCTGAGGGTGCGTTCGAAGCTGGTGTCGTTCGGCCGCAACCCCGACGGCTCGCCGCAGGTCCCCGCCGCCTCGCAGGGACGGTGGGCGGGCTGGTACCGCTACGGCGCGGCGCCCGGCTCGGCCGGCCCGGCCATCATCGCCGCACCCGCCGGAGCGCCGGGCAGCCCGGCCGCCTTCCACCGGCTCGGCGAACTGGTGCCGGGGGACGAGGTCACCGTGCTGCGCCGGGACCGCAAGGTCGCGGTGTTCCTCATCGAACGGGTGGAGCGCGTCGAAGGGAGCCGCTTTCCGGCCCGCCGGGTGTACGGGCGGGTGCCCTACCCGGAGCTTCGGTTGATCACCTGGGACGGCGGCCTCGGCGCCGGCGGCGGGCAGGGACGCAGTGTCATCGCCTATGGGCGGCTGGTCCGGTCCACGTGAAGACCGGCGGGCGGCGCTCCAGGAAGGCCGCCACGCCCTCGGCGGAGTCGGGGCTTCGGCGCGCCTCGGCGGCCCAGGCCTCGACCAGTTCCCGGGTGAGGGTGCCGGCCGCGGCGTGCTCGACGATGTCCTTGACGCCCTGCTGGGTGAACTGGGAGCGGGAGGTGAGGATCCGGGTGAACTCCGCCACGCGCGCCGCCAGCCGGTCGGCGGGCAGCACCTCGTCCACCAGCCCGATGCGCAGCGCGTGCGCGGCGTCCACCAGTTCCCCGGAGAACAGCAGGTACTTGGCGGCGGCCGGGCCGATCAGCCGCACCAGCCGGGCGGTGGCCTCGGCGGGGTAGAGGATGCCGAGCTTGGCCGGGGTGATGCCGAAGCGCGCGTCGTCGGCGGCCAGGCGCAGGTCGCAGGCGGCGGCGAGCTGGCAGCCGCCGCCCACCGCAAAGCCCCGGATGACGGCCAGGGTCGGCTTGGGGAAGCGGGCCAGCGCCGTCTCCGCCTCCGTCGCCAGGTCCCCTGAGGTGATGTCGGCCAGCTCGCCGATGTCGGCGCCGGCGCAAAAGTGCCCGCCCGCCCCGGTCAGCACCACCACCCGCACGGCCGGGTCCGTCTCCAGCCGCTCCAGCAGGACGGGCAGCTTCCGCCACATGGCCGCCGACATCGCGTTGCGCTTGTCCGGCCGGTCGATGGTGATCGTGCCGACGCCGTCGGTGACCTCGCACCTCAGCGGGGCCTGCTCGGACATTCCACGCCTCCTTGGATCAATTGCGACATCGTAGAGGGGCGGCGTCGCGAGCCTTCGCGGGCGGTCCATGGTCTGCTCGCATTCCGTTCCCCTCCGGATGACACCGGGAATACCGGGTAGGGATATGCGGTTCCGTGAGCGGAGACCACGGCCCTCACCCGGAGGCGGACATGGACCACACCGGCGCTCACGGCGGCGCGAGCTGGCGCGTCGCCGCCCAGGCCACCTGGCACTGCCTGACCGGCTGCGCCATCGGCGAGGTGCTGGGCATGGTCATCGGCACCGCGCTGGGCCTGCACGGCGCCGCCACCGTGGCGCTGGCGATCGCGCTTGCCTTCTTCTTCGGCTACGCCCTGACCATGCGCGGCGTCCTGCGCGCCGGCCTGCCGCTCCGCCGGGCCCTGAAGGTGGCGCTGGCCGCCGACACGGTCTCCATCGCGGTGATGGAGCTGGTCGACAACGCCGTCATCGTCGCCATCCCCGGCGCCATGGCGGCGGGCCTGACCGCCGCGCTGTTCTGGGGCGCCCTGGTCTTCTCCCTGGCCGTGGCGTTCGCGGTGACCCTCCCGATCAACCGCTGGATGATCGGAAGGGGCCGCGGCCACGCCGTCGTCCACCGGCACCACTGAACCCTTTCCAACACATGGTCCCGGGTGCCGGAGACGGGAGCTCAGGCGGTATCCGAGGCCACGACGTTGCAGGTCACAGCATCGCCCCGCCTGCAAGGCCCCCGTCCTGCACTGCGGAAACGGCGCGTTGGAAAAGGTGCACCGAACCGCGGCCCCGCGCGGCGGCGGGCCCGATTCTCAGGAAGAGCCGTTCAGCCGCCCGGTCATGCGCTCGATCTCCCCCGCGACGCGGTCGCGCAGATCGGTGAGGGCCTTGATGCGCTCGTCAAGGACGCTGAGACACTCGGAGAAGGCGTCCAGCAAGGGCCGGCAGTCCCGGGGCGGCTCGTGATCGCCCTTCCCCAGGCAGTGCACGAACCTCGCCACGTCCTCTGAAGCGAGACCCGCCCGCAGCAGCCGGGCGATGTCACGGGCGAGCAGGACGGTCTCGGCGTCGTAGACCCGGTAGCCGTTGTGGTCGCGGTCCACGCTGATCAGGCCCTGCTCCTCGTAGTAGCGCAGCGCGCGCGGGGTCACCCCGGCGCGGCGCGCCGCCTCACCGATCCGCATCGACTGCTCACTCCTCCTTTCGCCGGCTCCCGGTGAAGGCCGTCCCGAACAACGCCAGGGAGACGATCAGGCATCCCGCCGCCGCGGCGGGCACGGCCGCCGCGCCGCCCGCCTGCAGGGCCAGGCCGCCGATCCCCCCGGCGAGCGAGAAGCCCAGGAACATCGCACTGTTGTTCAGCGCGATCAGCTCACCGGCCGCCGCGCCGCCGTCCCGCTCGATCAGCCAGGCCTGCACCGCCGGCCCGATGCCCCAGGCGGCCAGCCCGTACAGCAGGTACAGCACCGCCACGACCGGGCGCGGATACGGCCCGCCGGCCAGGGCGAAGGCGAGCATCAAGGCGGGGGCGGCGAGCATCCCGGACGCAAAGAGCAGCAGGGCCCGCCGGGCGCCCAGCGCGTCGACCGCCCGGCCTCCGGCGAGCGACCCGGCGACCCCGGCCGCCCCCACCACGGTGATCAGCGGCGCGACCCCGGCCCCCCGCACCTCGCCGAGACGGCCGGCGACCTCGGTGAGATAGACGTAGGGCATCATCCCGCCCGCGCCGGCGGGCACCATCGCCGTCAGCCCGATGAGGGTGCGGCGGCGTCCCAGCGGCGCCAGCCGGTCCCGCAGCCGGCCCGCCGCGCCGCCCGGCAGCGGCGGCAGCGTCACCGCCAGAGCCGTCCCCGCCACGGCGGCCAGGGCGGCGACGAAGAGCATGGTGGCCCGCCAGCCCAGCGCCTCCCCCAGCCAGGCGCCCACGGGCACGCCCGCCACCAGCGAAGTGGTCAGCCCGGCGCCGACGACGGCCAGGTACCGGCCCTGCCGGCCCTCCGGCGCGGCCGCGGCCGCCACGGCGAAGGCGACGGGCGAGGCGGTGGCCGCGGCCAGCCCCGCCACGGCCCGGGCGGCCAGCAACGCCCCGTAAGCGGGGGCCGCGGCGGCGGCGAGGTTGGCCACGACGAACACGCCGGCCGCCGCCACCAGCACCGTGCGGCGGGGCAGGCGGGCGGTGAGCAGGGCGGCCGGGGGCGCCCCCAGCGCGTACGCCACGGCGAACACGGTCACCAGCTGGCCGCTCAGCGGAACCGAGACCGCCAGGTCGCGGGCGATGTCCGGGAGGATGCCGGCGATGACCATGTCGTCGGTGCCGAACGAGAACGCCAGCAGGAACAGGGCGGGCAGCCACAACGCCGCAGGGCGGCGGGCGTCCCCGCCGGTCCCGGTGCGCACAGCCGGTTGCGTCGCATGTGAAGCCATGCCCGGACGCTAAAAGCTTGACGTTTGCGTCAAGGTCAAGCCGTTCCGGCCCGCCGGGGCGCGCGGCGCATGGTCTCGGCCCGCCACAGGTCCCGGTAGTAGCCGGGCTCGCGCAAAAGGTCGCGGTGCGAGCCGCGCTGGGTGATGCGGCCTCGTTCCAGGACGACGATCTCGTCCACTTCCTCCAGGCCCCGCAGGCGGTGGGTGACCAGCAGGACGGTGCGGCCCGCGGTGGCCTTCAGCAGGTCGGCCAGCAAGGCGTCGGCCAGGGGGTCTTCCAGCGCCTCGGTGGGCTCGTCCAGCAGCAGCACCGGCGGGTCCCGCAGCAGGGCGCGGGCCAGGGCGAGGCGGCGGAGCTGCCCGCCGGACAAGGTGGCGCCGTCCTCGCCGAGCGGGGCGTCCCACCCCGTGGCCGCCGCCCAGTCCGCCAGGCGGACCGCCGCCAGGGCGCGGGCCAGTTCCCCGTCGCCGGCCCGGGGGCGGGCCAGCAGCAGGTTGTCGCGCAGGGACGCGCGGAAGACATACGGGTCGTCGGTCAGGCCCGTCATCAGCTCGCGGACGCCGTCGGAGGGCAGGTCGCGCACGTCCACGCCGTTGACGCGGATGGCCCCAAACTCCGCTTCCACCAGCCGCATCAGCGCCGCCAGCAGGGTGCTCTTGCCCGCCCCGCTCGGCCCGACCAGCGCCACCCGCCGGCCGGGGGGCAGGGTCAGGCTCACCCCGTCCAGCGCCGCCGCCCCGCCGGGGGCGTACCGCACCACCAGGTCGGTGACCTCGATCGTGTACGGGGGTGCGGGGAGAGGACGGGGGTCTGCGGGCTCAGTGACGGCGGGCGGTGCCGCGCGGACCTCTTCCAGGCGGCGCAGGGCCGCGATGATCTCGGCCAGGCGTTCCCCGGCGTCCGCCAGCGGCAGGACGGGCGCGAACGCCGCCAGCGCGGTGAGGGCGAGCACGGCCAGGGCCACCGGGTCGAGCACGGGACGGGCCTGCGCGACGATGACGGCCACGGTCACGCCCTGCACCGCCATTCCCATCGCGGGCATCGCCGCCCGCAGCCGCGCCCGGCGGCGCTCCAGCGCGGCCAGGTGCGCATCGGCCGCCGCGGCCGCCTTTTGGGCGCGTTCGGTCGCGTCGCAGGCCGCCAGGTCCATCGCGCCGTGCACCAGGTCGGCCACCCGCTCGGCGAGAGCGGCGCGGGCCGGGGCGAGCCGGGCCGCCCACCGGCGGGCCGCGACGGCGGACACGGCGGGCGGCCCCGCCCCGGCGGCCAGCAGCCCGGCCGCCAGGACCGGCGCCGCGGCGGGCAGCAGCCCGGCCGCCACGCCCACCGCGGCCACGGCGGTGACCAGGGCGGCGACGGCCGGCAGCAGGCAGCGCACCAGCAGGTCCACCGCGGCGTCGGTGTCGTCTGCCATCCGGGTGAGCAGGTCGGCGTTCCCCGAAGGCGGCGGGCGCGGCGGAATCAGCGCCCGCAGCAGCCCGCCGCGAACGGCCGCCTGGGCGCGCAGCGCCGCATCGTGCCCGGCCAGCCGCTCCAGGTAGCGGAAGACGCCCTTGCCGAGAGCGCATGCCCGGACCGCCACGACCGCCAGTCCCAGCGCCGCGACCGGCGGCTGCTGGGCGGCCCTGGCGATGAGCCACGCCGCGGCCGCGATCAGCCCGAGCCCGGCCAGTTCGGCGGCCGCCCCGGCCAGCGCCGCCATGATGAGCCGCCCCCACAGTCCCCGCAGCGGGCCGCCCGCATGATCGGCCTTCTTCGTCCGGTTCGGCGCTCCGCGCCCGCTCCCCGCCGGCCGCCGGGCGAACTCTGCCCGATACGTCATCCCGCAACCCCGCCGGTGATGACCCGTCCGCCGTGGAGGTGGACGATCCGGTCGGCCACGGCGAGCATCGCCGGACGGTGGGCGACGATCAGGGCGGTGCGGCCCGCGGCCTGCTCGGCGATGGCCGCCGCGACCGCCGCCTCGGTGCGTCCGTCCAGGTGAGCGGTCGGCTCGTCCACCAGCAGCGCCGTGCTCTGCGTCCGGCACAGCGCCCTGGCCAGCGCGATCCGCCGGCGCTGCCCGGCCGACAGCCCGCCGCCCCGCTCGCCGATGCGCGCCGCATAGCGGCCCGGCAGCGTCTCGATGAACTCCGCCGCCTGTGCGGCGATCGCCGCCCGCCGCACGTCCGCCAAGGTCGCCTCGGGCCGGCCGAGCCGGATGTTGTCGGCCACCGAGGCGGCCTGCAGATGGGGGCGCTGCGGGACGAACGCCAGGTGCCGCCGCCATTCCCGCAGGTCCATGTCGTTCAGGTCCACCCCGTCGATCAGGACCCGTCCGCGTTCGGGCGTCACGAATCCCATGACCAGGTGCAGCAGCGTGCTTTTCCCGCCGCCGCTCTCCCCGGCCAGCGCCACCCGCTCCCCGGGCTCGATGAGGAGATCGACGTCCTGCAAGGCGGGCTCTGCACGTCCCGGATAGCGCACCGTGACGCCTTCCAGCCGGATCTGTGGCGCGGCGCGTCCCGGCCGCCCGCATCGGCTCCGCCCGGTGGTGCCCTGCGGTTCGTGCGGCCCGGACGGGCGGCATGCCGCCGCCCGGCAGGTGTGCGGGCCGTTGCCCGGGCCATCCGGCTCCCGCCCGGCTGCCCGTTCATCCGAGCTGAACGGACGGTGCGCCGCCGCCCGGGGGGCATGGGGGTCTTCGGCCGGGCCGACCGGCTCCCGCTCCACGCGTCCGGTCGATCGTCCAGGACAGGGCCGGTCCGGACGATGCGAGAGGGCGCCGGGGGCGGGGCGTTCGAGCATGGCGAAGGCGTCGTCGGCCGCGGCGATTCCCGCCATCGACTCATGGAACCCGGCGCCCACCGCCCGCAGCGGCAGGTACGCCTCGGGGGCCAGCAGCAGCACCAGCAGCCCGGTCGTCAGATCCACCGAGCCGTTCACCAGCCGCAGGCCCACCGGCACGGCCACCAGCGCCAAAGACAGCGACGCGCACAGTTCCAGCACCAGGGACGACAAGAACGCCACGCGCAGGGTCCGCATGGCGGCGTCGCGGTGCTCTGCGGCGAGCCGGGCCAGCAGGTCGGCCTGGTGGCGGGCCCGGCCGAACGCCCGCAGCGTGGGCAGGCCGCGCAAGGTGTCCAGGAAGGAGCCGCCCAGCCGGGCCAGCGTCCGCCACTGCCGCCGGGTGACCGCCCGGGTGTGCAGGCCGACCAGCGCGCCGAACAGCGGGATCAGCGGCAGGGTGACCAGCACGATCACGGCACTGGCCGGGTCGGCGAGGCTCAGCCGGGCCAGCACTGCGACCGGCACGGCCGCGGCGACGGCCACCGCGGGCAGGTATCCGGTCAGGTAGGGGTCGAGCGCGTCCAGGCCCCGCACCGCCAAGGTCACCAGTTCCCCGCTGCGCCGGCCGGGGTCGGGCGGCCGGCGCAGCAGGCGGTGCCGCAACGCTGATTTCACCTCTGTCGCGGTGCGCCCCGCCAGTGCGCCCTGCGTCCACACCAGCAGCGCCCGCGCAGCCGCCACCGCGGCCAGGGCCGCCGCCGCGCCGGGCGGGAAGCGGCCCGACAGCAGCCCGGCGAGCAGCTCGGCCTGGACGAGGACGAGCAGGCCGGCGGCGACGGCGGCGCCCAGCGCGCCCGCCAGGTGGCGGCGCACCGCGCGTTCGGCCCGCATGAGCCGCAGCAGGTCCCCGTGCATGGGCCGCCGTACCCCGGTGCCGTTCAGAAGAAGGACGGGACGGGGCCGGCGCCGCGCCGGAAGGTGCGCCACACCCACACCTGCGCGGCCACCAGCAGCGGGACGAACGGCAGAACCAGCAGGCTCAACGTCTGCAGCGTGGCCGGGGAGGCCGCGCCGCCCCGCAGTTGCGGCGCCGCCGCCGCCAGGACGGCCAGCACCGGGGCCGGCACCAGCACCGCCGACAGCGCCGGGTTCCCGCCCGGCGCGAACCGCGGCACGCGCCGTCCCAGGAAGGCCCGCCCGTGGAGGGCGAACGCCAGGGTGAGGGTCACCCCCAGCAGCAGCCCGAGCGGATGCCACAGCGGCGCGGTGAACCCGGTGGTGATCGCATACAGGGCCATGCCCCAGCACAGCGACAGCGTCAGCGAGGCCGCGGCGATCACCGCGTCCCACAGCGTCCGCCAGGCGTCCCCGTCGAGGCGGCGGCGGAACCACAGCCCGGCGTCCCGCAGCACCCACGCGAGCAGCATCACCACCACCAGCGGGTACAGGCCGAACAGCACCTTCCCTTCCAGCAGCGGGAAGGCGCCGATCAAGACCCCGGCGGCCGCCACCAGCCATACCTCGTTGGCCAGGACGAACGGGGCGATCGCGGCGATCATCAGGTCCCGGTCACGCCGGGTGCGGCCGAGCACCGGCAGCAGCATCCCGACGCCCAGGTCGAAGCCCTCCAGCGCGAAGTAGCCGGCCGGCAGCGCCACCAGCAGGCCCAGCCAGATCAGTTCCATCGTGCGGTCCTTTCCGGTCTCCTCCAGGCCGTGCGTCCTCGGGCCGCGGTCACCGGCCCAGCGTGAGGGCGGGCCGGCCGGCCGGCGGCTCGTCCGGCTCGGGCGGGGCGCCGAGCGCCGGTGCGGCGGCGCCGCGCCGCACGATCTTGGCGATCAGCGCGTAGTCGATGACCGCCAGCAGCGTGAGCACGGTGGTGAAGCCGGCCAGCGAGGCGGTGATCATGCCGGGGGTCAGGCCCGGGGACAGGGCGTCGGCGACGGTGAGGCGGTCGCGGATCATCCACGGGTAGCGGCCCATCTCGCGGGCGATCCACCCGAGGATCGCCGCGGCGAACGGCAGCGGGGTGAGCGCCATCAGCAGCGGGTGGGTCCATCGCCAGTGGGGCAGCACTTTGATCAGCGGCAGCAGGAACAGCAGCGTCGCCATCAGCAGCGCCTCGCCGATCAGGATCATCACGCCGAGCCCGGTACTGGCCGCCGCGCCGTCGAACTTGCCCTCGGGGACGGTGGCGAACTGGGCGAACCCGAAGGCCACGGCGATCGGCACGCCGTGGACGGCCAGCACCACGCCGGTGCGCAGCGACCGGGTGAACAGCTCCCGGTCCTCGCCGGGGTGCCGCCACAGCCGGTAGGCGCTGGCCCCGATCACCACGAACGCCCCGGTCGTCAGCCCGGCGCCGACCACGTGCGGGAAGGAGAACACCAGCGCCTTGTTGGTCAGCAGCGCGCCCGCGTCGGTCAGCGCCAGGCGGTCGCCGGTGACCGCGGCGCCCGCCGGGTTCTGCAGGAACGAGTTGGCGACCATGATCCAGAAGGCGCTGGCGTAGGCGGTGAGCGTGACGATCCAGATGCAGGCCAGGTGCGCCCGGCGGGGCAGCCGGTGCCAGCCGAAGATCCACAGCCCCAGGAAGGTGGACTCCAGGAAGAAGGCCACCATCGTCTCCACCGCCAGCGGCGCGCCGAACACGTCGCCGGCGTAGTGGGTCAGGCCGCTCCAGCTCAGCCCGAACTGGAACTCCATGACCAGTCCGGTGACGATGCCCAGCGCGTAGTTGACGATGTAGATCTGCCCCCAGAAGCGGGTCATCCGCTCCTGCAGCGGGTCGCCCGTGCGCACCCAGCGGGTGTTCATCACCGCCACGACGGGCGCCAGGCCCAGCGTGAGCACCACGAACAGGAAGTGCAGGCCCGCCGTCACCCCGAACTGCAGGCGGGCCAGGTCGAGGACGTCCATGCCGCCGGCTCCCTCGTCGACATCGAATATGTAGGCAGCCTACATGTAGTATGCCTACATATTGGAGGGGAGTCCTAGCATGAACGATGTGACTCCCGATGCGCTCCGCGGCCACCTGGACGCGCTGTTGCTGTCCGTGCTGGAGCACGAGCCGCTGCACGGGTACGCGATCATCGAGGCGCTCAGCGAGCGCAGCGGCGGGGCGCTGAACGTCCCCACCGGCACCGTCTACCCGGCGCTGCGCAGGCTGGAGCGCACGGGCGAGGTCACCAGCGAATGGGCGACGGTGGGCGGACGCCGGCGGCGCACCTACCGCCTCACCCCGGCCGGCCGCCGCCGCCTGGAGGGCGAGCGCACCGCCTGGCGGGCGTTCGCCGCCGCCATCGGCAGCGTCCTGGAACCACGGGTCAGACCGTCCCAGGCGGGCTGACCGGCGAGGGCGTCAGGCCGCCGGGGCGAGCCTGACCAGCCGCAGGCAGCGGACCGCATGCCGCATCTGCACCCCCAGCAACAGCAGCGAGACCACGGCGGCGACCGCCCACGGCAGCATATGGGCGCCGACCGGACCGGCCCCGTACAGCAACGGCACGCACAACCCGAGCGTCACCGGCAGCAGCGCCTTGGCGTAGATCGCCGCCGCCCGCGTCACCAGGCGCGTCCGCCGGACCGTCCGGCCGAACCGCCCCAGCGCCAGCAGCAGCACACCGCCCACCGCCCCGGTGAACAGCTGCGTGCCGTCCAGCACCCGGGCGACCACCGCGTACCATTCGGGCGGCTGCGTCCAGCCGCCGGCGTCCCCGGGAAAGACCCGCCAGATCCCCCACCACAACAGCCAGGTCAGCGGCCCGACCAGCAGCAGCACCCACCCCAGCCGCCGCCCGGCGCAGGCGGTCAGCTCCTCCTGGTAGCCGGGCGCGACCTCCTCGATCGTCCCGAACTCGGCCACCGCCCGCCGCTCGGCCTCCTCCCGCGACAGCCCCCGGGCCTGCAGCGCCTCGGCCGCATCCAGCAGACTGTCCCGGGCCTCGACGACCATGTCCCGCTTCACCCTCGGCGGTCCCACCAGTACCCGTTCCAGCTCGGTGACATAGCCGTCGATCACCATGCCGCCAGTGTAGGCAGCGCCCTCAGCCTCCCGAATCCCCCATGCCCGATTTAGGATCAACCGTTTTCCCGTTAAGACACAGCACTAATAGACGGAATGGCTGGAAATGACACAGGGCCGCGGGACCATACCGCCGTGGGCGGAGGGTCGAAGAACAGCGTGCAGGGGGACTTCGGGGAGGCGTGGCTCAGGGTCGTCGCCGCCGGATGCGGCCTGTTGCATGGCCGCCCGTTCTCCCTGGACACGGTGAAGGCCGATATCCAGCTGATGATGCCCGGAGAAACACTGGGCATCTGCAACCCCACGGTCTTCGCCCAGGTCAAGACCACCACCGACCTTCGCAGGCTGCCGGACGGCGATTACGCCTACGACCTGGATGTGCCCACCTACGATCTGCTCCGGCGGTCCGACCACATGATTCCTCGAGTACTCGTGGTGATCGGGTTGCCGAAGGACGGGGAGCGCATCCGGCTGCGGCCCGATGGAACCCTGCTCGTCGGACAGGGCGCGTGGGTCTCACTCGAGGGGTATCCACCCTCCAGGAACCGCAGAACACAGACGGTGCGCCTGCCGGCCGCCAACACCTTGGACCGGGCAGGGCTGGAACGCATGCTTAAGGAAGTCGGAGTCCGCCGGTCGACCCCGGTACAGGACGTGGACCCTTGGGAGCTACCTTGAACGGCAAAGGCGGGACGTCCGAAAGGGAGTCCATGGGCATTCCCGACCTGGGTGCTTTCATCGGTTACCTGCGCATGGCCGGCTGGTCCCTGCAAGATGACGACGGGCGAACCACTTTGTGGACCCGGGAGCCCGGCACGCCCGGTTCCGATATAAAGGTCGTTCTTCCGGCAAGGCAGGAAGTGCGCGACTATGCAGATCGCGCATACGAGGCGCTGCGCGCGGTCGCAGCCGCCGAACGACGACTGCCGAAAGAAGTGATAACGGACATTTCTTCAGGAGGGGCCGACAATGTCGCGATCCGGCTGACCCCGGATGCTCCGCCGGGAGAGGCGCCGCTTCCGCTTTTTTATTCCGCTGTATCGGGATTGCGGAATTACGTGGTGGCCTCGGCCGCCGCGCTGTCATCCGACAGTCTGGTGCTTCCGCATCGCCGCCCGCACCGGGCGGAGGCCTATGCGGCCCGGACACGGCTGTCCACCCAGCCCGGCAGTTTCGTGCTCTCCCTGACTTTGCCGCTCGCCGAGGAACAGCCGGATGCGCCCGATGAGGGAGGGCTTTTCAAAGAGGCGACGGCCCGGCCGTTCGGGCGAAGGGTCACCTGGCGGATGCTCACCACCGCCCGCCGAGCCCAGCATCTCGCCCAGCAGGTCAGTGAGGGAAGTCGGCCGCTGACGGCATTCGGGGAGCGCGGCCCCGAGGCCGCCAACGCCACCGAGCTGGCGGCGCTGGGCTCCCTCGGCGGCCCCGACCACGAGCTCTACCAGATCCGTTTCGCGCTCTCCCCGCTGGCCGGCGAAAAAATCGCTCCCATCCGTCTGAAGATAACTTCAGATCAGCAGCGAATCCTGAAAGAAGCGGCAGATTTCCTGCGCACGCAAAAGCCTCGGGACAACGTCACCGTGACAGGTATCGTGGTGCGCCTTTTCCGAGAGCGGGAAGGGTCGAGGGAAGCAGTCATACAAGGCGTGGACGACGACTCCGGAGTCGAGCGGAGATTCTGGGTCGAGCTGGACGAGCACGACTACCGGAAGGCGATCCGGGCGCACGAGAAGGGCCTTCGGGTCATTGCGACGGGGAATCTCAAAATCCGGGGGAATCGGCGTTCGCTGCGCCCGCTTTCTGCTTTCTCCGTGCTACCTGAGAAAGCGGACGGCTGATCTGTTTCCACATCTCGTCTTCCCAGCGGCATCGCGCCCGTGGCAGCGCCGGGCCGGTGAAGTCCACGTTCACCGCCGGGGATCCGCTTTCCGAGATTCTCTATGCTGGGGCGGTGTTCGAGGCGTGAGCTGTGTTCTGTGCGGTGGGACGGTGGCCCCGGACGGCCGTTGCTGGGATTGCAATGGTGTGCAGCCGGATTTCCGCGCACCTGGAACTGACGGTCGAGGGCGGGGCCGCGGGGGTCAGTGATCGCGGGCCGTGGCGGGAGCGCAATGCCGATGCGATGGCGCTGGTCACGGCCGGTGAATGGACGGTGGGGGTGGTGTGCGACGGGGTGTCCATGGCTCCCCGGGCGGAGCGGGCGGCACAGATCGCGGCCGCCGGCGGCGCCGCCCTGGCCGCCCGGCTGCGGGAGGGGGCCGTGCCGGGCGGGCCGTGGCCGCGCCGACCGCGCCGGGGGACATCGCACCGGCCTGCACCTGGGTGGCCGGCGTCGCCGGGCCGGAGGGTCTTTGGGCCGGGTGGGCCGGAGACAGCCGCGCCTACTGGCTGCCGGACGAAGGGCCGGGGATGACCCTGACCGTGGACGCGAGCACGAGGCCCTCACCGCTTGGCTCGGCGCCGACGCGGGCCCACCGGTGCCCGGATCCGCAGCCACCGGCCCCAGGTGCCGGGGCGTCTGCTGCCGTGCACCGACGGTCTGTGGCGTTGCCTGCCCACCGCGGAGGAGTTGCGATCCGTCCTTACCGGCACGCTCTCATCCGGTGACGGACTTTTGGCAGAGGCGAGGGCGCTGACCGGGTACGCCCTTGAGGCCGGAGGTCACGACGACGTCACCGCGCTGCTCATCCCCGTCCCCGCCGCTGTGCCGCGGCGAAGCGGATCGTGATTGCAAGGCATGAGGGGGATTGAAGTGGGGCATCTCTTGCGTTGTAGTAGTAGGCGGCGGAAGGATTGCGTGCTGTAGTCTCGGGGTAGCACCGGTTTATCCCGCTTCTGCGGTGAGGTGAAGGTGCTTCATCTGGCTACCGGGCCGATCTGGGCGCCCGGTGATCGAATCTCCTTCCCGCTATGTACGTGCAGCGTGTCCATGCCGCATGTCACGTACGTGAAGTCGCCCCCTACCTAAGGATCATGCATTGACGACAATTGCGCCGCCGCAGAACGCGGCGACCCGGCGGGCCGCCCTGCCCCGGCAGCGCGGCGCCGATGACGGCGCCGCCCCGACCATCCCCTTCTCAGGTGTGCTGGCCGTGCAGGACAAACACGCATTCGTCCGGACCGCCGGGTACGTGGCCGGCCCTCAGGACGTGTACGTGTCGCTGGCCCAGGTCCAGGCCAACGGGCTGCGACCCGGCGACATCGTGACCGGCACGGCGCGCGCACCCCGATCGGCGCGGGAGAAGTTCCCCGCACTGGTGCGCGTGGAGACGGTCAACGGGCAGGAGCCGGGAGCCGAACGGCCGGAGTTCGGGTCGCTGACGCCCCTGTTCCCCCAGGAGCGGCTGCGGCTGGACACCGGGGCGATCGCGACCCGCGTCATCGACCTGGTGGCGCCGATCGGCAAGGGGCAGCGCGGGCTGATCGTGGCCCCGCCCCGGGTCGGCAAGACGATGATGCTGCAGGCCATCGCCAACACGATCACCAGGAACAACCCCGAGTGCCACCTGATGGTGGTCCTCATCGACGAGCGTCCCGAAGAGGTCACCGACATGCAGCGGTCGGTCCAAGGGGAGATCATCTACTCCACCTTCGACCGGCCGGCCACCGAGCACACCGCGGTGGCGGAGCTGGCCGTGGAGCGGGCCAAACGGCTGGTGGAGCAGGGACGCGACGTGGTGATGCTGCTGGACTCCATCACCCGGCTGGGCCGCGCCTACAACCTGGCGGCCCCCTCCAGCGCCCGCATCCTGGCCGGCGGCGTGGCGACCACCGCGCTGTACCCGCCCAAGAAGTTCTTCGGCGCCGCCCGCAACATCGAAAACGGCGGCTCGCTGACCATCCTGGCCACCGCGCTGGTGGAGACCGGTTCGCGGATGGACGAGGTGTTCTTCGAGGAGTTCAAGGGCACCGGCAACATGGAGCTCAAGCTCGACCGGGGCATCGCCGACAAGCGCATCTTCCCGGCGGTGGACGTCATCTCCTCCGGCACCCGGCGCGAGGAACTGCTGATGCCGCCGGAGGAACTGGCCCTGCACTGGCGGCTGATGAGGCTGCTGCACTCCCTGGACCCGCAGCAGGCCATCGAACTGCTGCTGGAGAAGATCAAGAACACCTCCTCCAACGCCGAGATCCTGCTGCAGATCCAGCAGAACGCTTAAGGCGGCGGGCGGGCGATCAGCGCCTGGTCGTCCGAAATGACCGCAAAATGGCGTCGTAGACCCGCTGCCCCGGTGTCCAGCGATGCGCCGGGGCCGCGAACGTGAACTCATATCCGGCCATGCGGCTGCGCAGGACGTGTAAGCGAGCGGTGAGGAACTCCCACTCGGCGGCGCCTGTGGCCAGTTCGGGCACGGCCTCCAGGCGGATGCGGCGGTAGCCGGGGTAGGCGCCGGAGGCGAGGGCCTGGCGTTCGGCCTGGCGCAGCCCGGCGAGCGCGTCCCCCTGTGCCGGAGCGATGCGCAGGTGGTGGCCGGTCGCGGGGTCCCGCCAGTGGACGCCGTCCGCTTCGCGCGAGCGTCTCCAGCCGGCGGGGACGTCCACGGTGTAGCCGTCGCCTTCGCGGTAGGTGACCAGGTGCGTGCTCTGGCCGCCCGCGGCCACCGCCGCCAAGGTGCCGTCCGTGCGGTGGCGGGCCGTCCAGGCGCCCATGGCGATCACCGTCGCGGCGATCGCGGTCACGCCCATCAAGGCGGTCAGGCGCGGGCGCCGCAACGGGAGCGGCCGCCTGGCGGGACGCGAGCGCCAGGTGTCGTCGGGGTGCTCGGCGGCCAGCTCCAGCAGCTCGGCGACCTGCGCGGCCGGCATCCGTTCCGCGGGGTCCCGCCGCAGCAGGCCGTCGATGACGGCCCGCAGTTGCGGACCGGCGTTCCAGGGCGGCGGGTACTCCCCGATGAGCACCGCGACCATCGTCGCCAGGGCGTGGGAGCGCCGGAAGGGCGAGCCGCCCTCGACCGCGGCATACAGCGTCACGCCCAGCGACCACAGGTCCGAGGCCGCCCCGCCCGGCTCGCCGAGCACCTGCTCGGGGGACAGGTAGGCGGGGGAGCCCGCGATGCCCGAGGCCATCGTGTCCACGTCGGCGCAGCCGCCGAGCATGTGGACGGCCAGGCCGAAGTCGGTCAGCAGGATGCGGCCGTCGTCGGCGAGCATCACGTTCCCGGGCTTGACGTCCCGGTGCAGGATGCCCTTGGCGTGCGCGGCGTTGAGGACCGACAGCACCGCCCGTCCTATCCGGGCGGCGCACGCGGAGTCCACCGGGCCTTCGCTGTCCAGCACCTGCCGCAGGGAGCGGGCGCGCAGCAGCTCCATGACGATCCAGGGCCGGCCGTCTTCGTTGACGACGTCGTAGACGGTGACGACCCCGGGGTGGTTGAGGGCGGCGGTGGCGCGGGCCTCGGCGAGGATGCGGCGGTAGACGGCCTGCCGTTCGGAGTTGGTCAACCCCTTGGGGAGGACCGTTTCCTTGATGGCGACCTCCCGGTCGAGCGTCTCGTCGTAGGCCCGCCAGACGGTCCCCATACCGCCTTTGCCGATCACGGAGAGCAGCCGGTAACGCCCGGCGAGCGGTTCCTCCGCTTCGACCCTCATATGGCGGTTTCTTGCGCATAGGGGCTCAAGGCACCCTCAGCGACACACCATCAATCTTTGACCGCCGAGCCCCTTTCGCCCCTTTCGGCTCCCGCGCGGCCGCTCTCGTCAGGAGCCGGTCTCGGCGAGCACCGAGCGGGCCCACCGGTAGTCGGACTTGCCCACGGCGGTGCGCCGCACCTCGGGGACGAGCTTGAGCCGGCGCGGCAGCTTGTAGCCGGCCAGCCGGCCGCGGCAGTGCTCCACCAGCTCCTCCAGCGTCGGCTCGGTGCCGGGACGGGGGGCGACCACCGCCGCCACGCACTGGCCGAACCGCTCGTCCGGCGCCCCGACCACGATGCAGTCGTCGACGTCCGGGTGGTCTTTCAGGGCGACTTCGACCTCTTCGGGGTAGACCTTCTCGCCGCCGGTGTTGATGACCAGCGAGCCCCGGCCCAGCAGCACGATCGTCCCGTCCTCGGCCAGGGAGGCGTAGTCGCCGGGGATCGCCCAGCGGGTGCCCTCGGCGTCGGTGAAGAAGGTGGCGGCGGTCTTCTCCGGGTCGTTGTAGTAGCCCAGCGGGATGTGGCCGCTGCGCGCCAGGCGCCCGACCTGGCCGGGCCGCACCGGTTTGAGGTCCTCGTCCAGCACGGTCACCCCGGGCTTCATCTGGAAGCGGGCGGTGCCCTCGCCGCCGCCGACGGACGGGCCGCAGGCGCCGGTCTCGGAGGCGCCGTAGGTGTCGAGGAAGGCGATGTTCGGCAGCACCGCCCGGAACTCGTCCTTGGCCTTCTCGGTGAGCGGTGCCCCGCCGGAGGCGATGGCCAGCAGCGCGGAGGTGTCATAGCCGCCCTTGGCCAGCTCCCTGGCCAGCGGCCGGCCCATGGCGTCGCCGACCAGCATGATCACGTTGGCCCGTTCGGCGGCCGCCAGCTTCAGCGCGCTGGCCGGGTCGAAGTGGTGCTCGGTGTACAGGACGGTCTTGGTGCCGCCGAGCAGCCCCATCAGCGCCACCCACTGCCCGGCGCCGTGCATGACGGGCGCGCAGTCCAGCACCGCCGTCGGCGGCTGCTTGGCCTTCTCGGCCAGCTCCTCGGGGCTGCGCACCGGGTCGCCGAGGATGTTGCCGCCGCCCAGGGCGCCGAAGAAGATGTCCTCGCAGCGCCACACCACGCCCTTGGGGTATCCGGTGGTGCCGCCGGTGTACATGATGTAGCGGTCGTCGCTGGAGCGGGCGGGGAAGTCGTCGTCGGGCGAGGCCTCTTTGAGGGCGTCCTCGTAGCGGACGGCGCCGGGCACCTCGTTCTCGCCGCCGTCCTCCAGCACCACCACGTGCCGCAGCTTGGGCAGCTCGGCGCGGACCTCCTGGACGCGCTGCAGCAGGGACCGCTCGCCGATCAGCGCCACCGAGTCGGAGTCGCCCAGCACATGGCGCAGCTCGCCGGCGACGTAGCGGTAGTTCACCGGGATCGGGACGGCGCGGATCTTGAAGGCGCCGAAGAACGCCTCGATCCACTCGGCGCGGTTCCACGACAGGATCGCCACGTGCTCGCCCGGCCGCACTCCCGCAGCGGCCAGGTGGTGCCCGACCCGGCCGGCCCGCTCGTTGAGCTCGCGGTAGGTGCGGCGCTCGGTTCCGGCGACCAGCGCGAGGCGGTCGGGCCCGGCCTCCGCCAGGATCTCCAGGAGATCGGCCAGGTTGTAGCTACGCGCCATGTGACGTCCTCGCAGAGTGGGGTGGCAGAAAGCGGACTGAATCTTGCTCGGGTTCTTGCAAGTGTTCAATTACCGAGCTGTGCGGGCGGGATGATCTCCGTCACATCCCCGGGGGCGTGTCGTTGTAACGATGCACACGCCCGCTCTCCTCCTTACGCGGCTCTTATCTGGGTATAGGCATGCTTGGCGGTAACGATTTCGCATCAGAGGCGGGGGTACCGGTGAGCACGGGTTCGATGGCGTGGACGCCGCCGACCTGGGAGGAGATCGTCAACGAGCACTCCGCTCGGGTTTTCCGGCTGGCCTACCGACTGACCGGCAACAAGCACGACGCCGAAGACCTCACCCAGGACGTCTTCATCCGGGTGTTCCGCTCGCTGTCGTCCTACACCCCCGGCACCTTCGAGGGGTGGCTGCACCGCATCACCACCAACCTCTTTCTGGACAGGGCCCGGCGCAGGCAGCGCATCCGCTTCGACGCGCTGGCCGAGGACGCCGCCGAGCGGCTGCAGGGCCGTGAGCTGAGCCCCGCCCAGGCCTACGACGACCGGGAGCTGGACGCCGACATCCAAAAGGCGCTGGACTCGCTGGCCCCCGAGTACCGGGCCGCGGTGGTGCTGTGCGACATCGAGGGCCTCAGCTACGAGGAGATCGCCGCCACGCTGGGCGTCAAGCTGGGCACGGTGCGCAGCCGCATCCACCGGGGCCGCGCCCAGCTGCGCGAGGCTCTGGAGCACCGCCGCCCCGCCGCCCTGGAGACCGCCCCCAAGGCGCTGCCCGCCGTCCCCGCCTGATTCCCGGGCGACGCGCCCCGCAGCGGCCACCGCCCCAGCAAACCACTCACTGCGGGACGAGTCTCAACAACCGGAACAGTTACTCAAATCACTAGTGACCGCCAGGTCACTTCGTTCTACCCTCTGCTGCCGTGAACATTGCCTTCGAGCGACGCGGTGAGGGTCCCCCGCTGGTCCTGGTGCACGGGATCGGCCACCGCCGGCAGGGCTGGAAGCCGGTCATGGACCTGCTGGCCAAGGAGCGCGAGGTCATCGCCATCGACCTGCCGGGCTTCGGCGCCTCCCCGCCGCTTCCGCAAGGCACGCCCTACACGGTCGACACCATGATGTCGGCCCTGGCGGAGTTCTTCGCCGAGCAGAACCTGGGCCGGCCGCACATCGCCGGCAACTCGCTGGGCGGCCTGTTCTCCCTGGAGGCGGCCGACCGCGGGCTGGTCAGCTCGGCGACCGCGCTGTCGCCGGCCGGTTTCTTCAAAGGGCCGGAGCTGCGCTGGGCCGCCACCGTGCTGCGCACCTCCCGGCTGGCGGCGCACGCGCCCCAGCCGCTGATCGGCCTGCTGGCCCGCTCCCACCGGCTGCGCCGGGCCATGTTCGGGCTGATCTACGGGCACCCCGAGCACCTGCCCCTGGAGGACCTGCTGGGCGATGCGCGCGCGCTGCGCGACTGCACCGGCTTTGAGCCCGTCCTGCGGGCCGGCCGGGGCGTGCGCTTCACCGGGACCTGCGAGGGGGTGCCCGTCACCGTGGCCTGGGGCACCCGCGACCGCCTGCTGCTGCCGATCCAGGCGCTGCGCGCCCAGCAGCGCCTGCCGCACGCCCGGTTCGTCTGGCTGCCCGACTGCGGGCACGTGCCGATGGGGGATGACCCCGAACTGATCGCCAAGGTCCTGCTGGAGGGCAGCTCGGCCCCGCTGCTGGAGCCCGCCGGCACCGCCTGACCGGTCTCTGGCTCTTCGCCGCGCGGCCGTCTTCTCCGCAACGGCGTCCTCCGGGTCCGGCCGCGCCCGGAATACCGATATCTCCTATCGGGATGATGTCGGACTGCTCACGCGTTGTGCGGATCGGCGGCCTCACTTGACATTAGTTGAACTTTCAACTAGCTTGCCCGTGTTGTTGAAGGTTCAAGCACATCGCGGGAGGAACCGTCATGAGCCTGGAGACCGTGGCCCCCGGCCTCACCCCCGGCACCTACAACATCGACCCGGCCCACTCCGAGGTCGCCTTCACGATCCGCCACCTGATGAGCAAGGTGCGCGGCACCTTCACCGACTTCTCCGGCACCGTGGAGATCGCCGAGGACCTGCCCAAGTCCTCGGTCAACGTGGAGATCAAGATGGCCTCGGTGGACACCCGCAACTCCGACCGGGACAACCACCTGCGCTCGGCGGAGATCTTCGATGTGGAAAATCACCCGGTGATGACCTTCCGCTCCACCGGGCTGCGCACCGAGGGCGACGTCCACTACCTGGACGGCGAGCTGACCATCAAGGGCGTCACCCGCCCGGTGTCCCTGGAGACCGAGTTCAACGGCGTGGGCGAGGACCCCTGGGGCGGCTTCCGCGCCGGCTTCTCCGCCCGCACCACCATCAACCGCAAGGACTGGGGCGTGGAGTTCAACATCCCGCTGCAGGGTGAGAAGGTGCTGCTCAGCGACAAGGTCGACATCCAGCTCGAGGTCCAGGCCGTGCGCGCCTGACCCCGGCCGCGCCGGTTGCTCCGTGTGAAGGGCCGTCCGCCGACCGGCGGACGGCCCTTCACCGTCTCCGGCAGACTCTGCACACCATAGGGCACGGGACCGACAACGCCCCAGCCTGCGAGAAGACCGGAACCGGCCACGAGAAGCCGTCCTTAAGGCCCTGTCGCCACCGAGTCCTCTCGGGCACCCGGCCGCGGACGGCGCCGCCCCCGGCCGCGACGACCCGCATGCGGCCCGCGGAGACGACGTGGTGAAAAGGGCTCACTCCCCCTGCCGCGCCGGCTCGGGAGAAAACGGCAGGCGGAGGGCGAAGCGGGCGCCGCGGGGGCTGTCCTCGACGCACAGGGTGCCGCCATGGGCGTGAGCGATGTCACGGGCGATGGCCAGTCCCAGGCCGGTGCCCCCGGCGGATCTGCTGCGGGCGGTGTCCAGGCGGGTGAAGCGCTCGAAGACCCGCTCGCGGTCCGCTTCGGGAATGCCGATGCCGTCGTCGGTGACCGTGCAGACCAGCCGGCCGTCCTCACGGGCCACGGCGACCTCGATCTGGGAGTCGGCGTACCGTTCGGCGTTGTCGAGCAGGTTGTGCAGCAGCCGGGCCAGCTGCACCCGCACCCCGCACACCGGCGGCAGCCGGTCCGGCAGCACGGTGCGGACGGTCACCGGGGGCGTGCGGAGGGCCAGCTCGGTGCGCACCAGCTCGGGAAAGTCGATCCGCTCCTGGACGGTGCGGCACTCGGTGCCGATCCGGGCCAGCAGCAGCAGGTCGGTGATGATCGACTCCAGCCGGTCGGTGTCCCGCAGCGCGGCCCGCACCACCTCCTGCAGATCGGTGTCCTCGGGGTGCATCACGGCGTCCTCGAGGTTGGCGCGCAGCGCGGCGATCGGGGTGCGCAGCTCATGGGAGGCGTCGGAGGCGAACTGGCGCTGCCGTTCCACCGCCCGCTCCAGCCGGTCCAGCGTCTCGTTGGCGGTCCTGGCCAGCTGCGCTATCTCGTCCTCGCCGGGCGGCTGCGGCACCCGGCGGCTCAGGTCGCTGGCGCTGATCTCCGACAGCTGGGCGCGGATGGCCTCCACCGGGCGCAGCGTGCGCCCCACCACATGCCAGGTCGTCCAGGTCGCCAGCGTCGACAGCGCCAGCACCGCGGCGCCCAGCAGCGCCTCCAGCAGCCCGGTGACCAGCAGCGCGGGCATCGGCTTGGCGGCGTAGACCACCACCGAGTCCGGCGCGGTGGTCGCCCTGATCGCCTCCACCAGCATGCAGCGGTCGTAGCCGGGCATGCCGCACTCGATGTAGTCGTGGATGCGCTTGGCCGTCGTGGGCCGCAGATCGCTGACCGGGGGACGGCCCACGCCGCCGCGGGTGGTGAAGCGCACCCGTCCGTCCCGGTCCACCACCTGCAGGACCACACCCGGCGGGCCGGGCGGGATCGGCTGGGTCAGCGTGCCGTCCCGGACCGCGCCGCTCACCCGCCGTCCGGCCACCTGGATCTCATCCAGCATCCGGGAAGTGGTGACATCGCGGATGATCAGGTCGGCCGCCACCGCGAGCACGCCGAACACGAGTACCGAGATCACCGCGGCGAGCAGGGTGTCCCGGGCCCGGATCGACCGGGGTAGCAGTCGCATCTCCATTCCTTTGCCGTGGGGAGGCCGCCGCAGACCGTCATACCACCGACGGGCGGGCGGCGATGTTCACTCCGGTCGTGATCGGGCATGCATCCGGGGCGACACGCCGTAAAACCACCCGCTTGCGGACAGTTCGCAGGTGACAGTGATCATGCCGCCCGGGTAGGTGGGGACGGGTTTGACGGAGTCTGGGAGAGGAGAAGCGTTTTGTAGGTGTTCGTCCGAAATTGAAAGGCTCTCGCATGGGCAAGGACGTACCGAGATTCACCATCAGCGGCATGGACCGGCGCCGTTACCGCGACAAGGTTCGCCGCAACCTCGACGTACTGGCCCGCATGTTGCGGGAGTCGCAGTTCGAGTTCGACCGGCCGCACATAGGCCTGGAGATCGAACTGAACCTGGTGGACGGGCGGGGCGAGCCGTTGATGCGCAACGCCGACGTGCTCAAGGCCATCGCCGACCCGGCCTGGGCCACCGAGCTGGGGCAGTTCAACATCGAGATCAACATCCCGCCGCGCGAGCTGGGCGGGGGCGGCACCGGGGAGCTGGAGCGCGACATCCTCGGCTACCTCAAGCACGCCGACGGCCGGGCCCGGGAGCTGGGGGGCGCGCTGATGCTGGTGGGCATCCTGCCCACGCTGCGCGAGTCCGACCTCGGCGAGGAGTCGCTGTCGGCCAACGAGCGCTACAAGATCCTCAACGAGCAGATCTTCGCCGCCCGCGGCGAGGACATGCACATCGACATCGACGGGCCGGAGCGGCTGGCCCTGCACATCGACAACATCGCCCCCGAGGCCGCCTGCACCAGCGCCCAGTTCCACCTGCAGGTCAGCCCCGACGACTTCGCCGCCTACTGGAACGCCGCGCAATCCATCGCGGGCGTGCAGGTGGCGCTGGCGGCCAACTCGCCGTTCCTGTTCGGGCGGCGGCTGTGGCACGAGACCCGCATCACCTTGTTCGAGCAGGCCACCGATACCCGCCCGGTGGAGCTCAAGCACCAGGGGGTGCGGCCGCGGGTGTGGTTCGGCGAACGCTGGATCACCTCGGTGTTCGATCTGTTCGAGGAGAACACCCGCTACTTCCCGGCCCTGCTGCCGTTGTGCGAGGAGGAGGACCCGGTCGCCACGCTGGAGCGGGGCGACATCCCGCAGCTGGGCGAGCTGACCCTGCACAACGGGACGATCTACCGCTGGAACCGCCCGATCTACGCGGTGGTGAACGGCAAGCCGCACCTGCGCGTGGAGAACCGGGTGCTGCCCGCCGGGCCCACCGTCGCCGACATCGTGGCCAACGGCGCCTTCTACTACGGCCTGGTCCGCACGCTGGCCGAAGAGGAACGGCCGGTCTGGACCCGCATGTCCTTCAGGGCCGCCGAGGACAACCTGCACCGCGCCGCCCGCAACGGCATCGAGACCACCATCTACTGGCCGGGCTATGGGGAGGTGCCCGTCACCGAGCTGACGCTGCGCAAGCTGCTGCCCATGGCGCACGAGGGCCTGGACCGCTGGGGCGTCGATCCGGCCAAGCGGGACCGCCTGCTGGGCATCATCGAACAGCGCTGCCTGACCGGCCGCAACGGCGCCATCTGGCAGGTGGAGACCGCCCGGGCCATCGAGGAGGAGCGCGGCGTCGACCGCCATGAGGCCCTGCGGTTGATGACCTGCCGCTACATCGAGCTGATGAACACCAACGAGCCGGTCCACACCTGGCCGGTGGAGCCCTGAGGCCGGCCTCAGCGGCGCAGCGTCACCACCTCGCCGGAGGCGGCCCGGCGGGGCGGGTTCATCGCGTGCTCGCGCCCGGTCAGGTAGCGGGCGCGCAGCACGATCTCCAGCTCAAAGCGCCAGCCGCATGGCCACCTCGTTGGCGTTGCGTCCCGACTGCAGCCAGGCCAGCAGCGTCTCGGCCAGCCGGTCCTGCTGGCTGGAGCGCAGGTGCGCCAGCGGGGCCAGCCGCAGCCGCGACAGTTCCGCCAGCAGGTCCTCGTCCTGGAAGACGATCAGCGTGGAGATGTGCTCCACGCTGCGGATCACCCCGTCGGCCTCGATGATGCCGCGTTCGGCCAGCGCCAACGTACGGCGGGCCCAGTCCATGGAGCGGGCCGCCTCGGTGACCGGCACGGTGGGGCCGACCGCGGCCAGGCAGCCGCTGAGCGCCCGGTCCACCAGCTTGGCCCGGCCGGGGCCGTCCGGGTCGGGGACGATCAGGCTGGGCACCGGGCGGGTCAGGTCGGCCAGGATGTCGGGCGGGAAGGCCGGGTGGCGGGCGTCCTGGTGGTGCCGGCCCAGCGCCACCGCGGCCACGGTGCGCGGCATCGGCCAGTGCGCGGCGGCGGCCTGGTCGGCGATCAGCTCCGGGGAGGCGGGCGGATCGGCCAGCAGCATGCCCAGCAGCCGCTGGCGGCGGCGCTGCATCTCACCGACCGCGGCGGCCTGGGCCTGGGCGTGGCCGGCGGTGGCGGCGGCGGCCAGCTCGTCCTGGTAGGCCAGCAGCGCCTCGCCGAGCGCGCCGAGCACCGCGGCCGGGACGTTGAGCTGGGCGGCCCCCTCGCTGATGCGGCGCCAGGCGACCATGCAGCCGATGCGCAGCGCGGCCTGCATGGCGTCCAGGCTGCGGCCCGCGCCGGCCTCGCCGCGGCCGATGGCGTGGAAGAAGTCGGTGACCGACTCCCGCTCCCCGTCCGGGTCGGCGATGCGCTCCACGAAGTAGTGCAGCACCCGCTCGACGATCATCCGCAGGGTGCTGGAGTAGGGCGCGTCGGCCGGCCGGTCGTACTCGCGCACCCGCGCCTGGATCTCGGCGATCATGTCGTCGGCCACCGCGTCCAGGTGGGGCCGCATGTGCTCGGCCAGTTCTCGGGGCACCTCCGGCCAGGGTCGGTCGGAGCCTCCTTCGCCTGCCACAGTCAGCCTCCTCCTCCGCGACCCTTGCTCTCCGTACACACCTCGCGACCAGCTATGTAATTGGTCACTTTCACAAGAAGTGTGCCGTAAGTCATGTCCTGGGAACAGCGAAACGCCAGTCTAGGGCGGGTTGCGACCAGTTTCGGCCGTGACCAGCGATTTTCGGACAGACCATAACAGACCTGGCCACCCACCCGAAGAGCGGACATCACTCTCCGCAGTCAATCCCTCACCACGATGCGCCGCCGCCTTCACTTCCGAGCACGAGACCCTCACTCACAGAGCCCGGCGCGGCCCGGCCGGAAAAGCGAAACGGACGTGGCCCCGGGCGGGGTGCAGGGCCACGTCCGTCAGGAAAGGGGGGTCACTGCTGCCGGTAGAGGGTGATCTTGTCCTCGCCGAAGCGCTCGCGGGCGGCCGGGTCGTCGATGCCCTGGTGCTCGGCGGTGGCGCCGATGAGGATCCCGACCTTGCCGACGTGGCTGTTGGTCTGCACCGCGCGGACGGCCTCGGCGGTCTCCTCCAGCGGGTAGACCTTCGACAGCGTCGGGTACAGCCGGCCGAGCCGGAACAGCCGGTTGGTCTCCATGGCCTCCTGGTAGTTGAAGCCGTGGCTGCCGACGATGCTCTTGATGTTCATCCACAGGTACCGGTTGTCGTACTCGTGCCGGTAGCCGGTGCTGGAGCCGCAGGTGACGATCCGGCCGCCGCGGCGGGCCACGTAGGTGGAGGCGCCGAAGGTCTCCCGGCCCAGGTACTCGAAGACGATGTGCGGGTCCTCGCCGACCAGGCGGCGGATCTCCTCGCCCAGGCGGCGCCAGCCCTTGGGGTGGGACAGGCCCCGGTCGCCGAAGTCGATCTCAGAGCGGTTGATGACGTGCTCGCAGCCCTGGCGGCGCACCAGCTCGGCCTTCTCCTCGGAGGAGACCACCGCCACCGGGATGCCGCCGGCCTGCAGCACCAGCTGCACCGCGTACGAGCCCAGCCCGCCGGTGGCGCCCCACACCAGCACCACATCGCCCAGCTTCATGCGGGCGCCGTGCCGGCCGATCAGCATCCGGTAGGAGGTCGCCGCGCACAGCGTGTTGGCCGCCGCCTCCTCCCACGACAGGTGGGCGGGCTTGGGCATCAGCTGGTGGGCCTTGACGATGCAGAACTGGCCGAAGGCGCCGTAGTTGTTCTCAAAGCCCCAGGCGATCGGCTCGTTGGTGAGGACGCCGTCCTCCTGGATGAGGGGGTCCTGCTCGTCCACCACGGCCGGGGAGATGACCACCTTGTCGCCGACCTTGAAGTGCCGCACCTGGGAGCCGGTGCGCACGACCACGCCGGAGGCGTCCGAGCCGAACACGTGGTAGGGCTGGTCGTGGCGGGGGTCGCGCTTGCCGAGCTTGTTGAGGAAGTAGAAGGTCGGGATCGGCTCGAAGACGGCCGTCCACACGGAGTTGAAGTTCACGGCGGCCGACATCACCGCCACCAGCGCCTCGTCGGGCGCCAGCTCCGGCATCTCGACCTCGCCGACGTGGATCGAGCGGCGCACGTCCTTGTCGGTCGCGCCCTCGAAGATGCCGATTTCATCCAGCCGGGTGTAGGCGGCCCGGTACCGGGTGGGGACTTCGCAGTCGAGCAGCTCGTCGGGGGAAGCGCCGGCGCGTACGGCGTCGAGCAGTTCAGACATCGTTCACCTTTTCCGGGGAGGCGGAGAGCGGTCAGATCGGTGCGGTCTCACGAGCGGCGGGCGGCCTGGGCCGTGCCGCCGTCCGCCGGGCCCCCGGCCTTCGGGGCTCCGGTGGAGAGCCGGACCGCCAGGTCTGCGGCGATGACGTTCACCGCGGGCGGGTCCAGCAGGTTGAGGTGGTGCGCCCCGGGAACCGTGACGATCTCCAGGTCGGCGCACAGTGAGCCGAAACCGTTGGTCGGCTCGGGTTCGTAACGCGCGTCCTTCACCGCCCAGGGGGTCTCCTCCGGTGCACGGTAAAGGACCACTCGCCCCTCGTACGGCTCTGGCCGGTACGCCTCCAGCGAGCGGGTGTCCTGGTGGGACGTGAGCTGGTGGTGCAGCACGGCCGGGGGCAGCAGTTCGGCCAGCCCGGCCGCGCGTTCCATCACCAAAGCGAACTGCGCCTCCTCGTCGAGCCCGGCCAGCTCCTCATAGCTCAGCTCGACTCCGAGGTTGTAGGTCTCGTTGAGGTAGTCGGCGAAGGCGGCGAAGCGGCGGGCCAGCGCGTCGGACTCGTCCTCGACCTCGCGGGGGATGCCCGCGTCGAACAGCGCCACCAGCTCCACCTCACGGCCGGCCGCGGTGAGCTGCCGGGCGGTCTCATAGGCCAGCACCCCGCCGAACGACCAGCCGCCGAGCCGGAACGGGCCCTCCGGCTGGGCCTGCAGCAGGTGCTCCACATAGCGGGCGGCGCGTTCTTCGACGCTGGGGGCGTCGTCGAAGCGCTCCAGCCCGTACACCGGCTGCTCCTCGCCCAGCAGCGCGACCAGTTGCAGGTAGCAGGAGGTGGTGCCGCCGGCCGGGTGCGCGATGAAGATCGGCAGCCGGTCCGGGGCGCCCGGCCGCAGCGGGCGGACGATCTGCCGGGCGGCCTCGGAATCCACCGCCCGGATCAGCTCGGCGACCCCTTCGGCGGTGGGGTTGGCGAACACCTCGGTGCGGTTGAGCTCGCCGCCCAGCTCCCGGGCCAGCGCGGCGACCACCTGGTCGGCCTGGTGGTCCTGGCCGCCCAGCTCGAAGAAGTTCGCGGTGACGCTGACCCGCTCCAGCCCCAGCACGTCCTCGAAGATCCGCACCGCCAGCCGTTCGGCCGCATCGCGCGGCATCACATACCCGGCCTCGGCGTTGGAGACGGCGGCGGGCCGGACGGCGCGGGGGGCGCTGCGCGGGCCGATGCCCAGCTCGCCGGCGGCCCAGTCCTCCAGGGTGTCGATGCTGGCGCCCTGCAGCAGCAGCGCGGCCGGGACGGTCAGCCCCAGGTCGTGCTCGACGCCGCTCTTGATGCGCACCGCCACCAGCGAGTCGATGCCCAGGTCGGTCAGCGGCATGCCGGCGTCCAGCCGCTCGGGCGGGTAGCCCAGCACCGAGGCGATGCGGTGGCGGATCCGGGCGGCCAGGGCGTCGCGGGCGGCGTCGGGGTCCATCTCGCGCAACGCGGCCACGCCCGGCCAGTCGGCGCCGTCGTCGGTTTCCGCCCCGGCGGCCTCGACCAGGGTGGCGAAGTAGGGCATGCGCCGGATCTCGGGGAACAACCGCACCGCGGTGGCCGGGTCGAACCGGGTCACCATGGTGGCGGCCCGGTCGTAGGCCAGCAGCGCCTCCAGCGCCTCGGCGCCCTCGTGCGCGCCGATCGGATCGATCACCGCCACGTCGGCGACCGCGCCTTCGCCGCCGGCGGCGTTGTGCGCCCAGGTGCCCCAGTTGACGGTGGTGCCGGCCAGGCCGCGGGCCCGCCGCCAGGCCACCAGCGCGTCGATGGCGGCGTTGGCGGCGGCGTAAGAGGCCTGGCCGGGCGAGCCGAGCATGGCGGCGGCCGACGAGTGCATCACGAAGAAGTCCAGGTCGTCTTCGACGCCGGCGGCCTGCAGGGCCTCGTGCAGCCGCCAGGCGCCGGTCACCTTGGGCGACCAGACCCGGTGCAGGTCTTCTGCTCCCAGGTCGGCGATGAGCCGGTCGTCCAGGCCGGCCGCGCCGTGCACGACGCCGCGCAGCTTCGCGCCGCCCTCCACGGCCACGGAGATCAGCCGTTCGGCCACCCCGGGCTCGGCGATGTCGCCGAGGACGACGCCCACGTCCACGCCGCTTTCGCGGAGCTCGGCGATCACCTTCTCGGCGTCGGGGCGGGGGCCGCTGCGGCCCGACAGCACGATCCGGCCGGCGCCGCGCTCGGCCAGCAGCCGCGCGGTGACCAGCCCGATGCCGCCGTAGCCGCCGGTGATGATGTAGGCGCCGCCGCGCCGGACGATCTTGCGGGGGCGCGCGCCCTCAGGTAGCGCGGCCCGGTCCAGCCGCGCCACGTAGCGGACGCCCTTGCGCCAGGCGACCTCGGTGGCCTCCGAGCCGCCGAGCAGCTCGACGGCCAGGGCGGCCGGGTCGTCCACGTCCACGAGGGTGGCCTTCAGCGGGGCCCGTTCGAACCCGAGCACCCGGACCAGCGCCCGCACGAAGCCCTGGCGGGGCACCCCGGCCTCGCCGTCCAGGACGGGCAGCGCGGTGCGGGTGGCGATCCACAGGCGGCTGCCGCCCGGGGCCTGCCGGCTCAGCTCGGCGACGGTCAGCACCAGCTCCTCGTCCACCAGGTCCGGGGAGGGGACCAGCACGATGCCGGTGGGCGGCCGCTCGGCCGGCGGCAGGTGCCGGGCGATGGGGTGCCGGGTGACCGTTTGGCCGCGGGAGCGCAGGTCGGCGGCCAGGGCGTCGGCGAGCGGGTCGCCGTCGTCGGCCAGCACCGTCCAGGCGCCCTGGGCTCCGGACGGCTCGGGCGGCTCGGTCTCGTCCCAGCGCAGCTCGGCCAGCTTGTCGGCCAGCGGCACGGGGATGTCGTGCCGTTCGACCTTGCGCAGCGCGATGCCGGTGGCCTCCAGCAGCACCCGGCCGTCGGGGTCGACCAGCCGCAGCGAGCCGATGGTCTCCTCGCCGGGGGTGAGCGACACCTGGCAGCGTCCGCCGCGGTGGGTGGGGCCGTGCACGCGCAGGGAGCCGATGGACTCCGCCAGCCAGGTGCCCGGGTCGGCGGCGTTCGCCGCGGCGTACAGCGCGGCCAGGCAGCGGTCCAGCACCTGCGGGTGCAGCCGGTAGTGGCGGGAGCCGCGCTCGGCGGCGGCGATCTCCACGCCGGAGGCGTCCGCCTCGGCGGCGCACGGCGGCTCGTCGTCGGTCGTCACCTCGGCCTCGGCCAGGCGGACCCACTGGCCGGCGGCGTTGCGGGCGCTGATCTCCACCCGGTGGTCGGCTTCGCCGAAGGTGGTGGTGACGGTGGCCTGCTCGCCCGGCGCGAAGGTGCGGGCCACGTGCAGGCCGTGCAGGCGAACGGCGTCGGTGCCCAGCGCCTGCGCCCCGGCGGCCAGCGCCATCTCCGCCAGCGCGGCCACCGGCAGCACCGTCAGCCCGTGCACGCCGGTCTCGGTCAGCCACGGGTGGGCGGCGGTGCCGGCCTCGCCGCGCCAGGCGTGCCGGTCCTCGCCGGGCAGCTCCACGTGCACCCCCAGCAGCGGGTGCTCGTCCCGGCCGGCGGTGCGGCGGGACGGCGGCTTGGCCCAGTGGCGCTCGTGCCGCCACCGCAGCGGCGGCAGCTCGATCAGCGTCCCGGCCGGTTCGGCCACTCGGTAGCCGTTGGCGGCCAGCAGGGCTAGCTGGGCGTGGAAGGTGAGGGTGTCGTCGGTCTCCTGGCCCTTGGGGGCGCGCTTGAGGGTGTGGGTGATCAGCGCGCCGGTGCCCTCCAGCGTCTCGGTGAGCGCGGCGGTCAGCAGCGGGTGCACGCCGATCTCCACGAACGTGCGGTGCCCGTCGTCGGCGGCGGCGCTGACCGCGTCGGTCAGCCGCACCGGGTTGCGCAAATTGGCGGCCCAGTAGTCGGCGTCCAGGACGGTGGCGCCGCGCGGGTCGCCCAGGGCGGTGGAGTAGAAGGCGATGCCGGGGGCCAGCGGGGTGCCCTCTTCTTCGGCGATGTCGGCCAGTGCGGCGCGCAGGTCCGGCAGCAGCGGCTCCATCTGCGGGGAGTGCCCGGCGCCGGGGATCTTGACCGGGCGGGCCAGCCGGCCCTGGGCCTCGGCGCGGTGCAGGATCTCGGCGATCTGCTCGCTGTCGCCGGTGACCACGGTCTGCTTGGGCGAGGAGAGCACCGCCGGGTGCACCTCCGGCAGGTCGCGTGCCAGTTCCCGGACCTCCTGCTCGGAGGCGCCGATCACGGCCATGGTGCCGCCGCCGACCACCCGCAGCATCACCTTGACGCGGCGGCAGATGACCTTGACGCCGTCGGCCAGGGACAGCTTGCCGGCGACCACCGCGGCGGCGACCTCGCCCATGGAGTGGCCGATCACGGCGGCGGGGGTGATGCCGTAGGACGCCCACATGCGGGCCAGGCCCACCTGGATGCCGAACAGCGCCATCATCAGGCGGCCCGGGTGGGGGTCGTCCTCGCCGTCTTCGATGAACTCCCACAGCGAGAACCCGCCCTCTTCGGCCATGAGCGGGTCGATGTCGTCGATGGCCTCGGTGAAGGCCGGTTCCTCGGCCAGCAGGCTCTGGGCCATCTGGGGGCGCCAGCCGCCGAAGCCGGAGAACACCCACACCGGCGCGGTGGGCCTGCCCAGCGCGGTGCCGGTCACCACGGCCGGGTGCGGCTCCCCGGCGGCCAGCGCTCCCAGCCCGTCCAGCAGGCCGGCGCGGTCGCGGGCGACCACGGCGGCGCGGGCGCGGCCCCGTCCGGTGCGGCGGTGCAGGGTGTGCGCCAGGTCGCCGAGCGGGACGTCGGTGCGTTCGGCGAGCCAGCCGGCCAGGTCGGCGGCGTGATCGGCGATGCGGTCGGCGTCGATGTCCGACAGCGGGAAGGACCGGACCGGGGCGTGGTCGGCGGAGGTCTCCTGACGCGGGGCCTCCTCCAAGATCACGTGGGCGTTGGTGCCGCCGAAGCCGAAGCCGGACACGCCCGCGCGGGCCGGGTGGCCGCGCCGGGGCCAGGGGGTCTCCTCGGCGGCGACCGCAAGGCGCAGCTCGTCGAACGGGATGTGCGGGTTGGGCTCTTTGAAGTGCAGGCTCGGCGGGATCGTGCGGTGGTGCAGCGCCAGCACGGTCTTGATCAGCCCGGCGACCCCGGCGGCCGACTCCAGGTGGCCCAGGTTGGACTTGGCCGAGCCGATCAGCAGCGGCTCGTCTGCGTCGCGCCCGGCGCCGGCGCCCAGCGCCTCGCCCAGCGCCCGGGCCTCGATCGGGTCGCCCAGGAACGTGCCGGTGCCGTGCGCCTCGACGTAGTCGACCTCGCGGGGGTCGATGCCGCTGCGCGCGTAGACGTCCCGCAGCAGGGCCCGCTGCGCCTCGCCGTTGGGGGCCACCAGCCCGTTGGAGCGGCCGTCGGAGTTGACGCCGCTGCCGCGGATCACCGCCAGCACCCGGTCGCCGTCGCGCAGCGCGTCCGACAGCCGCTTGAGGACCAGCGCGCCGCAGCCCTCGGAGCGCACCATGCCGTCGGCGGAGGCGTCGAAGGCCTTGCAGCGGCCGTCGGCGGCGGTGCCGCCGCCCTGGTCGAAGGTCATGGTGACGGTCGGCGACAGCAGCACGTTGACCCCGGCGGCCAGCGCCAGGTCGGCCTCGCCGTCGCGCAGCGCCCGCACCGCCAGGTGGGTGGACACCAGCGACGAGGAGCAGGCGGTGTCCACGATCATGCTGGGGCCGCGCAGGTCCAGCAGGTACGACAGGCGGTTGGCGATGATGCTGAGGGCGGCGCCGCTGGTGGTGAACGGGTCCACCGCGGTCAGGTCGGCGGCGGTGAGGGCGGCGTACTCGGGCGCCGAGACGCCGACGAACACGCCGGTGCGGCTGCCGCGCAGCCGCACCGGGGCCAGCCCGGCGTGCTCGAACGCCTCCCAGGCCACCTCCAGCACCAGCCGCTGCTGGGGGTCCATCAGCTCGGCCTCGCCGGGGGTGATGCCGAAGAAGCGGGCGTCGAAGGCCGACAGGTCGTCCAGGAAGCCGCCCAGGCGGGTGGTGCGCGCCAGCAGGTCGCCGACTTCGGGGGAACCGTCGTCGAAGGGGTCCCAGCGGCCGGGCGGGACCTCGCGGATGGCGTCGCCCCGGCCCAGCAGGAAGCGCCAGTAGGCCTCCGGGCCGCGCAGGTCGCCCTGGGCGCCGCCGGGGAAGCGGCAGCCCAGGCCGATCACGGCGATGGGCTCATCGGATGCGGCCTGCGGCGGGGCCGGCGCGGCGGCGGGCTCGGGTGCGGCGGTGCCGGCCAGCGCCATCGCCAGCCGGTTGATCGTGGGGTGCTCCCACACCAGCGTCGCCGGCAGCGCCCGGCCGAGCAGCTGCTCCAGTTCCCCGGCGATGGCGACGGCATCGCGGGAGGCCAGCCCGAACTCCTCGACGGGACGGTCGGGATCGACCTCGGCGGCCGTGATCCTGGAGCGACGCGCGATCTGCTCGATCAGGTACTGACGGATCGAATCCTCGGTGATCCGCGTCTCGTCCGGCGCGCCCCCAGAACGATCGGTCGACTGCATGGGTGTGGTTCCCCCAACGATGAAGCCAGGATCGTTCGAAGTAAGGGAACTCACCTTGTCCTACTTTGGTCACCTCTCGATGCGCACCCAGCCCACTTTTCTCCGTGGTTACTTGTAACCACCGTGACAAGACGCAGCGGGGGTGGATGTGGGGAGATGGGATGGTCGCTATCTTATGCCCGAGTCACCCCGTTGACCGGGCAGAGGCGACTCCTTGCAAGCGAGCCGTAACCCTATAGAACGCACCGGTATAGGAGGTGACGGCGGTTTCCGGTGATGCGGGCCGCCGTCAAAACCAGTTGACTCGCGGCCGATACAGATGGGCCCTGGCCGTCGTCGCCGTCAGCGCCTTCATGATCACCATCGACAATTCGGTGGTCACGATCGCGCAGGAGACGATCCGCCGGGACCTGGGGTTGACCTACTCGGCGCTGCGCTGGGTGACGGTCGGCTACATCCTCATGTTCTCCTGCCTGATGATCGCAGGAGGCCGGCTGACCGACCTGTACGGCTGCCGGGTCACCTTCGTGGTGGGCATGTCGATCTTCACCGCGGCCTCGGCGGTCAGCGGGCTGGCCGACACCGGCGCGGTGCTCATCGGCGCCCGGGTGGTGCAGGGCGCCGGCGCGGCCCTGGCGCTGCCGGCCACCCTCGTCATGATCACCGTGGGCCGCTCCGACCGGCAGCGGGCGCTGGGACAGGTGGTCTGGCTGGGCTCGCTGTCGCTGGCGATGGCCGGCGGCCCCAGCATCGGCGGGTTCATCGTCGAGCACTGGCACTGGGGCTGGATCTTCCTGATCAACGTGCCGGTCGGCCTGGCGGTGATCGCGCTGGGCCTGCTGGTGCTGGTGGGCCGGGACAACGAGCAGGGCACCCTGCTGGACCTGCCGGGCGTGATCTTGTCGGCCACCACGCTGTTCGCCCTGGTCTACGCCTTCCACGCGGGCGGTGAGCTGGGTTTTGCCGACCCGGCGGTGCTGAGCGTGCTGGCGCTGGCGCTCATCGCCGGGATCTGTTTCGTGCTGGTGGAGTCCTGGGCCCCCGACCCGATGATCGACCTGGAGTTCTTCCGCAACCGGGCGTTCACCGGCGGGATCGCCACCTCGATGCTGTGGGGCATCGGCTTCAACGGGGTGATGTACTTCTCGGCGCTGTTCATGCAGACGGTGCTGGGCTTCACGCCCACCACCGCGGCGCTGGCCTACGTCCCCTCGGCGGTACTGGTGCTGGCGATGACGCCGGTGTCGTTCATCCTGGCCGCCAAGGTCGGCTCCCGGCTGACGATCTCGGTCGGCATGGTGCTGATGGCCGTCGGGATGGCCGCCTTCACCGCGCTGCGCCCCGGGCACGGCTTCCCCGAGCTGATGCCGGGGATCGCGCTGGTCAGCGTGGGCTCGGCGCTGACGCTGCCGCTGGCGATGTATGTGCTGAAGACGGTGCCGGACGAGCGGGCCGGGGTGGCCGGCGGGATCATCAACGTGGTCCGGGAGCTGTCGGCCGGGGTCGGCATCGCGGTGCTCGGCCTGGTCGTCGACACCCTGCAGGAGCACGCCGCCGCGGCCGGCGCCGACCGGGCCGAGGCGTTCCGGCAGGGCGCCGCGGTGGGCCTGCTGGTGGGCGCCGCCCTGGTCGTCCTGGGCGCGCTGATCAGCGCCTTCACCCTGCCCACCAAACGGGAGGCCGCCGCCTCCGACAGCGCCCGCCAGACCAAGCCCCCCGCCGAGCGCCCGGCCCCCGAGCCGGCCCGGGAACCGGCCGGCGAGCCGATCGGCGAGCAGGAGCCCGAACCGGCCGGGGCGGACCCGCCGCCGCCCCGCGAGCCGAAGCCGGTCGGCGTGGCCGCGCCGGCCTACGCCGCCCCGGTCGCCTCGGAGACCTCCCCGACCTTCCCCGAAGGCCTCCCGGTCGTCTCAGACCCTTCCGGGGCCGGCGGGGGACGTCCCAGACGGGTCACCCGGCGCTCCCCCCGCTACAGCACCTCGGCGCTGGGCGGCCCCGGCCCGTCCGGCTCCTGGCGCCATGCGGACGGCCCGTCCCGCTGGGAGCGGGCCTACCGGGCGTCGGTGGAGCTGTGGCCACCCGTCATACCCCCCGGCGAGGACGACCTCGCAGGCGACGACCGCTCCTTTGGCGCCGTGGATCCGGATCGGGGCGCAGGCCACGACCCGGACCACGGCCCGCCGTCACGGGAGGAGCATTGAACCTCTTTCGACACGCCACCCCCGCAGGCCGCAGGTCAGGACGTCACGGCCGGGGACGATGCCGCGCCCCGGAGCGTCACCGTGCCGGACGCCATCGGGACTCCCATCCCCTGCGCCTTGGGCCGCGTGCCGGAAAAGGCCCATCGGTGATGAGGGCGTCACGTCGGATCATCGCAAGAACCGCCCGCGGCGGCTGTTGGGAAATCCACAAAATTCCGGCGCCGATTGGCGGTCCGGCCGTATGGAACGCCGAGCCGGGCCTGCAGTAGCGTGCCGATCCGCCCATGGACACGGGAGGGCCCTTGCCCCGCAAGATCGTGCTGTATGCGCTGGGGTCGCGCGGTGACATCCAGCCCTGCGTGGCGCTCGGCCGGGCCCTGAACGCCCGGGGCCACCGGGTGCGGGTGATCGCCGCCGCCCGCTACGCGGACCTGATCGCCTCCGCCGGGCTCGACCCGGCGCCGCTCAGCGTCGACCCCGCCGACCTGCTCAACACCGAGGAAGGGCAGCGGCTGCTGGCCGGCGGCCGCAACCCGGTGGCCTTCCTGGGCGGGCTGCGGCGCGTGCTCGGCCCGCTGGCCGAGCGGCTGCTGGGGGAGATCCTGACGGCCGCCCGCGGCGCCGACCTGGTGCTGGCCCCCAGCGCCGGATGGCTGGGGGAGCACATCGGCGAGCACCTGGGCATCCCCTCGGCGGTGATCCACTACCAGCCCAGCCATCCCACCGGGGCCTTCCCGCACCCGCTGCTGCCGCAGGCCCGGCTGCTGGGCCGGTGGGGCAACCGGGTGAGCTTCCAGGCCGTCGATCTGCTGGCCTGGGCGCTGATCAGGCATTTCGTCAACCCGTGGCGGCGCGGGCAGCTGCACCTGCCGCCCGCCTCCCTGCTGGGCCTGCCGCGCCGCGTCTACCGCGAACGCCCGGTGCTGTGCTGCTTCAGCTCCGCCGTGGTGCCGCGCCCCCGCGACTGGCCCTCCCACGTCCACCTGACCGGCTACTGGTTTTTGGACGAGCCCGAATACCGCCCCTCAGAGGAGCTGGCCGCCTTCCTGGAGGCCGGGCCGCCCCCCGTCTACGTGGGGTTCGGCAGCATGGTCCCGGCCGACCCGCAAAGCGCCCACCGGCTCATCCATGACGCGATCCACCTGGCCGGGGTGCGCGCCGTCGTCATGGGCGACCCCAAAAGCGGCCTGACCTCTGGTGAGGACGTCCTGGTGGTCGAGGACGTGCCGCACTCGTGGTTGTTCCCCCGCATGGCCGCCGTCGTCCACCACGGCGGCGCCGGCACCACCGCCGCCGGGCTGCGCGCCGGGGTGCCCACCGTGGTCTGCCCGTTCTTCGGCGACCAGCCCTACTGGGGGGAGCGGGTGGCCGCCCTGCGCGCCGGCCCCGAGCCGATCCCGTTCCGGAAGCTGACGGTCCGCGGCCTGGCCGAGGCCATCCGCCAGGCCATGCACGACCCGGTCATCCGGCTGGGCGCCGAGCACATCGGCCGCCGGCTGTCGGCCGAGGACGGCACCGCCGCCGCCTGCGAGGTCATCGAGTCCCTGCTGCCGGGCTGAGGCGGGGCGTCAGCTCTCCTCCTCCCAATGCCAGCCGACCCCGTCGGGGTTGGGGACGATGCGGCGGGGCTTGGCCGGCGGCGGGGCCGGCCGGGGCTGCGGCGGGCCGTCCTTCCACGGCCGCCACGGCTCGCCGGAACCGGCGCGCGCGGAGGCCCCGGCGGTGACGCGGGACGCCGGCTGCGGGCGGCGGGCCAGCGGCGGCGGGGACGGGGGGACGGGATCGTCGTCGTCGAAGTCGACCTCGTCGCGTTCCCGCAGGTCCATCTTGGCGTGCAGGAACGCCAGCGGGCGCGGCAGCCACCAGTTGACCGACCCCATGAAACGCATGGTGGCCGGGACCAGCAGGGAGCGGACCAGCACCGCGTCCACCACCACGGCGACGAACATGCCGACGCCGATCAGCTTGACCACGGTGATGCTGGCCATCCAGAACCCGGCGATGACGATCAGGAACAGGATGGCGGCGCTGGAGATGATGCCGCCGGTGCGCTGCATGCCGACCGCCACCGCGGCCCGGTTGTCGCCGGTGCGGTCCCATTCCTCGCGGACGCGGCTGAGCAGAAAGACCTCATAGTCCATCGACAGGCCGAACACCACCGCCAAGACCAGCACCATGCTGGTGGCCTCGACCCCGCCGTTGGGGGTGAAGTTCAGCACCCCGGCCAGGTGGCCGTACTGGAAGCCCCAGACGATCACGCCGAAGGACGCGCCGATCGACAGCACGTTCATGGCGATGGCCTTCAGCGGCAGCACCACCGAGCCGAAGAACATGAACAGCAGCACGAAGGTGAGCGTGCCGACGTAGGCGGCCATCTTCGGCAGCGTGTCCAGCAGGCTGCTCATCAGGTCCATCTGCGCGGCGGTGGTGCCGCCCACGTCGATGTGCATGGGGAAGCCGTCGTTGGTGAGCGTCATCCCCCGGATGGTCTTGACCAGCGCCTGGGCCTGCTCCGACATCGGATCCAGGTCGTGGGTGACCGAGATCCGCACCGCCCCGTAGTCCTCCGAATAGCCGGTCAGCTCGGCCCGCACCACATGCGGCAGGTTCTCCAGCCGCATCCGGAAGCTCTCCAGGTACGGCGGCACCACATCGTTCTTGCTGGCCGGACGCCAGTTGCGCGGCACCAGGTCCCCGGAGACCACCACGTCGATCGGGTCGGCCGAGCCGTTGGGGAACTCCCGCTGCACGGTCTCCACCACTTGCCGGGTGGGGCTGTCCTTGGGCAGCACCCGCACGTCCACCGAGGTGAAGCGCACGTCCAGGAACGGGATGAACAACACGCTCAGGATCGTCAGCGTGACGGCGAAGTACGGCAGCGGGCGCCGCATCACGCTGTGGCCCAGGCGGTACCAAAAGCCGCTCTCGGGGCTGCGGGGGCGTTTGCGGGCCCGCCGGCCGCGCACCTTGCCCAGCTCCACCTTCGGCCCCAGGATCGCCAGCAGCACCGGCAGCAGGACCACCGCGCCGAACACCGCCACCATCACGGTGGCCATCCCGGCCAGCCCGAGGGTCCGCAGGAACATCTGCGGGAACAGCAGCAGCCCGCTGAGCGCGGCGGTCACCGTGACACCGGAGACGGCGATGGTGCGCCCGGCCGTGGCCATGGTGATCATCAGTGCCCGCTCCCGGTCGCGGCCCCTGGCCAGCTCCTCCCGGAAGCGGCTGACGATGAACAGCGAGTAGTCGATGGCCAGCCCGACGCCCATCATCGTGACGACCTCCAGGGCCATCGCGGTGACGTCGGTGACGTAGGTGACCACGTGCAGCACGGCCAGCCCGCCGACGATGGCGAACACCGCCACGATCAGCGGCAGCACCGCCGCCATGACCGCGCCGAACACCACCACCAGCAGCACCAGCAGGATCGGCAGCGTGAAGATCTCGGCCTTGACGATGTCGCTGACGACCAGCTGGCTGAACTCCAGGGCGTACGGGATGGTGCCGCCCATCCGGCTCTCCAGCCCCGGCGCCTGCAACCGGTCCTGCACCGCCGCATAGGAGGCCAGGCGGGCGTTGTCGTCCTTGCCGGCCAGCTTGATCGACACGAACGTCGAGTGCCGGTCCCGGGAGACGAAGGCGTCGGCGGCCTCCCCCTGCAGCGCCCAGTAGGTGACGATCTCCGGGACGTGCTGCTTGGGCAGCCGGGCCACCGTGGTGATCACGGCGGCCTTGAAGCGGGGGTCGTCCACCGTCATCGTCTCGCTGCGGTACAGCATGAGGATGTCGGGGGTGGTGCTGGTGAAGTAGTTGACCCCCAGCCGCGCCACCAGGGTGGACTCCGCCTTCGGGTCTTCGAAGCCGCCCTGTTTGAACTTGGCCAGCACCCCCAGGCCCCACAGCCCGGACACCACGGTGAGCAGCACGATCAGCATCAGGCTGATCCACCGTCGCCGGTGCAGAATCCGGCCGAGGCCCGCGAGCAATGATCCTCCTCAGTCCTACCGCGGCCCCGGTGTCGGGCGACGGCGCGCCGACTGCCGTGCGGCGCGGGGGCGGGGGCGCCGGGGACGCTAGGCGTTGGCGGCCAGGCGCGCGGCCGTGGTCTGCAGCTCCCCGTTGAGGTAGCGCTGCCTGGTCGCGGACCGGGCCACCTTTCCACTGGTGGTACGTGACACTACGCCAGGTTCGACCAAGACGAACTCGTGCACGCTCATCTCGTGCTCGACGCTGATGGCGCTGCGCACGGCGTTCTCGACCTCCTCCAGGTCGAGCCGGCGCAGCGGGACCCGGCGGTTGCGCTCGGCCACCACGACCAGCCGCTCGGTCTCCTCCCCCTCGACGGCGAAGGCCGCCACGTGGTCGGGCCGGATGGCCGGGTGCGCCTCCTGGACGGTCAGCTCGATGTCCTGCGGGTAGTGGTTGGTCCCGTCGACGATGATCAGGTCCTTGATGCGCCCGGTGACATACAGCTCGCCCTCGTAGATCACGCCGTAGTCGCCGGTGCGCAGCCACGGGCCGGCGGGCAGGTCGCCCGGGTCCTTCAGGACGCCGCCGAAGGTCTCCTGGCTGCGCTCGGAGTTGCGCCAGTAGCCGGCGGCGACGTTGGGGCCGTGCACCCAGATCTCCCCCACCCTGCCGTCCGGCTGCTCGGTGCAGGTGTCGGGGTCCACGATCGCCACGTACTGGCCCACCGGGCGCCCGCACGACACCAGCGCGTTGGTGCGCGCGGCGCCCTCCTCGGCCGGGACGAACTCGCCCTTGGACAATCGGTCCCGGTCCACGGTGACGATCTTGGGCGGGGTCTCGGTGTCGGCGGCGGCGGAGACGAACACCGTCGCCTCGGCCAGCCCGTAGCCGGGGGCCTGGGCGCCCTTGCGCAGCCCCGTGGAGGCGAACGCCTCATAGAAGCGCTCCAGCGTGGCCGGGCGGATCGGCTCGGCCCCGTTCAGGCAGGTGACCAGGCCGCTGAGGTCCAGGCCGGCGATCTTTTCGGGGTCGACCACGCTGGCCACGTAGTCGTAGGCGAAGTTCGGCCCGGCGGTGTAGACCCACTCGCGGCCGGAGAGCATCTCCAGCCAGCGCATCGGGTTCATCAGGAACGACACCGGGTCGGTGTAGATGACGTGGTCGCCCTTGACCATCGGCAGCGCCATCGCCGAGATCAGGCCCATGTCGTGGAACAGCGGCAGCCAGCTGGCCAGCTCCGGCCTGGGGTGCTCGGGCGCCCAGCCGGCCCACAGCTGCTTGGCGTTGGCCTCCACGTTGCCGTGGGTGATCTGCACCCCGGCCGGGCGGCGGGTCGAACCGGAGGTGTACTGCAGGTAGGCCACCTCGTCCAGGCCGATCGGCTCGTCCTGCCACTGCTCGCCCAGCGCCGGGTCGATCTCGTCGGCGTAGATGATGTGGCGGGGCTGCTGCACGTCGTGGTCGGCCAGGAACTTCTCCACGTGCGGTTGCGCGGAGCGGGTGGTGACGACCACCGCCGGCTCGGAGTCGGTGTAGGCGCCCAGCAGCCGCTCGGCGTGGCCGGGCAGGTCCGGGGAGAACAGCGGGACGGCCACCACGCGGGAGTACATGGCGCCCAGCATGGTGAGCATGTACTCGTGCCGCTGCGGCAGCAGCAGCGCGGCGCGCTCGCCCGGCTCGGCGTGGCGGCGCAGCACCACCGCGGTGGCCCGGGCCCGGCGGACGGTCTCCCCCCAGCTCAGCGTGATCGGGGTGCCCTGCGGGTCCGACGAGTAGTCCACGAAGGTGAACGCAGGGGCGTCGGGCTTCTCGGCCGCCCAGCGGCCGATCAGCTCGATCAGCGGCCTGCGGTCGGGGGCGTCGGGGGACAGTTCCGCAAGCAGCGCACCCAGTGCCATGGTTCGTTCTCCCGGTAGAGGGCCGGAAGGCGCCGGAGGAAGGGGCACCGCCGGCTGACGAGCAAAGAAGCCGGTCCGAGCGGCCCGCTCGTCCCGGCGGCGGCGATCATCGCGCCGCAAACTACCGAATGGCCGCAGGCGCCCGCATCGTTCACCGCGAACATTAGCGGAGGAGTCCTTTGTCAGGACGGTGATAACGACCGGCCCTCTGTTGCGTCTCAGCGGCTTGTTTTACCTGCGATGATGCGTCGCCGCCACAGTCCCAGGTACGCGGCGATCCACAGCAGCGCGGCCTCGGCCGCCAGCACGATCCCCAGCACCACCGGCCAGGGGGTGCCCTTGTCCTCCCCGGCCGGGGTGGCCAGCGCGACCCTTCCGTCGCCGATGTTCGGCGGCTGATCCACCACCGGCGGCGGCGCCGACGACGAGGGCGAGGGCGCCACGGGGGGCGTCGGCGTGATCAGCGGCAGCGGCATCTCGCCCGGCGCCCGTCCCGGCGGGGCGGGCGCGGCCCCCTGCCCCGGCTGCACCGGCAGGACCGGCACCTGCTCGGCGTTCACCTCCGGGGCCGGCGGCTGGGGGACGGGGCGCTGCGGGGCGGGCTGGTGCGGCAGGGGGTACTGCTGCGCGGGCTGCCGGGGCACGGGGTATTGCCCGTCCGTCCCGGTGCCCGGGGCATGCCCCTTACCGCTCTCGCCCGGCTCGGCCGCGGGCTTTCGCGGCTGCTGCTTCGGTTTTCCGGCCGCCGGGGACCGGCCCGGCACGCCCCCGGTGGCCGGCGCCGGAGATGAGCCGGCGGCGCCGAGCTGCCCGTCCGGCGCGACCGGAGACCGGCCGGGCTCCCGGTCGGTCCGCCCGCCGGGGCCGCCCGTCCCTCCAGAGCCGCTCGGCGCCGGAGCCGGGACGCCCGGCACCGCCGTCCGGTCGGGCGTTCCTTGGAAGCCCTCCGCGGTGCCCGGCGCGTTCCCCCGTCCCGCGCCCGGGCTCACGGTGGCGCCGCCCGGCGTCGTGTTCGGCTGTGCCGTCATCCCGCTCCCGGGCCGGGGCGGGCCGCCCGGCGCTCTCCTCGACCCGCCGGGGGCGGGCGCGGTCCTTGGAATCACCGGCGCGGGCCGGGGCTCCTGGGGCCATTCGGCGTGCCCTTCACCGCTGCCGTCTTCTGCGACGCGCCCACTGGGGGCCTGCTGCCGGTGGGACTTCCCGCTCTCTTGCTCCGGCCGCCCGGCACGGTCCCCGACGCTGTTGGAGGTGCGTTCACCGGGGGCTTTCTGCTGCCGGGGCTTCTTGCCGGCGCGCCCCTCGACGCCATCAGAGGCGGATCCTTCGCCCCCTGCGGTGCGTTCACCGCGGGGCTTCCGCTGTTGGGGCTTTTCGTTCTTCCGCTCCAGCCGTTCGGCATGGCCGCCGACGCCACCGGAGGCGGGTCCGTCGCCCTTCACGGCACGCTCGCTGCGGGTTTTTCCGCTCTCCCGCTCCGCCCGCCCGGCGCGTCCCTTGGCGTCCTCGGGAACGGGCTCATCACCGGTTCTCCCGGCAGAACGGTCCTGGCGTCTTGAGCGGCCGGTGGACTCGCCCGCGGTCCCGGCTGGCCGAAGGGGACGCACCCGCACGGTCAGGGTCGAGCCCGAGCGATCCTCCACGGTGGTGACGACGGTCAGCCCCGATGCCCGGGTGGACGTCCGGAGCGTGACCCGCATCGTCACGGCGTGCTCCACGTCGCCGAGCGTGCAGCGCAGCGGGCCGCCCGGCTCGGCGGGAACGCAGTAGGAGGGGTGATCGCCCCAGTGCGGCGGCCGCGCGGGGCCGCTTCCGGACACGGCGCGAAGGACCACGGTGACATCGCGGGCCACCGGGCCGTGCGGCCGGACGGTGACGGCATAGGCCGCCGACCCGGGTTCGGCGCGGGTCTCCGGCGGCGCCGCCTGCAGGGCCGCGGCGACGGGCAGGGGCGGGCCTGCCAACGCCAGCGCGCCGGCCAGCCCCGCGCACGTGAGCGCGCGCCCGGTGGTGCGCCCGGAGGAAGGGGTCAAGGCCGGCTCCCCCAGTGCCACGATCGCCGTCCTTCCACACGGTGAGGTGCTCGCCAGGGGGTCGGCGCGTCCGGCGCCGGGCCTTGTGAGTATTGCCCGGCGGTCGCGGAGCGTAACGCCCGATCCTCGTTCCGCAGAGCGAAAACAACTCTCCGTAAGATGGGGACGCCCGCCGATTCACGGGACCGGGCAGTCCGGGGAGAGGAGTCGTCGGTGGCCGAGGCCGTAAGGTCCCTGGAACGCGCCTTCGATCTGCTGGAACATCTGGCCGACGCCGGGGGCGAGATGGCGCTGTCGGAGCTGACCGACCGGTCCGGGCTGCCGATGCCGACCATCTACCGGCTGATGCGGACCATGGTGAACCGGGGCTATGTGCGGCAGGGGCCGTCCAAGCGCTATGCGCTGGGGCCGCGGCTGATCCGGCTCGGCGAGAGCGCCACCCGGCTGCTGGGCAGCTGGGCGCGGCCCGCGCTGGCCCGTCTGGTGGACGAGGTCGGGGAGACCGCCAACATGGCGGTGCTGGAGGGGGACGCCGCGGTGTACGTCGCGCAGGTGCCCTCCCGGCACTCCATGCGGATGTTCACCGAGGTGGGACGGCGGGTGCAGCCGCACTGCACGGGGGTGGGCAAGGCGCTGCTGGCCCAGCTTCCCCCCCAGACCGTGCGGGAGATCATCGGCCGTACCGGCATGGCCGCCCACACCCCGCACACGATCACCGACCCGGATGTGCTGCTGGCCCAGCTGGAGCACATCCGGAAAGTGGGCTACGCCATCGACGACGAGGAGCAGGAGATCGGCGTGCGCTGCGTGGCGGTGCCGCTGCCGGACGCGCCGACCCCGACGGCGATCTCGGTCTCCGGCCCGTCCGGCAGGCTGACCCGGGAGATGGTGGCCGACGTGGTGCCGATCATGCGCCGGGTCGCCGCGGACTTCGTCCGCGACCTGACACCGGGGCAGTGAGCCTTCTCACCGCACCGTCTCTGCAGGTCGAGACGGGTCATCGCGGTGAGGGCCGATGCCATGTGGCCTGGATACGTCCCGGCACCTAAGGCCACGCGTCGGCAAAGGTTCGATGACCGCTCACCGCGCGCCGGCGGCGACCTCCCCGGTCAGCACGCGGGGACGGCCGCGCCGCCAGTGAACGTAGTCGCCCGTGGCCGACACCAGCGTGCCCAGCATCCACAGCGCCACGCCCAGGTCGTCGGCGACCCCGAGGAAGGGGATGAACTCCGGGACGGCGTCCAGCGGGGAGACCAGGTACACCAGCCCGGCGGCCAGCAGCGCCAGCCTGCCGCGGCCCAGCCCGCGGTACTCGCCGCGCAGCACGTCACGGATCATGCCGGGCAGCGCCCGCAGCCGCGCGCCCAGGCCCGGGGCCCCCGGCCGGGTGGTCTCGCTGTAGATCCGCCACGCCTGGCCCGCCGCCACCACTCGCCGGCTCACGCGCATGATCGTCCTCCGAAAGCAGGGGGTGGACGCGCCCCCGAGGCGCCCACGCTCTGATAAGACGCCCCAAACCCCTCATTAGTTCCCATCTCGGGCGCACCGGCCTGCTAGCGCGTCCTCGCCGGGCGGGTCAAGACAGCCGCGACAAGTGTTCGGCCGCCCTTCTGGCAAAGACGCCACATTTCCGCGCGATCTCGTCATTCCCTCTGGAAGCCGCAGCTTGCGGGATGTAGCGTGCGCCACTGTCGATCTTCGACCGGTCCCGGAGCTCTTCACCCCCTTTGGGAGCCCGTAATGGCGCACGCCACGACCACACTCGAGTCCATCGTCCGCAGCTACTACGAGCACGTCGACGCGCACCGGCTGGAGGAGATGCTGGCGCTGTTCGACGAGAACATCGTCTACGAGCGGCAGGGCACTCCGACCATCGTGGGGATCGAGGCCCTGCGGCGTTTCTACGAGCACGAGCGCATCATCGAGTCCGGCCGGCACTTCCTGGACCAGGTGCTGCCCGGCACCGACTGGGTGGCGGTCCGCGGCCGGTTCGAGGGGCGGCTGCGCGACGGCCGGCAGGTGCGGCTGCGTTTCACCGACTGGCACCACTTCCGCGACGGGCGGATCGTGCGGCGCGAGTCGCTGTTTCCCGACGAGGCGGTCTGAAAGCGGCCGCCCGCGGCGGTCACGGCGGCGGTTGCGCCGCCGTGACCGGCCCCGGCCTCACGCCTTGGCGAGCACCTGGTATTCGACCGGGACGACCCCGGCGCGGGTGCCGCCGATCGAGGCCATCGCGGCGCGCGACAGGTCCAGGCAGCGCCCGCCGACGAAGGGGCCGCGGTCGTTGATGCGGACGACGACCGACTTGCCGTTGTTGAGGTTGGTGACCTTGACCTTGGAGTTCATCGGCAGGGTCCGATGCGCGGCGGTGAGCGCGCCGGGATCGAACCGCTCACCGCTGGCGGTGGTCTGTCCTTCCCAGTAGTAGGACGCCCGGCACTTGCCGGAGCCGACGACCCGGTAACGGGTTCGCTTCCGCTTCTTGCGCACGGCAGGGCTCTGCCGGGCGGTCTTCGACGCGAGTGCGGGTTCAGAGGTCTCCCGGTGCGCCGGCGGCCCTCCGCTCGGCGGGCCGGGAACGACGGGCGGCACCGCCGCGGCCCGGGCCGGTTCGGTGCCGTTGCGCAGCACCCAGGCCCCGGCCGCCAAAGCCGCGAGCGCCGCAGTGGAAACGATCAGGACGGTGCGAAGACGAGCACGCACGAAAAGATCCTTTGATCGGGGACAGGACCCCGGACGCCTCCGCCGCCCGCCCCGGCGCTGTGGTCACGCCGCGCAAAGGGCGCCACGACGGCGGTGCGCGTTTTCCCACCCGCTGCGACCGAAGCGGCCGGCGGACGAAAAAACCGCGCCGACCCGGCTGCGCACAGGGGATGAATCGCCCCCGCCCGCAGGCCGGCAGGCCCGCGTCATTGCGGACATGTAATTGCGTCCGGCAGGCGCGGCATCGGTTTTTTCGCATTCCGGTGTCTCCGGTTCACCGAGACCGCGCACAGGTCCAAGACCGTACGCACTCTCCGCCACGGCGCAAGACCCCGCAGGGGGTTTTGTGGGGTTTGTCACGCCATTCTTGCGCAATATGAATTCACTCATGTGCACATTGTGACCAAATTCAAGATCATTTTTACGCGCACCACCATGCCCATCTCGCGGAGATAACAGAACTATATCCGCCAGGAAACAGCAAGGGGCACCCAGTCCGAGACTTCCCGAGCACACCCCCTTTGAGCTGCTGTTTCACACTTTGACGGACCCGCCGCCCCGGGAAGGGTCGAGACACTCGGCGAGACTCTCTCACCGCCTTCGAACAGGACATACCAGGACGAAGCACGCGTTAGAGGGGTCGGAGGAAGCGGTGCCGCTGCTCTTCGACCATGGGCGTGCCGGAGAACCGTAGAGACGATCGGTGACCCGTCACCCCAAGGGGATACGCCTGGGAGCGGCCATAGCCACGGTCACCTTGGATGCCGAGCCGGGGGTCTTCGGGTTGCGCCAGGGACCCTTCGGTCCGCTCCACCGGCCTGCGGCCGAGGCCGCCCAAGGTCGTGGCCGGTTCCGGAGGCGAAAGTCGGCTGCTATCCGCGCCCCGCCATGCCTTCACGGTGGCATCGCGGCTCGCGGAGGTGGCGGCCGAAGACGACATCGCCGAGGCCGAGTGGATCACCTGCGGCATCACCGAGCACCCCGAACGGACGGAATGGGCTGTGGCGGACACTGCTGAAGAACCACCAGCGCTACTACGACCCCTGCATCGGGCGGTACCTCAGCCCCGACCCCCTAGGACTCGCCCCCAACCCGACCCGCACGCCTACGTTCTCAACCCCACCACCCGGGCAGACCTTCCAGGCCTGGGCCATGCGCTCCAGCACAACGGCGGGCGGCGGTAGAGGTCGTAAGCGGCGACCTGAGGAATCTACGGAGAGGACTCGGTCTACCGTCCGGACCGGGCGAAACCTTACACCGCGTGACTCTCAAGGAAGAGATAAAGGAACACACTTTCGCCAGGCTCGACCATAAAGAGAATTCCTATCATGGCATGAACGGCGGGACTCCTCGCCCTACTCCCCATCCTGGAAATGGCATCGCGCGACCCTCCTAGGAGGACCCCGCAGAGGGGATGTATTTTCTCAAGAAAAGACCTTCAGGCACAGCAGGGGAAACCATCCTCTACGTCGACAGGGATGTGTGTCCGCACTACTTCAACAGCATGGCGGGCTATGCGAGGCGGCTGAACCTGGATTGCCTTAAGGTGCGGGAACAGACAAAATACGGGGCGATCCTCATGGCGGGCTACTACGCTAGGGCAATAGACAAGTTCATCAGATTGCGATGACGTCGGAAGTCCGATGCCCACCATATCCATACAGCACTATGACTACCACAGCCCCGACGACCACAGAAAAGTGAGGATAGAGGAGCTGGATGAGGTCTTTCACTCTATCGATCACTCCAGCCCCTTCACCATCTCCTGCGAGGATGAAGAAGCAGAAAAGTACTTGATGATCGACGTTGACGGCGATTACGCCTTGCCCGAGTACTTGTACGAGGGGACATCATACTTTCTCGAGACATCCGATGAAGAAGAGATGCTCGAGATGCATGTGGGCGGGCTTCTCGAAGAATACCCAAGACGGAACATGATTCCTCGTGAGCAGACATTGGAGTTGATACGCCGCGCCTACCAGGACATGGACGCCGCCTTTTATTCATACAACTGGATCCCGAATGAATAGTGGGGCTCCCTGAACGGAAATCACCGTCCAGCGTCACCCGAAGGCCGGCGGGGTCCAGGGGGTGACGCCGAGCCCACCGGGACTCCCGGCGAGGCTTGCTCAACGATCGATACCGCCGAGACCCGGGAGGCACGCGCAAGGACACTGGGAGAGGGCGAGGCAGCGGCGGGCGACGCACGGAGTGCCACACCACCGGAGAGCAGGGAGATGCGCCTACAGCGAGCGGACGAGCACACCCTCACCCCAGGGTGACACGGCACGGTGCAGTCCCGGGGACGAAGCATGCACCGAGGGCACCGAGAACGTCGGGGACATCACGTCGTTGCTCTCTGCAAATCGCAAAGACCTTGACAACAGATGCCCTCGCCACCGGATCCACCCAACATCCAAGGGCTCGGGGTTCCCTACCGTGCCATGCTCGACGTTCCCCGTCCTGCGGGCCGGTATCCGGTCCGGCTGCTTGCGGCCTACCCGGCACCTCAAGGGGACTCCGATGCCTTGGGGCCGTTCCGGCAAGCGCCGCTGGTGTGGTGCACCGCCTTCCGGGTGCGGCACCGATTACCCGCCCGGCTCGGTGTGTCATGTCACCGTGAGCCCACGGCGGGATCGGCGCGTCCACGCCGCCCTGCTCCCGGGCAATACCTGGGGCCAATTCTCATTATGAGAGAATTTCAGTTCGCTACCCGCCGTGGCTTCGCGGTGGAGTCGTCGCTTGCGGTGGCGAGGACAGTGCCGTTAGGACTGAAAGCCACCAACCAGATTAGGCGTCCATATTCGGTGCAGGCTGCAAAAAGCCAGCCAGTCCCGGCCTCACACACTTTCACAGTGTCGTCACCACCTGCAGTGGCGAGAGTGAGGCCATTCGGGGCTGAACATCAGTGAGTTGACCCACTCTTTGTGCCCGGTGAGGGCGGCACGGAGACGGAGCCTGCCGTAGTCAATGCCCGTCTGGCCTCCGGTGGGGCTTTCTCAGCGAAAGTCACTGCCAAGCATCGTTGAGGACGGGTGCGGCTTGGACGATGGCGCCGATCCGGCTTCGGGCTCATAGTGGCCTGGCCCCAAGGCCTTGGCGCCGTCTGAGAGGGGCGGCGTCTTTTCCCCGGACGAGCAGGCGCTTACCATCCGGTCATCGGCGTGAGTGGCGACAGCCAGGAGACGGGGGTCCGGATCCGACCGGCACACCGATTCGGCGGCGAAGACGCTCCCAGCGGTTCTGCGGCTTTCAGGGGCGACGCCGCAACGCCTTCCGCATTCCCGGCGCCCGGTTCGCCCTGGTGCGTCCCGTTCGATTTCGCTTGAAGAACCTCAGGGAACCCTTTCGCCACGTGGTCTCATACGCCTGGGACGGGAGCCCCGGCGGGTCCCGGTGCCGGGCCGTCGCAGGCCGCGGCTTCGTTCCCGTCGGTGGCTTACCCGTCCCCGACTGCAGGAGAGCTGCGTGCTGAACAGGCTCAGTCCTCCGAGAGCGCCGACCCCGGTTCATACGAGGGAGGAAGAGTCCCCGTGGTGCCGGGGAGGCCGCCGAGCAGTCCGCTCAGGCCGCTCGGCAGGATCGCCGGCAGCGTCTCGCCGGAGGCGGTCGAGGTCTCGTCCGCCGGGTCCGGGGTTCGCCGGGCGTTGGCCGGTGGGCTCACCCGCGGGCTGCCCAGGGCGCCGAACACCGGCTGGCCGGGCTGGACGGCGCCGGCGGGGTCGGCGGCGGGCGGGGCGGTCGGAGCCGCGAGCCGGCCGTTCGGCCGTTGCGCCTGCTGGGCGTCCGGCCGCAGCAGCGGGCCGCCGCACAGCCGGCTGCCGAGGCCGGGGGCGGACAGGCACGCGGCACGCGCCGGGTCCAGGCCGAAGGAGCGGGTGGCCGTGCCGAGGGCCTCGTGGCCGGTCAGGGCCGACAGCAGCGTCTCGGTGGCGGACTTCGGCCAGTCGGTCTCGGCGCGCCGCCCCTGGTCGAGGGTCTGCACCGGGACCGCAACGGCGCCGGGCCGCGGTGCCGCCATAGCGCGCGCCGGCACGGCCGAGCCCGCCATCAGCACGATGGCCGCGGCCACCGGAGCCAGTGCCAAGGCCCGGATCAGATTACTGAAAGATCGATTCACCTTTCCCCCCGAGAATGTGCTTGACCTGGTGTATGCGCCGCGGCCCAAGCGGCACCATCGAGCGGGCACGCTAGTACATCCGCAGGTCAAGCACAACGAATTCGAAGAGGAATTTGTGATCCTCCGGTGAGGAAAGTAAAACGACCGGCCGCCGCGATATTCCGGGTTTTATGGCGGCAAGTCCGGCAGGCAAAAAGCAAAGGCGCCCGGCGCTGCGGCCGGGCGCCCGGTGCGCTCAAGGCCCTTACTCGGTCTCGCCCGCTCCCAGCGCGATGGCCTCGGCGACCTCCTTGCGCCGGGCGGCCAGTTCCCGCTGGTGACGCTCCTCGTCGTAGCGGTCGGCGATCTCCTCGTCCTGCTTCATCAGGGCGGTCAGGTCGGCCTTGGCGTTGTCCAGCACGCCCATGGCCTCATAGGCGTCGCGCACCCGCTGACCCCACAGCCCGATGTCCTTCACGCAGGGCACGATCCGGCTGAACAGCAGCGAGGTGTACAGCGAGTACATGTCGGACCTGTCGACGTACTCCATGCATTCCTTGACCGGCAGGCCGAGGTTCTCGAAAACCTCCCGGCCCTTGAACCGGTCGCGCATGAGGTAGCAGCCCTCGATCACGAACTCCTCGCGCTCGGCGCGCTCCTTGTCGGTGAGTTCGGCGTAGTAGTCCTTAAGGGCCAGCCGGCCGAAGGCCACGTGCCGCGCCTCGTCCTGCATCACGTACGCCAGCAGCTGCTTGACCAGCGGGGTGGTGGCCATGTCGCGGTACAGGCCGAAGGCCGCCAGCGCCAGCCCTTCGATGAGCACCTGCATGCCGAGGTAGGCCAGGTCCCAGCGGCTGTCGTCGAGGGCCTCCTTGAGGAGCTTGGCCAGGTCCTGGTTGATCGGGTAGTACATCCCGATCTTCTCGTGGATGAACTTGGCGTAGGCCTCCACGTGGCGCGCCTCGTCCATGCACTGGGTGGCGGCGTAGAACTTGGAGTCCAGGTCGGGCACGGTCTGCACGATGCGGGCCGAGACGTTCAGCGCGCCCTGCTCGCCGTGCAGGAACTGGCTGAACAGCCAGGAGCCGTTGTGGCGGCCGAACTCCTTGCGCTCGGCCTCGGTCATCTTCTCCCAGATCTCCGAGCCGAACAGCGGGTTGAACTGCTCGGGGAACCCGGCCACGTTGGTCGGGTCCACCTCCTGGTCCCAGTCGATGCGCGACTGGGCGTCCCACTGCTTGTCCTTGCCCTTTTGGTACAGGGCCAGCAACCGGTCCCGGCCGTCGTCGTACTCCCAGGTGAAGCGGACGTCCCCGGCCATGGGGACCTTCCAGATGTCATCGGGGAGTTCGGTGACGTAGTGGTCGAAAGAGCTCATGGGAAGCCTCCTCGGTGAGGCGGGGGGTGGCGCTCCCACCGGCCTTTACAGGTCTTCCTAGCATGTAAAGTGAGCTGCGACCATACTTCGGCGGCCATCACCTCACTGAGTGACCACATGGTCATTTTGGGTGTCGCAGATCACTCCCGCCCGGGCGCCGTCCCGCTCAGGGAGTGTCGATGTGACCGGCCAGGTACCCGTGGATGAGCCGCTTGGCCTCCGCCACCGTGGCCGGGTCGCCGTCGGGGTTGTTGCGGAAGGCCATCTTGAGCACCGCGTCGGCGGCCTCCACCGCGATGGCGATGGCCCGCGCCAGCTCGGGGGTGTCGGGCACGCCGAACGCCTCCACGATCAGCTTCCGCAGCCGCCGGGCCACCACCGAGTTGTTGTCGGCCGTCTCCTCCAGCAGATTGACGTCGGCCACGTCCCCGAAGCGCAGCGTCCGAAAGCCGGGGACGGTGCGGTTCATCTCCACGAAGATGTCGATGATCCCGCCGACCGGGTCGGACCAGTGCTGAAAGTCGCCCTCGGCCAGCAGCCGGGAGACCCGCTCGCCGAACATCTCCAGATTGCGCAGCGCCAGCGCCTGGGCCACCGCCCGCTTGTCGGGGAAGAACTGGTAGACCGAGCCGATCGCCACTTCGGCGCGCTGGGCGATGCGGGTGGTGGACAGGCCGTCATAGCCGACCTCGTCCAGGATCTCGGCGCAGGCGTCGAGCATGCGCTGGACGCGCTCGGCACTGCGGCGCTGGGCGGGACGGCGGCGTAGGGGGGTCGACCGGGTGGGCGTCACGTTCTCATTCTTCCCTGTTACCGGCGGTCTTCGAACCGTTCCGCCCCCCGCCATAAAATGCGAGTTTTCCTCACTTCTTCGGGAGGCCCGATGGCGTTCACGGCCGATTTCCGCTGGGGCGTGGCCACCGCCGCCTACCAGATCGAAGGCGCCGTCACCGAGGACGGCCGGGGCGCGTCGGTCTGGGACACCTTCTGCCACGAGGGCGGCCGCATCGCCGGCGGCCACACCGGCGACGTGGCCTGCGACCACTACCACCGCTGGCCCGAAGACCTGGCGCTCATGGCGGACCTGGGCGTGGACGCCTACCGCTTCTCCATCGCCTGGCCCCGGGTGCAGCCAGGCGGGCGCGGCCCGGCCAACCCCAAGGGCCTGGACTTCTACGAACGGCTGGTGGACGGGCTGCTGGAGCGCGGCATCACCCCCTTCGTCACCCTCTTCCACTGGGACCTGCCGCAGGCCCTGGAGGACGCCGGGGGCTGGCTGTCGCGCGACACCGCCCACCGCTTCGCCGACTACGCCGCGCTGGTGGCCGGCCGGCTCGGCGACCGGGTGGAGCACTGGATCACCCTGAACGAGCCCGTCGTGGTCACCGCCTACGGCTACGCCTTCGGCGTCTACGCCCCCGGCCGCACCCTCCTGCTGGACGCCCTGCCCACCGCCCACCACCAGCTGCTCGGCCACGGCCTGGCGGTCGCCGCGCTGCGCGAGCACGGCCGCCGGCAAAAGATCGGGCTGGCCAACCACTACTCCCCCGCCTGGGCGCAGGATGAGTCCTCCCCGGCCGACCGGCGCGCCGCGCAGATCTTCGACCTGTTCATGAACCGCCTGTTCACCGACCCGGTGCTGCACGGGACGCTGCCCGACCTGTCGGCCCTGGGCGGCCCCGACCCGGCCTCCTACGTCCGCGACGGCGACCTGGCGGCGATCGCCGCGCCGATCGACTTCCTGGGCGTCAACTACTACCAGCCGACCCGGTTGCAGGCCCCGCCCGCCGGCGGCCCGCTGCCGTTCGAGATCGTCCCGATCACCGGGCACCCGGTCACCGGCATGGGCTGGCCCGTCGTCCCGGACGCGCTGCTGTCACTGCTGCGCGACCTGCGCCGCACCCACGGCGACGCCCTGCCGCCGATCCTCATCACCGAGAACGGCTGCTCCTACGACGATGCGCCCGGCCCCGACGGCACCGTGGACGACCCCGAGCGCATCGACTTCCTGCGCGCCCACCTGCAGGCCGTCGAAACCGCCCTGGCCGAGGGCATCGACGTGCGGGGCTACTTCGTCTGGTCGCTGATGGACAACTTCGAATGGTCGGAGGGCTACGGCCCCCGTTTCGGCCTGGTGCACATCGACTACGACACCCAGCGCCGCACCCCCAAGACCTCCTTCGCCTGGTACCGCGACCACATCGCCCGCGCCAGGCGCACCTCTTAGGCCACGTGCACCGTGGTGAGCACGTCCAGCCCGGAGATCGTCAGCACCGGCCGCAGCAGGGACGGCACGATCAGCTCGATGTGCCGGACATGGGCGAACAACGCGGCCAACGCGGCGCTGTCCAGGTAGTGCACCCCCGTCAGGTCGATCACCAGCAGCTCGTCGTCGCCGGCGGCGCGGGCGATCGCCTCGCGGAAGGTCTCCACATTGCTGAAATCGATCTCGCCGGCGACGGCCAGCACCGGGGTGCCGTCGTCCCGCCGGCGAACGGTGAGCTGCAGTGGCGTGGTCATGGGGCGATCCCGATACGCATATCGACGGTGGTTCCGGTAGGGCCGTGCTCGACGGCGACCCGGTGTATCAGCGCGCGGATCAGCGCCAAGCCCCGGCCGTGCCCCTGCCCGCCGCCCTGGTGGGGGAACTGCCAGCGGCTGGAGTCGGCGACCGTCACCTGCAGCTCCTCACCGGTGACGGACGCCGTCAGGCGCACCAGCCGGCCCGGGTGGTCGCCGCGGCCGTGCTCGACGGCGTTGCCGCACGCCTCCCCGGCGGCGGTCAGCACCCGCTGGGTGAGTGCCGGCCCGAGGTTGAAGCCCTCCAGCCAGCGGCGCAGCTCGGCGCGGACGGCGGCCAGCCGCGCCGCGTCCGCGGGGAACGACAGGTGCAGCCCGTGCGGGCGGCGGTACAGCAGCAGGGCCGCGTCGTCGTCATAGCCCTTGCCCTCTGGGATCAGCCGGGTCATGACCTGCTGGGCGAGGTCTTCCAGCGGCAGCCGGCGGTACCGCCGGGCCACCGCGGCGGCCTGGCCGATCCCCACGTCCAGGGAGCGGTCGCGGCGTTCGATCAGCCCGTCGGTGTACAGCAGCAGGGTCGTCTCCGGCGGCAGCAGGTACTCGCCGTCGGGCCTGGGCATGCCCGGCACCACCCCCAGCGGGGTGCCGCGTCCCTCTTCGAGCAGGTCGGTGCGGGCGTCGGCGTGGACGGCGATGCCCGGCAGGTGCCCTGCGCTGCTGTAGGTCAGCCGCCCGGTGTGCGGGTCCAGGACGCCGCAGAACACGGTGGTGCCCACCGCCCCGGGGACCATCTCGGCGAAGCCGTCCATCGCCGCCAGCGTCAGCGCCGGGTCGGCCAGCTGCAGCAGCAGGGCGCGGCAGGCGCTGCGCAGCTGCCCCATGACGGCCGCGGCGGACACGCCCCGTCCCACGCAGTCGCCGACCACGATGCCGATGCGGCCGTCGGGGAAGCCGAACGCGTCGTACCAGTCCCCGCCCACCGGCAGCGGCCGGGCCGCCGGTTCGTAGCGGGCGGAGAACCCGCCGGGAAGCTCGCCGGGGCTGAGGATGGCGCGCTGGAACGCCAGCACGATCTCGCGCTGCTGGCTGACCACCGAGATGTGCTGCAGGGCCTGGCTCAGATATCCGCACAGTGCGATCAGCAGCGGCTGGTCCTCGGAGGTCAGCAGGCGGTGCGGGTCCGGTTCGATCCAGATCACCAGCGGGCCGCCGAAATGCTCCAAGGTGATGCCCACGCCCGCGGGGTCGGCGAAGGAGACCGGGCGCAGCGGCGGGCGGCGGCGCAGGTCCTCGATGGTGGCGCGCACCGGGGCGGGCAGGTCCTCCCAGCCGATCTCCGCCCCGCCGGAGATCACCTGTACCCGGTCGCCTTCGTCCCAGGTGGCCGCGATGATCCGCGCGGGCTCCCACAAGCCGGCCATCTCCTCCAGCGCCGCCCGCAGGGTCTGCGGCAGGGAGTCCGTCCCCGACAGCCGCAGGCTCATGTTGGCCAGGGCCATGTCGCGCTGGGCGGCGGCCCGCTCGGCGGTGATGTCGCGCAGGGTGCCCACGATGCGGCGTTCCCCGGTGCCGGGGGTGAAGACCTCGTTGTAGGCGGTGGCCACCCACACCCGGCGCCCGTCGCGGTGCCGCAGCGGGGTGGTGTGCCTGCCCTTGGCGCGGCGCGTCATCCTGGAGACGAGCTCGGCGGTCCGGCGGTGCGCCTCGGGCTCGGTGTCGGGGTCGGGCCACCAGGGGAACGGCTGCCGGTAGGGCAGTCCCTCGGGGCCGAAGCCGAGCAGGTCGGTGAACGCGTTGTTGATCTCGATGACCTCGCCCTGCTCGTTCATCACGAAGAACGCCTCTTGCAGGGAGTCGAACAGGGCGCTGCGCCAGGCGGCGTGCTGGCGCCGCAGCCGGTGCATCTCCACGTTCGCCCGCACCCTGGCCAGCAGCTCGACCGCCGAGAACGGCTTGACCAGGTAGTCGTCGGCCCCGGCGGCCAGCCCTTCGGCCGAGTGGCGCTCCCCGGCCAGCGCCGACAGCAGCAGCACCGGCACGTCCGCGGTGCGCGGGTCGGCCCGCAGCCGCGACACCAGTTCCAGGCCGCCCATGCCGGGCATCATCACGTCGCTGATGACCAGGTCCGGCGGGTCGGCGCGGGCGGCCCGCAGGGCCTGCTCCCCGTCGGCCACCGTCTTGACCCGGTAGGCGGGGCGCAGCAGCCGCCGCAGGTAGTCGCGCAGGTCGGCGTTGTCGTCGGCGACGAGCACCCGGGCCCGCTCGCCGGCCGACACCGCCTCTCCCACCAGGTGCGGTTCCGCCGGGCCGGAGACGTCCGTCCATTCGTCTTCCCGGTCCCCCGGCAGCCAGCGCAGCGCCTCTTCCACGTACGGGTCGGCGGTGGGCGACACTTCCTCCTCGGTGGAGGGGACCAGCTCGCCTTCGGGCAGGTGCGCATGCCCGAAGGGCAGCCGGATAGTGAAGGTGGTGCCCTTGCCCAGGGTGCTGTCGACGCCGATGGTGCCGCCGTGCAGGTGCACCAGTTCCCGCACCAGCGCCAGCCCTATGCCGCTGCCTTCGATGGAACGGGTCTGCGCCGCCTTGACCCGCTGGAACCGTTCGAACACGCGGGGGAGGTCTTGCTCGGACATGCCGACCCCGGTGTCGGAGACCCGCAGCACCGCCTGCCCGTCCTCGGCGCGCAGCCGGACGGTGATGGAGCCTTCGAAGGTGAACTTCAGGGCGTTGCTGAGCAGGTTGAGGACGATCTTCTCCCACATGCCGCGGTCCACGTACACCGGTTCGGGCAGCGGCGGGCAGTCCACCTCCAGCCGCAGCCCGGCCTTGTCCACGGCGGCCCGGAACACCCCGGCCAGGTCGGCGGTGAAGACGGCCAGGTCGGTCGGCTGGTAGCGGGCCTCCATCCGCCCGGCCTCGATGCGGGCGAAGTCCAGCAGCGTGTCGACCAGCCTGGTCATCCGCAGCGCGCTGTGGCGGATGATCTCCAGGTTCTCGCGCACCCATTGGTCGGCCGGTCCCAGCCTGGACCGCAGCTCCTCCAGCGGCCCCACGATCAAGGTCAGCGGGGTGCGGAACTCGTGGCTGATGTCGGTGAAGAAGACGGTCTTGGCGCGGTTCAGCTCGGCCAGCTCCTCGGCCCGCCGCTGCTGCGCCCGGTAGGTCAGCGCCCGGCTGATCAGCGCGGACGTCTCCTGGCCCAGCAGCCGCAGAAAAGTGCGGTAGCCCTCGTCCAGGGGGCGCCCGGCGCCGGCCGCCAGCACGATCACCCCGGCCGGCCGGCCGTCCTCCCCGCCCGGCAGCGGCAGCACCATCGCCTCCCGGGGCGGCACGGGCCAGCCGCCCGACGGCAGCTCCCCGAACCGCTCGGCCACATCCGCCACGACCACCGGCCGCCCGGTGCGCATCACCTCTTCCAGCGGCCACCCGCCCGGCCCGTCGTCGCGGGGCCGCGGATCGATGCCCGGCGGGCTGGTCGCCACCAACTCCAGCGCGTCGCCGCCGGGCTTGCGGGCATACAGCGCGGCGAACGGCGCGTCCCGTTCCGCCTCGCGCAGCGTCTCAGCGGCCAGCCGGCACGCCTCGGGCACGCTGCGGGGCGTCTCCGTCAGGCTCCCCAGCCGCCGCAGGGCCTCCAGCCGCCGCCTGGCGACGACCTGCTCGGTGGTCTCGTCGCAGACGGTGAACACCCCGGTGACCGCGCCGTTGCCGTGCAGCGGGCTGGTGGAGAAGGTCCAGTACGTCTCCTCCCGGTAGCCCTGCCGGATCACCTCCAGGGGGACGTCCTGGGCGCCGATCGACACCCCGCTCTCCAGCACCTGCCGCATCGACGGCTCGATCAGGGGCCATGCCTCCGCCCACACCTGCTCGCCCGGGCTCCCCAGCGCCGCCGGGTGCTTGCCGCCCAGCAGCGGCCGGTAGGCGTCGTTGTAGATGCACCGCATCTGCGGGCCCCACCACACGACCATCGGGTACTGGGAGTTCAGGCAGATCCGGCAGGCCACGCGCAGTTCCGCCGGCCAGTCCGCCGGGTCCCCCATGCCGACCGCCGCCCAGTCGAACTCGCGCACCAGGCGCACCATCTCGCCGTCTTCGGCGGACGCCTGGCGCACCAGCGCTGCCGCATCCTCGTGCGCGCCATCGCCCATCGGTCCGTCTCCCACCCGGCGGCTCCCCACAGAGTGACACTTCTACCCAAAACGGACACATGTAGTAGTGCCGGTCGGCTCAGCGGGCGGCCGGGCGGCGGTACAGCAGCAACGCCACATCGTCTTCGAAGCCGCCGTCGGGACGCATGACGGCCATCAGCCGCTGGGCGAGCTCCTCCGGCGGGGCGGTGCGGCCCTCGCGGACCACCGCGGCGATCTGCCGGATGCCGGCGTCCAGGGAGCGGTGCCGGCGCTCGATCAGCCCATCGGTGTACAGCAGCACGGTGCCGCCGGGGCAGAGCGCGCAGGTCGTCGTGGACCTGGGCAGCTCCGGCAGCACGCCCAGCGGCAGGTCGCCGCCGCCTTCCAGAAGCTCGGTGCGCCCGTCGGGGTGGACGAAGATCCCCGGGGGGTGGCCGGCGTTGCTGTAGACCAGCCGCCCGGTGCGGGTGTCCAGCACGCCGCAGAACATGGTGGTGCCCATCGCGCCCGGGATCCGGCCGGCGAACCCGTCCATCGCCGTCAGGGTCCGCGCCGGGTTGGCCAGCTGCAGCAGCAGGGCGCGGCAGGCGCTGCGCATCTGCCCCATGACGGCCGCGGCCGACACCCCGTGCCCGACGCAGTCGCCCACCACGATGCCGATGCGGCCGTTGGACAGGTCGACCACGTCGTACCAGTCCCCGCCCACCTGCAGCGGCCGCACCGCCGGCTCGTAGCGGACGGAGAACTCGGTCGGCAGGGCGCCCGGCCCCAAGATGGCGCGCTGGAACGCCAGGATCATCTCCCGCTGCTGGCCGACCAGGGAGATGCGCTGCAGCGACTGGCCGATGTACCCGCACAACGCCACCAGCAGGGACCGGTCCTGGGAGGTGAACGGCAGCACCGGGTCCGGTTCCAGCCAGATCGCCAGCGGGCCGCCGGGGTACTCCAGCGTGATGCCCACCCCGGCGGGCCGGGCGAAGGTGATCGGGCGCAGCACCGGGCGGTTGCGCAGGCCCTCGACGGTGGCCAGCACCTCCCCGGGCGGCTCCGGCAGGTCATCGGGGATGCTGCAGAGCACCTGGGGCCGCCCGGCGGGATCCCAGGTGACCGCCAGCGCCCGCCGGGTCTGCCACAGCCGGGCCAGCTCGCCCAGGGCGATGCGCAGGTTCTCCGGCAGGCTCTTGGCGTCCGACATGCGCAGCCCCAGATTGGCCAACGCGGCGTCGCGCCGGTTGGAGAACCACTCGGCGGTGACGTCCCGCATGGTGCCGACCTTCATGCGGCGGCCGGTGTCGGGGTCCTCGACCTCGTTGAGGGTGATCGCCACCCACAGCCGGTGCCCGTCGCGGTGCGTCACCGGGATGATGCGGCTTCCGCTGCTGGCCCGCACGCTCTCGATGCCCTCCCGGGGGCCGGCGGTGACCGCGTCGGCCCACCACGGCTGCACGGGCCGGTACGGCAGCCCTTCGGGGCCGTAGCCGAGGATGTCGGTGAAAGCGGAGTTGATCTCGGTGACGACGCCGTCTTCGTCCATGACGAAGAACGCCTCTTGCAGGGAGTCGATCAAAGCGGCGCGCCAGCGGGCGTGGTGGTTGCGCAGCCGGGCCAGCTCCACGTTCGCCCGCACCCTGGCCAGCAGCTCGGCGGCCGAGAACGGCTTGACCAGGTAGTCGTCGGCCCCGGCGGCCAGGCCCTCGATGGAGAACTCCCCGGCCAGCGCCGACAGCAGCAGCACCGGCACCCCGGCGGTGCGCGGGTCCGCCCGCAGCGCGCTCACCAGCTGGAAGCCGTTCAGCCGGGGCAGCAGCACCCCGCTGACGATCAGGTCCGGCGGGTCGGCGCGGGCGACCTCCAGGGCCTCCTGCCCGTCGCCGACCGTCTGCACCGCATAGCCCGGCCGCAGCAGCCGCCACAGGTAGCCGCGCAGGTCGGGGTTGTCCTCGGCGATGAGCACCCGGGCCGGCGGGCCGCTGGGACGGCCCACGGAACTGGGCCGGAAAGGCGCGGTCGGTTCCGCGCGGCCGAGCGGGGCCTGCGGTTCGATGTCCTCGGGGACGTCCCCGGACACCCAGTGCAGCGCCTCCGCCACATACGGCTCGGCGAGGCCGGACACGCCCCGGTACTCGCTCTCCGGGGCCAGGGACGCCTGGGGGAGGTGGGCGTGCCCGAAGGGCAGCCGGACGGTGAAGGTGGTGCCCTTGCCCGGCGTGCTGTCGGCGGTGATGGTGCCGCCGTGCAGGCGCACCAGCTCCCGCACCAGCGCCAGCGCGACGCCGTCGCCCTCGATCGAACGCGTCCGGGGGGCCTCGATGCGTTGGAACCGTTCGAACAGCCTGGGCAGGTCCTTTTGCGACACCCCCACCCCGGTATCGCTGACCTGCAGCACCGCCTGCCCGTCCTCGGCGCGCAGCCGGACGGCGATGGAGCCTTCGAAGGTGAACTTCAGGGCGTTGCTGAGCAGGCTCAGCACCACCTTCTCCCACATGCTGCGGTCCACGTACACCGGTTCGGGCAGCGGCGGGCAGTCCACCTCCAGCCGCAGCCCGGCCCGTTCGATCGCGGTGCGCAGCATCCCGGCCAGGTCGGCGGTGAAGACGGCCAGGTCGGTCGGCTGGTAGCGGGCCTCCATCCGCCCGGCCTCGATGCGGGCGTAGTCCAGCAGCGTGTCGACCAGCTTGCTGAGCCGCAGCCCGTTGCGGTGGATGACCTCCAGGTCCTTGCGCACCCACGGCTCGGCGTCCTGCAGCCTGGCCCGCAGCTCCTCCACCGGCCCCATGATCAAGGTCAGCGGGGTGCGGAACTCGTGGCTGATGTCGGACAGGAACACCGTCTTGGCCCGGTCCAGCTCGGCCAGCTCCTCGGCCCGCCGCCGCTGCACCTGGTAGGCCAGCCCCCCGTTGACCAGCCCGGCCGCCTGCCGGGCCACCAGGTCCAAAAAGGCGCGGTATTTGCCGTCCAGGGCGCGTCCGGCACTGGCCGCCAGCACGATCACCCCGACCGGCCCGAAGGCGTGCTCGCCCGGCAGCGGCAGCACCATCGCCTCCCGGGGCGGCACGGGCCAGCCGCCCGACGGCAGCTCCCCGAACCGCTCGGCCACATCCGCCACGACCACCGGCCGCCCGGTGCGCGCCACCTCTTCCACCGGCCACCCGCCCGGCCCGCCGTCGCGGGGCCGCGGATCGGCGCCCGGCGGGCTGGTCGCCACCAGTTCCGGTCCGTCGCCGTCGGGGTCGCGGGCGTACACGGCGGCGAACGGGATGTCCCGCTGTTCCTCCCGCAGCGCCTCGGCGACCAGCTCGCACGCCTCCCGGACGCTCCGGGCCGTCCCCACCTGCGCCCCGAGCCGCTGCAGGACGGCCATCCGGCGTTCGCCGACGACCTGCTCGGTGATGTCGTGGCAGGCGGTGAGCACCCCGCCGACCGCGCCGTCGTCGAACAGCGGGCTGAAGGCGTACGTCCAGTACGTCTCCTCCCGGTAGCCGTGCCGGTTCAGCGGCAGCATCATCCGGTCCAGCCAGGTCGGCTCCGCGCCCTCCAGCACCTCCTGCAGCCTCGGCCCGAGGATGTGCCAGACGTCGCTCCAGACCTGCGCGCCGGGCGCCGCCAGCGCCGGCCTCCGGTCGCCGAGCAGTTCCAGGAAGGCGTCGTTGTACAGGCACCGCAGCTGCGGCCCCCACCACAGGACCGCCGGATGCCGCGAGGTCAGCATGATCCGGCACGCCTCGCGCAGCTGCACCGGCCAGTCCGCCGGGTCCCCCATGCCCACGGCCGGCCAGTCGAGCTCGCGCATCGACCGCGCCATCTCGCTGTCGCCGGGGAACACATGGTCGCGGTCTGTCTTCATATCCGTCCTCCGGGTCCCCGTCGCCGGGCCGGGTGCCGGCCTCATCCCCTCGTTCCGCCGCAGAACGCCCCTACCCACAAGCGGGCCTCCCGCCCCCGCTTGTGCGGGTGAGGCGTCCGCTCGTCCCGCCTGCTTGAGGTGGGACGGAATGCCGGTGCCCTGCCGGGGTACCGGACAGGTTCCGGCGGGCCGCCGTCCGGACGGTCGCAAGGGGGCCTCGGGATGAACGTGATCGCGCTGACCCGCATCGAGCCGGGCATGGTCGAGCTGGTGGGCGGCAAGGCCGCCGGGCTCGGCGGGCTGATCGGGGCCGGGGAGCGGGTGCCCGACGGTTTCTGCGTCACCACTGCCGCCCACGACGCGGCCCTGCGCTCCGGCGGCGAGATGGACGCGGCGCTGCGCGCGGAGATCGCCGCCGCCTACCGGCATCTGGGGGGCGGCGCGGTGGCGGTGCGGTCCAGCGCCACCGCCGAGGACCTGCCCGAGCTGAGCTTCGCCGGGCAGCAGGAGAGCTTCCTGGGCGTGCACGGCGAGGACGAGGTGATCGACGCCGTGCGGCGCTGCTGGGACTCGCTGTGGAGCGAACGCGCGACCGCCTACCGCCGGGCTCACGGCATCGACTCTGAGTCCGTCCGGATGGCGGTGATCGTGCAGCGCATGATCGACCCGAGGGCGGCCGGGGTGCTGTTCACCGCCGACCCGGTGACCGGCAGCCGCAGCCGGATGACCGTGGACGCCGCCCCCGGCCCGGGCGACGCCGTCGCCGCGGGCTCCGTCGTGCCCGACCACTACGTGCTGCAGGAAGGGGTGCCGGCGGCGTCCGGGGGCGGCTGCCTGAACGCGCTGCAACTGGAGGAGCTGCGCGCCACCGGGCGGCGCGTCCAGCGGCTCTTCGGCGCGCCCCAGGACATCGAATGGGCGATCGACGCCGCCGGCACGCTGTGGCTGCTGCAGTCCCGCCCGGTCACCGGGCTGTTCCCGCCGCCGCCGGACACCGGGCGCCCGCCGCCCCGGGTGTACCTCAACTTCAGTCCCGCCCAGGGCATGCACCGGCCGTTCACCCCGATGGGCATGTCGGTGATGCGGATGGCGATCACGGCGTGGTGGAACGCGCTCGGGGCCGGGCGCGGCATCGACCCGATCGACGGGCCGGAAGGCATGGTCGAGGTGGGCGGGCGCCTGTTCGCCGACGTCACCGACTGGGTGCGCGCCGGGGCGACCCGCCGGCTCGTGCTCGCGGTGATGCGGATCCAGGGGCCGCGGGTCGCACAGGCCCTGGAGCTGGTGCTGCAGGACCGGCGGTTCCGCTCGCGCCCCGGCCTGCCGTTCTCCCGGCGCTCCCTGGCGGTGATGCTGTTTCGGACGCTTCCGTCCATGGCCGCCGGGATGGTGCGGACGCTCGCCCACCCCGAGCGGGTGCGGGCCGAGGCGTTCGAGGAGGCCGCGCGGCTGCGGCTGAAGGCACGGTCCCCGGCCGGGCTGACCACGGCGGCCGACCGGCTGCGCTTCGTGGCGCAGGCCCACGCGTCGTTCCTGGACCGCGCCATGGTGAACGCCATGCTCTGGCCGGTCTACACCGGCGTCATGGCCGCGGACCTGCCGGTGGCGCTGCTGCGGGACGTCGCCTCCCCGGCGGAGGTGAAGACGGTGCTGGGCGGCATGCCGCACAACGTCACCACCGAGATGGACCTGCGGCTGTGGCGCCTGGCCCGGGAGGCGGGCGAGCACCGCGACCTGCTGACCGGCACCCCGCCCTCGGAGCTGGCCACCCGGTACCGCCAGGGCAGGCTGCCGGAGATCGGGCTGGAGGACTTCCTCGCCGACTATGGGCACCGCGCCGCCGCCGAGGTCGATGTCGGCATGCCCCGCTGGTCGGAGGACCCCGCCCCGGTCTTCACCGCGATCGCCAACTACCTGCAGGTCACCGACCCCGAGCAGGCTCCCGACCGGCATTTTGCCGCCTCCGCCCGCCGGGCCGAGGAAACGCTCGGCGAACTGGTCCGCCGCGCCCGCCCGCTCCGCGGCCGCCTGGCCGGTTTCCTGCTGCGCCGCGCCCGGGCGGTCGGCGGGCTGCGGGAACTGCCCAAGTCGGTGTGGGCCCTCCTGCTGCAGGAGATCCGCCGCCAGCTTCTGCTGGCCGGTCTGGAACTGGCCGAGCGCGGCCTGCTGGAACACCCCGACGACATCATGTTCCTGTACTTCCGGGAGGCCCAGGCGGCCGTGGCCGGCGCCGACCTGAAGGCTCTGGTCGCCGAACGCCGCGCGACGTACGAGCGGGAGCTGCGCCGCCGCCGCGTCCCCAACGTCCTGCTATGGGACGGCACCGACATGGAGACGCTGCTGCCGCCCATCGCCGAGGACGGGGCGCTCACCGGCATGCCCGGCTCGGCGGGCACCGTCACCGCCTCCGCCCGGGTGGTCTTCGACCCCTCCCAGGCCCGCCTGGAACCCGGCGAGATCCTGGTCGCCCCGTCCACCGATCCCGGCTGGACCCCGCTGTTCATGACGGCCGGCGGCCTGGTCACCGAGACCGGCGGCCCCAACGCCCACGGCCCCACCGTGGCCCGCGAGTACGGCATCCCCGCCGTGATCGGCGTCCCCGACGCCACTCACCGCATCCGCACCGGCCAGCGCCTCACCGTGGACGGCGCCACCGGCACCGTCCTCCTCACCGACCCGCCGGATTGACGGCCCGTCCGGGCATCGGCGCCGAGCCGCCGGGGGTACTTCGCAGTCGGGGTAATGCAGTGGCCTGGGTGTCGCGGACGCGGATACCGCCGGGGCCGCGTTCTCAGGGTCTGAAGGCCACGTGGTGAAAGCTCATCGTGTCCGACTGCCGTGGAAGTGGACCGGCTCGCTCGGCGCGCCCTCCGGCATGGTTTGAGAAACCGGAGCTCCTCTTAAAGGGTGGGCTGCCGGTGCAAAGGTCATGGGACAGGGCACGTTCCCGGCGCTTCGGCCAGAAGGGTCCTGCATACCGGTGGCCGCCCTTGTCGCGTCAGCCGGGACGCAAGCCCAAAAGGCGGATGGGCGTCCGCCCCTACCCGTTGTTTGCGGACGGGCGTTCGGACAGCTCTCCCAGCAGGACGAGCAGCCAGATGCCCGTGGCCACGCCGGCCATGAAGACTCCGGCGGCGCCGATGATGGACGTCATGCGATACCCCTTTCTGCGAACGGCAGTGATCCCGGCCCTCACGGGCTGACCTTCTGCCACCGAACAGAATTCAGACGTTGAGCGAGGCGCAGACCCACTTGCCGGGATTCGTCCGCTCCACCCAGCATTCGCGGGCCAGCGCCGCCACGATTCCCAGGCCCCAGCCTCCGTTGCGGTCGAAGTTCTCCGGCCGCAGATCCAGCTCTTCCAGGCTCATTTGCGGCGCCGGCCGCCGCCTGGGCATCCGCTGGTCGGCGTCCCAGACCGCCACCACCAGCCCCCGGGGCCGCAACCCCGCGAAAACACGAATAATGCTCGCTTCCGACGACACCGCTATGGCGTTGTTGACCAGTTCCCCTACAATCAGACACCCGTCCTCAACGGCTTCCGCGAACCCCAGTTCCAGCAGGACGCTCTTCACCCCCGATCTCGCCAGCCCGGCCGCGGCCTTGGTCGCCGGCATCTCCCGGCTATAGACCCTCTCCTTGACGGCCATCACCACACTTCCTCCTGCCTTCTGTGAACGCCGACACAGAATGAACCGGGCGCAGGCAACTTCGCCATAGATACAAGGAAACTGGAGACAAGATCGCGAAAAGGAGGCGCCGAATGCCGCTCCGGGAGAGACTGGACCCAAGATCGTCCCTATGGGATCTCCTGGCCTCTCACCTGCACTTTCTTCGGGTGAAGCACGGGCTTTCGTGCGCCGCGGTGGGGGAGCTGGTCAACGCCTCCCGGCAGACTGTCTCCCACTGGGAGTCCGGCCTTCGCAAGCCGCACGAGTGGCAGGTCAAGATCCTCGACAAAAAGCACGAGACGGGCACACTTCTGGAATACCTCCTGTACCACGCAAAACGGGAACACAACCCTTCCTGGTTCGCCGACAGCGTGGAATACGAGGGCCGCGCCACGGAGATCCGCATCGCAGAGCTGTCCTGGATCCACGGCCTGTTCCAGACCGAGGCTTACGCCCGCGCCGTCTTCAGGGAGGCCGACTTCCGTGAAATCGATCATCTGGTCGAGACCCGAATGAAGCGGCGGCAGGTCCTCGACCGCGAAGATCCACCCCTGATATGGCTTCTCCTTGATCAGGGAGCCCTCGAACAGCCGGTCGGCGGTAGCTCGGTGATGTACGAGCAGCTCTCCCACCTGCTGGAACTGGCAGAACGTCCCAACATAACGATCCGGATCGTCCCTCGAAGCGCAGGTGGACACCCTGGCCGCAATGGTTCATTCAAGATCATGACCGTAGACCGCGAGGACCGGGTTTACATCGAAGCCAGTGAAGGAGGACGATTGGTTCAGGACCACTCAGAGGTACGATCGTTCCGAGTGCGATTCGAACGCATCGGAGATCGGGCGCTCCCTGTAGACGCCTCAATCACCCTGATCAAGGAAGTGATGGAGAGGTTCAAATGATCCACTGGCGCAAGAGCAGCCACAGCGGCTCCAACAACGGCGGAATGAGCGACTGCGTCGAGGTCGCCAACATCCCCAGCGGCATCGCCATCCGAGACAGCAAAAACCCCCACGCCGGACACCTCACCCTCACACCCGGCGCCTTCGCCAGCCTCCTCACCCACCTCAAGCACAACTCTCGGAAGGCCTGAAGCGGTCATGCCCCGGTGGCGCAAGTCCAGCCACAGCAGCGGTGCCGCGAACAGTGACTGCGTGGAGGTCGCCGACCTCTCTGGAACCGTCGCCATTCGAGACAGCAAGAACCCCCACACCGGACACCTGACCCTCACACCCGGCGCCTTCGCCAGCCTCCTCACCCGCCTCAAGCACAACAACCCGGACATCTAAGGGGACGCACATGGCCCAGTGGCGCAAATCCAGTTACAGCGGTGCAAACAATGGCGGAATGAGCGACTGCGTCGAGGTCGCCAACATCCCCAGCGGCATCGCCATTCGAGACAGCAAGAACCCCCACACCGGACACCTGACCCTCACACCCGGCGTCTTCGCCGACCTCCTCGCCCGCCTCAAGCACAACGGCCCGAACGCCTGAGGAGGCGACATGACCCAGTGGCGCAAGTCCAGCCACAGCGGCACGAACAATGGCGGAATGAGCGACTGCGTCGAGGTCGCCAGCCTCCCCGGAGCCATCGCCGTCCGAGACAGCAAGAACCCCCACGCCGAACACCTCACCCTCACACCCGGCGTCTTCGCCGACCTCCTCGCCCGCCTCAAGCGCGACGGCTGAGCGTTCGAGCACAACGGTTCCCCAGCCCCGGCTCTGCCGGGGCTTCGTGCCGTCCAGGGCCGGCTCGGAACCTCGTCCGTTCGCCGCCCTGGAGACCTGCGCCGGGCGTCAGCGGCCGGTCATCCCGCGCGCCGTGACTCCGCCGGTCCGGAAGCCCGCTCACGCGTGGCGTCCCCCGTCCGGCTCGCCGGTCACAGCCCGAAGCCGCGACCGGACGGCAGGAGCGCCGCTGTACCCGACCGTTCCGGTGCCGCCGGGCGATGAGCCGGTGGCCGAGGCGTGGGCGAGTCGCCTGCCACCGTTGCCAGCGGAACCGCCCCCGGTCAACGGCATGCGAGCCGCTGCCTGCCGTACGCCTGCGGCCTTCCACAGGCCACGCCGGAACCCGGTCTCGAGCCCTCCACAGCCTGTGGATTCTCGGCGCCGAACAGAACGCCCCCCGGCCATGCAGAGCTTCGTGTCGTCAGGGCGATGAGTTCCGGCTGCAAGGCCGGTCCACCCGTCTGCGGGGATGAACTGGAAGGAGATCCGATGAACCGTGACTCGGCGCCGTGCGGACGGCGGGTGTTCGCGTTCCTGTTCTGCTCTCTGGACGGCTATCACGAAGGTCCGGACGGGGAGCTGGGGTGGGCGCCGCACGATGAGGAGTTCCTCGAATGGAACGTGCGCCAGACCCGGGAAGTGGGCGCCCTGCTGCTGGGCCGGCGCACCTACGAGCACTTCGCCGAGGCGTGGACCTCGTCCGATGCGGTGGAGCGGCTGCCTGAGATCGCGGCCTTCATGAACGCCGTGCCCAAGACCGTGGTGACGCGCAGCGGCCGGGTCACGCCCTGGGGGAACACCCGCGTCATCGACGGCAGTGACCTGAACGCCGAAGTCACCCGGCTGCGGACCGAATCCGCCGGTGACATCGCGGTCTTCGGCAGCTCGGCGCTCACCGTGACCCTCCTGGAGCAGGGGCTGGTGGACGAGCTGCGAGTCCTGCTGCGCCCGGTGCTGCTGGGGCGCGGCCGGAGCCTGTACGGCGGCCTGAAGGAACACATCGACCTGACGCCCGGGGCGGTGACCGTGTTCCGTTCGGGCAACGTCCTCCTGCGGTACCGGCCGTCCGGCCGGTGAAAGGGCTCCGTCCGGTCGGCTTCACCGGGTCGGCGCCGGGCGCTTCCAGCGCGTGGCCCACGGACGATCCGCCTCCCGGGAACAGGCCGTACGGCATCGGGTCGCCCGGGGCCGCGGCGGAAGAGTCTTGAATCCGCGCCGGGCGGCCGCTGCGAAGGCCTCAATGCGTGACGGTGAGCACCAGGGAGGCGACGGCCAAGGCCAGGTAGGCGGCCGGGAACGCGATGTTGTGGAAGACGCGGGCCCGCAAGTGAACGGCGATCGCGCCGACGAAGAAGACCACCAGGCCGCTCGCCGCGGCGGTGGCGATGAGGTCGAAGCCGAGCAGGCCGAGGGCCAGGCCGGTGGCGCCGGCGGCCTTGCAGGCCGCCAGGAACGGCAGGAAGCGGGGCGGCAGGCCGACTTCGGCCGAGTTGGCCAGGACGAAGCGGGCCTTGGCCAGGTCGGCGATGGCGATCGCGATGTTGGCCGCGATCGTGATGACGGTGACGATGAGGTACGCGATGGTCATGGGCCGTCAGTCCTCGATGTGCAGGCGGGCCAGGCGGTGGGGGTCGGCCACGACGTCGTAGTGGACGATGCGACCGCCGGTGACGCGGAAGATCAGCGCGGTGCGCGGTCGCCCGTCCGCCCAGATCGCGATCCCGGGGCGTCCGTCGATGGTGGCCAGGCGTGCCCGCCGGGCGTTGTCCCGGAGCGCGCGGGTCTCGGCGACCACGGTCCGCACCCCGCGCACCCGCTGCGCGGCGCCGGGGGGAAGGGCCTGCGGGTCGGCCGTCCTGGTCACATCGGGATGCAGCACCGCGATGAGACCGTCGATGTCGCCCTCCTGGGCGGCCTTCAGGAAGGCGCCCACCACCCGGCGGGCCTCGCGCGGATCGGCGTCCGGCCGGGGATCGGCGGCCCGGCGCAGGCGTCCCCGGGCGCGGCTGCCCAGCTTCTTGGCCGACCCCGGGGTGGTGCCCAGGATGCGGGCGATCTCCTCGAAGGGCATGCCGAAGACGTCATGGAGGACGAAGGCGACCCGCTGCGGCGGGGTCAGCTCGTCCAGCACGACCGTGACGGCCTCGGTCAGCTCCCCGGCCAGGAGCGCGACCTCCTGCGGATCGCCGCCCGCGGCGACCGGAGGCAGATCCTCGGGCCGCCGCGGAAGCTCACGCGACCGGCGCAGCAGGTCCAGGCACAGCCGCGTCACCACGGTCGTCAGCCACGCCTGCGCGTTGCGGATGCCCGTGGCGTCGGCGCGGACGTACCTGGTCCACGCCTCCTGCACGACGTCCTGCGCGTCGGCCTCCGATCCGAGGATGCGGAACGCCACGGCGAGCAGGTGCGGCCGCTCCCGGGCGAAGACCTCCGCCTGCTCCAGGGCACCGTCCATGCGGCACGCCCTCCCGCCGGCCCCGCCGTTCACAGCCCGAAGCCGTACTCGCCGACGCATTCCACAACCTGTGGACGGGGATACCCGCCCTCGACGCACTCGGCGATGACCTCCGGCAACCGCCGCGCCGCCTCGATGCCCATCAGCGGATTACGGTCTTCCTCCGCCAGCTCGATCAGCGCGAGAAACCGCCGCCCTCCCGGCACCCGCCAGTACGCCAGCCGCACCCCGTCCGGCCGTTCCTTCTCCAGCGCCGCAAACGCCGCGGCCACCGCCCGCTCGACCCGGCCGGCCCCTTCCTCCGAGACCGCCTCGAACTCGATCACCCGCTGCACGCCCATCGTCTCCTCCCCTCGTCCGCGGCATGTCCGCCCACCAGACGTCCCAGCGGCCCCGAAGGTGACCCGTCCCGCAGTCGAGCCCTCACCGCAAACGCCCCGCCAGGACGAGACGATTCGTGGTGTCGTGGGACTCATGCTGTACGGGACGCCGCATCTCGATGACGCAGATCGTTCAGTGCTCGAAGAGATCGAGCAGATACGTGACGAGCTCCGCCTGCGTCTTCAAGCCCAGATGCGGCAGGCCGGGCAGTTGCGCAGACACCTGACCGCCAGAGCCATCGCAGGGTCGAACACCATTGAGGGCTACGCCGCGTCCGTCGACGACGTAGAAGCTCTCATGGCGGGCGAGCAGCCGCTGGAAACCGATGAGGCCACCCGCCGGGAGGTGGAGGGCTACCAGCGAGCCATGACCTACATCCAGGCCCTGTCCGATGCCGGTGATGAGTTCCGCTACGAACTGGGCCTGCTCAACAGCCTGCACTACATGATGCAGGAGCATCACCCCGACAAGCGCCCGGGCCGGCTCCGGCAGCGGCCGGTCTACATCACCAGCCCTGACGATCCCATGGTGCCGGTCTACACCGGGCCTGACCCGGAGCTGGTCGCTGAGCTCATGGAAGAGTTCATCGACTGGCTCAACGAGGGAGACCTCGACGCCCCGGTGCACATCCGGGCGTCCATGGCCCACCTGAACCTCGTCAAGATCCACCCTTGGGCGGACGGCAACGGCCGGATGTCGCGGGCGCTATCGACACTGGTGTTCTCCCGGGAAGCGCTGATGCCGCCGGAGTTCTCCTCGATCGAGGAGTGGCTCGGACGCGGGCAGAACACCTACGCCTACTACCAGGTCCTCGAAGAGGTCGGTGGTCCGCGCTGGAGCCCGCACGACGACACCCGTCCCTGGATCAAGTTCTGCCTGCGCGCCCACCACATCCAGGCGCAGCAGGCCAAACGACGCGTCGATCTGCTCGGCCGGGCCTGGATCGCGCTGGCCGAAGCCGTC
>NZ_MOYN02000027.1:0-128341 GCF_001896795.1 Thermomonospora sp. CIF 1
GATGAATGCAACTATCCTCTTGCGCTGTCAGCCACCACGTCCCGCATACTGTCAAGTGGGTTGTTCAATTGAGCTGACACACCGAAGGTGCCTACGTCCCACACCCTTCGATGAGGTGTACGTTGCGTTATCACCTCAATGAGCTGGGCCAACGCCGCTATCAGAGCGGCCCCGACAGACACTACGATTGCCCATTTCTCCGCTTGATCCCTCCTCAATTTGGTCGCCTCCCGCAGTGGAGGTTTCCTTCCTAGGAAGGGCGCGGACTCGCTGCCGTTGCCGGAACTGCGCTAACTCTCTAGAGGCTAGACCTCGCTACGGACGGATATCCGCCCCGTTTCCAGAGCTCGCTGCTTGGGATCAAAAGCGTCGCTATCTCGCCCTCTCGCCCATGTCGTCGGCCGCCGTGAGCGCCGGTCACCGGGCAGCGAACCGTCAGACCGGAAGCTCACAGCATGACAGTGGAGCTCCTGCTTCCCCCGCGCCCTTTGAGAGTAGGGACCGACCACCCGCCGACCAAGCTGTAGGTACGAACTATCTTCACAAAGAGCTACAAATACATCCTTATATGCTAAAACGTCACGACACCTAAGCTACAGACACAAATCCACCAATCCACTCAAACAGACAGATAGTGGAAGCTTGGCTTGGGGTGCATCAGGAAGTCGTGGTGGGAGATGTTCCAGGCGTAGGCGCCGGCCATGGAGAACGCCACCACGTCGCCTACCGCGATTCTGTCCACCGGGACCTGGCGGGCGAAGACGTCCGGGCTGGTTGTGGTTCTTGGTGACAGGGGTGCGGATGTGGTGGGTGCCGCCGCGGAGGACGGCGTACCACTGGCCGTGGGCCTTTTTCACGTCCAGGACCTGGGTTACGTACCAGCCCGCGTAGACGGTCACGGCTCGGCCGGGCTCGATGCGCAGGATCTCGCCCGGTTGGGCCAGGGCGGCGATCTGGCGGCCGTAGGTCGTCCAGTCGAAGCGGCGGTGGGGGTCGGTGTAGTCGACGGCCATGCCGCCGCCCAGGTTGAACTCGGGGTTCTGGGTGCAGCCGGCCTTCTCCAGCCAGGGGCGGGCCCACTGGAGGATTTCCTCCGATTGCCGCACCAGGGCCTCGGCCTCCAGGCCTGAGGCCAGGTGGGCGTGAATGCCGCGGAGCCTCACCCAGGGGGCGCCGGCGAGGATTTCATGGCAGGCCTCGATGGCCTCCGGGTCCATTCCGAACGGGCCGGACATGGCCAGCGCCACGCCCTTTCGCTCGCCGGCCAGGTTGACCCGCAGCAGCACGTCCACGTCCCGGCCGATCCTGGCCAGGCGGGACAGCTCGTGCGGGCTCTCCACGTGCACCCGTTCGGCCTCCCGGACGGCCAGGGCCAGTTCCTCGTCCGTCTTGCCCGGGCCTCCGAAGGCCAGGCGCGCCTTAGGCAGCACCGCGCGGACGTGCTTCAGCTCGCCGCCGGAGGCCACCTCGATGCCGTCCACGTAGGGCGCCACCGTCTTGAGGATCTCCGCATCCGGGTTGGCCTTGGCGGCATAGAACAGCTCCGGGCCGCCGGTCAGGGCCTTCCGGATCGCCGCCACGTGCTCCCGCAGCGCCCCCAGGTCGTACACGAAGGCGGGCAGCCCGCCGCTTCCGGCCAGTTCCTCGGCCCGCCGCATCACACCCTCGGTCATCACAGGCCCCAGTGTCGCGGACCTCGAAGCGGCGCAAAGGCGTTGACGGCATCCGCCCCGGGCGGGCTTATCGTCACCTTCCGTGAGCCGACCCCGATGAGTGCGGAAACGACCGCCTTCACCGCAAGCGCAACAGGAACCGCCGCGATGCACAACCCCCGCGAAATCGTCCTCTCGGACAGCTCCACTTACGCGCCGCTCGGCATCGTCGCCTGCGTGTTCGGCGGTTCCATCGCAGCCGGGGCGGGCCTGCTGACCGACGGGTGGTACTCGGTCCCCCTGCTCGTGGTCGGTGTCCTGCTGATCGCTCTCGGCGTCGCCATCGGGGTGCTGCACCGGGTGCAGGGCGCCGCCCGGCTGCGGATCACCGAACGCGGCCTGATCCACTCGATCGGGGACGAGGAGCGAGTGCTTCCCAAGGAGGTGATCACGGGGATCGGGCTGCTGCGCCCGCGGGGCGGGCCTGCCGAACTGTCCGTGTGGTACGACACCGCCAAGGTCGGGGAGCTGCCGAAACCCCTTCGTCACTTCGAACGGGAGCCGGGCAGGCTCCGGCTGGGCGTGGTCATGGACGAGGTGGGCGGCATGTCCCAGCGGCGGGTCCGGGAGATCCGGGAGTACGTTCAGCGGCATCGGCTGAGCGAGTGGCGCAACCGCCGGCCTTGAAAGCGCCGGTGCCTCACCATTCCCGGCGTTGGAAGCGCACGATCTCGGTGGCGATCACGAAGGCCACGACCAGCCTGGTCCAATCGTCGGTGATGCCGGGGCTCAGCCGGACGAACCACTCCTCCCCCTGCCGGTCGGCCGTGGCGACCCGCTCGCCGTCCTTCGTCGCCGCTTCCAGCTCATCCAGCAGGGCGCCGCAGCGGGCGGTGCCGATCACCGCGCCGTCCCGGGAGATCTCGAAACGGCCGCCGGTGAGGGCGAACCGGCTGCGGCCCGTGAACACGCCGACGCGTTCCCCCGCGCCGTTCTCCACCCACAGGGACTTGATCGTCGGGCCGTCGGGGCGTTCCAGCCGCAGCAGCGTCGCACCGTCCGTCCCGACGACGCTCAGCCCTTCCCGGGCGGCGGTGAACGGCCTGCGCAGCGTCACCTTCGGCCGCTGGATCACCGCCAGCCCGATGCCGTCCATGTCGGTGATCTCGTCCTCACCGATCAGCAGTTCGGAGGTGGCGAACACCACTGTCCCTCCCAAGGGGTTTCTTCATCAGCGCGGCGACGTCCCACGGCGCGCCGTGGCACATCTTCCGATCTTGACCTGGGACGCCGCCGGTTCCTTGGGCGTCCGTTCTCGTCGCAGACGCCAGAGCCCGGCGCCCCGGGCCGGTGTCGCAAGGACCGTCACCGGGTAGATGGCAGCGAACACACGTACCGGATCGGGGCCGGACCCCGTAACCTCGGGAGGACGACAGACGTCCGGCGATCGGGGGTAGACCCTCCGTTGCGGGCCGAAAAGAACGGAGAAGCCGTGGAACCCGGTGGTCAGCTCAACATCCAGCACTTGCTGGAGCAGGCGCAGCGGATGCAGGCGCAGCTGATGTCCGCGCAGCAGGAGCTCGCCGAGGCGGAGGTGACCGGCACCTCGGGCGGGGGGCTCGTCACCGCCACCGTCAACGGGCAGGGCGAAGTGACCAAGCTGGTGATCGATCCCAAGGCGATCGACGTCGACGATCCGGCCGAGACCGCCGAGACGGTGGCCGACCTGGTGCTGGCCGCCATCCGCGACGCCGAGCGGGCCGCCGCCGAGCTGCAGCGGCAGAAGATGGGGCCGCTGGCCGAGGGGCTCGCCGGCGGGCTGCCGGGGCTGCCCGGCCTGCCGGGGATGTAGCCGGATCCACACCGTCGCGACCGACACGGTTTTCCAGGGAGGCACCCGTTGTACGAAGGGGTCGTTCAGAACCTGATCGACGAGCTGGGCAGGCTGCCCGGCATCGGCCCCAAGAGCGCGCAGCGGATCGCCTTTCACCTGCTGGCCGCCGACCCGGCCGATGTGGACCGGCTGGCCAAGGCCCTCAAGGAGGTCAAGGACAAGGTCCGCTTCTGCCGGGTGTGCGGGAACGTGGCCGAAGAGGAGGAGTGCCGCATCTGCCGGGACCCCCGCCGTGACCCCGCGGTGATCTGCGTGGTGGAGGAGTCCAAGGACGTCGTCGCCATCGAGAAGACCCGCGAGTTCCGCGGCCGCTACCACGTGCTCGGCGGGGCGATCAGCCCCATCGAGGGCGTCGGCCCCGACGATCTGCGGATCCGGGAGCTGATGCAGCGGCTGGCCGACGGCACGGTCACCGAGCTGATCTTGGCCACCGATCCGAACCTGGAGGGCGAGGCCACCGCCACCTACCTGGCCCGCCTGGTCAAGCCGTTGAACCTCAAGGTCACCCGCCTGGCCAGCGGCCTGCCGGTGGGCGGCGACCTGGAGTACGCCGACGAGGTCACCTTGGGCCGTGCGTTCGAAGGACGGAGACTCCTCGATGTCTGACATTCCCGCCCAGCCCAGCAGTTCCCGGGAGTGGGAGAAGCTCGCCGAGCGGATCGCCGCGCACGTGCGCACCTACCTGACCGGTCTGGAGGCGGTGGCCCGCGGGGAGGCCGCCTCCCGCACGGTCCCCGTCCTGCTGCTGGAGGTCTCCCAGGTCATCATGGCCGGCGCCCAGCTGGGCGCCAGCACCGACGTGATCCCGCCCGACAACTGGGAGCCGGAGGTCGGCCCCGACCCCGATCTGGACGGCCTCCGCCAGGGCCTGGCCGAGAGCCTGGCCGTGGTGGACGACTACGTGGAGGTCTTCGACCCCTACAGCGACACCGAGCCCACCGCCTACCGTCTCTCCGACGACCTGGTGGACGTGGCCAGCGACCTGATCCACGGCCTGCGCCACTACGAGCAGGGCCGTCCCCTGGAGGCCTTGTGGTGGTGGCAGTACTCCTACTTCAACCACTGGGGCAACCACGCCGGCGCCGCCCTGCGCGCCCTGCACGCGGTCGTGGCGGGCGCCCGCCTGAAGGTCGCCGAAGAGGTCACCCCCGCCTAGGGCGCGTCGTCACGGCAGTCGGACGAAGCCCAGCGGGCGCGGCGATGCCTGGCAGATCACCCGGCGGAACGTCGCCGGCGCTTTCTGGGGACTTCGACGACAGGCCGCAGCGGCGTCGCGCAAGCCCGGTGTGCCGGGACGTCCCGGCACACCAGGGGCACGGGTCCGCCGCTACCCGCCGCCGGGCCCCAGCCGCGCCCACGCGGCCTGGCTGTAGACGATGCGGTAGCCGCCTTGCAGCACCGCGAGCGCGATCGGCCACCAGTGCAGCGCACACCACCACGACCCGTCCTGCGCCCGCACCACGGCCGGCACCGGCGAGTCCGCATGGACGATCGCCTCGCACGCCTGCCCGAAGGGCGCCACGTCCACCCAGTAGACCGCCTTCTCAGCCTCCCTCGGTGAACTCCGTCCACCCGGACCGCTCACGCCGAAACCGCCATCAGCCCCAGCCGGACCATGATCTGCCGCCACCGGCCGCACTCGCCCGGGGCGGCGCCTCGCCTCCGGCCGCCCGCCCGTCCGACCGAGACGTAGGACGAGCCCCCGACCGGCGCCCGGGACACCGCCGCCCCTTGAGGCGCCCGCCCCACGCCCCTGTCCGTCGCATGAGGGGGCACAGGACGAAAGGACCTCCCCGCCTCGTCCCGTTCACCCGGTAGGACATCGGCGGAGCCGGGAAAACCGCGTCGGGCGGACGCCCGCCCCATCGGGGCCTGCCCGCCCGAGCGTCCCCGCCCCGAACGGGATCGCTCGGGATGCCGCCGGTAGTGCTCGGCGAGCCGCCGCGCCAGCCCCGACGCCGTGGGCGCCTCCACCAGCCGCGCCGCCCCGACCGGCGCGGCCAGCCACAGCCCGGACGCCTCTCCGTACCAGCAGGCGCACGCGGGAACATCGCCCGCAGCTCCGCCAACTGCCGCCCGGGATCCACCGGCGGGACGCATCGCGCAAAGCGCGGCACTACAGTTGGGCTCACGTCAGGACCTGCCTTCCTGGCCAGGCCCCGGGGCGAGTGTGCCAGCGCCGCCCGGAGCCGTTTTCGTTTCCGCGGTTACGAACACCTTGCAACCAGTAACCATAGGCCGCGGTATGCCGCGGCCTATAGCGGTATGCCGCTACCGACCTATCCCCGCAGCTCAGAGCCGCCCTACAGTGATCACATGTCCGGTGTTCCGCCGTTCGCTCCCAAACCGTCGGCGTACCTCTACATGGAGGTCGCCGACCACATCGCTGCACGGATCGCGGCCGGTGAGCTACCGCAGGACGCACGCCTGCCGGGAGAACGTGAACTGGCCGAGGAGTACGGTGTAGCGATCGGCACCGCCCGCCGTGCAGTGCAGGAACTGCGCGAGCGCGGGCTTGTGATCACCGTCCCCGCAAAGGGAACCTTCGTGCAGCGGAACGCCTCCGAAGACACCGGCAAGGCCGCTGAGGCATAGCACGCGCCAGATATCACCAAAGATGTGACCATCGATCCGACCGCAGACCGGCCCGTATACCACCAGGTGGCCGATATCCTCCGCGAGCAGATCCGCAGCGGTCGGCTCCAGCCGGGGCAGCCGCTGCCGTCCGAGCCGCATATGGTGGCCGAGTTCGGCGTGGCCCGATCAACTGCTCGTCAAGCTCTGGCGGTACTGCGCGCCGAGGGCCTGGTCGTCACCGTGCCGCGGCAGGGCACGTTCGTGCGCGCTACCGAAGCCTCCAAGGTGGTCACGCTGGCGCCGGGAGACGAGGTTGAGGCGCGCATGCCCAGCGTGAACGAGCGGCGGCAGATGCGCATCCCGGAAGGGGTTCCGGTCTTCGTGGTGACCCGGCCCGGTGAAGAGCCCCGAACGTACCCGGCGGATCGGATCCGGCTACAGGTTCCCGGTGAGGACGGCTGAAGATCTCAGCCCGTCGCCCTGCCCGATCAAGGTCCTTCGGGGCGAAGGGCTGGTAGAAGCGGTCCTCGGCATGGGCGTCTACGTCGTGGACCGGTCGGACCGGGAAGCACGGAGCAACATCGATTGACCACCTGCAGCCGCGCGGGAAGGACCCATGGAGCCGTACGTTGCCTGCATGAGCGTTCCGCCGTTCCAGGCCGACCCAGAGGGACCGACGTACGTCTAAGTCCAAGTGGCCGACCACATTCGCCGCGCGCGTCGCAGCCGGCGATCTGGTGCCCGGCCAGCGGCTTCCGGCAGAGCGGGATCTCGCTCTGGAATATGGGGTGGCGTACCTGACGATCCGGCGCGCTATGCGAGAGCTGCGAGAGCGCGGACTTGTGATCACCGTCCCGGCAAAGGGGAACTTCATCCAGCCGAACGCCACTGAAGGCGCCGGCGAGGACGCCGAGGCATAGCGCGCACCGGATATTCCCTGGCCGCAGGGCGGTTCGGGGGCGCCGCTCAGTGGTCGAGGTGGCAAGGGCGGTCTTGGGGGTATCGGGGTTGGTGCGGAACCGGCGGGCGTGTTCGGCGTGCCCGGCGGGTGAAGGCGGCGGTGGTCTGGTTCGGGGATCGCCGCTGCGAGTGAGCGGTCTGGAAAGCGGTTGGTCGCCGAAAGTTCGTCGTTCGTGGTCATGGGCCGCCTCCGCCGGGGACGGGCGCGTCCTGAGAGGCGGGGTGATCGAGATGGCGGACATGGAGTCGGTGGCGACCGGAGGGCGGTCCGGGCCGTTCTGGGACGGTGTGCGGGGGCGGGTGCCGATGCCGCCCGCGGCGGCCACGTTGGGGTTCGAGTTCATCGACGCGGACGTCGACGAAGGCACCATCGAGGTGGCGTTCACCGCGACCGAGGAGTTCACCAACCCGCTGGGCAACGTGCTGGGCGCCTTTCTGGCCGCGATGCTCTACGACACGGTGGGGCCGGCGCTGCTGGCCACGCTGCGGCCCGACCAGTTCCAGTCCACCGTGGAGCTGAAGGCCAGTTTTCTGCGTCCGGTCCGGCCGGGGCGGCTGGTCGGCCGGGGACGGGTGGTGCACCGCGCGGGCGATCTGGCCTTCTTGGAGGCGTCCCTCAGCGACCAGCATGAGGTGACCGTGGCCACCGCCACGGCCACCGCCCGGGTCATCGGGCTGGAGGAGGCGTTGTCGGCGGCCTGAACTCCGGCTGGTCGAGCACGCGCAGCCAGCTTCCGTCCGGCTGGCGGCGGACGACCTGGGCGCGGGCGCCGGCGTCGTCCTTGGGCGGGGTGGCGGTGAGCGCGATGTCCCCGCTGATCAGGGTGGGCAGCGGGGGTTCGGGCTCGAAGTGGGGGCGGGAGGCCAGGACCTTCTCCCACAACTGGCGGATCGCCTCCCGGCCCACGGTCTGGCTGCCGGGCGGGTAGGCCATCACCGCGTTCTCCTCGTAGAGGGCGGCGACGCCGGTCGCGTCACCGGCGTTGGAGCGCTCGACGAACAGACGGGTGATGTCTTCGGGGCGCATGGCCTTTTCGTACTTGTCGTAGTCGGGCACGGCTGCCTCCTGGCATCGGGATCTCTTGTCGTCTCCAGCCTGGCCGCCGCCGATCTAGAAGTCCAACAGATAGTTCTGATGGAAACTAGAATCTCTAGTTATGGAGCTGCGGCAGCTGGAGTACTTCGTCGCGGTCGCCGAGGAGCGGAACTTCACCCGGGCGGCCGAGCGGATGCACATCAGCCAGTCCGGCATCAGCGCCCAGATCCGGCAGCTGGAACGAGAGCTGGGCGCCGAGCTGTTCGACCGGTCGGCGCGCACCATCACCCTCACCGTTGCCGGAAAAGCCGCGCTCGAACACGCCCGCGCCGCGCTCGCCGCCGCCCGGGCGGTCGGCCGGGCGGTGGAGGAGACGGCCGGGCTGATCCGGGGACGGCTCGCGGTCGGGATGGTCGTCGGCTGCACCATTACGCCGCTGTTTGAGGCGCTGGCCGGCTTCCACCGGGCGCATCCGGGCGTGGAGCTGTCGCTGCGGGAGGACGACTCCGACCAGCTCATCGAAAGCGTCCGCTCCGGCGCCCTCGACCTGGCCCTCGTCGGCACCGCCGCCCCGCCCGATGGCTTGGAGACGCTGACGGTCATCAGCGAACGCCTCGTCGCGGCCGTCCCCGCCGAGCACCCCTTGGCGGGACGAGGCCGCATCACCCTGCGCGACCTGGCCGACCATCCGCTGGTGTGCATGCCGCCCGGCACCGGGTTGCGCACGGTGCTCGACCGGGCCTGCGCCGCCCGAGGACTCGGCCTGAAAACCGCCCTGGAGGCCGGCGCCGCCGACGCCATCGCCGATCTCACCGCCCGCGGCCTGGGCGTGGCCGTCCTCAGCGAATCGATGGCCCGCCACTACCGCGACCGGCTCACCGCCCTGCCCATCGAGGACGCCACGGACCCCGCCCTGCTGGCCCTGGTCTGGAAGCCCACACCCAACCCCGCCGCGCGCGAACTGCTCGCCCACTGCCGCAAGACCTTCGCCACGTGGCCTCAGGCCCTGGGGGCGTGAGTCCGGCGGGGCGCCCGGTCCCGTACCGCCCCGGCCTGCGAGCCCTTTGCGAACGCCGTTCCCGCAGGCCGAGACGGGGCGGCGTCGTGACTTGCAACGTCATGGCCTCGGACACCGTCCGGGCTCCCGTCCCCGCCCTCCGAAGACCACCTGTTGAAAAGGCTCAGCGCGTTGAAGACGCCCACTGACTGATGGGCTCACCCTGGAACCTGGCGGCCAGGCATGCGGCATCTGGCAGCCGCCGAACTCTGCGAGGCCTCCGGCTCCGGCCGGAACGCGTCCGGATCGGCCGTCTTGACCTTGTCGCAGCGTCAACGTTTGTACTGAAGGCATGCGGATCGGCGAGATCGCGGCGCTGGTCGGGGTGTCCACCCGGACCGTGCGGCATTACCACCGGCTGGGGCTGCTGCCGGAGCCACGGCGGCTGGCCAACGGGTACCGGGACTACCGGCTGCGGGACGCGGTGGCGCTGGCCCGGATACGACGGCTGGCCGAACTGGGCTTGTCGCTGGCGGAGATCCGCAAGGTGCTCGCCGGCGACCAGGACCGGGATCTGCGGGAGGTGCTCGCGGAGCTGGACGCCGACCTGGCCCGCCAGCAGGAGGCGATCGCCGAGCGGCGGGCCCGGCTGGCGGCGCTGCTGGCCGAGGCGGAGCTGAACCCGGACTCGGCGCTCTCGCCGGAGACCGCCGAGGTGCTGCGCGCCCTGCCCGCCGGGGATTCCTCGGTCGCCGCTCTCGACCGCGACCTGCTGATGCTGATGGACACCGGCGCCGACCCCAAGCAGCGCACCGAAGTGGCCGAGCTGCTGCGCCCCCTCACCGCGCCGGAGACGGCCGAACGGACACGGGTCCTGTATGAGCGGCTGGACGAACTGGCCGACGCCGCCCCCGACGATCCCCGTATCGCCGAACTGGCCGCCGACCTGGCCGACCACATCCCCGACGAGATCGTCTCGCTGCTCGATGACCTGGACGACGGCGAGTCGGCCTCCTGGCTGAAGACGCTGTCGCACGAGCTATCGCCCGCCCAGACCGAGACCTTCCGTCAGACCTTGGCGCTGTTGAAGGCACGCCGGTGACGGGTCGTCCTCTCCACGGCGCTCACCAACGTCCCGCCGCTCCTGACGCGCCTCCCTCCGCCGCATGCCGATCTCCGCGGCCCAGCCGCTCGAGCACCCGCCCGCAGGAAGTGAAACCAGGAGGATGAGCGTTCCTGCGGTGAACCGCTGACCGACGCCGCCGGACGCACCGTCCCCAGTTCGTGGTCGGTCTCCCCCTGTGCCAGATGGACCAAGGCAGTCCGATCCGCTCGCGTATCCGCTCCAGCTCGGCTGTGGACATCTCGTCGGTGACCGATCGCACCGTGTGCACGGTGAACCCAGGACGTTCGGTGACGGTGACCGACTGGTGGATGATCCCGCCGATGAGCGCCTTATGGGTGCAGACGGTATCGGCCACGATCCGATCGGCCGTCTCCATGGACATCCGAGCATCGGACGGGTCGGCCGGCAGCCGGGTCAGTCCTTCGAGCGCCGAGTCGAGCAGCCCGGCCTCCTCACCGCACTCCGCGCGGCCCGCCTCGCCGAGCAGCCCGGCGGTCACCGAGGCTATGGCCGGCTCACCGGCCATCCGGTGCGCCGGCCCTCGGGCGAACCTGTCATGCCACCGGTTCAAGCCCGCGCCGCTCTCGGTGCGCACCAGCACCGCCGACGCCCCGTCCATCGGAACCGCGGTGAGCCGGCCGCTGGTGAAGGGCGCCTGCCAGATCATGGCCTGCCCGGCGATCACCAGCCAGTCGCGGTGCAACGGCACCGGCCCATCGCCATCCAGATCCTCCACGCCACCTGGCATGACCCCCGTCCTGGTGCGCACCACCACGGCAGGCATCGGCAGCCGGACCTCACACGGACTTGGCGGCCCGATCGGCCATCAGCTGCCGCAACGCCGCCCGCAGATCGCTGCCGGCCTCCGTCACCCGGACGAACAATCCGGTCAGCTGCCCGGCGAGCTGCGCATTGAGACCGCCCTCGCCGATACCGCCCGACAGCTGGTGCTCCTCCACGGCCACCACCGCGTTGTCACGCTCGATCAGGACGTCGGTGACCTGCACCGGGTTCATCGCGTTGACCAGGAAGGCCCGCCGGTCGCTGGAGTACTGGATGATCTCCAGCCGCTCCCGTCCGAAGGCCCGGTTGAGCAGCTGCTCGGCGCCCTTGAGGCGGTTGGCGCCCCGGCCGATGCAGGCCCCGCGAGCGTCCACGCTCCTGGTGGTGGACGCCACAGCGATCTTGGTCTTGGTTCCGGCGACTCGCGCGATCTTCTTGATCACCACCTCGCCGGTCAGCAACTCGGGAACGAAACCGCACAGGATCCGTCCGACCAGCTCCGGCGCGGTGGCCGACAGAATCAGCCGGCGGCGGTCGGCCTCCGGCTCATCGGACACCCCGGTCACCAACGCGACGATGGTGTCCCCAGGCCGGAGCTGCGGGGGCGAGGCCCCCTCCGGCAGGTCGTAGGCATCGGTCCGGGGCAGCAGCGCCTCCCGGGGACGGCCGGTGCCGACGTCGTAGACGACACAGCGGAAACCGTCGGGTCCGCTGGACTTGATGTGCCCGGTCACCGTCATACCGACGAGCGGGGATTCCAGACCAAGGTCGCTCAGGATGGTTCCCACCGGTCGTGCTTCCTCTCGTCCTCATCGGCCCGTCGCCGCATCGCCCGCCAGGCCCGCTCGGCACCGCCGGCCACAAGGCCCCTGACCTATAAAGTCCGCATCCCTGCGGATCCGCAACCTCAGGCCGCACGCCCGCGCAGGGACGGCGCGAACCGGAACACCACCGGTCCAACATCAGATCACCAAAGACCCAACAAATGAACACCATCTGCTCGAATCGTCATCAATGAACCGGCGTCCATACCGCCGTCTCAACGGGCGCGCTCACGATGGTCTAGGGAACGACCTGGGGTGATCTTCCCTGCTGGGGACCTGTAGCAGGGACGGAGGTTTCAACGGCCGGCTTCGAACGAGGACAAAGAGAACGCACGCAAGTACCGGATCAAGATCATCACGGCATCGGGCCCGTTCGTCGAGCACGGCGCCGATTCCGATGCGCCCTGCAGCCCGCCTTCCCGTGACCGGGAGCAGCCCTGATCGGCCAGCCTCAAGATCATCTACATCTGGCGCCGCGAGATCATCCGCATGCCCGAGCTCATCTGGTCACCGACGGCCGGTGCGAGGAGACAAGCTCGTCTACGACGTCGAGGAGGGCCGCACCGCGACCACCCGGCTGCTGGTGGGGGAGACGCTGCCGGTCGGCTACGGATTAGCAAGTGGGGCACCGACGCCGACGGCCCGCAGGGCGTCTTCCCGATGACCAAGCAGGAGGCCCGGGAAGCGGGGGTAAGCGACCGGTGCGACGAGGATGCCGACATCGCCGGCGCCGCGAGCGGCCCCATCGCAGCAGCCGACCGCCGGGTCCTGCCCCCGTCTCCCAACGGCCGCCACGACACCCACGCTTTCTGCATCCCACAGAGCGCCCGCGCTCTCGCCCGGCAGGCAGCACCGGTCCGCGGCCAGGAAGACAGGCATTCGCACCGCCCACCCGGTATCCGGGGCGGTCTTATCCGCAGTCGAGCACGCCCCAACGACACGCCGACCGCCTGGCCGTCCAGCCCGGCACCGACGGACGGGGCGCCGAGAACACCTCCGTCCGGTGTCTCTCAGGAGACGCGCGTATTGACCACCCGGTCAGATTCCAGGATGAAACTCGCGGCCTCATCCGGTGTCACCCCCAGAACGTCGATCACCAACCGGACCGGCCCGATCTTCTCGGCATCGCAGCCCTGGCACCTGACCCGGTTGCTCCCGTACACCCGCAGCGACGGCTTCTGGTCACCGTTGCGGTGTCGCTGCGGACGCGGGCAGTACCACACCCCCTCCTCATCGGCGGAGGAGCCCAGCCGTTCCAGCACCGTTCGCACGTCGGCCGCGTTGGCCTCGGCGATCCGCCGGTTGCGCGGAGAGAGCGGCACCGGCGGCACGATCTCGGGCCGATTCCGGGCGGCCCGCTGCCGCTGCCGGTATGCCACCGCCTCCTGCCGGATCTTCTCCAGGTCGATTCCCTGACGGGGATCGTCCTTGGCGGATGGGACGGGCTCAGTCCCGGTCGACAGGTAGGGGAACCGGTCATCGGCCCGCCGCCGCAGCGCTGCGACAAGCACGAACATGGCCAGCGCATCCCTGGTGGAATCCGGCGGAACCATCCGCAGGCGCGCCGCGTACCGGATCACGCTCGCGGCCTCCGGGGTGACCAGATCCGGCGCGTTGGGGTCGATCCAGACGGTCGGTATCCCTTCCGCCTTCGGGCCACCGACCTGAGCCCACATCAGGAACTCCGAAGGCCGGCCGGCATCGGGGAACGCCGCACCGTCGGGGGCCAGCCGGGAGAACTCCAGCACGACCCCCTCGGCATAGGCGTCCACCCGCCGACCCGCGAACCCGCACAGCGCCGCGTACATCACCAGTCCGAGGGGACCATCCGGCGCCATGTAGAGGACACGGGCCCGCATGTCCGCCGCCGTCAGCCCGCTGTTCTCCAGCGCGGCGACGGCCGAGGCCACGGCATCACCCTCTCCCGGGACGAGCTCGACGGTCTTGACGCCTTCGGGCGCCGGCGGAGAGCCGGCGGTCCGGACGGCGAGTACATAGTCGGTGGGCTTGCGCATCGCCTCTCCTTTGTAGGTGCGTTCCGGGGCTACACACCTGACCGTCCTTCCCAGGGGAGAGGACGCACCATATTCCTTCGGGAACTTGCCGATCCGCCTCGCATAGAAATTGTCATCTACGGAGACGAAGCCGGTCCCCGACCGGCATCGTGCTGAACCCGAAGGTCCGGTCTCCGAGGTTACCGCCGGTCGGCTGCCGCCGAAGGCGGACGGGAAGAGGTGTGGAGTGGTCGCCAGCCGACAGGTCAAGGAAGAGTTCTACATCCGGCGTGTCTTCGACGACAACGTGCCGATCTTCATCGAGGCGACCGAGTATGCCAGGAAGCAATCGCCCTACCCGCTCAGCTCGAAGAAGGCGCTCAAAGCGACGTGCGGGGTACGGACCGACAATGGTGTGGTCGCCTTCAGCCTGCGCACCTACACCGCCAGGCAGGCCGAAAAAGAGGTCGAGAACGTCACCTCCACCGTCGAAGGCAGGCGGGTCTCACGCAACGTGCTGCATCCCCGGATGCCCCGCAGAACCCTGCATGAGCTGATCACAACAGCCCATGTGCTGTCGGAGGTGCTGGGCGATGAAGTGATCGTCGAGCACGACGGCCGGTTGCATGTGCTGAAACTGATCCGCACCGGCGAGGAGGCCGACCTTCGGCTCACGGGTCTGCTGACCGAAACCGAGGACGGGTACGTGCGCTCGGAGGCGTTCGACGCGGTGTTCACGCTCCCGGTGGCCAGGGTTCACCTGCGCATCTTCCTGCGTTCTCCGATCCGCGACCGGATCCTCGCCTACGCCTTCAACGGTTACCTCGACCGCAAACCCGGCCGGCCGGAGACGGTGGTCCGGGCGACCGCGATGGCCCTCAACAGCCTCATCGGCCTGGCGACGTTCCGGATGCTGTCCGGACTCGACCGCGTACGGGTGCCACCGGCGCCGTTGGGCGGCGAGATCCGTCCGCGCACTCCCGAGGAACGAGTGATCTTCCGTGTCCCCGTCCTGCTGTTCACCGACGAGGGAGTCCCGGCGGCACGCGGCCATGTCGGCGCGGAGATCGATCTGGACCGCGTCGACCCGGTGACCGGCGATCTGATCGTGCACATCACCGAAGGCGAGGAGCTGGAGTGGAACCCCGCCTTGGCGGGCACGGCGAAGTTCCAGGACTATGCGCGGGTACTCGCCGAGACCATTTCGGCCATGGTCAACTCGGCCCTTGGCACCGAGCGGGTGCATGACCTGGCCTACGACATCATGCTGTCGAGTCTCTCGCCCGAGGCCCTGCCCGCCCTGCGTGCCGCCGTCAGCGGCCTTCCCGGGCTGGCCGCCAAGCCGAGCAGGGCCGAGGTTCGCCTGGCGCAGCCCACACCTTGATCTCTTGTGGCGCGCGGGCGGCATCGCCGAGGGCGCGGAGGCGCAACGGGTGGACGGCACGCCGCGCGTCCTCGGCATTGAACCCCTGCCAACGCTGCGGCCGTCCCATTGCGGGCCGGTGAGCGGGTGTCCCGGCCGCCGCGTTCCCCGGGCACGGCTCCGGAATGTCGGTCCCGCCGGCGGGTATCTCGCATGCTGGGAAAACCCGTTCGTAATCCAGCCGGCCGACGTCGGTAGACTCGACGGACGGTACACGCCGATTCCGATTCCGAGGAGCACCCACCCGTGGCTCTTGTCGTGCAGAAGTACGGTGGCTCCTCCGTTGCAGACGCCGAGTGCGTCAAGCGAGTCGCTCAGCGCATCGTCGCCACGAAGAAGGCGGGCAACTCCGTCGTGGTCGTGGTCTCCGCCATGGGCGACACTACGGACGAGCTGATCGACCTGGCCGAGCAGGTCAGCCCGCTGCCGCCGGCCCGCGAGCTGGACATGCTGCTGACGGCCGGGGAGCGGATCTCGATGGCCCTGCTGGCGATGGCCATCGCCAACCTGGGCCATGAGGCACGGTCGTTCACCGGCTCCCAGGCCGGTGTGATCACCGACGGCTCCCACGGCAAAGCCCGGATCATCGACGTCACGCCCGGCCGCATCCGCAGCGCCCTGGACGAGGGCGCCATCGCGATCGTGGCGGGCTTCCAGGGCGTCTCGCAGGACACCAAGGACATCACCACGCTGGGCCGGGGCGGCTCCGACACCACCGCCGTGGCGCTGGCCGCCGCTCTCGGCGCCGACGTGTGCGAGATCTACACCGACGTGGACGGGGTCTTCACCGCCGACCCGCGGATCGTGCCGACCGCCCGCCGCATCCCGCGCATCTCGTACGAGGAGATGCTGGAGATGGCGGCCTGCGGCGCCAAGATCCTCCACCTGCGCTGTGTGGAGTACGCGCGCCGCTACGACATCCCGATCCACGTCCGCTCGTCCTTCAGCCAAAAGCCCGGCACCTGGATCACCGACAGCACCGAGGGAAGTGAGATGGAGCAGCCGATCATCTCCGGCGTCGCCCATGACCGCAGCGAGGCCAAGGTCACCGTGGTGGGCGTGCCGGACAAAGTGGGCGTGGCCGCCACCATCTTCTCGGTGCTCTCCGACGCCGGGATCAACCTGGACATGATCGTCCAGAACGTGTCGGCCGCCGCCACCGGGCGCACCGACATCTCCTTCACGCTGCCCGGCACCGACGGGCAGACCGCGCTGACCGCGCTGAACAAGGCCAAGGACCAGATCGGCTTCGAGTCGCTGCTGTATGACGACCGGATCGGCAAGGTCTCGCTGATCGGCGCCGGGATGCGCTCGCACCCCGGGGTCACCGCCAAGTTCTTCACCGCGCTGGCCGACGCCGGCGTCAACATCGAGATGATCTCCACCTCGGAGATCCGCATCTCGGTGATCGTTTCCCAGGACGATGTGGAGGCCGCGGTCAACGCCGCCCACCGGGCCTTCGACCTGGACGCCGACCAGATCGAGGCGGTGGTTTACGGAGGCACCGGACGATGAGCAAGCCCACTTTGGCCGTGGTCGGCGCGACCGGCGCCGTCGGCAGCGTGATGCTGGAGCTGCTGTCCACCCGCGAGGACGTCTACGGGGAGATCCGCCTGGTGGCCTCGCCCCGGTCGGCCGGCAAGAAGCTGACCGTGCGCGGCGAGCAGCTGGAGGTCCTGGCGCTGGCCCCCGAGGTCTTCGAGGGCGTGGACATCGCCATGTTCGACACCCCCGATGAGGTGTCCAAGCAGTGGGCCCCGATCGCCGCCGAGCACGGCGCGGTGGCGGTCGACAACTCCGGGGCCTTCCGCATGGACCCGGACGTGCCGCTGGTGGTGCCGGAGGTGAACGCCGAGGCCGCCCGCAACCGGCCCAAGGGCATCATCTCCAACCCCAACTGCACCACCCTGTCGATGATCGTGGCGATGGGCGCGCTGCACCGCCGCTACGGGCTGCGCGAGCTGGTGGTGGCCTCCTACCAGGCCGCCTCCGGCGCCGGGCAGGCCGGCATCGACACCCTCTACGACCAGCTGGAGAAGGTCGGCGGCAACCGCGAGCTGGGGGTGCGCGCCGGGGATGTGCGCCGGGCGATCGGCGATGACCTGGGGCCGTTCCCCGCGCCGCTGGCGATGAACGTGGTGCCGTGGGCGGGGTCTTTGAAGGAGGACGGCTGGACCTCCGAGGAGATGAAGGTCCGCAACGAGTCCCGCAAGATCCTGGGCCTGCCGAACCTGCGGGTCAGCGCCACCTGCGTGCGGGTGCCGGTGGTGACCACCCATTCGCTGGCCGTCCACGCGGTCTTCGACCAGCCGGTGGACCAGCGGGAGGCCCAGGAGGTGCTGGCCGCCGCCCCCGGCGTGGTGCTGGTGGACGACCCGGCGGCCGGGGAGTTCCCGACCCCCGCCGACGTGGTGGGCACCGACCCCACCTGGGTGGGCCGGGTCCGCCGCTCGCTGGACGACCCCAACGCGCTGGACCTGTTCCTGTGCGGGGACAACCTGCGCAAGGGCGCGGCGCTCAACACCGCTCAGATCGCCGAGCTGGTGGCCGCCGAGCTGACCTCCTGATCCCAGGGCTCGCCGAACGGCCCCGGACGCAAGGCGCCTTGCGTCCGGGGCCGTTCGTCGTCGCTGGGTGTTCCCCGTGAAACAGTGCGGCCGGACGCCACCGGCGGCGTCCGGCCGCACCTGCACCGCGAATCACCGGGCAGGACCGCGGCGGCACGGTTCTCCTTCCTCCCGTGCCGTTCGGCCCGTGGTCAGTTCATGAAGTAGATGTTCACCGCGTACTCGCGCTGCAGCTTGGGCTCGGCCGTCTCCGCAGCGGGCTGCGCGGCGGTCTCCTCGGCGGGCCGCTGCGGGGCGATCTGCACCGGCTGCTGCAGCTCCGGCGCCCGGGTCCCCTGGGACTCGATCTGCTGTGCCGGGGTCTCCTGCCGGATCTGCGGCTGCTGCTCCTGGGTGCTTTGGAACTGCTCCGGGCTCAGCGACGCGGGCAGCACCTGGAACTGCTCAGGGCTCTGCGCCTGGTCCAGGTAGACCGGCTGCTGCGGCACCTGGTAGTGCTCCGGGCCCCAAGCAGCCGGCGGCTCCTGGAACTGGCTCGGGTAGATCGGCTGCTGGTACTGCTCCGGGTTCAGCGGCGCGGGCGGCACCTGGAACTGCTCAGGGCCCTGCGCCCGATCCAGGTACATGGAGTGCTGCGGAGCCTGCGGCTGCTGGTACTGCTCCGGCCCCATGGGACGCTGCGGCGTCTGGGCCTGGTCCAGGTAGACCGGCTGCTGCGGCACCTGGTGGTACTCCGGGCCCCAAGCAGCCGGCGGCTCCTGGAACTGGCTCGGGTAGATCGGCTGCTGGTACTGCTCAGGGCCCTGCGCCTGGTTCAGGTAGGGCGGCTGCTGCGGCGCCTGGTAGTACTCCGCGGCCCTCGGCTCCTGGGCGTCCGAGGGGAACTGCGGCGCCTGGTACCAGTCCAGGGCGGGCTGCTGCTGCGGGATCTGGTAGTCCTGCGGGTCCTGGTACGCCTCAGGGCTCTGGTACTCCTGAGGCAGCTGGTACAGCTCAGTGCCCAGGTACTCGGCGAGCCGCGCCGGCACCCCCTGCCGGTAGTCGGTCTGCTCGGAGGGCAGGGACGGCGCCTGCAGTTGGGCGTACGGCGCCGCCGGCGGCGGCACGACCGGACGGACGGCCACCGCCTGCGCGGCCGTGGCCGCCACGGTGATCATTGCACCGCCGACGACCGCCGAGCACAGGCCGCAAGCCAGTGTGCGTTGGATTGCCTTCATGGAGTGATCTCTCTATGCGGCTGACGGGCCCCCGGCTCTCGGGGAACCCCAGCGACCCTTCATTGCTAAGGGTTAGTGATTCGCCACTCTCCGCAGTAACCCTGTCCTCAGGGTTAGATCAGCCTTACCGCCGGTCGCACTTGGTCATCCCATAAAGGTCACCTTCGCCGCCGATCCCCCTGCACGGCGCCGATTCCGGCCGGTAGGGTGCCCGCCCGCCGCCATCGGCCCTTACGCCTTTTTGAGCAGCAGCCCTCAAGGGACGCACCGACAAGGGTCCGGCTTGCCGTCCCAGATCCCCCAGTCCGCGGAAACGACACGCGCCGCGTGAAGCCGGGGCATTTCCTCCGGCGGCTTTCAAGCGATCCCGCCCTCCCGTCCCGGAGACTCCCGTCACAGCGCCCGCGCCCCCATTGACCTCAAGCAAGGTTCAGGTTGAAAGCTGGTCGTCACCCGGCCGGAAAGCCCGTGCGACGAGATCAGGAGCCCACCATGTCCCAGGACCCTCTCCGCCTCGTGATCCTCACGGCGAGCCTGCAGCCGGGCCGGCTCGGCCCGATCGTGACCGGCTGGTTCGCCGACCGCGCCCGACGGCGAACGGACCTGAGCGTCGATGTCATCGACGCCTCGGCGGAACTGCCGCCGGTGGAGCGCTCAACGGCGGCGCGCACCGCGGTGGGCCGGCGCCTGGCGGCGGCCGACGCCTTCGTCGTGGTGACCCCCGAGTACAACCACAGCTTCCCCGGCCCGCTGAAGCACCTGATCGACCAGTACACCGCCGAATGGCGGGCCAAGCCGGTCGGATTCGTCTCCTACGGCGGCATCTCCGGCGGCCTGCGCGCGGTGGAACAGCTCCGCCTGGTCTTCGCCGAACTGCACGCCGCCACCATCCGCAACACCGTCAGCTTCCACCGCGCCCGGGAACGCTTCGACGGCGACGGCAACCCCAAAGACCCCGACAGCGAAACCGCCGCCACCGCCCTGCTCGAGCAGCTCTCCTGGTGGGCCCACGCCCTGCGCGACGCCCGAACCGCCCGCCCTTACGTGGCTTGATCCTCGCGGCCCGGTTCAGCGGATCTCCAAGCTCGGCTCAGGGCGGAAGCGCACGAACCGCCACAGGCGCCACCAGAAACGAGGCGCACGGCCGCCCATGGCTTCCTCCATCGGGCCTGCCGGTCGAGGAGACACCCGGTAACGGGCAGGGGTGCCGGCGCCACGCCTGGTGGCGCTTTGCGCCGACCAGGACGGCGTGGCGATATGGGACGTCCTGCAGGAGGCCGAAGCCGCATGTGCCGCCGTGCCGGCCCGCCCTGGTGCGGGATGCCGAGCCGGACGAGCGTTTTCTCGTCCCGCACCCGCCCGCGTCCAAGTCCCGTCCGGCCGAACGGCCACCTCTCGCACCGGACGAGAGACATCGCGCCGATAAAACTCCAGCAGACGGAGTTCCAGCGTCTCGGGGCTGTCCGCCTCCAGAAGCCGGTCTCTGCCTCGCCGATCGCGGACCATGGCCCACCAACTCCCGGTGTGGTTCCCCCGCCAGATCAACGCCGCGGGGAACCTGCCGGGCGGCACGGCCGGCGCGCACCTTTCTTCTAGCGGTGCCGGCGGCGCGGCGGTCCTCACCGCGCCTCCCCCGCGCCCGCGGACAGTCGGCCCCTGAGCGCGAGCGCGGCGTCGGTGATCCGGTCGGACGGGGCGAGCGGCTCCCCCGTACCGGTGAAGAACCACAGCGTCCCGGCGTCCTCGGCCCGCCGGCGGCAGACGACCAGGGCGACCACGGTCCCGGTCCCTTGGTCCCGGACGAGCAGGCCGCGGTCGCTGAGGTCCACCTCCATCCGATGCGCCGCCAAGTGCGCGGCGAGCGCCGCCAGCCAGTCCTGCGGCATCCTGCGGTCGTTCACAGATCAGCACCGCCTTGCTGGTCAAGGCCCTGGGACGCCCGATGCGGACGCATCGGCCCGAGGCCGCCTCCGTTTCCCGATCTCGTTCGAAGCCGCACGGCGCCCGCTCCGGTTCGCGGGTGACGGGGGGAAGGAGCGGGCCGCCGTACGGCGACGGGTCACTGCCGGTGCTCGATCCGGGGGTGATCGCGGCTCCCGGCGCTGAGCCTTCTTCAACGCCCGTCTCCGCAGGTTGAGACGGAGGCATCGCCGTCCGGGGACGCCGTGGCCCGGGATGCCCGATGCCACGCGGTTGAAAAAGGTCCACTGACTCCGCCGACCTGACCGGCCCGGGGAAGGCGCGCTGCTGCTCCGGCATAACCCCGCTCCAGGGTGCCGCCGGCGCGCCTACCCACGAGGCCGCTTCCGGTCACGTTCAGTAAAGGACAGGACACGCAATCTCCGGAAGGCTGACAATGTTGACACTTTGCAGACACTTTCGGGGGGTGTCAGGGCGGACATCAGGCGGACACGATGCGGACACTTTGCGGACACTTTTGCGCCCACCTCACATCCCCCCGGAGCGAATGAGAGGCTGCGCCCATGACCGACAAGCGGCGCCCCGCATGGGCGGTCAGGCTCGAAGCCGAACGATCGGCCCGGCAATGGGGTAAGCACGAGATGGCCCGGCGGCTACTGGCCGCATCCCACATCGAACGGGGTTCGATTCGAAACCTCGCCCGGCAGATCCACCGCTGGGAAGCCGGAGAGGTCTTTCCCCGCGACTGGGCCACCGCCTACGCCACCGTTTTCAAAGTCCCCAAAGAAGATCTTTTCGGCCCCGAATGCCGCCCTCCGGAGGGTCAAAGCACCACTCCCACGGGTACCGTCGAAAAGGAGACCCGTCCCGACAATGGGGATGACGACGTGAAACGCCGTGCGCTCTTGGAACTGATGGCCGCCCTCGGCGCCGGAGCGGCAGTGCCCGCGGGCACGGTCGCCGCCGTGCTCACCGCCCTGGAAAGCTCCCTGGACGCCCCCGCCACCGAACTGGACGCCCCCGGCTGGCAGAACCTCGCCTGGGAGTACTCCCAAGAGATCTGGGTCCAACCGGTCGGCGCCCTGATGCGCGACCTGGCCGCCGACATCATGGATCTCGGCGTGGCCCTGCAACGCGAAAAGAACCCCTCCGCCCGCCGCGACCTGCTGCGGGTCAGCGCCCAGCTCACCACCTACATGTCCCAGGAACTCAGCGACCTGGGCCGCTACCGCGACGCCGGCCGAGCCCTCCAGGCCGCCACCCACGCCGCCGATGAATCCGGTGACCACGACCTGGCCACCTGGGTCCGCTACTACCGGGCATCAAGCGCATTGTGGGAAAATCGCCCCCCAGAGGTCATCAACAGCTTCCTCAACGACGCCTTCAAGCACGCCGCTGGAAGACCGTCCTCCGGGTTGGTCAAAGCCTTCAGCACACGCGCCAAGTTCCTTGCCACCCAAGGGGACGCGACAGGAGCCAAGCAGGCGATCCGCGATCTACACGAGGTATTCGGCCGGCTCCCTGAGCACGTCCTCCAAGACCGGATATCACCACACGGCTACTCAGAGAGCGCCCTACGAGAAGCCGAAAGCTTCACTTACGCGATGCTGGGCGACACAAAGCACGCCACGTCCGCGATCGACCAAGCCCTCTCCCTCATGCCCGAGGAGCGCTCGGGAAGCCGCACAAATCTCAACCTCATGCGTGCCCTCGCCCTCGTCCACGACCGCGACATCACCGAGGGCCTCAACCACGCCGCGACCACCTTGAACGGCATGCCCACCAGCTCAAGCCGCCGCCGCATCACCGAGGAGATCATCAAAGCCCTCCCCGACGAGAAAACCCGCGCCCTCCCCGCCGCCCGAGAACTCCGCGCCCTCGCCGCTGCCAAGACCTGATCCCACGCGAGGGCATCCCGGCTTCGAAGGGCATCGCAGGCATCAAAGGCGGACGCGAGACAGCCCCTTGCCGCACGGGTGCCGCCGGTGACCTGGACGTGCCCGCCCACGTCGCCTGCTCCGGTATTCCTGAAAGGCGCGTCCGCCTACAACCACCAGGAGTTTCATCGAAACCTCCCGTCGGTTGCAGGGAGGCGCTCGCCCCCTCACTACCGGCTGGTTACAGTCGGGGAGGACGGCGGAACCGGGTGAGGGGTGTGTGTTGGCGGCCTCGGCAGACCACGTCAAAGCCCTCGTCAGGGCCCACGCGGCAGGTGATGAGGAGGGCTTCTACGCCGTCGCCCTGCAGATGGCCGCCAAGGCGGCGCGCCAGGGACACAACCGGCTGGCGGCCGAGCTGCGGGACCTGATCGACCGGGCCAAGGCCGAGCAGGTGCCCCAGGTAGGCCCCACCCCGGTCATCAGGCCGAAGGGCGAGCTGGCCGAGCTGGTCACCGCCGAGTACCCGCAGGTCCGGCTGCGTGACATGACGTTGTCCAAGACGGTGCGCGCGGCACTGCAGCGGATCCTGCACGAGCAGCGGCAACGCGCCCGCCTGGAGTCCTATGGCTTCGAACCGATTCACCGGGTACTGCTGGTGGGGCCGCCGGGCACCGGCAAGAGCATGACAGGGGCCGCGCTGGCCGGGGAACTCGGATTGCCCCTGTTCACCGTCCGGCTGGACGGGCTGATCAGCCGGTTCATGGGAGAGACCGCGGCCAAGCTGCGGATCATCTTCGAGGCGACCAAGAAGACCCGGGCGGTGTACCTGTTCGACGAATTCGACGCCATCGGCGCGGAACGCACCGCCGCAAACGACGTCGGAGAGGCCCGCCGTATCCTGAATTCCTTCTTGCTCTTTCTGGACGAGACACGACCGGAGAGCCCGGTCATCGCCGCGACGAACCACCCCCAACTCTTGGACCGTGCGCTTTTCCGCAGGTTCGACTCGGTCATCGCCTATGACCTACCCGACCGAGGCCAGGCCAAAGAAGTCCTGCGGAGACGCCTGCAGATGATGGACACCACGGAAGTCGACTGGTCGGCGGCCGAAAGCCACTCAGCTGGTTTGAGCCACGCCGAACTGGTCCGAGCGGCCGAATCCGCCGCCAAAGACGCCATCCTACGGGGGGAAGAGGCGGTGTCCACCGCAGCTCTGATCGCCGCTCTGAACGAGCGCGCGAGCGCTCGCCGTGAGTGAGCCGCTCGAGCCCTCGGCCCGGCGCACCCGGCCCCATATCATCGTCCCCCGCCAGGGGCGAGACGTCGGCTACCGGGGCCGAGGAGGCGGCAAAGCCCCGAAGATCCGCGCCATCGGTGACCCCGCAGCCCACGTCTCCCGGCTCACGAGGGAATTCATCCAGGCCCGGGAACTGGCTCTAGAAGCGGCCTTCGAACTCCCCGAAGAGATCCAGGCCGAAGGATTCACCCTGTGCGTCGAGGGCTGGAACGACGAACCCGGCTATGAGCTGGCGTTGAGCAGCCTCGACGTTCATGGGCTGCGTCTGCTGACAGTGCTGCCCGCCGAGGACTCCCGGCCGCAGCAGGCGCTGGTCTGGGTGCCGCACGACGCGGCTGGCGTCTTTCTGCGCAAGCTCGAAGACTTCGCGGCCGCGGGGAAGAACGAGAGGCTGGTGGCCAACATCGCGGCGCTGCGGTTGGCGGTCCTAAGGCACTTCTGGCAGGAGAGCGAGCCGTTCCCGGAAACCGAGGAGCCGCACTGGTGGGAGGTCTGGTTCGCACGGCTACCGGACAACCCAGACCCGTCCGAGCAGCTCGGGGAGGTCTGCCGTGAGTTGGGGCTACGGTTCCATGAGCAGACTCTGGGTTTTCCGGAACGAGTGATCGGGCTCGTTCATGGCTCTCCGGACGAGCTGGGACGGTTGTTGACCACCAATACCGTGGTGGCTGAGCTTCGTCGGCCTCCAGTGGTCTCCGAGATCCTCGACGATGCAGAGCTGGAACGCCCCCTCGCCGAAGACCTGCAAGAACGCCTCGTGCCCGCCGACCCGGACAGTCCGGCGGTGTGCCTGTTGGACACCGGCGTCAATGCCGGACACCGGCTGCTGAGGGACTCCGTCGACGAGACCCGCAGCGTCCTGGCGTCGACCACCGGAGCGGACAGCCACGGCCACGGCACGCAAATGGCGGGGCTCTCGCTGTACGGTGACCTGACGGCCACATTGCTGAGCTCCGGTGAAGTACAGCTCAGACATCGACTGGAGTCGGTGAAGATCTACCAACCCAACCGCCCGGAGATAAGTCCTCCCCCGCCGTTGTACGGGGCGCTTATGGCATCGGCCGCCTCCCAAGTGGAGATCCCACGTCCCGGACGGCCCCGGGTGTTCTCGCTTCCAGTCAGCACCTTGCGCGAGGACAACGACGGCAGGCCTTCGTCATGGTCGGCAGCACTGGACGCGCTGTCCTTCGGAACGGACATCCGCCCTACTCCCAACGGGCTGGAACTGCTGGGACGTCCGAACCCGGCGCAAGCCCGGCTTTTCTGCGTCGCGGCGGGCAACGTCCGATACGATCAGACGAGTTCAAACTTCCTGGACGTCTGTGATTTCAGAAGCGCCCAGGACCCCTCCCAGGCATGGAACGTACTCACCGTCGGTGGTTACACCGATCTGACCGAGCTACCCGCCAGGCCCGAGTACCAGAATTACTCTCCGCTCGCTCCGCAGGGCGAGTTGTCGCCGCACAGCCGGACCGCCAGAACGTGGAGAGAGCTCTGGCCGTCCAAGCCGGACATCCTGATGGAGGCCGGCAATCTGGTCGTCGACGGTTACGGTCCTCCCCTCACCGCCGAGGAACTCGAACTGATCACCACATCTCACCGGGGAGGCCTCACCACAGCAAACGCCACCAGCGCGGCGACCGCCCAGGCGGCCCGGCTGTGCGCCCTGGTCATGGACCGGTATCCCGCTCTGTGGCCGGAGACTGTCCGAGGTCTGCTCGTTCACTCAGCGGAGTGGACCCGGCCCATGAAGGCGGCGCTCTACGCAAAGGGCCTCAAGAAAGGGGACCGGGTACGACTGCTGCGCCGCTACGGGTGGGGAGTGCCCACCGAGGAACGAGTCCTGGCCAGCGCGGACGAAGACGTCACGATGATCGTGCAGGATGAATTCCTGCCCTTCGAACTGCGTCGCGGCGACATCTCCATGCGAGCGCTGCGACTGCACCAACTTCCCTGGCCCCGAAAGCGGCTCATGGAACTGGCGGGCCGCGACGTGCGGCTGCGCATCACGTTGTCGTACTTCGTGGAGCCCAACCCGTCCTGCCGAGGGTGGAAGCAGTACCAGTACCCCTCCCACCGGCTCAAGTTCGCGCTGAAGAAGCCAAACGAAAGCGCCGAGGACTTCCAGAAGCGGATCAGCCGGGAGGCACAGGAGGAAGAGGACAACCCCGGCCGCAGAAGGAGAGAGTCCGACAACCGCAACTGGCTGATCGGCCCGCGAGGACGGGAACGGGGTTCCCTGCATGCAGACATGTGGACGGGCGACGCCTCTGAGCTGGCCCACTGCGGCTACATCGCGATCATCCCGGTCGGCGGCTGGTGGAAGAGCAACAAGCGCAAGGACCGGCTGGAGCTCCCGGTCCGTTACAGCCTCCTCGTCTCCCTGACCTGTGCGATCCCCACCGACATCTACAACCCGATCGCGGCCCAGATCGGCATCGGCACCGAGATCACGACCTGACCCGCGGGCACAGATGCCCTCGCCGACCGGACAGGCCCAAAACCACGATAGCGAAGCCGGCGAACCGCCCCGAAGCGGGCTCGGCACCTCCCAGTAAGCGTCGCTGGCTGCCGCTGTACGGTCGTTCGGCACTGGTGCGACCAGATCGCCGGAAGGCGCGACGCTGGGGAGGATGCATGATGCGTGCAGTGCGGGTGACCAGCCTCGACGGGCCGGACGCGGTGGAGATCGGGGAGGTGCCCGAGCCGGTGCCGGGCGACGGGAGGGTGATCGTCGAGGTGCACGCCGCCGGGGCGGCCTTTCCCGATGTGCTGCTGACGCGGGGCGAGTACCAGATCAGGATGGAGCCGCCCTTCACCCCCGGCGCGGAGGTGTCCGGCATTGTGCGGCATGCGCCCGAAGGCGCGCCGGTGCGGGTCGGGGAGCGGGTGGCCGCCTTCCCCGGGACGGGTGGGTTCGCCGAGCAGGTGGCCGTCGATCCCCGGCTGGTCTTCGGGGTGCCGGACCGGGTGCCGCTGGAGGCCGCCGCCGCGCTGCCGCTGAACTACCTGACGGTGCATTTCGCTCTCACCCGGCGGGGCGGGCTGCGGGAGGGCGAGACGGTGCTGGTGCACGGCGCCGCCGGGGGGATCGGGACGGCCGCGGTGCAGTTGGCGCGGGTCATGGGCGCGCGGGTGATCGCGGTGGTGTCCAGTGCGGCCAAGGGCGAGGTGGCGCGCAAGGCCGGGGCCCACGAGGTGGTGCTCGCCGAAGGGTTCAAGGACGCCGTCAAGGAGCTGACCTCCGGGCGCGGCGTGGACATGGTCGTCGACCCGGTGGGCGGGGACCGGTTCACCGACTCCCTGCGCAGCCTGGCCCGCGAGGGGCGGCTGCTGGTCATCGGGTTCGCCGCCGGGCAGATCCCGACCGTGAAGGTGAACCGGCTGCTGCTGAACAACACCGCCGTGATCGGCGTCGGGTGGCCGGAGCTGTGGCTGCACGAGATGGACTACGTCCAGCGGCAGTGGGCCGACCTGCGTCCCCACCTGGAGTCCGGGGCGATCGACCCGGTGCTGGGGCCGTCCTTCCCCTTGGAGGACGCCGCGGAGGCGCTGCGCGTGCTGGACCGGCGGCAGGCCACCGGGAAGGTGCTGCTGAAGGTTCGCTGACCCGCGTCCGGCGTTCCCCGCCCGCCGGTCGTCCGGTTCCCTCCGGCCCGCCCTGCGGACGATCTGTGCGGCGGGGACGTGCGGCTCATGCGGGAGCGACCATGCGTTTGATGAACACGTGCAGGAAGGAGCGGAAGGCGGCCAGCTCGCGCGGATCGACGCCCTCGATCCGGTCGGCGTCCAAAAAGCCCCGCGCGGGCCTGGCCCGCACGTCGCTGTGGACGACGCCGCCGGTCAGGAAACCGGCGACGGACCAGACGATCGTCCACAGCAGGTAGTCCACATCCACGTCCTCGGGCACCAGGGGACGCACGAAATCGGCGATGAGGGAGGTCAGCGACTCGCGGTAGGACTCCAGTTCGACGGTGTCGGCCGCATCGCCCATCCAGCGGTGCATCCACATCCACTGAAAGCGCGGCTCGGCGGCGTGGAAGTCCAGGTAGGCGTCGGCGAGCTGGAGCAGCCCCGGCAGGCCCGGAGCGGCCGAGGCCGCCGCGGCCCGCAGCGCCTCGTGCTCGGCCCGCTGGATCCGCTCCATGATCGTCAGGTACAGCTTGAGCCTGCCGCCGGTCCGCGCCACGAAGGTGTCGACGTCCCATCCGGCGGCGGCGGCGATCATCTCCGTGGAGGTGCCGTCGAAGCCCAGGACGGCGAACAGCCGCAAGGCCACGTCCGTGATGTGCTCGAGTTCCGGATCAGCCTTCATCTCCACCACTTCACCCCGTCGATCGACCGCACCACGCCCGGCGCCGGGCAGGGTGCGACCGGCGCGGTCTTTGCGTCCGGACCCCCTACTTCCCCCCGAGGGGCCGACGAAAATCCAGAAGAGAGGTCATCCGGCCGGCATCCCCGGGGGACACGCCGATCGGGCGGACCGTGACCGGCGGCGTCCGCCCGAAGCGATCACCGTGGCCGTCTGCGGACCGTGGCGGCGGGATCGTGTCCCCGGCGTTCACAGTCCGCTTATGGTTGCTGTGTGACCGAGACGAGGTCGGCCAAATCCGAACAGACACGCGCGCTGATCGTGGAGACCGCGCTGCGGTTGTTCCGGGAGCGCGGGTACGAGGCGACCACCATGCGCGCCATCGCCAAGGAGGCGGGGGTCTCGGTCGGCAACGCCTACTACTACTTCGGCTCCAAGGAAGAACTGCTCCAGACCTACTACGACGAGCTGCAGGAAGCGCACATGGCCGCCTGCCGCGCGGTGCTGGAGCGCGAACGCGAGTTCGCCCCGCGGCTGCTGGGCGTGCTGAAGGCCCGCATCGACACGATGGTGCCCTACCACCAGTTCGCCGGGAAGTTCTTCAAGTTCGCCGCCGAGCCCACCAGCCCGCTCAACCCCTTCAGCGCCGAATCCGGCCCGGCCCGGGCGGCGGCCATCGCCATCTACCGCGAGGTGGTGAACGGCTCCACCCTCAAGATCGACCCGGACTTCCGGGAGGAGCTGCCCGAGCTGCTGTGGCTGTACTCGATGGGCATCGTGCTGTACTGGGTGCACGACTCCTCCCCCGGCTGCCGCAAGACCTACCTGCTGGTCGAGCGCACCGTGCCGCTGGTGGACAAGATGGTCTCCATGTCCCGGCTGCCGGGTTTCAAGAGCGTCACCCGCGAGCTGGTCGGCATCATCCGCGACGTCCGCGCCTGACCGGACGGATTCCCCCACACCGGCGGGGGTTTCGCAGGCGGTGGCATACCCGCGCGGTGACGGGGAAGTGCGGGAAAAACAAACGTCCGGCCGCCGCGCGTCACCGCGCCCGCCCGAGCCGTCACGACCGCGGCCGGGGCGAAAGGCGCCGAAAGCATGCGGCCTTGGATGCCGTTCCGTCACCGGGCCTTGTGACGGGCTCACCGCGCCGGCCTCGGCGGGCCGGCCGCGCGGCGGGACGAGCCGGCCACAGGGCCGATCGAAAGGAGACCCGCATGTCCATGCCGCTGGCAGTCGACGCCCGGGAACACGGTCTGGTCGGCGACGGGACCACCAACGACCAGCCCGCGCTCGCCGCACTGGTCGACGCGCTGGGAGCGGCCTACGCCGCAGACGGCCTCCCCCGGACCATCCACGTCCCTCCCGGCCGCTATGCGATTCACGACCAGGGCATCGTCTGGCGCAGCGGCGTGTCGCTGGTGGGCGCCGGGCCCGGCGCCACCTGCTTCGTGCTGGCCAATCCCGGTGCCCCCACCTCGCCGGTGCCGCTGGCGTGGTTCACCACCGCCCAGCACGGCGCCGGGCCGGACAACTACGTGGCGGACGTCACCTTCGCGCACTTTGAGATCGACGGGTCCGGGGTGGAGCTGCCGGCCTATGACGTGCTGTCCAAGGGGCTGGGCCTGCAGTACGTGCTGCGGGGCCGCTTCCGCGACCTGTACATCCACGACACCCCGGCCACCGGTTTCGGCTGCGACTTCCTGCAGGACACGATCGTGGAGGGCGTGCTGGCCGTGCGCTGCGGCCGGCTGGACAACGGGGAGCAGATGGGCGGGGCCGGCCTGGGCATCGGCATCGGCGGCTGGGGGCCGGTCGAACGGCTGACCGTGACGGGCTGCACCGCCCTGGGCAACGGCACCAACGGCATCTTCGTGGAGCTGCAGAAGGAGTACTGGACGCCGCCGCGCGGCATCGTCATCACCGCCTGCCACGCCCAGGACAACCGGTTCGGCATCTCCGACTGGGGCGCCGACGGGCTGCTGGTCTCCTCCTGCACGATGATCGGCAACCACGAGGCCGGGTTCGATGTGTCCTCGCTGGGCACCACGGCCGTGGCCGGCCGGGGCGGCCGCGTCACCGGCTGCCTCATCGACGGCAACGTCCGCGACGGCGTCCGGGTCGGCAACACCCCCGGCCCGTACGCGTTCCACGGCAACCGCATCAGCAACAACGGCCGCTACGGCTACTGGGAGCACAACCTGACCCGCGGCCTGCACGAGACGGTCACGGACGTGGTGCTGGAGTCCAACGACATCCGGGACAACGGCCTCGACGGGGTCCGGGTCGACGCCCCGATGCGCAACTGTGAGATCTCCGGCAACCGGATGCACAACAACGGCCGCCGCGCCGCGCCGGGCACCTCCGGCGGCGGCCCCCGGGTGCGCTTCACCGAGCTGTCCATGATCGACGAGAAGGCCGACTGGCTCCCCGGCGGGCACCGCGGCAAGCGCCTCACCGTGGGCGAGCAGAGCGCCCTGGTGGTGGACAACACCCGCACCGAGCTGACGCTGGCCCCCGCCCGCCCCGGCGCGCGCACCGCCTGGCGCTACGGCACGCCCCCCAACGGTTCGCCTTACCACCTTCCCGGTCCGCCCGCCGACCGCCCCGGCCTCACCGTCGCCGCTCCCGTGACCGGTTCCCGCCTGCGCGGCAACCGCATGTGGGACGACCAGCCCTCCCCGACTCAGACCCACGGCGTCTGGATCACCAAGGAGGGCGGCTGGGCCGGCGGCCGCGTCACCGAGAACGACCTGAGCGGCAACCCCGCCCCCGTCCGTTTCGACACGCCGCCCCAGGACACTCGCTGGCACGCCAACGAGGAGTGACCTGGACCCGCTGCGCCGCTCACCGGGAGCCGACGGGCTTCCGTCTCTCCCGTCCCCGGGCCCAGCGGGCGCGGCCTGGGCTGCAGAGCCGTGCTGGATGTTCGCCGCTCCCGTCCCCGGGCCCAGCGGGCGCGGGGGTGGGCACCGCCCTCCGAGCGGTGGGCCGCCGCCGCCCGGCCAGGGTTCGGCCACGCCGAGATCCCGGTGAGCCGGATGAGGCCTTGTGGCGGAGAGTCACCAGCCGCCCGCCGGTGGGGACACTTCACCGGCACGCGACCGGCACGGGCGGCCCCGGCGGCCGGTGCTCCCCGGCGCCGCCGGCGGGGCCGCCGTCACAGCAGGCCGAGGTGCTTGCGGGCGAAGGTGATCTCCATTTCCATCTGGCGGATGCGTTCTTCGACCACCAGGGAGCCGTGGCCGGCGTCATAGCGGTAGACCTCGTGGGGTTTGCCCAGCTCGTCCAGGCGCTTGAGGTAGTTGTCGATCTGGCGGATGGGGCAGCGGGGGTCGTTCTCGCCGGCCAGGATGAAGACCGGGGCCCGGACCTGCTCGACGTAGGTGAGCGGCGAGGAGCGGCGGTAGCGGTCGGGGACCTCCTCCGGGGAGCCGCCGAACAGGGAGCGGTCGAACGCCTTGAGGGCCTCCATCTCGTCCTCGTAGGCGGCGAAGTAGTCGGCGACGGGGACGGAGGCGATGCCGACCGTCCAGTCCTCGGGCTGGGTGCCCAGGCCGAGCAGGGTGAGGAAGCCGCCCCAGGAGCCGCCGGTCAGCACCAGGCGGGCGGGGTCGGCCAGGCCGCTTTGCACGGCCCAGTCGCGGACGGCCTTGATGTCCTCCAGTTCGGTGAGGCCGACGCGGTGCTCGATCGCGTCCCGCCAGGCCGAGCCGTACCCGGTGGAGCCGCGGTAGTTGACTCTGACGACGGCGAAGCCGTGATCGACCCAGGCGGCCACGGCCGGGGAGAAGGAGTCGTCGTCCTGGGCGGTGGGGCCGCCGTGGATGTCGAAGACGGTGGGGTGGGGGCCGGGGCCGCCGGGCTTGCTGATCAGGGCGTGGATGCGGCCGCCGGGGCCGTCCACCCAGGCGTCCTCCACCGGCACCGACGGCGGGGCGGGCGGGCCCTCGGCGGTGAGCACCACGGTGCCGGCGCTGGAGCGGATCACCGGGGGTTCGGCGGCGCTGCTCCAGGCGAACTCGACCGTGCCGTCGGGGCGGGCGGTGGCGCCGGTGATCACGCCGCGCGGGGTGTCGATGCGGTGCAGCGTGCCGCCGGCCAGGTCGTAGCGGTACAGCTCGTCGCGGGCGTGGTGGGAGTGGGAGATCAGCAGCGCCGAGGCGTCGGGGTACCAGTCGGCGTCGATCTCGCCGGGCAGGTCGATGTGCAGCTCGGTCTCGGTGCCGGCGATCGGGTCCCAGATCAGCAGCTCGGGACGGCCGCGGCGCTCGTGGTTGACCAGCAGCCGGCTGTCCCCGGCGACGGGGGAGAAGCCGCAGGAGTACACGCCCTTGCCTTCGCCGTCCCACAGGTCGGCGACGGTGGTGCCGTCCGGGCGGACGACGCGCAGCGCCATGTGGCGGCTGTCGCCGTGCTCGCTGTGGCCGATGGCGATCAGGGTCTCGTCCCGGCTCAGCCCGGCGACGTGGGCGTCTTCGGCGTGGTGGTAGAGGACCTCGGGGGATGCGCCGGGACGGCACAGGTGGATGGTGGTGCCGTCGTCGGTGCTGCGGCCCACCACCGCCAGCCCGCTGGAGCCGCGGGCCAGCCCGGCCGGGTAGGCCGGCTCCAGGCCGGGGACGGCGGGCTCGTCGGGGCCGCCGTGGAAGGGCTGGCGCATCCACACCCCGAACTCGTCGCCGTCGGTGTCGGCGAACCACCAGATCCACTCGCCGGTGGGGTCGACGCCGCCCATCCAGGTGCCGTTGGGCCGGTCGGTGACCTGCCGCCGCTTCCCGCTCTCCCGGTCCCAGGCGTAGATCTCCCAGGTGCCGGTGGCGTTGGAGCGGTAGGTGCAGCGGCTCGGGGCGTCCTTGGCCCAGCCGGGCAGGCTCACCCGGGCGGCGCGGAACCGCGCCTTCCAGCGTTCCTCGTCGACCATGAGGCCCAGTATCGCCCAGCGGTACGACCGCTCGGCACCGCGCGCACCGTTGTGGACAACCGTACGAAGACGCCCCTTTTTGATATCAGTTTCGCCTGGCCGCAGAAGTGACGGCCAGAAATTATGCGATGTTTCTCCATTGATGTCCGTTCTTCGGTGAGTGCCGGTGTGACCATCCCGATATCCCGTTTCCGAGCCTGCGGCTTCTTGGTCGGCAAATATGTCCCTCAGGTCGGGAACGGGCAGGGGGTGCCGGGTGGAACCTGGGTCGGAGATCGCGGGGCGCTACCGGTTGGAGCGGCTGCTGGGCCAGGGCGGTTTCGGTGAGGTATGGGCGGCCGCGGACCTGCTGCGGGACCGGCCGGTGGCGATGAAATTCCTGCACCGCGGCATGTCGACGGACAAGCCGGTGGTGGTGGCCAAGTTCCGCCAGGAGGCCAAGATCGCGGCCCGGCTGGAGCACCCGGGCATCACCCGGGTCGATGACTTCGGCGAGCACGACGGCCAGTGGTTCCTGGTCATGGAACTCCTGCAGGGCCGCACCCTGGCCGCCGAACTGGACGACCATCCGCCCGCCCGCATCCGGCCCCTCCCGCCGCACCGTGCTGACGGTGACCGCCGCCTTGGGCGCTTTGGCCGTCCCGTTCGTCGTCTTCACCGCGTTCAAAGGCCGCAAGGAGCCGGACGGCCGGGCCGCGTCCGGCTCGGGCGGCTCCCCTCAGGCCGCCGCGCCCCGCGCCCCCGCCGCGAAAATCTGGAACACCAAAACCGCCCCTCACGTCACCGAACTCAACGGGCACGCGGACACCGTCTATTTGGTGACGTTCGACCCCGACAGCACCGCCAAGCTGTGGAACACCAAAACCGGAGCGCTCATCACCCACCTCGACAAACACCGGGCTCCCGCCTATTGGGCGGCGTTCAGCCCGGACGGCACCACCCTGGCCACCGCGGGCGACGACAAGACCATGCGGATCTGGGACGCCGCGACCGGCACCCCTACTACCAGCCTGACCGGGCACAAAGACGCCATCGGCTCGGTGGTGTTCGGCCCGGACGGCGGCACTCTCGCCGGCGCCGGCAACGACCACACCGCCAAGATCTGGCAGGGGGGGCGTGAGATCAGCCGACGGGTTCGGGGACGGCCGAGCCGTCGGAGGTCTCCCAGGACGGGCCGGGGGCGCTGGGGGCGATGGCCTGCCGCTCGCCGGGGTTCAGCACCCGGTGGACGGCGCGGGCGACCCGTTCGATGGTGGTGACGGCATACGACATCGACGGGGCGCCCTGGGTGAGGACGACGATCATGTAGTCGCGGCCGTCGCCGTCGAAGGAGCCGATGCTGTGCACCCGCCAGTGCCGGCCGTGCCGGGGCAGCCAGCCGTTTTTGAGGTGGACGCCCGCCCCGGCGGGGGCGCCGGCCGGGACGCCCCAGCGCTGGGAGGGGATGACCTCGGCCATCAGCTTGAGGCCGTATTCGCGGTGATCGTCGCTGAGGACCTCGTTGGAGCCGGTGTACAGGCGCAGCAGGCGGATCTCGTCGCGGGCGGTGATCTGGGTCAGCCCCCAGTACCCGCCGGGTCCGAGCCGGGTCTGCGTCATGCCGGCCAACGTGAGGAAGCGCTGCAGCCGGGTGCGGCCCAGGGAGCGCCACAGGGTGGAGGTGGCGTTGTTGTCGGAGCGGGTGATCATGGCGCGGGCCAGTGAGCGTTCCCGGGAGGTCAGCGCCCGGCCCTGTTCCATCGCCCGGCGTTGCAGGGCGCCGAGCACGGTGACCTTGACGATGCTGGCCGAGTCGTAGCGGCGGGCCTTGCGGACCCAGCACAGGATGCCGCGCCGGCGGTCGTGCACGCCGACCGATTCGGTGCCGGTGCGCCCGCGCAGGGCGTTCTCGATGGCGCGGTCCAGCCGCCGGGCCATCGCCGGTCTCTGCCGGGAGGTGCAGGCGGCGGTGTCGGCGTGCGCCGCGGGCGTCCACGACACGGACGCCGCGACGGCCGCGGTGGCGAGCAGCACATGGTGTCTTCCCGGAACGCCCCGGCGAGGTCCGCCCATGCACTCACGGTAATCACGGGTTCGGCCGCTGGAACGGGATCGGGGTCAACGACACGTCATCCTCTGGATGGGGACTTCCATGACCGGCGGCTCCGCACTTCCGAAATAGTTGTCCACAACCTGTGGACAACTGGCCGCACTCGGCACGGCCTCATGGGACGGCGGCGATGAGAGCGCCTCGGCCTCCGCTGTGGACCAAGGACCCGATTCATGAGAAAACGACGGAACGGAACAACTTGTTCCAGCGTCTCAAGAGTCGTCGATCCACCGGAACGCGATGGGGCGCCCGGCCATGGAACGGAACCGCTTCCCGTGCATTGCAGCCGCTTCATCGGCACGTGGTCCGGTCCGGCCCGGCCGGCGAAACTCCCCCGAGGATCAACGGAAAGGTCGTCTCATGCTGAAGGCTCGTCTCGCCGCCCTCACGGTGACCCTGGCGATCACCGCCACAGGACTCACCGCCTGCTCCCAGGACCGCTGGTGCGAACACGACGCCACCGACCAGAAGGTGGCCGACAGCTACTGCGAGAGGGGCATCCCCGGCTACGAGTGGGAGCCCGACAGCGATGGGAGCAAGAAAAGCAAGAGTAAGAGCAAGAGCAGCTCCAAGAGTTCAAAATCCGGGAAGTGACCTTGCGGGCGTCCGCTCTGGACGGCCGGCGCACCCGGCTCGGGCCTTTCGGGGCCTGCAGGGGAACGAACCCTCGACATATCGTCCCCGCAGATTCGGCCTCCGGGACGAGCACCGAGTTCGGTGAACCTTTCGGCCCCTGACCCGGTGGTACCCGCCCTCTGCCCCTTCCCGACTCCACGGTCCTGAGCTGCGGAAACGGAGTGTTGAAAAGGCCGGGCGACAAGCCGGACGGATCCCAGAGCGCCGCTCGGTCCACCTCGCCCGCCAAGCCCCCAGGCCGCCGAGTCCTCTTCTTCAAGCCCGAAATGGGATTCGAGGTCCGGCCGCCTTCTGGGAAAACCCTGTCCGCGCCCACCGCCCGGTCATCGCGTTGACCTCAACCGTGCTTGAGGTTGCACCCTGAAGCGCGTGACGGCGACCTGAGGCGATTCGGGGTGGTGCGCATGGACATGGAGATGACGGCATGGCGGTCGCTGCGCAGCGCGACGTCCGCCGGCGACGACCGGCGGCCGTTCGGACCGGCCACGCTGCGGCGGATCGGCCGCTTCGCCCGCCCGCACCGGCCCAAGCTGGTGCTCTTCCTGCTGCTCAGCACGGTGACCGCGGCCCTGGCGGTGGCCACCCCGGTGCTGGCCGGAAGCGTGGTCGACGCCATCGTCGGCGGCGAGCGGGTGCAGACGGTGGTCGCGCTGGCCGCGCTGATCGCCGTGCTGGCCGTCGCCGAGGCCGCGCTGGGGCTGGCGGGCCGGTGGCTGTCGGCGCGCATCGGCGAAGGGCTGATCCTGGACCTGCGCACCGCCGTCTACGACCACATCCAGCGGATGCCGATCGCCTTCTTCACCCGCACCCGCACCGGCGCCCTGGTCAGCCGGCTGGGCAACGACGTGATCGGGGCGCAGCGGGCCTTCAGCTCCACCCTGCCGGGGGTGGTGGGCAACCTGGTCACGCTGGTGCTGACGCTGGCGGTGATGGTGCGGCTGTCCTGGCAGATCACCGCGCTGGCGCTGGTGCTGCTGCCGGTGTTCGTGCTGCCCGCCCGGCTGATGGGTGCCCGCCTGGCCCGGCTGGAACGGGAGGCCGCCGCCTGCAACGCGGCGATGAACACCCAGATGACCGAGCGCTTCTCCGCCCCCGGCGCCACGCTGATCAAACTGTTCGGACGCCCCGAGCGCGAGTCGGCCGAGTTCGCCGCCCGCGCCCGCCGGGTCGCCGACATCGGGGTGCGCACCGCCATGGTGCAAACCACGTTCATCACCGCGCTGACCCTGGTCTCGACCCTGGCGCTGGCCCTGGTGTACGGGCTGGGCGGCTTTTACGCGCTGCGCGGCGCCCTGGACGCCGGCGCGGTGGTGACGCTGGCGCTGCTGCTGACCCGGCTGTACGCCCCGCTGACCGCGCTGGCCGGCGCCCGGGTGGAGGTGATGGGCGCGCTGGTCGGCTTCGAGCGGATCTTCGAGGTGCTGGACCTCGAGCCGCTGATCACCGAGCGGCCGGACGCCCGCGCCGTCCCCGCCGGCCCGGTCTCGGTGGAGTTCGACCGGGTGAGCTTCGGCTACCCGCCCGCCGACCGGATCTCCCTGGCGTCCCTGGAGGAGGTCGCCGCGCTGGACGCCCGGGGCGGCGAGCGGGTGCTGCACCAGGTGTCCTTCCGCGCCGAACCGGGCCAGATGGTGGCGCTGGTGGGCTCGTCCGGGGCGGGCAAGTCGACGATCGCGCAGCTGGTGCCGCGGCTGTACGACGTCGACGAGGGCGCGGTGCGGCTGTCGGGCGTGGACGTGCGCGAGCTGACGTTCGAGTCGATCCGGCAGACGGTCGGCATGGTCACCCAGGACGGGCACCTGTTCCACACCACGATCCGCGAGAACCTGCTGCTGGCCCGTCCGGACGCCACCGAGGAAGAGCTGTGGGAGGCGCTGCGCCGGGCCCGGCTGCACAAGCTGGTGGCCGGCCTGCCGGACGGGCTGGACACCGTCGTCGGCGAACGCGGCTACCGGCTGTCGGGCGGCCAGCGGCAGCGGCTGACCATCGCCCGCCTGCTGCTGGCCCGCCCCCAAGTGGTGATCTTGGACGAGGCCACCGCGCACCTGGACTCCACCTCCGAGGCCGCCGTGCAGGAGGCCCTGGCCGAGGCGCTGCACGGCCGCACCGCGATCGTGATCGCGCACCGGCTGTCCACCATCCGCGCCGCCGACCAGATCCTGGTGGTCGAAGGCGGCCGGATCCGCCCCCGCCGCCGCCTGAACCGTCCGGTCAGGCGGTCACGACCAGGCGGCGATCAGCTCCGGCCAGGCGGCGTGGAGGGCCTTCCGCCAGTGGCGCATGGGAGGCAGTCCGGGGGCGCGGGCGGGGTCCTGGGCCAGCACGCTGTAGGCGGGCCGGGCGGCCGGGCGGGGGAAGTTCTCACTGGTCGTGGGGCGCACCCGGTCCGGGTCCTCGCCGAGCAGGGCGAAGACCTCGCGGGCCAGCCCGTACCAGGTGGTCTCCCCGGAGTTGGTGGCGTGGTGGACGCCGAACGGGGCGCCCGAATCGACCAGCGCGATGATCCGCTCGGCCAGGTCCCCGGTCCAGGTGGGCTGGCCGCGCTGGTCGTCGACCACGGTGAGGGTCTCCCGCTCCCGCGACAGCCTGACCATCGTGCGGACGAAGCTGGGGCCGTGCGCCCCGTACAGCCAGGCGGTGCGGACCACGTACCCGGCGCCGGCGGCCAGCACCGCCCGTTCCCCGGCCAGTTTGGTGCGCCCGTAGGCGTTGAGCGGAGCGGTCGGGGCGTCCTCCGGGTAGGGGGCGGTGGCCGTGCCGGGGAAGACGTAGTCGGTGGACGGCTGCACCAGCGGTATGCCCCGAGCGGCGCAGATCTCCGCCAGCACCGCGACGGCCCGGCCGTTGATCGCCAGCGCCGCCTCCTCGGCGGTCTCGGCGTCGTCCACCGCGGTCCAGGCGGCGCAATTGGCGACCACGTCGGGGGCACAGGCGGCGACGGTCCTGCGCACCGCCGGTTCGTCCAGCAGGTCCAGGTCGGCCCGGGTGAGCGCCACCACTTCGGCGCCGGCGGCCTGCAGCCGGGCCGACAGTTCGCGGCCCAGCATCCCGGCGGCGCCAGTGATCAGCCACCTCATCGCTCGCTCCAGCCGCGCAGCGGAGCCCACCAGTGCCGGTTCTCCTTGTACCACCGGACCGTCTCGGCCAATCCGGTCTCGAAATCGATGGCCGGGCGGTAGCCGAGGGCGCGCAGCTTGGCGTCCGACAGCGAGTACCGCCGGTCGTGGCCCTTGCGGTCGGCCACCGGGCGGACCCGGTCCCAGCCGTACCCCAGCAGCTCCAGCAGCCGCTCGGTGAGCTGGCGGTTGGTTAGCTCGGCGGTGCCGGCGATGTGGTAGACCTCCCCCGGCTCGCCCCGCTCGGCGACGATCCGGATGCCCCGGCAGTGGTCGTCCACGTGCACCCAGTCGCGCACGTTGCCGCCGTCGCCGTACAGCGGCACCTGCAGCCCTTCCAGCAGGTTGGTGATGAACAGCGGGATGATTTTCTCCGGGTACTGGTAGGGGCCGTAGTTGTTGCCGCAGCGGGTGATGGTGACCGGCAGCCCGTGGGTGCGGTGGTAGGCCATCGCGATCATGTCGCCGCCCGCCTTGGCCGCCGCGTACGGGGAGTTCGGCGACAGCGGGGTCTGCTCGTCCCAGGAGCCGCTGTCGATGCTGCCGTACACCTCGTCGGTGGAGATGTGGACGATCTTGGGCGTGCCGGCCTCCAGACACGCCTGCATCAGGGTCTGGGTGCCGAGCACGTTAGTGCGCACGAACTCGCCGGCGCCCACGATGGAGCGGTCGACGTGGGATTCGGCGGCGAAGTTGACCACCAGATCGTGTCCCGGCACCACCTCGGCGAGCAGCTCGGCGTCGCAGATGTCGCCTTTGACGAACGTGAAGCGGCCCTCGACGGGCGCGAGGTTGGCCAGGTTGCCGGCGTAGGTGAGCTTGTCGAGCACGGTGACCTGCGGAGGGTCGTCCGGCCCCGACAGCAGGGTGCGGACGTAGTGCGAGCCGATGAAACCGGCGCCGCCGGTGACGAGAATCCGTGTCATCTGTGCCTGCGGCGCATAACGCCCGGGGGGACGGTTCGCCGCTCTCTCCCTTGCCTGCGAACGGACCTACGGAGGGTTTCGGTGGCCTCAGCCGCTGATCTGGACCTGGCTGTGGTCACCGAGGACGAGCCGATGCGCGCGGGGGACGCTGGGCGCGGGGGTGATCCGCACCTCCCGTCCGATCAGCGAGCTTTCGATGCGGCGCACCCCACTGATCGACGCGCCGCGCAGCACGATGGAGTACTCGATCTCGCTGTCGGTCACCCGGCAGTCCCGGTCGATCGAGGTGAACGGGCCGACGTAGGAGTCGCGCAGCACCGAGCCGCTGCCGATCACCACCGGGCCGACAATGCGGCAGCCGTGCACGGCGGCGCCCGCCTCCACGCGCACCCGGCCGATCAGCTCGCTGTCGGTCACCTCGCCGTGCCGGGCCGGCTCCAGGCTCTCCAGCACCAGCCGGTTGACCTCGAGCATGTCGGTGACGTTGCCGGTGTCCTTCCAGTAGCCGGAGATCACCGTGGAGTGCACTGGCAGGCCGGCGTCCAGCATGCCCTGGATCGCCTCGGTGATCTCCAGCTCGCCGCGCCGGGACGGCTTGAGCCGCTCCACGAAGGGGTGCACCGCCGGGCTGAACAGGTAGACGCCCACGAGGGCCAGATCGCTCTTGGGCTCGCTGGGCTTCTCCTCCAGCCGGACCACCCGGCCCTGCTCGTCCAGTTCGGCCACCCCGAAGGCGCGCGGGTCGGAGACCCGGGTCAGCATGATCCGGGCCGCCACGTCGCTGGTGCGGCGCTCGGCGGCGAACTGGTCGACGATCTCCTTGATGCCCCCGACGATGAAGTTGTCGCCCAGGTACATCACGAAGTCGTCGTCGCCGAGGTAGTCCCGGGAGATCAGCAGGGCGTGCGCCAGCCCGAGCGGCGCCTCCTGCCTGAGGTAGGTGACCTGCAGGCCGAACGCCGAGCCGTCCCCGACGGCGGCCTGGATCTCCGGGGCGGTGTCCCCCACCACCACGCCGACCTCGCGGATCCCCGCCTCGGCGATCGATTCCAGCCCGTAGAACAGCACTGGCTTGTTGGCCACCGGCACCAGTTGCTTGGCGGACGTATGCGTGATCGGACGAAGCCTGGAGCCGGACCCCCCGGCCAGGACCAGAGCCTTCACCGGACTCCTCCAGACTCAGATCGCGGGAAACGACGCACTATGCGGCTCTCCTCAAGACAGGCCGTCTACTCGGGCGGCAACCCAGCACACTGCCCAGATGCGGCGATAACCCCATCTGACCTGCTACAGGTAGCCACACTAGGCCATCACCTCCCCGTCCACCCCTGCCATATGGAATCGGACACACCGGTTAGGGCTCGGCGGACGCACCGCGATTGCACATCGGCTGCTCGCCGCGCCCGCCGTGCCGGATCGATCCCGGAACGGCCGGATCGCCGAGCGCCGCAAGGAACCACACGCACCAGTCCGCCCGTATCGTTGTCCGACACTTTCGGCTTCTCGGTCATGACGCAGCTTTCACCGCTTCCGACAGAGACACCACAATTCCGGCGGCAGGGCATCGACCCGGCGTGTCCGTGTTATGAGTTCCGCCGCACCGGATTCACGAAATCACCATTTCAGGGGACAGGGGAATGATCTCGGCCATGGTCTTTCCGCACGGATACGGCTCTCCATCGGGACGAGCTCGACGGACTGGGTGATTTTTTTGTTTGACGGCCCTGCCTGTGACGTCCCTCATCCTCATCGGAGTCGCGGCGTTCACCGAATGGCTCGCTTTGGTCATCCCCATGTCCCTCAGTGCGCCGCTGCCTTGCACGCGGTCACCACCGCCGGGGTGCAGCTCTACCGGCGGGCTCACTTGGTTGGAGGGCGCCATGGCGGCCGCACGACCCCGCACGCCGTCCGATCCCTGCCACCGGCCGATGAACCACTCGCCCCGACCGCCGCGATCACCCACGGACACCCGCGCGATGAGCGGTCCCGCTTCGCTGCCGAAGGAGCGCACCGCAGACCGGCGTTCCCTTCGGGGCCGCATGAAATCCCGCAGACGGATCCGGCAAAGCTCTTCCAGGGAATTCCCGGCAAAAGCACCGTCATCGCAGTTGAAACAACAGCAATTGTGACGGTTCACCGTCCGGACGACGATAATCGGGATACACTCCCAACGCATATCTCTTTCCGCGCGACTACCGTCCGGCAATACTGGCGAGGCAATCCCACCCCGCTGGAGGACCCATGCGCTTGCCCCGTGTCGTGTCCATCGCCCTGGGAGCTCTCGCGTCGGCCGCGCTGGCCCTTTTCCCCGTCAATGCCTCGCACCTGCACCCGCAGCGCCAACGCCTACCCGGCGCTGTGGGCCGCCGCCAACCCCGGCACGACCTTCAGGTTCGTGGCCTGCGGCGGCGCCCAGATCCCCGATGTGCGCCGCAACCAGCTCTCGGCGCTGAGCGCCTCCACCACCCTGGTCAGCATCAGCATCGGCGGCAACGACGCCGGGTTCGCCTCGACCATGCTGCGCTGCCAGCTGCTGACGACCCTGGCGTGCCGGCGCGCCGTGGAGGAGGGCCGCGACTACGTCGAAAACCAGCTGCCCGGTGAGCTGGACGCGCTGTACGCCGAGATCCGGCGGCGCGCCCCGCAGGCCAAGGTGGTCGTGCTCGGCTACCCCTACCTGTATGAGACCGGCGGCATCTGCCTGAGCATGAACGCCACCAAGCGGCAGATCCTCAAGGAGGGCGCCGACGTCCTCAACAACGTCATCGCCGCCGCCGCGCACCGGGCCGGCTTCACCTTCGGCGACGCCCGCCCGGCCTTCGCCGGCCACGGGATCTGCGCCTCCGACCCGTGGATCGACTCCGGCAACATCCACCCGACCGCCAAGGGTCACCGACTCGGCTACCTGCCCGTCCTCACCGGCGCCATCGCCTCCTGAAGAACGCCCCCATCTCCAGGCCCGGCCTGGCCGCGGATGCCCCACCCCTCCGCGGCCAGGCCGTTTCGCGTCCGCCCCTGCCGCCCGTCCCGCCGGACGGACGGATTCGCTTTGTCCGGGTTGTGCACATACTGTGACCTCGGGGTTTTGAGAATCCAGGGGCATTTTGGTTGATTACATTCACACTGTGTCTTACCGTTGACGGGACATCCGTTACCTGGTGGGCGGCCGGTGACGGACGCCCGTCCGGGGACAGATCGCGGGCATCACCGCCGCGCGGAACGAGCCGCCCGGCAAGGCGGCGCCACCGAAGCGGCGCCGCCTTCCGCCCGTCCACGAAGACTTCCATGACCGCACGCCCGGACACCGCCCCCGCCGGCGCCCACCGGGCCCGTGGACCCGGCCGCTTCCCCCCGCCCGAGCACGCAGCACCCCCGATCCCGACCGAGTGACCCCGCCGCCCCCGCACGAGAAGACCGCAACAGCCCCCGGCCGCCGGCCGACGCCCCGCCCCTGATCAGGAAGAACCGCACCAGGTGATGGATCTTGCAGCCGCCCGCCCGGGACACCTCCCGGTCCGCACCGGGCCGCTGCGGGAAAGCGCCGCGACCTCACCGCACCGCGCCGGCCCGACCCCGGCCCCGGGGCGTGAGCCCGGCCCAGGAGAAGCAGGACAGAAAGGAGCGCACCGGCCATGGACCGCGCAACCCCGTCCAGGCACCGGGAGGCGGAGGAACAGCCCGCACCGGCCGGGCGGCCGACGGCTTCCTTCGCCCTTCCCGCCCGTCCCGGCGCGCCGTCCACCGGCCGCCTCCTGCGGGACCTGCGGCACCTGGAGGCCATGGCCAGGCGCACCGGGCTGGCCTGGAAGTGGACCGGCGACCGGACAGGCCTGCCCTACGGGGAGCTGAGCGAGGCGGCAAGCGAGCTGGGCCGGCGCTTTCGGCAGCTGGGCATGCTGGAGCACCACCTGTTCGCCCGGCGGCTCGCGATCGACCTGCTGACCTGCGACCCCGCCGCCGACCCGGTCGAGGTGGCCGGGACGCTGTCGGCGCTGCGGGAGGAGCTGCGCGCCCTGGAACGGCACGAGGAGGCCCTGGAGGTCTCCGGCCGCGCCCTTGCGCTGCTGCGGGACGCCTTCTCCCCCCGGGACACCGAGCTGTGGCACGCCCTGATCCTGGCCCTGCGCGAGCACCTGAAGGTCCTGCTGGACGCCGGGCGGTCCGCCGAGGCCGGGCCCTTCGCCCGGGAGCTGGCCGAACTGTCGGCCGACCTGGCCGCCGCCGTCCCCCGGCACGCCAGGCGGCTGGCGCTGATGCTCCATGAGCTGTCGGCCGGAGAGGACGAACGCGAGCTGCTGCCGGAGCGGACGCTCCTGGCCAAGGGCGCGGTGCAGGCCGCGGACGCCGCCGTGCCCTTCGACCCGTGGCTGCGCACCCTCACCCGGTCCCGCTACGCCCGGCTGCTGGCAGGCGGGGGACGCCCGCTGCAGGCGCGGGAGGTGCTGACCGAGGCGCTGCCGTCGGCGACGCCCCGCTGCCGCCCGGTGCTGGCCCGGGAACTGAGCCGCCTGGCCGAGGCGCTGGCCGCGGCGGGCCTGCCGGGAGAGGCCGCCGAGACCGTCGCCGCGACCCTGCCGTTGCACGAGTCGCTCGCCGAAGACGACCCCCAGTGGGCTCCCGCCTATGTGGAGACGCTGCTGCGGGTCTCCGCCCACCGCCTGCTGACCGGGCGGCACCGGGACGCGCGGCGCCTGGCCGAGCGGGCGCTGGCCGTCGCCGAGCCCTTGCCGTCCAAGCTTCCTCTCGCGCTCGCCCACGAGCACTTCAGCGGGCTGCTGGCCCGCACCGGCGCGGAGGAGGACGCCGAACGGGCGGCCCGGCGGGCCCTGCGCTGCTGGCGGGAGCTGGCCGAAGCAGACCCCGAGCGGCACCGGGAGGACCTGGCCCGCGCCTGGCAGCACCTGGGCAACCGGCTGCTGGCCCTGGACCGCCTGGAGGAGGCGGCCGCCGCCGTCCGGCGCGCCCTCGACCTGCTGGAGACCGGCCATCCCCAGCGTCCCGGCGCGTTGAACTCCCTGGCGGTGTGCCTGCAGCGGCTCGGCCGCCACGCCGCCGCCCGCGACACCGCCCGGCAGGCCGCCGACGCGCTGGCGCAGCTGGGCACCGATCCGCACACCCGGCTGCGGCTGGCCCAGGTGCTGGCGAACCTGTCGGACCACCATGCGGCGCTGCGGGAGGCGCAGCAGGCCGCGGCGGCCTGCGTGCAGGCCACCGAGATCCTCGAGGAGCTGTATGAGCGCGACCCGGCCCGCTACGGTCCCGAGCTGCTGAACGTGCTCCCCCGCACCGCCTCCCGCCTGGCGGTGATCGGTGATCTGGAGGCCGCCGTCCGCGTCGCCACCCGGGACGCGGAAGTGCTCGAAGCCCTGGAGGGCGCACAGGCCGGCCTGGACCTGGGCAGGACTTTGATCACCCTGGGCGGGTACCTGAACGAACTGCAGCGGTATGAGGAGGCGCTGCCCGTGCTGCGGCGCGCCGAGGCATTGTGCGCCCAGGACCCGCTCTCCCGGGCCGTCGCCCTGGGCAGGATGTCGTGGTCGCGCTATGGGCTCGGCGACCCCGTGCAGGCGGTCCGGCTCATCCGCCGGAGCATCGCCCTGCTGGAGCCGGATGAGCACGGTGACGGGCCGCACGCGGCGCAGCTGGGTCTCCTGCTCAACGATCTCAGCCATCACCTGCGCGCCTGCCGGCGTCCGGTGGAGGCGCTGGGCGTGGCGGCCCGGGCCACCGCCATCTTCGAGCGGCTGCCCGTCCACGTCCCCGCCCATGTGCGCGGCCTGTGCATAGCGCTGCGGGAGAAGGCCCGCGCCCTGTCCGCCCTGGGCCGGCACGCCCAGGCCCGGGCGCTGCTGGAGCGCGCCGATGAGCTGGATGCGACGGTTCCCGACTCGCCGTGACCGGCCGGTGCGGGACGCGGCGGTGAGGCGCTAGTCGCGCCGGGCGCCCCTCGGCCAGAACACGCGGACGGGGACGCCCCGGTCGCGGGCGCAGGCGACCACGTCGGCGGTGCCGCCGTAGCCCCGGGCCGGTTTGCCGTCCCAGACCGCCCACAGCTCGTCGGCCATCTCGAGCATGCGGACGCCGGCGGCCATGTGCGCCTGGGCGTCCGACTCCTCCGCGGGCATGCGGTGCACTCGCGCGGCGGCGGCCAGCAGGCGGTCGTAATCGGGGCGGGCCTGCTCGGGGAGTCCCTGGCGGTAGCGCCGGGCGGGGACGATGACCTCGAGTGTGCCGCCGTGGTCGAGGACGGCGCGGGCGAAGATCTGGTCGGCGCCGTCGGCCAGGCATGACAGGCCGGTGACGGCCGGGCCCGCCGCGGCGAGGGCGTCGCGCAGGGCCTTGTCCACCAGGCGCTCTGTGGCGGGCGGCAGGCCACGATGACCTGAGATGGCAATACGGGGCATACTTGGTCGTTTTACCCCAAAGAGGCACGAATCTGGAGAGCTGTGTGCAGCCGGTGGCCGAACTCACCGACCGCGGGCGTCCGCGGGCCGCGATAGGCCCGGTAGAAGCGGCGAGCCCGCTGGATGACGCGCTCGGAGGAATGCGACACCCCGATCTGGAGAGCCTGCCCGGCCAGCCGGAAGGCCTCCTCGATCCGCTCGGTGTCGTGCTCGCGCTGCCCGGCCTGCCGGAGCGCGGTGGCGACCTCCAGCATGACGGCGGCGCGCTGCTTGGGGGCGGGCTGGGCGCTGGCCAGCGACTCGCCGAAGGCCGCCAGCGCCTGCTCGGGCCGGTCCAGCCGCACCGCCACCAAGGCCCGGTACCCGGCGAGCTTGGCACGGTCGAAAGGGAACACCCACGGCCAGGGCGGCGGATCGGCCGCCGGGGCCTCGGCGATGGCCCGCTCGGCCGCCTGCAGCGCCTGCTCGGCCCGCTGCGCGTCGAGCTCGTTGCGGTGGGCGGTGGCATGGGCGAGGGCCTCGATCGAGGCGAGCCAGGCGCGCGAGGTGGGGTGGGAGGCCGGGCCGAGCTGCTTGCGGGCCTCGGCGATGTACCCCAGGCCCAGGAAGGGGTCGTCGGCGTCGACCTCGAACGCCGCCAGGCTGCCGATCATGTAGGCCGCCAGCAGATCGTCCCCGGCCTGTCTGGCGCGTTCCACGGCCAGCCGGTAGTAGGCGCGCGCACTCCCGAAGTCCTGCATGTCCATGTGCAGCCAGGCGGCGAACCCGGCCGCCTCGCTGATGGCCGCCGCGACCTTGGCCGCGGCCCGGCCGCCGCCGCAGCGGGCATACAGCCGGTCGGCCATCTTGACGTGCGCGACCACGCCGCGCGCCAGCTCCCGGGCCGGGGTGGTGGCATCCAGTCGCCGCTGGCCGCCGGTGATGGCGGTCAGCGTGGCCGCGGTGGTCTCGTCCACCCGGGCGCCGCGCGGCAGGGGCAGCAAGGCCATCCCCAGTGCCTTGCCGAACTCTCGGCGGTTCGTGGGGTCGTCACCTCCCGGGTCGCCGATCCGCAGCAGCCCCGCCGGTATGCCGAGCCGGCGTGCGATCTCGCGGACCTGGTCGATGGTGAGCGGCTGGGCGCGCCGGATCACCTTGGAAACCCAGCTCTGGGAGTAGCCGACCGCCGCGGCCAGGTCCGACTGCGTCCAACCGTGCGCACGCCGGATTTCTTCAAGAAGAACCGGAATGTCGCAATTTGCCAAGGCATTGACCACCGCAGGGGCGAACCAGAAGTCCGGCGGAAGGCTACGGGGTTTCCGGTACACGACCATAGGCTACGCGCCACGCCTGCAACCTGCGGGAGTTCTGCTGGTAATCGCGGTAATCCTATGAGTGGTCGCCGGTTCCGCAGCGGCGGTCCGGCACCCGAGTATCGCTGTCACAAGCCCATCACCAGTGAATCTTTCTCAAGCAGGCGGCCCAGCCGTGGCGGGAGCCGGCCGTCACGTCGGTGGGCGGGTGCCTGAGGAAGGTTCGGCGCACCAGAAGGAATCAGCGGCAATGGACGATCCCCGCGATACCGACGCCCGCCGTGTCCGCGTGTGGGCGCTGACCCAGGCGCTCAAGGCCCACGGGTACGAGGTGGAGGTGGCCGAGTCCGAACCGCTGCTGGTCATCCCGGTCCCGTCCGGCTCGCCGGTGCAGGTCCGCTGCGACTACCGGGAGGACTGCGGCGGGGAGCCATGGTTCCGCTTCGTCGGCGGCGCGGCGATCGCCCCGGCGGGCGGCGAGCACCTGCAGGACGCCGTGGTGGCCATCAAGGGCGCGGTGGCCGCGCGACGCTGACCACCCCGGCGATTCGGCCGGCCACCGGTCCCGTCCCACCCGCCTGGACCCCGGACGGGCCCGGTGGCCGCGCTTCCGGTTTCACCGGACGGCATTCGGCTCGCCGAGCACAACGGCGCTCCCGCGGCCGCATGTCCGAAGCTTCGGCAGGGCCGTCTCAAATCGCGATATTCTCCCGACTGCGGAAGCATGCCCGGCGGCGCGCATACGACGTTCGCATCGGCCACCGGGTGAGGACATCTCCTCAATCCGGCACGGCTGGCCGGGTTCCCCCAGGGAGGACACAGGCGCGATGGACTATTCCGTTGCCAACGCCGGCTTCGAGCGCTTTCAAAGCGCGATGGAAAAAGACGTCGAACGCATGCGTGACTTCCAGGAGCGCATGTCCCAGGTGCGCGGCAAGGGCGAGGCCGCCGAGGGCCGGATCACAGCCGAGGTCGACAGCGAAAACGGCCTGGCCGTCTTGGACATCGATCCCCGCGTGCTGCGGATGCCCGTCGAGGACATCAGCACCGAGATCCGCGCCGCGGTCAACGCCGCCTTCAAGGACTTCCAGGACAAGACCGGCTCCCTGGCCGCAGAGCTCTACGGCGCGCAGGGCGAGGACCCGGAGAAGATCCTGGCCGACCCGTCCGCCCTGCTGGCGAAGATCGAAGAGCTCGGCAACAACTTCGCCGTCCAGCTGCAGGACATGGCCCGCGAACTGAGCGTGCAGCAGCAGCGGGCCAAGGACATCGCCGGCCGCATGACCCCGCCCCGCGACCTCGACTGAACCTTTTCCGCCACCCCCATATACAGGTCGTCGCAGGTCAGGGACGACACCGTGAGCTGAAGCGGCGCATCACCGGGTTTTCCGCCACCGGCAGAGCAGTTGCGAAAAACGCGGCTTGCTAGACCAGCTTCATCGCAAACGGCGTGGCCAGTGCGAAGATACGCAGGTCGGCCGGCAGGCGTGGCTGGAACCGGAGCGTGAAGCGCTTGTCCGGACTTCCCAGGGTGGTGCCCTCCAGCCGTGCCGCCTCCTGCCCGGAGGCGTCGCTGATCACATAGTGATCGCCGGTCGCCGAGACGGCATCCCCGCCCTGGCGAATCCTCATCTCAATGGGCTCGGAGACCGCCTCCCCCACAAGGCTCCCGTCCGCCCCGTACAGCCGGTATTTCGCGACGAAAGTCGTCGTCGGAGTGTTCAACAGCCCGGCCGAGAAACCCAGGTACTCGTCCTGCTGCTTTTCCAGACGGCCCAGCGGCTGCCCGGATGCCGCCAGCAGCCGGCAGAAGTTCTGCCCCTCCTTGCTCTCCGAGGCGTCACGGCACAGGCGGAAGATCGGAGCACCGTCGGCCGAGCGGGCATCGAGCGTCACGGCCGAGGAGTGGTCCACCATGCCGAAGACGTTGCGCTTCCACCAGCCGGGGCGGGGACCGGAGGTCTGGTCCACTTGAGCGACGACATTGCCATGCTCGTCACTGATCCGATAATCCAGATGTGGACTCACCTGCTCCACATTGAGGACGGGCAACACATGGACGGCGCTCATTTCTTCCCCTGATCACCGCCGTGCAGGATGTCGTAGATCGGGTTATTGAAGGTTCCCTGGTACTGGCCCTCGCCCTTCTCGTTGACCTCGTATTCGCCCTTGTACCCGGCGACGTCACCGCCCTGGTAGGTGCCGCCCCCGCTTCCGGAGATCTTCCAGGAGCCGTCCTCGAAATTCTTCTTGCCCTCGGTTTCGAGTTTGGCGCCGCCGTTCCCGATCCCCCATTCACCGTTCAGGCCGCCCGAGAGCTCACCGTTCTTGGGACCCTGGAAAACGCCGTCCTCGTCGCTGTAGTCGAGCTTGCCGCCGGCACTCCACTGGGGGCCGCCCGGCGGGGTGTGCGAGTACTTGCCTTCTGCCCCCAGCCCGTTGAACAGGAAGTCGCCGTCATTGCGGCTGAACTTGATGTTCCCGCCGCCTTCGATGGAGAAGGGGGAACCGGCCCGTCCGACGGTTCCGCCCCCGCCGACGGTCCACGTACCGTCCTTGTTGCGGTCGGCGTCCAGGTCGATCTTCTGCAGCGGGAGGCCGGACGGCTTGTGCGGCATGTCGAACCGGTTGACGTAGGCCAAGCCGGTGTTGGCGGCGTTCTGGGCCAGGTTGGTGAGCGCGGTCACGCCTCCGCTGACCATGGCCTGCTTGAAGTCGGCCCGGGCCTCGGTGTTGCCCAGCTTCTCCTGCCGGCCCGAGGTGACCCAGGCGTGGATGCCGAAGATCGACCCGGCGATGCTCAGGACGCCGCCGAGCACGGCGGTCGCGGCATAGGTGATCTTCAAGCAGACGCCGGCGGTCGCCATGGCGCTGGAGGCGGCGGGCGCGGTGACCACCCCGGCGATCGCCGCGACGAAGACCGCCGCCAGCACCGCCAGGTAGGCGCCCATGGCCGCGGCGAAGACGGCGTAGGCCAATAGCGCGGCGGCGCACACCAGCAGCGCGTTCTTGACGACCTCGCAGAAGGCCCGGGACTGTTCGAGCTGCTCGCACATGGCGTCCACCTTTTGCTCGAACATCTGCCGGGACTCGGCGTTCCAGTCCTCCTTGGCCAGCTTGCCCGCGGTGTCGCGAATGGAGGTGATGATGCCGCTGATCTCCTGGGCCGTCTTCTCCCACGCCGTGGCGGCCTTCTCCAGCTTGGCGGCGTCCCCCTCAGACAGCTTGAACAGGAAGTTGACGATCCAGGCGGGCGGCAGCACGGGCATCGCGGCCGTCACTTCGGCTTTCGCGATGCCCATCAGCATCTTGTCGTTGCCGTACAGGCTCATGCGGGGGCCCTCTCCAGTCGGTCGGCCGCGGCGTCACTTGGGGGTGCGCTTGACCGTGCTGCTCTCCTCGGACTTGCGGTAGTTCTCGGCGCTCGCGGCGACGGCGTCGGCGTACTTTTCGACCTGCCTTTTGTGGGTCGCCAGGTCCTGGAAGGCGTACTGCAGGCCGATCGGGTAGGACATGGCCGCCACCGTGCCGACGATGCTGAAGTCGCCGCCCTCGATGGTGCCGTCACCGTCGATGTGCTTCATGGCCTGGTCGAACTTGGGGGCGACGGTGTTCTTCAGGTCGCCGGAGAGCTTCTTGATGTTCCCGGTGCGAAACTCGAGTTCGGGGTTTCCCATGCTGGCTCCGTCGGCTGGGGCGGCCGTGACGATTCGGTGCGAAGACTACTACGCAGCGAAGTTGATCACAGCCTTCTCGTCCCCGATGAAACCTCTTGTCCCGAACGGAGCAGCCCGCAAGCGGCGCCGATGCAAAAAAGCACGTGCCCCAGATCACACATCCGTCCAGGCCACCGGCAAGGCCGTGCAGCAGGCGAAAGGTCCGGTGTGCGCTCCGGGGCACAGATCTTGAGGACGCGTTCCTTTAAAGAGCCGAAGGCGGGGTGTAAGGGGCGCCGACGCGGGCGTGGGCCTCCTCGATGCTGCGGTGGCGGACGCCGTAGCGGAGGGTGCGGGTGATGGCGATGCCGGCGGCCCGGGCCAGCAGCGGCGTCACCGGGGTGCGGGGCTTCAGCCCCAGCAGCCGCTTGGCCCAATCCGGCAGCAGGTCGGTGGCGACGCGGCTGATGATCTGGCTGCTGACCTGGGTGAGCTTGTCGTTGCCGTAGGCGCCGCGCAGGAAGCGGACGGCCTCCAGGGTCTCCTCGCTGACGGTCAGGCGGGGGCGCATCATCGCGAAGTAGTCTTCGACCTCTTCGCGGGACTTGGGGATGTCGGCGGCGTTGGCCCCCAGCCGTTCGTTGATGACGGCGTAGTCGGCGAAGTAGCGGTCCAGGTCCTTGCCGCGCAGCGGTTTGGGGTGGTAGCGGACGTGGGCGCGCAGGGTCGAGTACGCCTGGGTGACGCCGGTCCAGATGATGTCCTCAGAACGCGTCGCCGAGTAGGGCCGGCCGTCGGGCATGGCGCCCTGGACGCGCTTGTGCATGTTGCGGACGATCCCGACCAGCTTGTCGGCGACCGGGGTGGACCCGTAGGTCACGCCCAGCACGAAGCTGGCGGTGAAGCCCAGCCGCTTGATGGGGTCCTGCAGGTAGCTGGAGTGCTGGTTGGTGCCGTGCATGACCGGCTCGTTCAGCGTCCCCAGCAGCAGGCCGGAGACGCCGCCGATCACCCCGGACACATCGCCGTGCACGTACCAGATGGCCGAGTCGGGACCGAAGTACCCGGGATCGCCGACCGGCTCGGTGTACTGCTCGCCCGGCAGGTGCGCGGCGGCCAGCAGCGACCAGTAGGACTCATCGATCTTGCTGCGCAGGTTCATAAGCACATGCTTACATCCATTGAGACACGAATCAATATTCGTCTCACATCTCAGATGATGCCGCGGTCAGGGTGCGTGCGACCGTGCCCCTGGACGCCGTGACGATCGGCTACTCCTCGGGAGACCACTCGTCGTCGTCCTGGTGCCGGAGATTCTCAGGCAGGGGCAGCCTGTACTTCTCGGCCAGGAAGAGGGTCTGGGCATAGAGGCGAGCCTGATGCGCCACATCGCCCAGGACGTAGGCATTGGTCCCCGCCCCGGCGAACACGGCGATCACCGGCATCGCCTTGGCCACCCTGCTGACCGGGACCGCGCGGCCGTTCGCGAACTGCTTCATGAGCCTCTCAACGGCCGCCATCAGCCTGTGGTCGTTGCGCAGCTTCGCGCTCCACCGCACCCGCCCCTTGGCGGCGGTGAACGCCGCACTGGCCTCCCGCGCGGCCTGGATCTTCGGCGCCTGGTTGCGATAGGCACGCCGGACCATCCGGTCGACCAGGTGCCTCATCTCGTCGTCGCTCACATCGAACCCGTAGGCGTAACAGACGCGCGTCGCGATCGCCGTGGACAGCACGTGCATCACCACCATGTCCAGCGTGATGGCCGCCACGCCGCCCGCATACGGGATCATTGCGAGCGCACCCATCGCCCCGCCCTGGAGTGCCCCGCTCGTACGCCACTTCAGGGCCATCCTCCGGGTGAACTCATCAAGGTGCTCAAGGTCGAGCTCCTTGAGGTCCGCAAGCTCGGTGACCTCGCGTCCGGCCGCCCGGTGGTGTTCCAGAACCTTCTCGGGATCCATGAGTTCGGTCGTCCACTCGGTGACCAGGTCGAGAAGGTGGACCACCGCCGCGACGGTGGGCGCCAGTGCGGCATCGCTCACCTTTTTCAATGCCGCTCTTCACCGCGGGGGGAGTGACGTTCGAGACGGCCTTGCCCGCTTTCGAAGCGACACCTTTGACCTGCCCGCCCGCTTCACCGAGGGCCGCCCGGACCTTCGGTGGGAGCAGTTGCCGCCGCTCGGCCTTCTTCGCCCAGTGCCGCTGCAGCTCCGCCCACCGCCGTTCCTCATAAGGGGACATCCGGTAAGAGGACAGGGAGGGGGTTTCCTCAAAAGCTTCAGAGATGCCGCAAGGATAAAAGCCAGAGCTCATACTGAGCTCTGGCTTTGCGGATCTCCCCGTCACGGCCTTCAGCGCCCGGACTTTTTCAAGGCACCATTTCCTTAGTTCAGGACAGGCGCTTTGCTCCCCGGGACGCCGAGGCCCCCTTCACGAGCCTGCGGACCAACGGGCGGGAGAGCCCGCCTCGCGCGGTGCAGGTCGCAGGAGCCTTGAGGGGCTCAGCGCTTGACGATGGAGGTGACGGCCTTGGCCTTGTTGTTGGCCGGGGTCGGGTCCTTGGGGGCGACGGCGGTGACCTTCGCCGCCACGGTGACCTTGCTGCCGGCCTTGGCCTTGGTGACCGCCCGGATGGTGATGGTCTTCCTCAGGCCCTGGCCCGAGATGAGGCCGAGCGAGCAGACCAGCTGGCGCTTCTTGGCCCGCCAGGTGCAGCCGGAGGCGCGCAGCGAGGTCACGTTCTTGGAGGCCTTGACCACCAGCCTCGTCCCTTCAGCGGCGCGCCTGCCCGAGTGCCACACCTTGACCCGGTACTTGATGGTGGACTTCGGAGCCGCGGTCTTGGGGCCCTGCACGCCGACCCGCAGGTCGCCCTTCTGGCGGAACGACTCGGTCCACATGAAGGCGTAGTTGTTGGTCGGGTCCGAGTCGCTGCCGTAGTTCTCGGGGTAGACGGTGGCGAACGTCTGCACCACGTGGAAGTCGGCGGTGGGGCTCGGCTTGGGCATCGTGCTGGTCCAGCGCACCGTCTGCGACTGGCCGGGCTGCAGCGCGGGGAGCTTGCAGTCGGCGTAGAGGTCGCCCATGTACCGGCCCCGGGTGCAGCCCGCCGCCTTCAGGACGGTGGAGCCGCGCAGGTCGATGTGGAGGATCGCCCCGGACATCACGCCGGGGCCGTTGTTGCGGACCGTGGCCTGGTAGGTCAGTTCGGTGCCCGCCTTGACCCTCGACGGCCCCCCGATGGTGACGGCGAGGTCGCCGCCCTGCGCCTGGGCCGCCGCGGTGCTCACCGGACTGGAGGAGGCGAACGCGGTCAGTACTGCGACTGCAGACAGGAGAAGGCCTCGCTTCATCGGATTCCTTTGTCCGAAGGCGGTTTGGAGATGCCGGGGACGGCCACGAGAACAACAGCAAACGGCATAGTAGCGATCATTTGCACAAAACGCCCAGCCTCCCCGTGATTTCGCTCGAAAATGGGCTGTAAGCAGGTTCTTTGCGGCGGCCGGCCCGCCCGGGGCCGCCCCGCCGCCGTCCGGGCCGGGTGCCGGCCCCGCCTCGGACGGGGCCGGCACCCATGTCGATCCTCTTTTTCTCCGCGTGGTCTCAGCCGCCGGACGGCCCGGTCCAGCCGACCGGCAGGCGCGCCAGCCGCACCCGCTGCGGGTGGTCGCCGACCGGCACGGAAGTGATCTTCTGGCCGGTGGCGAAGTCGATGGCGGTGACCTGGTCGGCGGCGCTTTCGGAGATGACGCACGCCTTGCCGTCGCCGCTGACGGTGGCCCAGTACGGCTTGGCGGCCGGCACCAGCGGGCCCTCCTGCAGCGTGGCGCGGTCGACGACGGTGGCGTAATCGTCCATGGTCCCGGCGACGCACAGCTTGGTGCCCTCGGGGTTCATGGCCATGCCGTGGTGGCGGGAGTCGTTGACGAAGGTGGTGCGGTCGTCGCTGGTGGCGGGGTTCTTCGGCAGCGTCTTCATCCGGGTGATCTTGTCGGCGGCCACGTCGTACTCGAAGAAGCCGTTGAAGAAGGACACCTGGAAGTACAGCTTGGACTCATCGGGGGTGAAGGCGACCGGACGCACCGCGTCCGACATCTTCTTCTGGCCGAAGGCGTCCAGCCGGTCCCGCATGTCGATGATCTTGACCCGCTTGTAGGTCTCGGCGTCGGCGATGGTGATGCGGCGGTCGCCCTTGAGGAAGTCCTGCCAGGGGGCGTCGAAGTCGTTGTTGACCTCGCCGATCGACATGTTCCAGATCTTGCCGTCGCGGGTGAAGACGTTCTCGTGGGGCTTGTCGCCGGTGGCGAACGAGCCCAGCTCCCGTCCGGTGTTGATGTCCAGGACGTGGACGACGTTGCCGGTGGAGGCCGACACCGCCACCCGGTTGCCGTCGGGGGAGACGGCCATGTGGTCGGAGCGGAAGCCCGAGACGCGGAAGCGCCACTTGAGCTTGCCGGTGGCGGTGTCGATGGAGGCCACGTCGGCGAAACTGGGCCGGGAGACCACGATGGCCGAGCCGTCGGGAGTGGTGTACATGTCGTCGACGAACTGGTCGTGCCCCTCGCCGACGGTGTAGCGGATGCCCAGGAAGAAGGCCAGCCGGATGGGGTCGAGGTAGATCTCGCGCAGCCGGTCCCGCTTGTCGGGGATCAAGTTGATCCGGCCGATCTTGGCGAAGTCGCCGGTGGATTTGATGACGTCGGCGGTGCCCTCCCAGTTGTTGCCGACGAGCATCACCTCCTGCAGCTGCGGCGCGGCGCTCGCCGGGCTCGCGGAAACGACGGCGCCGGCGGCCAATACCGCCGTCATGGCGCCGCTCAGCAGGGATTTGCGCCAATGTCCGAAGACCGAGGCGGGCATGTTCCTCCTCCAGGGGCGGGAAAACACGGAGTGGGCTCCGCTATCTGAAAGCCGCGTGAGGACGGGAAATCCTCACCCGGGCGGAATATGGCAATCGAGCGTTACCTGCCGGAAAGCCCGCGTACTCGGTGAGCCCTGCATCCAGACTCTGAATATCTCCGTATTCAGATTGGTTACCCGATAGTAGGCGGATGTGACGGGCCACACAAGACCCGATGCGCCAGAATCGGTACGGCACCGAGCGGAGGAAACGTGGCGGGCAGGATCACACCGGCGGCGGGCCGGTACGCGGGCAGGTCCGCGGCCGAACGGCAGGCCGAACGCCGCAGGCGTTTCCTGGAGGCGGGCCTGGAGCTGTTCGGCGCCGGCCCCGGCTACCGCGCCACCAAGGTCACCGATGTCTGCCGGGCCGCCGGGCTGTCCACCCGGCAGTTCTACGAAGAGTTCCACGACCTGGAAGACCTGCTGGGCGAGCTGTACCTGCACGTCAACGACGTCGCCGAACGCTCCGTCCAGGCCGCCCTGCCCCAAGTGGAGCATCTGGGGCCCATCGACCGCTACACCCGGCTGTTCCGCGCCTACGCCACCGCCGTCACCGCCGACCCCCGCCACACCCGCATCGCCTTCGTCGAAGTCATCGGCGTCAGCCCGCGCCTGGACCGCCGGCGCCTGGAGCGCCGCGCCCGCTGGGTCGACTTCCTGTGCCGGCAGGCCGAGGCCGCCATCGCCCGCGGTGAGATCCCCGCCCGCGACTACCGCGTCACCGCGACCGCCTTCGTCGGCGCCGTCAACGGCCTCATGCACGACTGGGCCGTCGGCTGGGTGGACGCCACCTGCGAGCAGGTCATCGACGAGCTCCTGCAGATGCTGTTGAGCAGGCTCCACATCACCGCCGCACAGGAGCCCGAAGGCCCCTGAACGGCCAAGAGGCCGGTCCCCTGAGCTGGGAACCGGCCTCTGTGACCAGTGTCGGGGTGGCGGGATTTGAACCCACGACCTCTTCGTCCCGAACGAAGCGCGCTGCCAAGCTGCGCTACACCCCGGTGCGGTCGCCCGGGAAGCAACTTCAGTCCCGGTGCTTTGATGAGTCTAGCGGATGGTTGGCAGTGGTGCGTTCCGGTTTTCCCGCAACGGCGATCACGAGGTGCGGGGGACGAGGGTCAGCAGGGACGCCTCGGGCGGGCAGCAGAAGCGGAACGGGGCCGTCGGGGAGGTCCCCAGCCCCGCGGACACATGCAGCCAGGCGCCGTTGTGGCGGTGCAGCCCCTTGGCGCGGGACCGGTCGATGCCGCAGTTGGTGGCCAGCGCGCCGTAGAAGGGGGCGCAGACCTGGCCGCCGTGGGTGTGCCCGGCCAGCAGCAGGTCATAGCCGTCGGCGGCGAAGCGGTCCAGGTTGCGGGGCTCGGGAGAGTGCATGACGCCCACGTGGAGGTCGGCCTGGGGATCGACGGGCCCGGCGATCCGGTCGTAGCGGTCGCGGTTGACGTGAGAGTCGTCGATGCCGCCGAACTCCACATCCAGCCCGCCGGCCTTCAGGCGGCCGATCCGGTTGTTGAGGTCCAGCCAGCCGGCCGCCGTCAACGCCGCGCCCAGTTCCCGGTAGGGCAGGTCGGGCAGGCGCTGGCGGCGCCGGTAGTCGGCCTGGCTGGTCCGCCACAGGTAGCGCAGCGGGTTCTTCAGCACCGGGGAGTACAGGTCGTTGGAGCCGTAGACGAACACCCCGGGGCGGTCCAGCAGCGGGCCCAGGGCGTCCAGGAGCGGGCCGATGACCTCGCGGTGGGAGATGTTGTCGCCGGTGTTGACCACCAGGTCGGGTTCCAGCTCGTCCAGGGTGCGGATCCAGCGCGCCAGCCGCTTGCGGCCCGGGGTCAGGTGCACGTCGGACAGGTGCAGCACCTTGATGGAGGGCCGGCCGGGGGGCAGCACGGGAACCTCGAGCCGGCGCAGGTGGAACCAGTTCCGCTCGATCAGCGAGGCATAGCCGAACGTGGCGGCACCGGCGGCCACCATCCCCAGCGGTATGGCGTGTAGCTTGCGCACGGTTTTCTCCTACCAGCCCGGCCTTCCCGAGGTTTCCATGCTGTCAGAGATGCGCCGGTCTGCCGAATGGACCTTTTCGCCCACTGCTTCCCCAGATGGTGCACAAAGGGCGTCACGGCTCGGCGCAGGAGCAGTCCCCTAGGGGAACGATGGCCCTGGGTTGGAACAGGTTCGCCCCGGCGTCCCGCTAATGGGGATGAGCCGCCCGGACCACTGCGGGCATGATGGTCGTCATGAGTGCTCTCAAGGCGAAGCTGGAAGCCGACCTCTCGGCCGCGATGAAGGCACGCGACGAGCTGCGCACCCGCACGCTGCGCATGGCGCTGACGGCGGTGCGCAACGAGGAGGTGGCCGGCAAGCAGGCCCGGGAGCTCAGCGACGACGAGATCATCAAGGTGCTGACGCGGGAGGTCAAAAAGCGCCGGGAGGCGGCCGAGGCGTTCGCCGGCGCCGGCCGGGCCGAGCAGGCCCGGGCCGAGCGCGCAGAAAGCGAGGTGCTGGCCGGGTACCTGCCCGCCCAGCTGTCGGACGAGGAGCTGACGGCCCTGGTCGCCGAGGTGATCGCGCAGACCGGCGCCTCCGGCCCCAAGGCGATGGGCCAGGTCATGAAGGCCATCGGCCCCAAGGTCGCCGGCCGCGCCGAAGGCTCCCGGGTGGCCGCCGAGGTCAAGCGCCAGCTGACCGCCTGACCGGCCGGCCCGGCGGTCAGGCCCTTGCACGCGGAAAGGCCCCGGCGGCGCGCGCCGCCGGGGCCTCATGCGGTCTTCCTCAGGCCGCCCGGCCGGGGAGGGTCAGTCCTCCCAGGGCCACCGGAAGCCCTCGTTGCGTTCGGGACGGCCGCGGTCCCGGCCGCTGCTGATGTAGAGCATCACCTTGCCGCCCGGTTCGATTTCGTCACCGGGGCCGGGCGAGGTGGTGGCCACCGTGCCCCGCGGCCGGTCCGACGGCACCCGCCTGGGCACGATCTCCCAGGTCAGCCCGGCGCGCCGGAGGATGGCGATGGCCTCGCGGACCCGGCGGCCCCGCACGTCCGGGACCTCCTCGGTGTCGCCGAAGTCGCGGGCGGGGGTGTTGAAGGACGGGGCGGGCTCCCCGGCCAGGGCGCCGCGCATGCTGGCCGCCCAGATCGGCGCCGGGATGGTGGCGCCGTAGACGCCGTAGACCTTGTACTTCCACGGGCCGCGGTAGTCCCAGTAGGCGACCGCGGCGGCCAGGTTGGGGGTGTGCCCGGCGAACGCGGCGCAGGTGAACGCCTCACAGGTGCCGGTCTTGCCCGCGGCGGGCCGGCCGATGCCGTGGCCCTTGGCGGTGCCCTTGGTCAGCACGCCCTGCAGGATTTCGTTGACCTTGTCGGCCACGTCCTGGGAGACCGCCTGGCGGCACTCCTTCTTGGGCAGCTTGAGCTTCTTGCCGTCCGGGCCGACGACCTCGGTGACGGCCACCGGCTCGCAGTACTTGCCGCGGGCGGCGAACCCGGCGTACGCGGCGGCCAGGTGCACCATGTCGACCTCGTTGACGCCGAGCACCTGGGACATGACCTGCTTGAGGGGCTGGCCGTTGCCCTGCTTCATCCCGAACCGCTCGGCCATCTTGACCGCGTCGCACAGTCCCACCCGCTTTTGCAGCTGGGCGTAGAAGGTGTTGACCGACAGCCAGGTGCCGGTCTTGAGGTTGTAGGGGCCGTTCTCGGCCGGGTCGGCGTTGCCGACGTTCCAGCCGTGGTGGACGTTGCCCTCGCAGTCGGTGAACCCGCCGATCACCATCCGGCTGGGCGAGTGGATGCTGGTGCGGACCGGGATGCCCTCCTCCAGCGCCGCGGCCAGCGTGAAGGTCTTGAACGTCGAGCCGGCCGACACGCCCACGCCGCCGCCGTGCTGGGCGTCGGCGGCCAGGTTGAGGGTGGTCTTGCCCTTGCCGGCGCCGAACTGCTTGCTGGCCCCCATCGCCTTGATGTGCCCGGTGCCCGGCTGCACCATGGCCTCGGCGGCGACCTTGTTGCTGGTCGGCGAGACCCGGCTGCGCAGCGCCCGGTCCAGCGCGTTCTGCGCCTTCATGTCCAGCGTGGTGCGGATGACGTACCCGCCGCGCTTGAGCCGGCTCTCCACCTCGGCCTGACGCTCCTTGGACAGCTTCCAGTACTTGCCGTCCGAGAGGATCTGGTACATCTCGTACCGGACGTACTCGCAGAAGAAGGGGGCCTTGCTGGTCTCGCAGCCGCCGACGGGCTTGTCCTCGTTCAGCTCGATCGGCTGGGCCGCCGCCTTCTCGGCCTCCTCCCTGGTGATCATGTTGAGCTCCGCCATGCGGTACAGGACGGTGTCCCGCCGCTGGCGCGCCGCCTTGGGGTGCAGCTTGGGGTCGTAGGCGCTGGGGTTCTGGGTGATGCCGGCCAGCAGCGCGGCCTCCGGGAGGGCCAGTTTGGAGGCGGGCTTGCTGAACCAGCGCTTGGCGGCGGCCTGCACGCCGTAGGCGCCGCCGCCGAAGTAGGCGATGTTCAGGTACCCCTCGAGGATCTCGTCCTTGGTCATCGTCTCCTCGAGGTGCAGCGCGTACCGCAGCTCGTTGATCTTGCGCTGCAGCGTCGGAGCGGTGGCCGCGCGGTACTCCTCGTCGGTCTTGGCGTTCTCCACCAGCAGGTTCTTGACGTACTGCTGGGTGAGGGTGGAGCCGCCCTGGCGGGTCTCGCCGCCGCTGCTGGCGTTGTTGACCAGCGCGCGGAGGGTGCCTTTGAGGTCGAGGGCGCCGTGCTCGTAGAAGCGGGAGTCCTCGATGGCGATGACCGCTTTCCTCATGATCGGGGCGATCTGGTCCAGCCGCACCGACTCGCGGTACTTGTCGAAGAACACCGCCACCTGGTTGCCGCGGGCGTCGTAGACCACCGTCTTCTCCGGCGGCGGCGCCGTGTTGAGCTCGGCGTCCATGTTCTGGAAGCCGTTGGCGGCGTCCCGCGCGGTCAGCCCCGCGCCGCCCACCCCCGGCAGCGCGATGAACGCGACCAGCACGCCGGCCACCACGCCCGCCCCCAGCAGCCGCATGAGCTGGGCGAAGGCGTTCCTCCGACCCTCTTTTTGCGCAAGCACGGGATCTACGGTACCCGCGGATGCCCCATACTTCCGGATCGGTCGCCCGAGCTGGGCTCGCGCACAAGTCCCCCGGCCGGGCCGGTGAGACGGGGCGGGGCGCTTCTACCACAGAGGGGTGACTAGTCCGTTCCGGAGGGATGGCCCGGGCGGGCTATATCGAGAATGGGCCCATCGGGGACTGTTGGAACCGTCCTTACTTCCGTAAGTTCTTCCCCACGGCTTTCGTTTGGCGGCCTGACGTCCGCGCCCGTCCGGCCAATGGAGCGCAATCGACACAGCAGACCCTAGGGGAGTGGGGCCAGATGTGGATCACGGATTGGACCGCCCGTGCCGCCTGCCGTAACGCGGACCCGGACGCCTTGTTCGTGCAAGGTGCGGCCCAGAACCGAGCAAAGCTGATCTGCCGGGGCTGCCCGGTGCGGACCGAGTGCCTGGCGGACGCTCTGGACAACAAGATCGAGTTCGGTGTCTGGGGCGGGATGACCGAGCGCGAGCGCCGGGCTCTGCTGCGGCGGCGGCCGGACGTTTCCTCCTGGCGAGCGCTGCTGGAGACGGCCAAGGAGGAGTATGAGCGGTCCGTGGAGAAGCGGAACGCGCTGGTCGCCAGCTGACGGCACCGCAGACCGGCCGGTGAACCTGTTCATCGCGGGCCGCTGGAAGTGCACGTGCGGATCACAGCACGCTGAGAGCTAGCGTGATCAGGGGCCGTATCCGTGACGGGTGCGGCCCCTGATCGTGTCTGCGCGGTTCCGCCGCCGCACGATCCGGCGCGCCCGAGGCAGTGCGGTGTCACAGAGGTGACGGCCGCGCGGTGGCCGGATGTGGCCATGATCGTTTACTCGGCTCGGCCGCCGGTCAGAGTTCCACAGCCCACCCGCCGGCAATGGACTAGGCAATTTCGACTATTTTTCTCCCTAGTACCAGGTTTCAAGCCCTCTGGCGGACTCATCCCGTCCAGCACCCTGCGCGCACCGTTTGGGGCGAGCGCCCGGCTCGGTCAGGCGGGCTTGGCGGCGGAGGTCCACTTGGCGGCCAGGTCGGCGCCCACCCGGCGCAGCCCCTCCAGATCGTGGACGTCCTCCGACTGGGCGGGCACGACGGCCACCGGGACGGTGGGGTGGGCCGAGGTGAAATGCTCCCGCAGCCGCTCCTGGCGGGCGGCCAGCTGCCTGCGGTCGGCGTGCAGCCGCAGCAGGGCGGCGGTCAGCGGGTGCTCGCCGCGCTCCTCCAGCATCTCGGCCGCCGCCAGGCTGCGGGCGGCCGTGGGAGTGCCGGGATCGACCGTCTGCATCCGGTTGATGACGATCCCGGCCAGCGGCATGCGCTCTTCGGCCAGCCGCTCCACGAAGTAGGACGCCTCCCGCAGCGCGTCCGTCTCCGGGGCCGCCACCACCAGGAACGCCGTGCCGGGGGTCTGCAGCAGGCGGTAGGTCTTCTCGGCGCGCTCCCGAAAGCCGCCGAACATCGTCTCGAAGGCCGCCACGAACGTCTGCACGTCCCGCAGCAGCTGCAGCCCGATCACCTTGTTGAGCACGCCGGCGAACATGCCGAACCCGGCGGTGAACACCTTCACCCCCAGCCGGCCTCCGGTGCGGGCCGGCGCCACCAGGATCTTCATGAACCGGCTGTCGAGGAACCGGCCCATCCGCTCCGGCGCGTCCAGGAAGTCCAGCGCGTTCCGCGACGGCGGGGTGTCCACGACGATGAGGTCCCAGGCGCCGGAGCGGTGCAGCTGCCCCAGCTTCTCCATCGCCATGTACTCCTGCGTCCCCGACAGGCTGGACGACAGCGACTGGTAGAAGGGGTTGGCCAGGATCTGCTTGGCCCGGTCGGGGTCGGCGTGCGCCTCGACGATCTCGTCGAAGGTGCGCTTCATGTCGAGCATCATGGCGTGCAGCTCGCCGTCGCCCGCGATGCCCTCGATGCGGCGCGGGTTGTTGTCCAGCTCCGTCAATCCCATCGACTGGGCCAGCCGCTTGGCCGGGTCCACGGTCAGCACCACCACGTCCCGGCCGCGTTCGGCGGCGCGCAGCCCGATCGCCGCGGCGGTGGTGGTCTTGCCCACGCCGCCCGACCCGCAGCACACGATGATCTTCGTGCGGGGGTCGTCGATCAGCGCGTCGACGTCCAGCACCGGCGGGGTCCTGTGGGCGCTCATGGGCTCCTCACTGGGTCGTGGTCGAGGCCGCGGGGCTTTCGGACGGGGTCAGGCCGCCCCCTGCTCGCGGAGGGCGTCGGCCAGGTCGTACAGCCCGGCCAGGTCCACTCCGTCCGGCAGCAGCGGCAGCACGTACTTGGGGTGCGGCAGCGCGGCCAGCCGCTCCTTCTCGCGCGCCTGCAGCGCCGTGCGCCTGGCGTGGTCGGCGGCCTCGGCGGCCAGGACGCGGGCGATCTGCTCGGCGTCGTGCTCCAGCCCGGCGGCCTTGAGCCCGCGGACGATCTCGTCGGCGTCCAGCCGCCCGGCCGCGGCCGCGGCCAGCGCTTCGGCGTCCAGCATCGGCGGGTGCTCCATGTTGATGATGACGCCGCCCACCGGCAGCCCCACGTCCTTCAGCTCCTGGATGCCGTCCAGGGTCTCCTGGACCGGCATCTCCTCCAGGAGCGTCACAAAGTGCACCGCCGTCTCGGGGCTGCGCACCACCCGCATCACCATGTCGGCGTGGTTGCGCACCGGCCCGACCTTGGCCAGCCCGGAGACCTCCTCGCTGACGTTGAGGAACTTGGTGATCCGCCCGGTCGGCGGGGCGTCCATCACCACCGCGTCGTAGACGAACGAGCCGTCGGGCCGCTTGCGGCGCACGGCCTCGCTCGTCTTGCCGGTCAAGATGACATCGCGCAGGCCCGGGGCGATCGTGGTGACGAAGTCGACCACGCCAAGGCGGCTCATCGCCTTCCCGGCGCGCTTGAGGTTGTAGAACATCTCCAGGTACTCGATGAGCGCCTCTTCGGTGTCCACCGCCAGGGCGTACACATCGCCCCCGTCCGGGGCGATGGCGACCTTGCGCTCCTCGTACGGCAGCGGCGGGCAGTCGAAGAGCTGGGCGATGCCCTGGCGGCCCTCGACCTCCACCAACAGGACGTTGCGTCCGCCCGCGGCCAGCGCCAGCGCGAGCGCGGCCGCCACGGTCGTCTTGCCGACGCCGCCCTTGCCGGTGACGACGTGCAGCCGGACGCCGTCCCAATCGGTGTCTCTCGCGCTCACTCGATTCACAATATCGCTCGGTCAGCGGCGGCTCCGGGCCGCACCCGGTCGTATGCAAGTAATCCCTGACACAGCCCGCCCGGCCCTCCGGAAAGCACTACCCGGTCTCTCCAGAGCTTCCCTCCCCGCCCCAGGGGCACCCTGAACCTCACAGATCAGGCATTTCCCGCAGTGCGCGTTCTGTACCGGTCATGAGGGGACGACAAGGACGCCGGTGGCCAGGAAACGGTCGATGGCCTCCGCATAGGCGGTGCCGTCCAGGGCGGGGGCCCTGCCGGCGTCGCCCATGACCACGACGACATCGCCCGTCCTGCCCTCGGTCCGCATCTTGTCGATCAGCCGCCAGGCGGCCCACAGGCAGGTTCCGGTGGAGCCTCCGGCGGTGATCCCGGTCAACGACCGCAGGTGGGCCAGCGCCCCGGCGGCGGCCGCGTCCGGGACCGGCACGACCAGATCGACCACGGACGGCAGGAAGCCGGGCTCCATGCGCGGCCGGCCGATGCCCTCGATGCGCGAGGGCATGCCGGTGGCGTAGTCGGACGCGCCACTGACCCACCCGGGGAAGTACGCGGAGTTCTCCGGGTCGGCCACCGCCAGGCGGGTCCGGTGGCCGTGGTAGCGCAGATGACGCCCGATCGTCGCGGACGTCGCGCCGGTCCCGGCCCCCGTCACGATCCACTCCGGCGGACGCGCACACCCCCGGAGGATCTCCGCGGCGATGTTGCCCGCCTCGCCGCGCCAGTCGATGACGTGGGCCGCGACCGCGAAGTGGTCCAGGTAGTGGCCGCCGATGTCGGCGGCCAGCCGCCGGGCCTCCCGGTAGATCGCGACGGGCGGGTGGTGGGGATGGCAGCGTCCGCCGGCGGCCTCGATCTCGGCGATCTTCTCGGGCCGGGTCGATCGGGGAACGACCGCGATGAAATCCAGCCCCAGCAGGCGAGCGAAATACGCCCCCGCCTTGGCGGCCGGTCCCGCCGAGGCCATCACCACCGTGTCCCCCTCGGCGATCTGCCCCGCCGCCAGGGCGTGGACGAACGCCGCTCCCAGCAGCCTGTGCTTGACGCTGCCCGAGGGCTGTGCCGACTCGTCCTTCAGATACAGCCCGATCCCCCACTCGGGAGGCAGCGGCACTTCCCGCAACGGCGTGACGACCGTGTCCTGCTCCACTCGAGCGATGGCGGCGGCCGCCCATGCCCGCGAAGACTCCACGGGCCGCAGCGTAACCGCGGCCTTGGGCCCGGGCACGAGATTCGTCCGGGGGCGTCAGCGGCCCAAAGGGACGGGCTCGAGAACCCCGCCGCAGATCAGGAGTTGTCGATCTCGCGGATGATCTGGCCGCCGAGCTCGCGCTTGATCAACTCCATCCCGGTGAGCGCCGCCTCGGCATCGGCGTCGGCGTCGCCTTCCGGATCGACCTCATCGACCTCGTCGAACGGTGCGCTGGGCGGGGGCGGAGGCGGCTCGTCCGGCGGCGGAGGGGGCGGCGGAGGCTGGGGCGGGCCGGCCACCGGTTCGGGCCGGGTGGGCGCGGGCGCCGCAGCGGGTGGAGCCGCCGGCGCGGCCGGGGCCGGGCGGGTGAACGGGGCCGGTGACACGGGCGCCGCCTGGCGGGCGGCCGGGGCGGCACCGGCCAGCACGGTGTCGATTCGCCAGTCCACCCCGAAGAACTCCCGGAAGACCTCGCGCAGCACGGTGTCCCGGCGGCCGTTGACGAAGTTGGTGCGGGCGCCGGGGACCTCGAAGGCGAGGGTGAGCAGGTTGCCTTCCAGGGAGACCGGCTGGACCCCGGACATGATCGACGTCCAGGCGACCTTGCTCTTTTTCTTGACGGCCTCGACGATGTTCGGCCACGCCTGCCGGACCGCCGCCACATCCGGGCCGCCACCTGCCGGGGCGTTGCTCGACGCCGGTGCGGGCGGGGAGGGCGCGCCCCACCGGTTATCCACAGAACGGTTTTCGGCTCCCGGTGCCGGGATCCCGCCACCCACACTGGGGGTGGCAGCGGCCCCCCAGCCCGCTCCGCCGGGACGCGGGGCAGCGGGCACGGCCTGTACCGGGGCCGGGGAGGCCCCAGCGCTCTGGTTGGACGGTCCTTGGGCGGGGGGTTCTGGCGCAGGCGGTCGGGAAGGAGCAGTCGGGTATGCGGAAGGAGCTTGCCGGCTCGCCGATTCGGCGGACGGCCATGCGGGTGCGGCAGCAGGCGCGGCCAGCCCTTGCGGCGCAGGGGCGCTCGGGGCCGGCGCACCGGTTGCAGGGGAAGCTCCGCCTGTGACCGCCGTGCCGATATCGCCCTGGGCGATCCGCTGTTCCAGCTGCTCCACGCGGGCCAGCAGGGACCTTTCGTCCTGGTAGGCGGCCGGCAGCAGGATCCGGGCGCACACCAGCTCCAGTGCCAGGCGCGGCGAGGTCGCCCCGCGCATCTCCCGCAGCCCGGCGTGCAGCAGGTCCGCCGCCCGCGACAGCGTCGCCGCGCCCATGGCAGACGCCTGGCGCTGCATCTGCTCCAACTCGTCGGGCGGCACATCCAGCAGTCCGGTGGAGCCCGCCTCCGGGACGTTCGCCAAGATCACCAGGTCGCGGACCCGTTCCAGCAGGTCCGTGGCGAACCGGCGGGGGTCCTGGCCGCTTTCGATCACCCGGTCGATCGCGGCGAACACCGCGGCCCCGTCGCGGGCCGCGAACGCGTCCACCACCTCGTTCAGCAGCGCCGAGTCGGTGTAGCCCAACAGCGACACCGCCCGCGCGTAGGTGATGCCGGACTCGTCGGCGCCGGCCACCAGCTGGTCCAGGATCGACAGGGTGTCGCGGGCCGAGCCCGCCCCGGCCCGCACCACCAGCGGCAGCGCGGCCGGCTCGTACGGCACTCCCTCGCTCTGGAGGACCTCCTCCACCAGCTCCCGCAGCGTCCCCGGCGGCAGCAGCCGGAACGGGTAGTGGTGGGTCCGCGACCGGATGGTCCCGATGACCTTGTCGGGCTCGGTGGTGGCGAAGACGAACTTCAGGTGCGGCGGCGGCTCCTCCACCAGCTTCAGCAGCGCGTTGAAGCCGCCGGTGGTGACCATGTGCGCCTCGTCGATGATGTAGACCTTAAAGCGCGCGGACACCGGGGCGAAGAAGGCCCGTTCCCGCAGGTCACGAGCGTCGTCGATGCCCCCGTGCGAGGCGGCGTCGATCTCGATGACGTCGATGTGGCCGCTGCCGCCGGGGCCGAGCGCCACACACGATTCGCACTTGCCGCACGGGTCGGGAGTGGGGCCCTGCTCGCAGTTGAGCGAGCGGGCCAGGATCCGGGCACTGGAGGTCTTGCCGCAACCCCGCGGGCCGCTGAACAGGTAGGCGTGGTTGATGCGGCCGTTGCGCAGTGCCTGCTGCAAGGGCTCGGCGACGTGCTCCTGCCCCTTCAGCTCGGCGAACGTCGCTGGCCGGTACTTGCGGTACAGAGCCAGGCTCATCGGGGGTCCGTCCAGTGAGAGAGAAAGGACCCCCCGCACACCCGCCAGAGCCTGCTTATCCTTGCTGCCTTCCGGCCCTGGGGAGGTTCACAGGATGACGCCATGCGAGGGGTCACCCCTGAGTCTATGTCATCCGGCCTCCCCCTGGGCACCACTCCCGTCCCTCATCCGGCTCCCCCGCCGGCGAATCCACCGGGAACGGGCGCTGGGCGCGGCTTTTCGGGAGGTGGTTACGCTGGCGGCCCATGGGTGAGATCTTCCATATCGCCGATCGCGCCGTGTGGGACGCCGCCCGGGCCGAAGGCGGCCCCTACGAGGGGTCGACCAGGGGCCGCACCTTCGCCGAAGAGGGCTTCATCCACTGCTGCGGCTCCGAAGAGCAGATCGCCGGGGTGGTGCACCGGTACTACCGCGACGCGGCGCCGGAGGATCTCGTGCTGCTGGTGATCGACCCCACCGGCCTGGACGTCCGCTACGAGAGGGTCGGGGACGACACGTTTCCCCACGTCTACCAGCCCTTGCCGCTCACTTCCGTAATTGATGTCAGGTCTGTGCTCGAAACCAGGTAGGCTTTGCCGTGGAGGATTCGCCTAGCGGCCTAGGGCGCACGCTTGGAAAGCGTGTTGGTGGCAACGCCTCGCGAGTTCGAATCTCGCATCCTCCGCCACGCCTGAACAGGCAGAACGTGTAGGCCGGCACCCCACGGGGTGCCGGCCTACACGCGTCCTGTGCCCCCTTCGGCCGCGGCGGGACGCCGCCGAGTCCTCCTCCGGGGTTCTTGTCCGGGCGTTCGCGCGGCGGACACGCTCCCTTGCGTGCGTGCACGGATCCATGCGTGGTGGGCCGGTCTTCCCGAACGTGCGCGCAGCAGGCTGACGCAGACAGGCCGCCCCCGTCAGGGCGGCCGAAGTGTCCGTGGGCCGATCCCGCCGGGCGGCACGTCCGACCCGCAGGGAGCGGACCCATGACACGGCACCGGCGGCGCGTCATCTTCTCCGGCATCAAACCCAGCGGGCGGCTGACCCTCGGCAACTACCCGGGCGCCCTGCGGCACTTCGTGGCCGTCCAGCACACCGGCCTGTGCATCTTCTCGGTGGTCGATCTGCACGCCCTGACCGTCGAGCACGACCCGGCGCGGCTGCGCGCCCTCACCCGGCAGACGGCGCTGCTGGAGATCCTCGGCGGCTGTCTCGGCGAAGGGGACCTTGCAGGCGCCGGCGGAACACTACTCGTCCTACAGCGCCCTCAAGCGAGACGTCGCAGACGCCGTGATCACCCTGCTGGAGCCCCTGCAGGCCCGCCATGCCGAACTGGCCGCCGACCGGGCGGAGCCGGAGCCGTGCTGCGCCGGGGCGCCGAACGGGCCGCCGGGCTCGCCTCCTCGACCCTCACAGCCGCCAAGCACGCCATCGGCCTGGCCGCATGACCGGCACCCCCCCTGAACGGCCCTCATCCCCGCGGCAGGGCCTTTTCGCCCGGCGCGCGGTCGCTCACGGGATTCCACGGCTCACAGCGGCAGGTGGCGCGGCGGCGGCCGCCGTGCCCGTGAGCGGTCCGCGCCGGTTCTGCTGGGCGGTGCCCGCCGGGCGCTTTGCGCGGGTTCCGAACCGGGTCTTCTCGCAGATCGCGCATGCCGCAACGAAGTTCGGGGCGACGCTGTGGCCTGCGACGACACGCCCCGGGGCACGGGCAGGACGGCACCGGTTCACCGAGAAAACCTCAACGCCACATAACGCCCGATTCGGACTCCCAGAGCGGGAAGGCCTCAAGGGGCGCGCTATGCCCGGAGTTCAGCGGGGATCGTTCTTCGCTTCTTCCTCACGGCGGCAAAGGCCGTCCGGTAAGTCATTTACCCACGATCATCACTGCCCTGAGCTGCAAGTTCTACACTTCTTGGGGTCGGGTCGGACCCCGTAGACTCGTGGGGTGATCTTCAAGGCTGTCGGTGACGGACGTCCCTACCCCGACCATGGTCTGGGGTCTCGGGACTGGGCGAAGATACCGCCCCGCCAGGTCCGGCTGGATCAGCTGATCACGACCAAGCGAGAACTGGACCTGCAGTCGCTGCTGTCCCGGGACTCCACGTTCTACGGGGACCTCTTCCCGCACGTCGTGCACTGGCGGGGTGAGTTCTACCTGGAGGACGGGCTGCACCGGGCGCTGCGCGCCGCCCTCCACCAGCGGCTCGTCCTGCACGCCCGGGTCCTGGACCTGGACGCCCGCTGACCGCCCCGGCTCCCTCCGCAATCGGCCGGGCGTTCACTGAACCTCTTTCAACACGTGCTCTCCGGTGCCTGAGGCGGGAGCCTCGGATGCGCGCGGTACCGGGCCATCGCAGGTGACGTCCTCCTTCCCGGCTGCGATATCTCCGTCCTGGGCTGCGGAAACGGCGCGTTGCAAAGGTTCACCGGTCTTGCGCATCGGTCAGAGCGCTGCGCCCCGACACCGTCGCAGCCGGCCCCAAGGCCGCCGGGTCTTTTCTGCACGCCGTCTCCGCGGGTCGAGGTGGGACGTCTCAGTCGGGGACGATGCCGTGACCTGGAACGCCACAGCAGCAGGCTCCCGGCGCCTCGGGCCACGTGTTGCCAAAGGTCCGCTGACGCAGGGCGCTCAGCCCTTGCCGGACCAACTGGTGAATCTGCAGTGCCGGGGCGCGGCCCTGGGCCGGTTCAGGCGCCGGGATCCGACCATCCAGACGGCGGTGGGCATGCCGCCGCGATGGGGGCGTCCGGCGGTGGAAGCGCACCAGACGGCCGTATCGTGCAGGTCCTCCGGGGCGGCCACGCAGACCCAGCGGTGCCCGTCGTAATGGGCCAGGTCCCCCCGGGCACCGCCCACCCACACGTCCGTGGCCGACAGCGCGGTCACGGTGTTGGCGGACGCGACCGGGACCTCGACACGGAACCACCTGCGGCCGTTCCAGCGCAACACGGCATCGCCGCCGGCGCACCACACATCGTCGGGCGCCACGGCGGCCACGTCGGTGAGCGGGAAACGCGTGACGGGCACCCGCATCCGCCGCCAGGAGCCGCCGTCGTAGTGGACGACCAGCCCGGTCCGGTCCGCGGCGCCGACGGCCCACACGTCCTGCGGCGAGGTGCCGCCGACCGCCAGGAGCTTGCCCTGGGCGACGCGGGGCAGCCCGGCGACCGGCCGCCAGCGGCCGTCACGCCGGCGCAGGGCCACCGGCCCGCCGCCCCGGGCGGGGAAGCCGTGCCCGACCGCCCACACTTCGGCGGAGCCGACCGTCGCGACGTCGGTCAGCACGTAATCTTCGGCGGTATCGCGGTCTTCGCCGGCAGGGCCCCGTCGCCCGCTCAGGGAGCCGTCCGGCAGGACGGGCGCGGGCACCTGGGTCCACTCGGCGCCGTCCCACTGCCAGATCAGCGGAATCTCGGTGCCGATCAACCGGTCGTAGGCGCCTCCCACTGCGATCACCTCGGCCGGGCCGCCGGGGTGCGGCGAGGCCTCCCGTCCCTCTTCCCCGGCGAAACGGCTCATGCCGGGGGCCGGATCGCCGTCACCGGAGACGGCGCGCACGACGGTCACGCCTTCCAGGCCCGCCCCGATCAGCGCGGCGGCCGGAGGGGGCGCTAAGGGCATCGTCCAGGACGCGCCGTTCCAGCAGGCGGCCAGGGGACGGCCATGGGTCCGGCCGACCACCCACACCTCCTCGGGGGAGGCGGCGGCCACGTCTAACAGGACGCACGGCCTTCCGGCGGGCAGCGGTGGCGGCAGCCGCCATGGGGAGGCCCGCCGATCCGCGGGAAGGCGCTCTCCGCCGGCCCCGGCCAGGAACATCGCGACGCCCTCGACCTCGCCCGGCCACCGGTCGGCGGGCGGCCGATCCGGACGCGGCGAAAGGTCATCGGCCGGGGTCATCGTTCACGACCGGGTTTCCGATATGCGACTCCACACCGTGACAACGATTGAACGCATTGAAGTCGTTCCAGGCGGTTCCTCCGCTGTGAGGGACGGGCGCCCTTCAGCCGCACCGGGACGGCCGTCCCACCCGGATTCCGGCGCTCTACAGGTCGAGCACGGTCAGCACGAACCGGCAGACGGTCGTGCCCTCGTTGGAGTAGGAGTGGGGGCGGTCGCCGGCGAAGAGGGCGGCGCTGCCGGCCTCGACCGGGTGGGACTGCCCGTCCACGGTCACGGTGAGCGTGCCCTCCTCCACGTAGAGGATCTCGCGGGTGCCCGGGGCGTGCGGGTCGCTGTGCCGGGGCTCGCCGGGACGCAGCTCCCAGCGCCACAGCTCCACCGAGGGACGGGCCTCGCTGCCGGCCAGCAGGACGCCGCTCCCGCCGTCCGGGCCGCGCCAGAGCACCACCTGCCGCTCGGGCGGGAACACCCGCACCGCCGGTTCCTCCTCCACCTGGACCAGGCGGGTGAGCGGCACCCCGAGCGCCTGCGAGATGCGGATGAGGGTGCCGAGGTTGGGGTTGCCCCGGCCCTGCTCCAAGGCGACCAGCACGCCTTTGCTCACCCCGGCGCGCACGGCCAGCTGGTCCAGGCTCCAGCCGTGCCCGGCCCGCAGCGAGCGCACGGTCCGCGCCACGGCCGCACCGATCGTCGACTGGTCGTTCACCGCCCGCTCCCGCTCACCTTCGGCGCGTCCTGAAGCACCGCTCCTCCTCGCCGCATGCCTCGGTTCGTCCCGCAACTCCGCGCACCCGCCGGCCCGGCCGGCGGGCCTGCGGGGGGACGCGGCGCACAAGGCCGCACTTTAGGCGCCCCGGCCGCGCACGGCCCAGGGGCGGGGCCGCCCCCGCTGTCGGTCGTTTTGATAAACCGTACATGTCATTACTATGACCGGGAACCGGGAGTTCGAAGGAGCGGGCGGATGCTTGCGGAGATCTGGATCGAGGAGGCCGTCCAGAAGCTGCGGCCGGACTTCGTCGTGCTGGCCATGACGGCCGAAGGGCTGGTCAACGCCGCCAGCGACGACACCTCGACCGCCTGGCTGCGCACGGCGGGACGGCGCGCCGCCGAGGCCGCGCAGGCCCGGGCCGGGGAGGACCCCCATGTGCTCGCCTGGCGGGACGCCTACCGCGATTTCGGCGCCAAGCCGCAGCGCACCCGTCCCTCCGTGGACGCGCTGCTGCGCAGAGCCGACCGGCTGCCGGCCATCAACCGGGTCGTGGACGCCTACAACGCGGTGAGCGTGGAGTACGCGCTGCCCATCGGCGGCGAGGACCTCGACGCCTACCGGGGCACGGCCCGGCTGGTGCGGGCGCAAGGCGATGAGGACTTCGAGACCAGGGCGGGCGGCGAGCCCGTGGTGGAGCACCCCGAGCCCGGCGAGGTGGTCTGGCGGGACGACCTGGGGGTCACCTGCCGACGCTGGAACTGGCGGCAGTGCGTGCGCACCCACATCACCGAGACCACGCAAAACGCGCTGTTCCTGCTGGAACGGCTGGAGCCCTACCCGCTGCAGCGGCTGCAGGAGGCCGCCGACGACCTGGCCGGCCGGCTGCGCACGATCACCCCCGGGGTGCGGATCCGCACCAGGCTGATCGGGGCGGCCTGATGGTGACCCTGCTCGCCCTGTCCGCCGCGATCGCCTACGGCGTCGCCGACTTCATGGGCGGGGCGGCCTCCCGCCGGCTCGCCGTGCTGCGGGTGCTGCTGATCAGCTTCCCGGCGGGGATCGTGTGCCTGGTGGCCGCCTCGCTGGCGGCCGGCGAGGCGCCCACCCGGCCGGGCCTGCTGTGGGGCTCGGCCGCCGGGCTGGCCGGGGGCGCCGGCCTGATCGCCTTCTACCGCGCGCTGGCCCAAGGGCCGATGAGCGTGGTGGCCCCGGTCTCGGCGCTGGCCGCGGCGGTGCTGCCGGTCATCGTGGGGACGTTTCACGGGGAACATCTGGATCCCGCGGTGCTGGCCGGCGTCGTGCTGTGCGTGATCGCCATCGGCCTGGTCAGCATGGAACAGTCCGCGCAGCCGGCCGCTCGGCCCACCTCCCCCGCCTCCGGGCCGGCCGGGCTGCGGCGGATGGCCGGCAGCGGCCCCGCCCTGGGCCTGCTGTCCGGGGCGGCCTTCGGGATGTTCTTCGTCCTGCTGCACCGGGCGGGCGACGGAGGCGGGCTGTGGCCGACGACGGCGGCCCGCCTGGCGGGTCTGTGCGTCGTCCTCGCCGCGGTCGCCGCCCGCCGGATCCACCGCGCCCGCGCGTTCGGCTCCCCGCCGGGGGCGGATCCGCAGCCCGGCGAACCGCCCGCCTCGAAACGGGAGAAGGCCGCAAGGACACGCCCCCGCCAGGAGCTCGGGCACACCGGCGGGCCGGCAGCGCTCGCCGGCGCCCGGGAACGCCGGCTGCCCTGGGGCATGACCGGCTCGACGCTCGCCCTGGCCGCCTTCTCCGGCGTGCTGGACGCCCTGGCCAACGCCCTGTACTTCGTGGCCGCCGGCCGGGGCCTGCTCAGCCTGGTGGCGGTCCTCACCTCGCTCTATCCGGCGATCACCGTGCTGCTCGCCAGGCTGGTCTACAGCGAACGCCTACGGGCCGTGCAGCACCTGGGCCTGGTCGTCGCGGTCGCGGGCGTCGCCCTGGTCACCGCGGGCTGACCGGACGGCCGGCTCAGGCGGTGGACAGGCCGGCGTCGGAGGTCACCTCCCCGTTGAGGACCGGCTGGTGGCGAAAGGAGGGACGCAGTCCGGCCGCCTCCAGGGCCCGGCGGTAGGCGGTGGTGGCCCCGCCGGCGTCTCCGGCGGCCTCGAACAGCTCGCCGAGCTCCCGCAGCAGGTGGGCGACCGGGCGTTCCCGGCCGGTGCGGTCCAGCCGCTCCAGCCGCCCGGCGACGTCCCGCAGCACCTCCAGCGCGGCCTCCCGGGCGTCCTGCGCCAGCCTGGCCCGGGCGATGATCAGCCTGGCCTGGATGAGCTGCAGGGCGCGCGCCCCGGCCCCGATGTCGGCGGGACGGCTCTGCGCCCGGTCGTCTTCCCCGTGACCGGGCTCGACCCGGCCGTTCGACTGCGCGGATGCGGCCGAGGTGGCGCCCGCCTCGGCGGCCAGCTCCCGTTCCACCGCCTCGATGGCCTTGTCGGGCTCGCCGAGCAGCACCAGCGCCCGCGCGGTCTCGATGGCGCAGTCGACCGCCTCCGCCCCGTGCAGGTCCCGGACGGCGCCGCGGAGCAGCTCCATCGCCTCGGCCGCCGGGTGCGGCGCGTCCCCGAACGGCGGCACGCCGCGCAGCAGCGCCCGGGCGGCGGCCACGTGCAGCCGGGCCTGCGCGCGGGCGCGGGCGCCCTCGTCCTGGGCGGCCAGCGCCTGTTCGGCCAGGTGGAGGGCGTCGCCGACCGCGCCCCGCTCCAGCGCCTGCACGCTGGCCCGCCGGTAGGCGTCGGTCAGCGACACCTCGGCGGGGGAGCCGATGGCCAGCACCTCGCGGCCCAGCCGGTGGGCGCGTTCGGGGTCGGAACGGTCGACGTAGGCCAGCAGCAGCACCCGGCCGACCTCGGTGTGCTCCTCCCCGACGGTCAGTCCCAGCTCCTGCAGCCGGGCCAGCACCCGCTCGCCCAGCGTGATGGCCTGCCCCAGGTCGCCGACGGCGTGGTAGCAGCGGGCCAGCGCCACCAGGGCGGGCAGCGCGCTGCTGCGGCCGGGGTCCCGTTCGGCCTGCTCGCGCAGCTCCTCGAAGATGGCGATGGCCTCCTCCAGGCGCCCCAGCGCCTCCAGGGCCTGGGCGCGGCCCCAGCGGGCCCGCACGGTCAGCTCCGGATCGTCGCTGCCGGAGATCACCTCGTCGAACCCGGCCAGCGCGGCGGGGGCGTCACCGGCGTTCAGGGCCAGCCGGGCGTACCGTTCCCGGACTTCCAGATGGGCGCGCTGTTCCGGCTCGATGCCCTCGGCCAGATACTCGGCGGTGCAGCCCAGGCGCTCGGCCAGCAGCCGCAGCACCGCGGGCGTGGGAGTGCGCTTGCCCGACTCGATCAGCGAGATGTAGCTGTCGGAAAGATCATGGCCGGCGAGCTGAGCTTGCGACATGCGTCTGGTCAGCCGCAGGTTGCGGACTCGTTCGCCGACGTTGCCTGGACCCGGCATGTGAACTCACTTAGCGGAAGTAATCAGGAGGCAGGGGTGCCGACATGATTGCATGTTGCAGGCTGCCGCACATCGAGAGTAACCCAAGCAACAGCGACAAGATTGCCGTTCGGCCGCATTGGCGACCTCTTTCCCCAAGCCTCCCACCGCTCCCATCCGGCTCACCCGCCGCACCGCGCGCCGGTCAGTCGTCGGCGGAGGCGTTCTTGTTGGGGAAGATCATCTCGCAGACCTCCAAGTAGAGCTGCTCGGGATAGGGCAGGTAGTCCACCGTGCTCAGCGCCTGGTCCTGGCCGGCCGACTCCAGCACGAACGCCCCATAGCCCAGCAGCCGCCCCATCAGCGACCGCTCAAAGCTCATGTCGGTCACCTTGCCCAGCGGCATCATGCCGACCTTGCGGGTGATCAGCCCGCTGGTGTGGATCATCCGCTCATTGGTGATCACGAAGTAGTCCACCGACCACTCGGCCACCTTCCACACGAACCAGCCGAGCAGCAGCAGCCAGCCCCACCAGATCCAGTTCAGCGACTGGCCCTCGCCGACGACGTTGCTGAGCACCCCGGCGACGATCAACCCGCCCAGCACCAGGCCCACCGGCGTCATCAGCACGGCCGGGTGCCGCCGCACGGTGATGACCTGGCTTTCGTGGGGCAGCAGATACTTGTTGACCGAGGCCGGCGCCGAGTCACCGGGTGTGACGAGCCTCATGCCGCACCGTTCCCGGACGGGACCGGCGAGCCGGTCTGTGCATCGGCCGCTGTCACGGAACGGAAGGCCGCAAAGACCGCATCAGCCCCCGTGGCGCTTTTCCTGGTGGGCACAACTGCCTCCCCGAGCACGGTGACCCACTGACCCCAAGTCAGTCTTACATCAGCGGCCACCCACGGCAAAGACACTCGCCCGAGCGGTTCACCTCGCTTTTCCCAGGCGGCGTTACCCCTGGCTTTGGGCGGGTCCTTCACCGGCCCCAAGGTCGGCGGTGGCGCCCGTGGCGACCTGGCGCTTCTTCTCGGCGGCCACGATGGCCAGGACCTGCAGATGCTTGCGGGCGATCCGCTCCACCAAATCGGGGGGCGCCGAGCCGGTGACGTCCTGGGCGCCGTGCCGGGCGGCCGTGACGCACCGCGTCACGGTGGCCGCGTCGTGGACTCCGGTGAACTCTTTGGCCAGCCGCTCGCCGACTTCCCGGTAACCGGGCAGGTCGCCGTCGTTGTGGTAAGTCATGCCGATCCCAGCACCTCGCTCACGCCGTCCGGTTCTCCGCTCGCTTTGATGACGGAGAAGAGCGAAAAACAACGCTCCGTAATCGACTATTGCCCGCGGCGGCCTTGCGGCGAAAGCCCGTCGCCGCCGTGGACACCAGGACCGGCCACAGTCATGACGCGAGGATGGAAGATCGAACGCCGCCCCAACCCGTCCGATAGACGGACCAAACCATTTTCAGAGGCTCGGCAACGGCCCATGCGGCCGCAGAATCACACCACTCCGTACAGCCGATCCCCGGCGTCGCCCAATCCCGGCACGATGAATCCCTTCTCATTCAGGTGCGAGTCGATCGCCGCGGTGACCACCCGAAGCGGCACCTGAGTGCCGGCGAACGCCTCCTCCAGATGTTTCAGGCCCTCCGGGGCGGCCAGCAGGCACACCGCCGTCACATCGGTGGCGCCGCGCCCCAGCAGCAGCTTGACGGCGGCGGCCAGGGTGCCGCCGGTGGCCAGCATCGGGTCCAGCACATAGCACTGCCGCCCCGACAGGTCCTCCGGCAGCCGGGTGGCGTAGGTCTCGGCCAGCAGGGTGCCCTCGTCCCTGACCATGCCGAGGAAACCGACCTCGGCGGTGGGCAGCAGCCGGGTCATCCCGTCCAGCATGCCCAGCCCGGCCCGCAGGATCGGCACCACCAGCGGCTTGGGCCCGGCCAGCTGCACGCCCGGGGCGTCCGCCAGCGGGGTCCGCACGGTGGTCTCGGCCACCCGCACGTCCCGGGTGGCCTCATAGGCCAGCAGCATGACGAGTTCCTCGGCCAACCGGCGGAACGTCGGCGAGTCGGTGTTCACGTCCCGCAGCACGGTCAGCTTGTGGGCGACCAGCGGATGGTCGACGGCCAGGATCTTCATGGGGATCACGGTATCCCCCGCACACATCGGGGGTGATATGCACGGTATGGAGGAGGTTGACCGGGGAATGACCAGAGAATGAGCACAGAGCGCAATGAGGAGCCGACCCCCGAGGAGGTGCGGGATCGACTGCGCAGGCGTGCCGTCTTCCTGCGTGAGCTGGCCGAGGCCCGAGAGCTGCGGCGGCGGGTGACGCCGCACCGTTCCCGCCGGGCCCGTATCCATGCCGTCCTGCGCCGCCGGACCTTCCGGCTGCACTGAGCCTTCTGCAGCACCCCGTCTTCGCCGGCCCGCAGTCGGAGACGACGCCGTGACGTGGGAGGTCGCAGCACCGGGCACCGTCGAGGCCTCCGTCTGCGGCGCCCCAAGACCCCGTGCCGGAAAAGTCCGGTGGGTCCGTCCGCCTCCGCCCGGTCCCGTCCGCCCGCGCCGACGCGTCCACCGCGACCGCCGCAGAGCCGGACGCGTTCACCGCCGTGCATGCGGGCGGGGGCCCGCATACACGGGCCGAGTGCCGTTCGTCACGCGGAACCTGTGCTTTCCTGCAAGTTTTGCCGGTGGGTGCGCATGCGCGTGCAGCATCTGCGAACATGCCGAGGCAGGTACCGCGCCGGTGGGGTGATGATGACGGATATTGACGCGACGGATTTCGCCGTCGTGGTGTATCGCGAAGACGACTGCTGGGAAGCCGAAGTTCTCCCGGTTGCTCTCACCCGGGATCTGCATGGACTGATCCATGCCCTACGCCAACAGCCCAGCATAGGCGGCACCATCGGGCTGGTCGCGGTCGGCGACGACTTCTTCGTCGCCATCCGGGTGCTGGGCGATGAGGTGATGCTGTTCCTGTCGGATGTGACGGCCTCGGTGGACTGGCCGCTGGCCCGGCAAGTCCTGGAGTACCTGGACATCCCCGTCCCCGAGGACGAGGAGCTGGACCAGGTGCTGCCGGTCGGCGACATGTCCATCTTCGTCGACCTGGGGCTGGATGAGATGGAGCTCGGCGCCATCTCCGGGGACCTGGACCGCTACCCCGACGAGATGCTGGCCGACATCGCCAAACGCCTCGGCTTCGGCCAGGCGTTCGACCGGGCCCTGGACACCCTGGGGTGATCCCGGCTCCCGCCCCGCGTGAAGTCCTCCTTCTGCGCTGGGAGAACGTCACCGGACGGTGGGAGCCGGGGCCCTCCCTCTTTCTGAGAGGAGGGGTCAGAATGAATGGATGTCGTACTTCGCTGCGGTCTTCGCGCGAACCCCGCAGGGCTGGATCGGCGACGAGACCACCCTGGAGGAGGTGACCGGCGTCGACGATCTCGCCGACCTGATGCGCGAGGCCGCCATGGAGGCGCTGGGCGATCCGGTGCTGCTGCTGGCCGAGGCGGACGACGAGTGGTTCGCCGTCGCCCGGCTCGACGACGAAGGCGAGGTGCGGGCCTTTTTGTCGGCCGCCCGCGACGAGGGAGTGGCGGCGCTGTTCTCCCAGCTGATCGGGGAGGTCGCCGAGGGCGAGGCGGGCGGCGAGGCGGGCCTGCTGGCGGATCTGGGGGTGTCCGCCGAGCGGCTCGGCGAGCTCGCCGAGCGGGCGCTGCCCGCGGACGCCCTGCTGGAGATCGCCGAACAGGCCGGCTTCGGCGACGATTTCGACAACCTGCGGGCCTGACCCCTCCGGGACGCGGCGCCTGCGCCCCTACGATCGGTGTTCACCCGCCCGGATCTCTCGACGAGCGACCCCATGCACGCACCCACTCCGGCACAGCCTTCTAAGGCACGCGACCCCATCCTCGCCGAGTTCGCCCCGCCGATGCGGCTGGCGCTCGACCAGGCCCGCCTCGCCATGGAGAGCGGGGACGTCCCGGTGGGCGCCGTCATCTTGGACTCCGGCGGCCGGGTCATCGCCACCGGGCGCAACGAGCGGGAGCAGACCGCCGACCCCACCGCGCACGCCGAGGTCGTGGCGCTGCGCTCGGCCGCGGCCCGGCTGGGGAGCTGGCGGCTGGAAGGCTGCACCCTCGTCGTCACCCTGGAGCCGTGCACCATGTGCGCGGGCGCCGCCGTGCTGGCGCGGGTGGACCGCATCGTCTACGGCGCCGTCGACCCGAAGGCCGGCGCCGTGGGCTCCCTGTGGGACGTGGTACGTGATCGTCGTCTCAACCACCGGCCGGAGGTCATCGCCGAAGTCCTCGCCGACGAGTGCGGAGCCGTGCTGACGGAGTTCTTCGCCCGCCGCAGAACCCGATAAGGATTTCATCGCTCGCCGCAGAGTCGGGTAGGCTTCGCGACGGTGGTGTCGCCTAGCGGCCGAGGGCGCACGCCTCGAAAGCGTGTGATGGGGCAACTCATCCGTGGGTTCAAATCCCACCACCACCGCTGTCCGAACGGGCCCCGCCTGCATCGTCAGGCCGGGGCCCGTTCGTTTTCCGCCTCGCTTTCCATCTCACTGGGCCATGTCGACGAAGCGGCTGTAGTGGCCCTGGAAGGCGACGGTCACGGTGGCGGTGGGGCCGTTGCGGTGCTTGGCCACGATCAGGTCGGCCTCGCCGGCCCGCGGGGACTCCTTCTCGTAGGCGTCCTCGCGGTGCAGCAGGATCACCACGTCCGCGTCCTGCTCGATGGACCCCGACTCGCGCAGGTCGGAGATCATCGGTTTTTTGTCGGTGCGCTGCTCGGGGCCGCGGTTGAGCTGGGACAGCGCGACCACCGGGACCTGCAGCTCCTTGGCCAGCAGCTTCAGGGAGCGGGAGAACTCCGACACCTCCACCTGGCGGCTCTCCACCCGCTTGTTGGAGGTCATCAGCTGCAGGTAGTCGATGATGACCAGGCGCAGGTCGTGCTGCTGCTTGAGGCGGCGGCACTTGGCCCGGATCTCCATCATCGTCATGTTCGGCGAGTCGTCGATGAACAAGGGGGCCTCGGCCACCTCGCTCATCCGGCGGGCCAGGCGCGTCCAGTCCTCGTCCTGCATGGTGCCCGAGCGCATGGCGTGCAGCGCCACCCGCGCCTCGGCCGACAGCAGGCGCATGGTGATCTCGTTGCGCCCCATCTCCAGGCTGAAGAACGCCGAGGTGAGCCCGTGCTTGATCGAGGCCGCCCGGGCGAAGTCCAGCGCCAGCGTCGAGTTGTGGGTGGGCACGCAGGAGCGGCCCGCCAGGTACATGTGGTCGGCGTTGTCCACCTGGACGCAGCGCACCGGCACGCTCGGCACGGGCCGCACGTCCACGATGCGGCGCACCTGCGGCCGGCGCGGCCCGCCGGGCTCGGCGGCGGCCGGGGCGAAGCTCACCACGTGGCGGAGCGCGGCCCCCTCACCCCGGCTGTGCAGCGCGGCCCGGTGGCCCAGGCTGATCACCAGTTCCCGGACGTCCTCGGCCAGCGGGCGGTTCGCCGTCGTGAAACGGGCCAGGCCGTCGCCGGAGCCCGCCTCCGGGGCACCGGCCAGCAGACCGGCCAGCAGCGCGCGACGCTGCCGCTCAGCGGCGCGCAGATAGGCGGCAGGGATGCGGCCCTCTTCCACCCAGTCCTTCTCAAAGGGCCGGGTGGACGCACCGGGATCGGCGGCGTTCTCTCGCCGCTCGGGGCAGGCCCCCGGCAGGCCGGGTTCCCGCCGCCCGAAACCGACCAGGCCGCCGCCGGAGCACGCCTCCGGGGCGCTGGCCGGCAGCGCGCGACGCCGCCGCTCAGCGGCGCGCAGGCGAGCGGCAGGGATGTCCTCCTCGGCCCGGTCCCTCCCTAGGGGCCGCTCGGATACGCCAGGGACGGAGCCGGCGTCCCCCCGCCGCCCGGGGCGGGACCCCGGCAGATCGGTACGGCCGTCCGGGGCGAACGGCTCGCGGCTTCCGGGGCGGGTGCGGTCCCCGGCGTGGCGCCGGCTCAGCAGGACGCCCAGCCGGTACGGGTCGAGGGGAAGGTCGGCGTGCGGCAGGTCGAACGGCGCCGCGACCGTCACCGCGTGATTGGGGCGGCCCTGGGCGTCCCGGAGCGTCCGGGCGATCTCCTCGGTGGTCCTGATCGCAACCGACCCGCCCCGGCGGACGGAAGAACGGGACACCCGGCCGGGGGCCCGGCGGCCGTGCCGCAGTTCGTCCCTCGTCAGGGCCGACACACAGCGGGAGAACACGGCCCCCGGCGCTGGAAACCAGAGATGGGCCTCGTCCATGAGCACCAGCTCCGCTTCGGCGCGGCCGTGCCTCCCACCGGCCCGGACCGGGACGCGCACCACCCCTCGGTGCGGGCCGAGGCCGAGCGCCGCGGCGGGGCGGCGCTCGGGTGCGCGGCGCAGTGCCGCGGGCAAACCCCTGTGAGCGTCCTCCCGGGCGCCGAGGGCGCACGCCCCCCGCCCCGCGGCGGAACGTTCCGCCGCGGCCGTGCGGTCGTCGCGGGCGACGGTCAGCCACTGGTGCCAGGCGTCGGCGACGATGACCTCGCCGTCGGAGAACTCCACCTCATAGCAGGGGCGGCCGGTCATGACCTCGGTCGCGGCGACGACCCTGGTGGGTTTCCCGTCCGCTCCCAGCAGGTAGTCGCCGACCTTGACCCGCCCCATGGTCGTCCAGCCGTCCGGGGTGGGCAGCGGAGTGTCCAGGGCGAGCGCCTTCCCGATGGCGGGCCGGGCGGCGATGATGATCATCTGCCCGGGGTGCAGGCCGTTGGTCAGCGCGTCCAGGTCGGCGAACCCGGTGGGCACCCCGGTCATCTGGCCGCCGCGGCTGCCGATGGCCTCGATCTCGTCCAGGGCGCCGGGCATGATCTCGCTGAGCGGCAGGTAGTCCTCGCCGCTGCGGTTGTCGGCGATGGCGAGCACCTCGGCCTGGGCGCGGTCGAGGATCTCGTCGGCGTCGGCGCCGTCGGAGGAGTAGCCGAGCTGCACGATCCGGGTGCCGACCTCCACCAGCTTGCGCAGCACCGCCCGCTCTCGGACGATCTTGGCGTAGTAGGCGGCGTTGGCGGCGGTCGGCACGGTCGCCATCAAGGTGTGCAGGTAAGGCGCGCCGCCCACCCGGTTGATCTCGCCGCGCCTGGTCAGCTCGGCGACCACGGTGACGGCGTCGGCCGGCTCACCTCGTCCGTACAGCTCCAGGATGGTGTCGAAGAGGATCTGGTGCGCCGGCCGGTAGAAGTCGCTCGGGCGCAGGATCTCCACGACCTCGGCGATGGCGTTGGCCGATAGCAGCATGCCGCCGAGCACCGACTGTTCGGCGGCCAGGTCGTGGGGTGGGGTGCGCTCGAACTCCCGTTCGTGAGACCCGAGTTCGGTCACGCTCACGGTTCCACCCCGTCTCTTCGTCCCCGCACGAACCGTCCGTCCGTGGATGCGACGGCCGGCCTCGCCGTCCCACTGACGGGTCTAACCGACGGGTATGACATTTTGCGGGCGGGGTCGGAGGGCATGCAAAGCCTCCTGTGGATAACCCTGTGGATGAGTTGTGCAAACACGCCGGGAGCTGTGTGCACGACCTGTGGACAACGTTGGGGAGAAAGCCTCTCCTTCACCGAGGACACCCGCTCTGAGCTGCGAAGACGTTGTCCACCGGCTGTGGGGGAAGAAAAGTTGGCCGCTGTGGGCGATCAAGGCGCCCGATCCGGCCGGCAGCAAGATCGAGTAAGGTTCCAGCAGGGGTTACGGTCATTACCCGGGTGGGTAGTCTCGATCTTCGTCATGCCCCTTCCCGCCGCCTGGCGCATCCGCCCTCCCCTGCGCCACCCCCACGACCGCGAGATCTGGCGTCTGGCCGTCCCCGCCTTCGGCGCTCTGGTGGCCGAGCCGCTGTTCCTGCTGGCCGACAGCGCGATCGTCGGCCGCCTCGGCCCGGCGCCGCTGGGCGGGCTCGGCGTCGCCGGGCAGGCCCTGGCCGCGCTGGTCTATGTGTTCGTGTTCCTGGCCTACGGCACCACCGCCGCCGTGGCCAGGCGGGTCGGCGCCGGCGATCTGCGGGCGGCGCTGCGGCAGGGCATCGACGGCATGTGGCTGGCGCTGGCGCTCGGCGGCGCGATCGTCGCCGCGGGCCTGCCGCTCACCGGCCGGATCGTCGCGGCGTTCGGCGCCAACGCCGAGGTCGCCCCGCACGCCGAGACCTACCTGCGCATCAGCCTGCTGGGCATCCCCGCGATGCTGGTGATCCTGGCCGGCACCGGGGTGCTGCGCGGGCTGCAGGACGCCCGCACACCGCTTTACGTCTCGGTCGGCTCCTTCGCCCTCAACCTCGTCCTGAACGCCGTCTTCGTCCTCGTCCTGGGCTGGGGGATCGCGGGCTCGGCCTGGGGGACGGTGATCGCGCAGACCGGCGGGGCCGCGGTGTACGCGGCCGTGGTGCTGCGCGGGGCCCGGCGGCACGGCGCCTCCGTGCGGCCCTCGCGGGCGGGACTGCACGCCGCCGTCTCCTCCGGCGTGCACCTGCTGATCCGGACGCTGGCGCTGCGCCTGGTGCTGATCGCCGGCACGGCGGTGGCCGCCCGGATGGGCACCGACGAGACCGCCGCCTACCCGGTGAGCTTCCAGATCTGGACGCTGCTGGCGTTCACCCACGACGCCATCGCCATCGCCGGGCAGGCCATCACCGGGCGCTACCTGGGCGCCGGGGACGCGGCCGGGGCGCGCGCGGCCACCCGGCGCATGGTGGAGTGGGGAGTGCTCAGCGGGCTGTTCTTCGCCGTGGCGGTGCTGGCGGCGCGGCCGTACCTGCCGGCGCTGTTCACCTCCGATGAGGGGGTGCGCTCGGCGCTGCTGGCGGCGCTGCTGGCGGTGGCGGCGCTGCAGCCGGTCGCCGGGGTGGTGTTCGTCCTGGACGGGGTGCTGATCGGCGCCGGCGACATGCGGTACCTGGCGGCCACCACCGCCCTGGCGACGGCGGTGTTCCTGCCGGCCGCGCTGGCGGCCTACCGGCTGGAGACCGGGCTGACGGGCCTGTGGACGGCGCTCGGGCTGTGGATGCTCACCCGGCTGGTCACGCTCGGCCTGCGGGCGCGCGGCGAGGCGTGGCTGGTGACCGGTGCGGTGCGCGGCTGACCGGCGTGACCCTGGTGACAGCTTTTCGAAAATATGCTCGAACAACGAGCGGGCTCCGCTAAGATTCGAACATGTGTTCCAACAAGGGTGAACGGCTGGCCCGGCTGGCCCAGGCGATCGACGAGCTGGCGACCGAAGGGCTGGTCGGCCTGCCACCTGAGACGCTGGCCGAGCGGGTCGCCGGGATCTGGTCGCTGGTAGAGGGGATCGACCCCGAAATCGCCCGTCGCCGGACCCGCTACACCCCTGCGGAGTGCTGATCCGATCCGTCCGCTGAGCCTTTCACCACCTCGTTCCCCGGAGGGCCGGGACGGGGCACCGCGGTCGGGGACGACGCCGTGAGCTGCGGCGTCCCGACCTCAGGGCTCCCGTCCCGGCCCTCCAAGACCACAGGCCGGAAAGGCTCATCACAGCGCCGGGCGCCGCCAAGCCCTTCCGCCCCCGGCGCTCGAAGCCGCACGCTGAAAAGACCGCCCTCAGCAGAACGCTGCAGCCCCCTGAAGTTTTCTCAGTGAACCCCGCCTCGCACCGTGACACCCCCGGCCAGGGCCGTGGCGCGACCGGCCGGGCCCAGCCGTCTTCTCTCCCCATCTCTGGCCGTGAGCGGTACGGCCCGGTGACGTCCTGCCGCACCCCACCAGGGACCTCGCTCTGGCCTCGGCCCTCTCGCCGTCCTCCAAGGCACCGAATCGCCGGGAACGCCTCACTCGGGCCTCTCGCCGGACCAGGCGGTGAAGCCGCGCGGTCAGGAGGTCATCGGCCGGTGCGGTTCTTCGTCCGGCCCACGATGGGGATCTTCGGCGGCTTCGGCGGTGGCGGCGGCTTCGGGAACGCCGGGACCTTGATGTTCGGCCTGATGGGGCGGGTGCCGTGCGCCGGCAGCCACTTGTTCAGCCGCCGCAGACGGCGGGCGACCTCCTTGCGGAGGTAGGGCAGCGCCGCGTACAGGACATCGCCCGGGCATTCGGTGGCATTGAAGTCGCGATGGCCCCGAATCGCGAGGAAAGGGTTGAGATCATAGGCGTGGCACAGCCACACGCATGTGTCCACCAGCGAATACCACAGCGGCGCCGGGATCGGGGCGTTGGAGTAGGTGCCTTCGCTCTCGATGCCGATGGTGTGGTGGTTGTGGCCACGTACCTGGGCGCCCACCACATGACGGCCGGATTTGATGGCCGCCAGGGTGTGGTTGCGCCCCTCCATCACATGACCGCCTCTGCTGATCGTGAGCTGTTCCCCGATGTCGTCCCAGCCGTTGCGTTCCATGTGGAATCGCTGCAGCAGGCGCGACAAGCGGTATGCATGCTCCAGTGAATAGTCCTTGGTGTTGGCGGTCGCCGTGTGATGAATGACGATGCGGTTCGGGGGCCGGTTGAGAATCTGCGCCCGCTGCCGCGGCGGCCTGGCGTCCCACTGTTCACGGGCGTGCACGCGAAGCAGCCGCCGGGTGTCCCCGCCTCCCCGCTCCGCCGCCTCGGCCTGATCGACCAGCGGAAACGCCATGATCAGCCCGGTCCCCGCCGCGCTGCTCAAAAACGTCCGGCGGCTGATCCAGCCCTGCGAACATGCGGTCACAAGTCCCCCTTCCGCCGCACGATCCGGCTACGGAAGGTAGCGACCGGAAGGATGCCGCCGAAGCGTCTACGCCGACTCTTGACGGACAACGGACATCCATTACCGACGGCAGGAACCGGATTTCGAACGCTGCACTCTCAGCACATCGGCAGCTGAAATTCCTCCAACTCGATCTCACCGCCAAATGTTTTTCACCGCCCTCTCCAATGGTCAACGGAGCATCGGTGAACCACCTGGTCCGGCACCGCTTCCGTGACTTTCTCCGAAGGGTTTCCGTCAGCTCGGCCTCGGCTCTGCAAAGCCCGCACGCAGAATCCAAAAGGAGCTTGACGGGGTTTCCTCAGAGAATCTTTCAACACGCCGCCCCACGGCTCGTATGCAGCAGCCCGGCCGTCAGGGACGTCGCAGCTCCGGGCGGCGTCAGGGCTTTGCCGTCGGCGCTTGCGGTCGCCCGGTGAAAAGATCGGCGAGGTTTCTCAGCGAAAAGGAACGCCCACTTGAGCCCCACCGCTTTCGGGCAGCGGCACGCCGGGACCGGCCGGCGGACGCCGGCGCCCGAAACCGGCGGCGCCACGTCCGCGCACCTCCTGCCCCATCACCGCATCTCGACGGCGCCGATCGTTGACCTCGGTGCGATGAAGGCCGGCTCCCCGAGTGCGCCGTCTCGGCGGAGACCCCGAGCCGTTCTCCGGCAAAGTCTCCAAGGCCTGGCAGGTCATGGTCGCGCGATGCACGCAAAACGGCCGGGAGCCCTCCGGGAGCTTGGGGAGTGATGCCTCTCCCCGGCGCATCCGGAAGGTCCCGGCCGCTTAGCGGTCTGCGAGCGGGCCTGCCGTGCGGCGTGCCTCAGGCGGCGGCCACGTTGAGGTCGATGGTGGCGCTGACCTCGGGGTGCAGCCGGACGGTGACCTTGTGGGCCCCGAGCGTCTTGATGGGGTTGCGGATCTCGATGCGGCGCTTGTCCAGCTCCGGACCCCCGGCGCCCTTGACGGCCTCGACGATGTCGGCGGCGGTCACCGAGCCGAACAGCCGGCCGCCGGAGCCGGCCCGGCTGCGCAGCACCACCTTCAGGGAGCCGAGCTGCTCGGCGACCTCGCGGGCCTGCTCCAAAGTGGCGATCTCACGGGCCGCGCGGGCCTTCTTGATCGCGTCGACCTCCCGCTGGGCGCCGCGGGTCCAGCGGATCGCCAGCCCGCGGGGCACCAGGTAGTTGCGCCCGTAGCCGTCCTTGACCTCGACCACGTCGCCCGGCTCACCGAGCCCGCTGACCTGCTGAGTGAGAATGAGCTTCATCGAACGTCCTCCCCTCAGCGCGCGGTGCTGGTGTAGGGCAGCAGCGCCATCTCACGGGCGTTCTTGATCGCGGTGGCGACGTCCCGCTGGTGCTGGGTGCAGTTACCGGTCACCCGGCGGGCACGGATCTTGCCGCGGTCGGAGATGAACTTGCGCAGCAGGCCGGTGTCCTTGTAGTCGACGTAGGAGATCTTCTCCTGGCAGAACACGCAAACCTTCTTCTTGGGCTTGCGCGGCGGTGACTTGGCCATCGTGGTGCTCCTGTTCGAGAGCCCCGCTTGCGCGGGAATGGTCTGTCGGTCAGTGACCCCTCTTGCAAGGCCGCACGCCGACCCGTTCACGGGCCGACCCACGGCCGGAGGGCCTTGGTTCTCGTCCCGCCCGAAGGCGGAACGTTCGGCTCGCTCTCACCCGGACGAAAGCGAGCCCGCTTTCGCGGCGCCCGGTCCTGCGACGGCGGCCGGCCGGGCCGCGCCCAGGACCAGCGGGCGCTCGCCTAGAACGGAGGGTCGTCGGAAAAACCGCCGCCGGTGGCCCAGGGGTCGGCGGGCGCTCCTCCCGGAGCGCCGGCACCGGCGGGAGCTCCGCCGAAGCCGCCCCCGGAGTCAAAGCCCCCGCCGCCGCCGAAGCCGCCGCCCTGCCGCTGGGTCTTGTTGACCTTGGCGGTGGCGTTGCGCAGCGACGGGCCGACCTCGTCGACCTCCACCTCGTAGACGGTGCGCCTTTCGCCCTCACGGGTCTCATACGACCGCTGCCTCAGGCGACCCTGCACGATCACCCGCATGCCGCGGGTCAGGCTCTCGGCCACGTTCTCGGCCGCCTGCCGCCAGACATTGCAGGTCAGGAAGAGGGCTTCGCCGTCCTTCCACTCCCCGCTCTGCCGGTCGTAAAAGCGCGGCGTGGAGGCGACGCGGAAGGTCGCCACCGCCTGTCCGCTAGGGGTGAAGCGCAGGTTCGGGTCCTCGACGAGGTTCCCGACGAGTGTTATCTGAGTGTCGCCTGCTGCCATGGGGCTGGCTCCATCTGTCGGGGCGGCCCACCGTAAGAGGGTGTTCAGTGGACCTCGGGGCGGATGACCTTGGTACGCAGAACCGACTCGCTCAGGTTGAGCTGGCGGTCCAGTTCCTTGACGACGGCGGGTTCGGCGGTCAGGTCGACGACCGCGTAGATGCCCTCGCTCTTCTTCTGGATGTCGTAGGCCAGCCGCCTGCGACCCCAGATGTCGACCTTCTCCACCGTGCCGCCGCCGTTCTTGACGACGCTGAGGAACTGGTCGAGCGAGGGGGCGACGGCCCGTTCCTCGATCGAGGGGTCGAGGATGACCATGACTTCGTAGCGACGCATGTTGTGTCCCTACCTCCTCTGGACTGATGCGGTCACGGCGCTTCCGTGACAGGAGGGCTCTGGCGCCGGCCGCGGGCCGCGCTGCTGGGACGCGGCCTGCGGGAACCGATCCAGGCTACCAAGGGCCGGACCTTGGCGAGGCCAACTGGAAAGTTCATCGCCGAACCCGGTGGGCCGGCCCGGCGGGGCGTCCCGCGCCGGCTGCGCGACGGCGGTCCAGCTCGGCCATGATGTCGGCCATGCGGGCCCGCATCCGGGCCGTCTGGGTGGTCAGCATCGACAGTTCCTCGATGAGCTCCGCGTCGCCGATGAGCGCGAGATCCCTGTTGTCCATCGGGCACCTTTCGAATCCGTTCATGATTCGAAGCGATGTTCGAAGTCATCTCCGAGACTACCTGCAGGCACCGACATTCTCGGCCGTGGCGCCGCCGGAACGGCAACCGGCCGCATAGCCTCCCCCCGCTCTGGATTGACGGCGGCCGGGGCGGGCATCCTCACCCGGCCAGTGAACCTTTTCCAACACGACGTCTCCGCAGGCCGAGACGGGGCCTCGCAGTCTGAGGCGAAGCCGTGACCCGCAGCGTCACGGCGCCGGAGACCCTCGAGGGTCCCGTCCCCGGGCCTTGGGCCACATGTTGGAAAAGGTTCAGTCCCTGTCCCCAGCCAGGAGAGGGGTGCTCCCCATGCCGGACACTCTCGAAAAGCGGCGCGGCCGCCGGCTGCTCAACACCGACGGCGGACGCCACCCGCTGCAGAACGCCCTGACCTTGACCGCCTTCGTGCTGGGAGTGGCCGCGCTGGTGCTGGGATTCATCCCGGCCACCCACTTCTTCGGCGCGCTGGCCGGGGTGATCGGGCTGCCGGTCGCGCTGTACGCGCAGCTCATCTCGGACACCACGGGTGAACGCTTCTTCAACGTCATCGCGATGATCTGCGCGTTCGTCGGGGCCGCCTTCGCCCTGCGCCACGGCGGCTTCTCCCTGTGATCCGGGCGGGCCGCGGCCACCGGGCGCCCGCTGTCACCTGCGACGGCTAGGCTCGAGTTCATGCGCATCGGAGCCCACGTCGACCAGCACGACCCCCTGGCGGGCGCCCGCGCCGTCGGGGCGGAGGTCGTGCAGTTCTTCCTCGGCGATCCGCAGGGCTGGAAGAAGCCGGTGGTGCCCGAGGCGGTCGCCGAACTGGACGGGTCCGGGGTGGACGTCTACATCCACGCCCCGTACGTGGTCAACGTGGCCACCTCCAACAACCGGATCCGGGTGCCCAGCCGCCGGATCCTCAGCGAGCAGCTGCAGGCCGCCGCTCAGATCGGCGCCAAGGCGCTGATCGTGCACGGGGGGCACGTGCTGTCCGGCGACGACCCCGAGGTGGGCTTTGAGAACTGGCGCAAGGTCTTCGAGCGGATCGACTGCCCGATCCCGATCTACATCGAGAACACCGCGGGCGGCGGCAACGCCATGGCCCGCCGGCTCGACCGGATCGCCCGGCTGTGGGAGGTGCTGGGCCAGGTCCCCGGCATCGACGGCAAGCTCGGTTTTTGCCTGGACACCTGCCATGCGCACGCGGCCGGCGAGGAACTGATCGACGTGGTCGACCGGATCAAGGCGATCACCGGCCGGATCGACCTGGTGCACTGCAACAACAGCCGGGACGCCTTCGGCTCGGGCGCCGACCGGCACGCCAACCTGGAAAGCGGCACGATCGACACCGAGCTGATCGTGTCGGTGGTGCGGTCGGCCGGGGCCCCGGTGGTGGTGGAGACCCCTCCGGCCGGTCAGGCCGCCGACATCGCCCTGCTGCGCGCCGCGCTCACCTGACCCCGGCCCCGGCGGGCCGCCGAGGGTTTAGGGAAGTGTGTCCCGGGTCATACCTTTCGGACACCACCCCACCCCGAGGTGACGCCATGACCGGAGCCCCCGCCCCCGGGACGACCCGACTGCCGCTCGGCGTCCAGGCCGACGGCACGCTCACCCCCAGGGCCGTCCCGATCGCCTTCGTGCTGGGCACACTGGCCGTCTTCGCCGCCCTGCCCCTGGGGGTACTGGGCATCGTCCTCAACGACAGAGGGCTGGAGCGGGTGCAGACCGACCCGCAGAGCGCCCGCAAACTGGTGGCCTGGTCGTGGGGGATCTTCGCGGTGGTCGACGCACTCGCGGTCGTCGCCGTGGTCCTGGCCGTTTTTCTCCTCTGACCGGCGCTTCCCCGCCTGACCCGGCGACGGCGACGCCGTCCCTCGGCACAGCCGGGCCTCCTCCCGGTCAGCCCGCCCAGCCTCCCGAGGTGAAGGTGAGCAGCATCAGGACCGCGAACGGCACGGAGGCCGCCACGATGGCCGCATACAGCGCAGGACGGCGGGCGCCCAGCCGCCCCAGGGCGATCCACAGCGGCCACCACAGCAGCATGGCCCGCCCCACCGACAGGTAGTACGACGACAGCAGCAGCGCCGCCAGCTGCAGCCCCACGTAGGTCAGCTCCGGCCAGCACCGTCTGACCAGCAGGTACCCGCACAGCAGGACGCCGACCAGCGCGGCGAACATCTCGATCCGGAACGCCAGGGTGAACTCATAGTCGGTCTGGAACGCGGCCCGCCAGGTGGTCATGAACGACTCCCAGGGCCACACCAGATGCCGGTCCCAGCCCGCCTCCTGGGCGTGCTGCCAGGCCAGCCAGTCTCCGGTGCGCGTCCACTGGTAGCAGGAGTAGGCCAGCAGCGGCGTGAACGGCAGCGCCAGCCAGGCCGCCGGACGCCACCCCACCGCGCGGCGGCCGTGCTCGCCCGCCCAGAACTCCACGATCAGGGCCAGCGCGAGGAACAGCCCGGTGATCCGCACCCCGGAGGCCGGGGTGGCCAGCAGCGCGGCGGCCGCCCACCGCCCCTGGCGGGCCAGCAGCCAGGCGGGCAGCGCCAGCGCCAGGAACACCGCCTCGGAGTAGCCGGCGAACAGGAACACCGCGGGCGGCCCGGCCAGCAGCGCGATCACCGTCCGGCGCCCGGCGCCCGCGCCGCCCTCCCGCTCCCCGAGCCGGGCCAGCGCCACCATGGCGATCGCCCCGGCCACCAGCGAGACCGCCAGCCCGATCAACCGGTAGTCCGACAGCAGCAGCCCGCCGATCCGCAGGTCGGGGATCACCATCCCGAGCGCATGCAACAGCAGCGGGTAGCCGGGGAAGAAGGCCGGCCACCCGGGGTCCGGCTGCCCCGGCACCCCGTCATAGCCGTAGGTGGCGAGGTTGATGAACCGGACGGCGTCCCACTGCGCCCACCGTTCCAGATAGGAGCGACCGTCGTAGATGGTCGGCAGCACCCTGGGGATGACCGCGACGAAGAACATCACACCGGCCCACGCGCCCGCCCACACGGACAGTGCCAGGCGATCGACGGGCCGGATGCGTGAGAAAACCGCGGCGCCCTTGTGCGGGACGGGCGTCGCGGCGTCCTTGTCGTGGTCGTGGAGCAACGTCACGGGATCCTAACCTGCGGCCTCGAAGGTAAGCCGGGCATAAAGCCCGCCATGTGAAACGGCTGTGGCGGACCCGCCGTCGAACGGGCCCGCCACAGCCGCTTGCACCCTTGCTCAGTCGGGCGGTCTGACGGCCTGCGCCCCTCCCATGCCGGGGCCGCCGCCACCGTCACCGGGGCCACCGCCACCGTCACCGGGGCCGCCACCGCCGTCACCGGGGCCACCGCCGCCGTCGTCACCGCCGCCGTCGCCGCTGGGGCTCGGGTTCGGCGTCGGACCGGGGTTGCGGCAGCCCGGCGCGTTCGGGAAGCGCTCGCACAGACCGGGCGGGTCGTTGTCCTCCGGCGGCCGGTTGCCGCCGCAGCCCGGCGGGATGCAGGGCCGGTGCCGGCGCGGCCGCTCCCGGCAGGGCTCCTCTTCGGTGCTCTCCTGCCCCGGCTCGCACATCGGGGTCTCCGAGGGAGACGGCTGCACGGTGGCGAACTTCTGCGCCACCCCGACATAGGCGGGCGGCGGGAACTGCTGGATCTCCATGCCCCGGGTGGCCTGGGTCATGTAGACGTTCCACAGCCTGGCCGGGACGGTGCCACCCTGGACCACCGCGCCGTCCAGGACCAGCGTCTCCTTCTGGTCGTTGTAGACCGCCACCGCGGTGGACAGCTGCGGGATGTAGCCGACGAACCAGGTGGCGACGTTCTTGTCGGTGGTACCGGTCTTGCCCGCCACCGGCCGCCCGTCGGCCAGCTTGGCCGCGGTGCCGGTGCCGCCGTTGACGACCGCCTGCATCGCGTAGGTGACGTCGGCGGCGACCTCCTTGGAGAAGATGTTCTCCCGCTTCTTCCACTTGAGGGTCTTGTAGGTCTTCTTGTCCTTGGTGAGGACCTTGTCGACCACGTGCGGCTGGTAGTAGGTGCCGCCGTTGGCGAACGTCGCGTACCCGGCCGCCTGCTCGATCGGGCGGATGTCGTTGATGCCCAGCGACAGACCGTAGGCGTGGCGGTGCGGTTCCAGCAGGTCGCTGGCGATCCCCGCGTCGGTCGCGGTCTCGATCACATCGCCCAGCCCGACCTTCATGCCGAGCTGGACGTAGGCGGTGTTGATGGAGTTCTTGGTGGCCTCGATCAGGTCGATCGCCGGGGGCTCACGGTGACCGTTGGGGATGGGGATGGTGGCCCCGGGCGTGCCGGGCGGCACCGGGTTGCCCTGGCTGTCGAAGGCGATGCCCGAGCGGCCCTCCACCAGGGTCTTCAGGCTCCAGTTCTCCTTCAGGGCGGTGGCCAGCACGTACGGCTTCATCGCCGACCCGGCCTGCGCGGAGCCCGCCCACACGTTGTCGAACTCCTGCTTGAGGTAGTCGGGACCGCCGTAGAAGGCGACCACCCGGCCGGTGCCGGTCTCCACCGAGGCGATGCCCACCCGGATGTGCTCGGACTTCCGCTTGGGGTGCAGGGAGGAGATCGTCCGCTCGGCGGCGTACTGGGCCGCCTTCATCTTGGCCTGGTTGAAGGTGGTGACGATGTGCAGGCCGTTGCGGATGATCTCGTCCTCGGTGATGCCCTGGTCGCGCTCCAGCTCCTTGAGCGCCCGCCGGATCATGTAGCCGTTCTGGCCCGCGAAGGTCTGGCCGCTGTTGATCGGCCGCGTCTTGGGGAGGCGGGCCTGGTACTTGTCGTAGTCGGCCTTGGTCAGGGCACCGGTCTTGACCATGCCGTCCAGGACGTACCGGTAGCGGTCCAGGGTCTCCTTTTCGTAGTCCTCGGTGCCGAGCTGGCCGGGACGCTGGATGATCGCCGCCAGCATCGCCCCCTGGTCGGGGCGCAGCTTGTTGACCGGAACGCCGAAATAGGTCTTGGACGCGGCCTGAATGCCGTATGCCTGCCGGCCGAAGTAGATGGTGTTGAGGTAGTCCTCGAGAATCTGGTCCTTGCCCTTTTGCTGGCCGAGTTTGACGGAGATGAACAGCTCCTTGAACTTGCGGCTCATCGTCCGTTCGTTGGACAGGTAGTAGTTCTTGGCCAGCTGCTGGGTGATCGTCGAACCGCCCTGCATCTCGCCGCCGGTGAGGTTGACCCACACCGCGCGGAGGATGCCCTTGACGGAAAAGCCCGGGTCGGTGCGGAAGCTGCGGTTCTCGGCCGCGATCACGGCCTCCTGGACGTGCAGCGGCACGTCCTTGAGATCGACCAGCTCACGGTTGGTGCCGATGCGGCCGATCTCGGTCTTGCCGTCGTCGTAGTAGAAGATCGCCGCGGTCTTGGTGGCGTCCTCGTTGCCGGCCTCGGGCACCGGCGTCATGGCGTACGCCACTCCGATCAGCGTGCAGAAGCTGAGGATGCACAGGCCCAGCACGCCGAGCATGACCTTCCACGACGGCACGAAGCGCCGCCAGCCGGTCTTCTCCGGCTTGTCGCCGCCGGAGCGCCGGCCGCGGCCGCCCGATCCGCCGCGGCCGCCCGGCCCGCCGGGTCCAGGGGGTCCGGGGGGGCCTCCCGGGCCGCCGGGACGGCCCGGCCGGGGCCCGCCCGGGCCGCCGGGACGAGGAGGACGGCCGGGCATGCCCGGCCCCATCTGGTTGCCCGCGGGAACGCGAGGCCTGCTGCCGGGTGCGCCGGGAGAGCCGTGCCGGCCTGGGCCCATGGGGCGTCCGGGAGCGCCGCCCGGTCCGGATGCCATGGCTCGCCCGCGCCCGGCCGAGCCACCCGGCATGCCGCCGGATGCACCGGACCGGTGGCCGGGGGTGGGGACGCCGGGCATCCCCGCTCTTCCCGGTCCGCGTTGCGGTCCGTTCTGGCTTGGGTAACTCACGCGACCTCGTTCGGCTACTGGGATACGGCGTTGGTGCGTCGTCCGACAGTACTGCGCAGGCGAATGAGGGGGCGACCGCCGTGCAGCGTCCGATCCCGCCCTCGGCCACGGGAGGCCGCCGGTGGAGGAACGCACGATCTGGTCGCCCCGCGACGTTGCGGAGCGGTTCGGGTTCCCTCAGCTTCCCTTGGCCATCGGTCCCCGCCGGCTGCGGGGCCGTGTGCCATGACCGAGGACGTACGACACCGTCAAGTGGTTCCAAGTACAACCTTCGCACACTTCGCCCACAAAGACCCAGAATTCACCATATTCACGGGCCATGTCAGCGAGTTCACAGTGGGCTGGCTTGACACGACCGGCATAAGGTCCGAGTTCGTCGCCGTAGACGCAGGTGACATTGGGTGAGCCTCCCTTTGCGGCAGACCGGACACCTCTTGTCGGTCGGCTCGTCATGGTACTTGGCCACCCGAAGGGGGCAGGGGCGGACGTCACATATGTCCGCTTTACAGAGGCGTTGCAAGGGGGATCGTTCTCTCTGTGAGCGCGTGACCACCGTGCCGCAGCCGGGGCGGCCCCGGGGTCCGGGGCACCGGTGCTTCCCCGCCGTGGTGGGCGCCCTCCCGCAACCCGGCCCGGACGAAGGCGCCGGGTTCCGTGCATCCCGTCCCGACAACGGGGAAAATCGCGAAGTTGATGCCCGCTTGCGAAGAGGCTTAACGAGTACGTATCGTATCGATGTATCGAAGCGATACATTGGCGCGATACATCTGAACGAGACGGCCGAGACCGCCGCGCAGCGAACGAGGTCGTGGATGCGGAGGACGGCATGGCAGGCAGGAGGGGCACGGAGGTGCTGGAGCTCGCCGTGCTCGGACTCCTGCACGAGGCCCCCATGCACGGCTACGAACTGCGCAAGCGCCTCAACGCGCTGCTCGGCATGTTCAGGGCGTTCTCGTACGGGTCCCTCTATCCGTGCCTCAAGAAGCTCCTGGAGCAGGGGCTGATCGTGGAGGACCGGCCGGAGGAGCCCAATGTCGCGCTGAGCCTGCAGAGTCGGCGGTCGAAGATCGTCTACAAGCTCACCGCCGACGGTAAGGAGCGGCTCCAGCAGCTGCTCACCGAGGCGGGCCCGGCGGCGTGGGAGGACGAGGGGTTCGGCGTGCGCTTCGCCTTCTTCCGTCACACCGACGCCGACGTGCGCCTGCGCATTCTCGAAGGCCGGCGCAGCCGGCTGGAGGAGCGGCTGGAGAGCTTCCGCGCCGCCTTGGCGCGGACCCGGGAACGGGTCGACAGTTACACCCTCGAGCTGCACCACCACGGGCTCGAATCCGTCGAACGCGAGGTCCGCTGGCTCAACGAGCTGATCGGCCGGGAACGCGCCGAGCAACAAGGAGAGCACCAGCGGGCCGAGCGGGAGAAGCCGTCAGGCAAGTCCGCAGACACCAGCTCGGACGACGACCGTTAAGCAGGCCGGTTGTACGTCCCACCTGATCACGAGAAGGAGCATTCGGATGGGTTCGGTGCGCGTAGCCATCGTCGGCGTGGGCAATTGCGCCGCTTCGCTCGTTCAGGGCGTTGAGTACTACAAGAATGCGGACCCGGCCTCACGGGTGCCTGGCCTGATGCACGTGCGCTTCGGCGACTATCACGTCGGTGACATCGAGTTCGTGGCCGCCTTCGACGTGGACGCCAAGAAGGTCGGCATGGACCTGGCCGACGCCATCGTCGCCAGCGAGAACAACACCATTAAGATCTGCGACGTCCCGCCGACCGGGGTGACCGTGCAGCGCGGGCACACCCTCGACGGGCTGGGCCACTACTACCGGCAGATGATCGAGGAGTCCGACGCCGAGCCGGTGGACGTGGTGCAGGTCCTCAAGGACACCCGGGCCGACGTGCTGGTGTCCTACCTGCCGGTGGGCTCGGAGGAGGCCGACCGCTTCTACGCCCAGTGCGCCCTGGACGCCGGGGTGGCGTTCGTCAACGCGCTGCCGGTGTTCATCGCCTCCGACCCCGAGTGGGCCAAGAAGTTCGAGGACGCCGGGGTGCCGATCGTCGGCGACGACATCAAGTCGCAGATCGGCGCGACCATCACCCACCGGGTGATGGCCAAGCTGTTCGAGGACCGCGGCGTTGAGCTGCAGCGCACCTACCAGCTCAACTTCGGCGGCAACATGGACTTCATGAACATGCTGGAGCGCAACCGGCTCCAGTCCAAGAAGATCTCCAAGACCCAGTCGGTCACCTCGCAGATCCCGCGGGAGATGGCCAAGAGCGACGTGCACATCGGCCCGTCCGACCACGTGCCGTGGCTGGACGACCGCAAGTGGGCCTACGTCCGCCTGGAGGGCAAGGCCTTCGGTGACGTCCCGCTGAACCTGGAGTACAAGCTGGAGGTCTGGGACTCGCCCAACTCCGCCGGCGTGATCATCGACGCCATCCGCGCCGCCAAGATCGCCAAGGACCGCGGCATCGGCGGCCCGATCCTGTCGGCCAGCTCCTACTTCATGAAGTCCCCGCCGGTCCAGTACAGCGACGACGAGGCCCGCGAGGCCGTGGAGGCCTTCATCCGCGGCGAGGTCGAGCGCTGAGCTGAGCCCTGCCGTGCAAGGCTGAACGGCTGACAAGGCCCGGCCGGACTCGGTTCCGGCCGGGCCTTTCCCATGCCGGGCGCGGTGCGCCGGACGGGACGCCCGGCGCACCGGTCGGGCTCAGTACTTGATCATGCCGCGGATGTTCTTGCCGTCGCGCATGTCCTGGTAGCCCTGGTTGATCTCGTCCAGGGTGTAGGTCCGGGTGACCAGCTCGTCCAGCTTGAGCTTGCCGTCCTGGTACAGGTGCAGCAGGCGCGGGATGTCGCGGCGGGGGTTGGCGTTGCCGAAGATGCAGCCCACCAGCTCCTTGCGCGTCATGGCCAGCTCGAACAGGTTGAGCTTGACGTCCTCCTGGGACATCGGGGCCACCGCGGTGACGACGCCGCGGCCGCCCTTGGCGACCATGCTCATCATCGGGGCGATGAGGTCGCCGGTGGCCACCCCGGTGGTCAAGATGACCTTCTCGGCGTTGGCGCCCCAGGTGATCTCGTTGACCAGGAAGATGGCCTCCTCGATGGAGGCGGCGGCGTGGGTGGCGCCGAAGGTCTCCAGGGCCTTCTGCCGCTTCCACTCCACCGGGTCCACGGCGACCACGTAGCGGGCGCCGGCGAAGGCCGCGCCCTGCACCGCGTTCATCCCGATGCCGCCCAGCCCGATCACCACCACGGTCTCACCCGGCTGGACGTCGGCGGCGTACACGGCCGAGCCCCACCCGGTGGTCACCCCGCAGCCGACCAGGGCGGCCTTGTCCAGCGGGATGGAGGGGTCGATCTTGATGCAGGTGGCCTCGTTGACCACGGTGTAGGGGGCGAACGTGCCGGTGCAGCACATGATGCCCAGGTCCGCGCCGTTCTTCTTGGCGTGGTGCCGGGCCGTCATGTCGCTGATCTGACGCCCGGCCAGCAGCACCGCGCCCAGGTCGCAGATGTGCTGGCGGCCCTGCGCGCAGGAGGGGCAGCGGCCGCAGGCCGGGATGAAGGAGAGCACCACGTGGTCGCCCTCCTTGAGGGTGGTGACGCCCGGGCCGACCTCGACCACCTCACCGGCGCCCTCGTGTCCGCCGATGATCGGGTACTGCTCCACCTGCATCAGTTTGGCCACCTCGGGGTCCATCGCCATGTCCCCGGTGACCATGTGCTCGTCGGAGTGACACAGACCCGACGCCGTGAGCTTGATCTTGACTTCTCCCGCTTTGGGGTCGTCGAGCTCGATGTCCTCGACGCTCCACTCGGTGTGTGGCTCCCACAGGATCGCGGCTCGAGTCTGCACTTGCGCCTCCTCGGATCGGCCCGTTTGCCGGGATCGCCCTCTGGCAAGGGCTGTGCCGGGATGCTCCCGACTGGGCACGGTGAAAGTCAATAAGTTCATATCCGAATTCGATTCGGTAGTCCACCCCCCACCAGGGGAAACACCACTCTCTTCGGACCGTTTTGGACTCGCCCACAACGCAGCGGGGCCCCGCCGGAAAGCCCGGTCCGGCGGGGCCCTGCAGACATGGAACGATCAGGCGGTGGGCTGGTGGACGAGCTCGGCCTCGCCCTGATCGGCCAGCCAGCGCTCGGCGTCGATGGCCGCCGCGCACCCGCTGCCGGCCGCGGTGATCGCCTGCCGGTAGGTGTGGTCGACCACGTCGCCGCAAGCGAACACCCCCGGGATCTTGGTGCGGGTGCTGGGGGAGTCCACCACCAGGTACCCGTTTTCATCGATGTCGAGCTGGCCCTTGAACAGCTCGCTGCGCGGGTCGTGGCCGATCGCGATGAACAGGCCGGTGACCTGCAGGGTGCTCTCCTCGCCGGTCTTGCGGTTGCGGACGCGCACCCCCGTCACCCGGTCCTCGCCCAGGATGTCCACCACCTCGCTGTCCCACACGAAGCGGATCTTGTCGTTGGCGAAGGCCCGGTCCTGCATGATCTTGCTGGCGCGCAGCTGATCCCGGCGGTGCACCACGGTGACGCTCTTGGCGAACTTGGTCAGGAAGATGGCCTCCTCCATCGCGCTGTCGCCGCCGCCGACCACCGCGATGTCCTGGTCGCGGAAGAAGAACCCGTCACAGGTGGCGCACCAGGAGACCCCGCGGCCCGACAGCCGCTTCTCGTTCTCCAGCCCCAGCTCCCGGTAGCCGGAGCCGGTCGCGATGATCACCGCCTTGGCCCGGTACTCGGTGTCGCCGGTCTTGACCACCTTGGGGTGGACGGTCAGGTCCACCTCGGTGACGTCATCGGCGATCAGGTCGGCGCCGAACCGCTCGGCCTGCTTGCGCATGTTGTCCATCAGGTCCGGCCCCATGATCCCGTCGGGGAAGCCGGGGAAGTTCTCCACCTCGGTGGTGTTCATCAGGGCACCGCCGGCGGTCACCGAGCCTTCGAAGACCAGCGGCTTGAGGTCGGCCCGCGCCGCGTAGATCGCGGCCGTATACCCCGCCGGGCCCGAGCCGATGATGATGACGTTGCGGACGTCGCTCAACTTGTGCGCCTTTCGTTCCCTGCAAATCGGTCGGTTCGGGCCGCCGCCACCCGGCGCGGCCTTGGCGTGACCGGGTCCGCCAGTGGCGTCAACCGATCCTAGGGCCGGGGGATTCCCGGCGTGCCCTGCGGCCCGGATGGTGGGAGGATGCCCCCGTCCGAAACGGTCGAACAGGGGGGACAGTGGCGCGGATCCTGCTGCTGCATTCGATGTACGGGCTGCGCCCGGCCGTCCACGCCGCGGCCGACCGGCTGCGCGCGGCCGGGCACGAGGTGCACGTCCCGGACCTGTACGCCGGGAAGGTGGCCGACACGCCCGAGGACGCCGAGAAGATCAGGGCGGAACTGGGCCGGGACGAGCTGCTGCGCCGGGCGGTGGCCGCGGCGGCCCCGCACTCTGAACAGGGCCTGGTGTACGCCGGGTTCTCACTGGGCGGGGCGCTGGCCCAGAACCTGGCGCTGGCCGACGAGCACGCCCGGGGGCTGGTGCTGCTGCACGGCACCTCGGACCTGCCCGAGGACGTCTCGACCGACATCCCCGTCCAGTTGCACGTGGCCGACCCCGACCCGTATGAGACCGACGACTGGCTCAACTTCTGGTACCTGCGGATGCGCCGGGCGGGAGCCGACGTGGAGGTCTTCCGCTACCGGGGCGCCGGCCACCTGTACACCGACCCCGACCTGCCGGACTACGACGCAGAGGCCGCCGAGCGCACCTGGCGGATCGTCGAGGACTTCCTGGCCGGGCTGTGACGGCCCGGCCGAGGCGGACGGACGAGCAGCGCGGGTCGTCCCAAGGCGCGGTCAGGGAGTGGTGCGGTGGGCGGGGATGGTGGTCTCCTCGATCACATCGGAGGTGGTGTCGGTGCACTTGGGGCCGACGACCACCACCCGCCAGGTGGAGCCCTCGGTGGGCACCACGATGACGGTGGCCTCGCGGCCTTCGAAGCGGGCCACATCGACCAGCACCGGCTTGATGCCCAAGGCGACCTGGTCGACGCACCCGACCAGACGGCCCGGGGAGTCCTCCAGGACGGGCAGGGAGCCGGCCTTGAGGACCATCTCATCGGCCTGCTGGGCCAAGGTGGCGCTGCGGTAGACCGTGCCGCTGCGCCGCACGGTGAAAGACCCCTCGGCCAGCACCGCGGCCTTGCCCCGGCTGCTGTCGGCCGGCACGTGAGAGGCGTGGTCGTCGCCGCTCAGCGAGCCGTTGAGCAGGACGCCCCCGAGGACCGCCCCGCCGCCGAGCACGACCACCGCGGCCGCGGCGGCCGAGACCAGCCGCAGCGGGGTGAACCGGGAGCGCCACCCGCCGGCCCGCTGCCGCTTCAGGGCGCGGTGCGGCAGGCTCGCGACCGGGGCGGACTTCTCCGCCTCGGCCCGGATGGCCTCGTCGATGCGTTCGATCAGCTCCTCGGGCATCGGGGGCACGGAAACGTCCGCCAGCAGCCGGGAGACGTCCGCGATCTCGGCGGACCGCTCCCGGCACAGGGCGCAATCGTCCAGATGCGCGTTGGCGGAGGCGGCTTCATCGTCGTCGAGCAGCCCCTCGGCCAGGTCAGCCAGGGCTTCATAGTCCAGGTGCGCGGGGTTCACTTGGGCAGGCCACCTCCCTCCTTCTTCGAACCTTCGACGTTTGCGCGCCCTGCACGGTTCCGCAGATGCGCCAGCCGGCGGGCCAGGCGGGCCCGGCCGCGGGCGCAGCGGCTCTTGATCGTGCCGGGCGGAACGTCCAGGAACTCCGCCGCATCGTCCACGCCGTACCCCAGCATGTCGACCAGAATCAACGCGGCCCGCTGCTCGAACGGCAGCTCACCGAGCGCCGCGGTCACCTCCAGCAGCGTGCCGTGCCCCTCGGTGGGGTCCGGCAGCTTGGGCGCCAGCGCGTCGATCTTGGCCTCGTCGCCCAGCGGAGTGGCCGGGCGGATCGACTTGCGGCGCAACCGGTCCAGGCAGGCGTTGACCACGATGCGGTGCAGCCAGGTGGTCACTGCCGCGTCCCCGCGATACCGTCCGGCCGCCCGGTAGGCCGACAGGAACGCATCCTGCAGGGCGTCGGCGGCCTCCTCCTGGTCGCCCAGGGTCCGCATCGCCACCGCCCACATCCGTTCCCGGTGCCGGACGATCAGCTGGCCGAAGGCGTGCGGGTCTCCTTGAGCGTGCCGGGACATCAGCTCCTTGTCGGAGAGCTCGTCCACGGGCGACGCGCTCACGGACGCCACGGCCGAGCGTCCTGGTTCTCGGTAGCGGTCATTGGAGACGACACCACGGTTTCCAGGGGGGATGGGGACATGTTCACTCACAGGAACGATACCGACTAAGCCCTCGCCGGGCACGACCCGTCACATCACCGGCCGCCCCGGCACAAGCGGGACATCCCGGGCGGGCGGCGCCCGAACGTCCCGAGCGCCCTCGCCAAAGGGCGGAAGCGGCCGGCGCGCACCGCCGCAGGCGGCCCTCTCAGTTCGCCCACCCGTAGACGGCGACCTCGCCGACCTGCACCTTATTGCTGGGAGGCAGCCGGGTGAACCACAGCAGGACGTACCGGCCGCGCACGGTCTTGCCGGGCGTGATCTGGAAGGTCCCGGCGCTGGTGCTGCGGTCGCCGATCTTCTGCATGGACTCGCGCACGTTGCTGTCGCCGACGCTGACCTCCAGCGCCGCGCCGGCGCCCGCGGGCGGCACGGTCAGCTCGATCCGGTCGATGCTGACGCTGGAGCCCATGTCCAGCACCACGCCCAGGCCGGTCAGGTAGTTGCCGAACTCCGGGTCGGCGTAGCTTTGCGAGTGCCAGACGGTGCGCTCCTTGCCGTCGTTGATGGCGCGGACCGTCCGCACGATGGAGCTGTCGGGGTGGTCGCCCTGCCCCGGCCGGTTCTCATAGCGGCTGGTGACCTTCTCGATCGGCAGCTTCTTGGCGGCCGGGCGCGCCGAGGCGCTCGCGGTCGGCGTCTTCTGCTGGGCCTGCGGGGCGCCGTCTTTGTTTCCGCCGCCGAACAGTGCCCAGGCGCCGATGCCGACGATGACCGTGACGGCCGCGGCGGCGACGGCCAGCAGCGGCCGGCTGAGCTGCTGCCCGCCCTGGGGCGCCGGCGCCGTGGTGGGCCGGGTGGGACCGGCCGCGGCGGCGGGCGGGAAGCCCTGCTGCCGGGGCTGCGGGGACGGCTGGGAGGCCGCGGGCGGCCGCGGCTCGGCGGGCGGGCGGCCCGCGGTGGCCGGTGCGGGCCGCGACGGCCTGGGGACGACCGCCGGCGGCGGGCCCACGGTGGGTCCGGCGAACAGCGGCAGCGGGGTGCGCGGCACGCTCTTGAGCGCGGCGGCCAGCTCGGCCGGGGTGGTCAGCGGCGGCCGGCCGTCGGGAGCGGGCAGGCCGACGGCCCGGCAGATGATGCCGTCCAGCAGCATCGAGACCCCGGCCTGCACCTGGCGGGCGGCCCGGTAGGCCCCGTCCTCGCCCTTGGGCGCCGGCGGCAGGTCGCAGTCGGCGGGGTCGCCCGGCCAGTGGGCGGTCACCGCCGCATACAGCATGCGGCCCAGCGCGCGGGTGTCCTCCAGCGCCGGGTTCTCGGAGCGGACGTCGGCCAGCACCGCGTCCACCGCCACGCCCAGCAGCTTGACCGTGCCGCCGGTGGTCCACAGCAGGTCGCGGGGGCACAGCCGCAGATGGGACAGCCCAGCGGCGTGCGCGGCGGCGATGGCCTCGGCCGCCTCATACAGCAAGGTGGCGGCACGGCCGGGCTCCAGCGGGGCCCGCTTGAGCATGCCCTCCAGGCTCTCGCCGGCCGCCCACTCGCTGACCACATAGGCCTGTTCACCGCTGTCGTCGGCGTCGAAGACCTGGGTGAGGCGGGGATCGGTGAGCCGGCTGGCGGCGCGGGCGGCGGTGACCACCTCGCTGACGCGGGGGAACCCCGGGTCGAAGGTCCGCACGGCCACGGCACGCGCCAGGATCTCGTCGGTCGCCTTCCACAGGGTGGATCCGCCCGATTGGCTGACCCGTTCCTCAAGTCGGTACCGGCCGGACAGACGAGTGCCGGGTTCGATGATGGACGTGCTCACGGCAACGTCCTGCGCAAGTGATCAGATCCCATCATCGTGGCGTGGCAGCTTACGCCTCCGGCCCTCCTCTTTGCAGTCCGCAGGGTGTAGCCCGGCAAGCCGTATTCTCCAACATGGTAGTGGTTGCCCGGTTGATCGGACGGGACAAACGCCGTAGCTCTTGGCCGCCGCCCGCCATCGGCCTCGGCGGCCTTCAGCCCCGTCCGGGCAGCCGACGCGCCACCATGGACAGCATCGTCTGTACCTCCGCGACCCGCAACAGCCGGGCGAAGAGGACATAAAGGGCGCACCCGCCGGTGCCGCCGATGATCAGCGCCAGCAGCGCCGCCACGAACCCGGTGCCCAGCCAGGCCTCCATGACCGCCTGGGCGGCATAAGCGAAACCGACCAGCGGCCAGACCGCCACCAGCAGCTTCAGGTGGGTGCCGGTGATGCGCCGCCCGTCCAGCCCGCCGAGCTTGCGGCGCAGCACCGCCCACGACACCAGCAGGCCGACGGTGTTGGCCACGGCGAAGCCGGCGGCGATGCCGATGGCGACCTTCTCGGCCTCCAGCACGTTGTAGACGGTGATGGCCGCGGCGATGTTGGTGCCGACGGTGGCCACGGCGATGAACGCCGGGGTGCGGGTGTCGTTGTGCGCGTAGAACACCCGCAGCATCAGCTGGTAGGCGGCGAACGGCACCAGCGCCACCGCGAACACCTGCATGATGTGCGCGATCGCCAGCCCGGCCTCGCGGTCGACCTCGCCGTGCTCCAGGGCCACCGCGATGATCTCCGGCCCGAGCACCACCATCAGCGCGGCGGCGGGCAGGATGATCACCGAGGCCAGCCGCACCCCGCTGGAGAAGTCGTCGCGCACCAGCGCCGACTTGCCCTCTGCGGCGTGCGCGCTCATCCGCGGCAGCAGCGCGGTGATCACGGTGACGCCGATGATCGCGTACGGCAGCTGGAAGAGCTGGTAGGCGTAGGAGTAAGGGCTGTAGCCGTAGCCGGGGGCCTGCTCACCGGCGCTGTTGAGCAGCGAGGTGGTGACCGCGAAACCGGTCTGCGTCAGCACCAGGTACACCAGGCTCCAGCCGGCCATCCGGCCGATCTGGCCGAGCTCGCCGTGCTGGAAGTCCAGCCGGGGCCGCCAGCGGAACCCCGAGGCGTGCAGCGACGGCCACAGCGCCAGCGTCTGGGTCGCGATCCCGCCGACGGTGCCGCAGACCAGGATCGCCACCTCGGTCCCGCTGATCGACTCGGGGGTGACCGTGCCGGTGGTCACCAGGATGAACAGCACGCCGGTGCAGCAGATGACGATGTTGTTGAGCACCGGCGCCCACATCGGCGCGGCGAACCGGTTGCGGGTGTTGAGGATGGCCCCGCAGAACGCGCTCAGCCCCAGGAAGAAGATCTGGATCGCGAACAGGCGGGTGAACAGCACCGCCAGGTCGCGTTTGTCGCCGGTGAAGTCGCGTCCGTAGATGTAGTCGATGAAGACCGGGGCCAGCAGCATGGCCACCACGGTCATCGCCGCCAGGCCCACCACCGCCAGCGTGAACAGGCGCTGCTCGAACCGGACGCCGTAGCCGGGGTCGCGTTCCTTGGCGCGGACGATGAGCGGGACCACCACCGCGGTCAGGATGCCGCCCAGCAGCAGGTCGTAGACGATGACCGGGATGGTGTTGGCGGTGTTGTAGGCGTCGCCGAGCGCGGCGGTGCCCAGCGCCGCGGCCAGGATGGCGGTGCGCAGGAAACCGGTGACCCGGGAGGTCAGCGTCCCCAGCGCCATCAGCGCCCCGGACCTCAGCAGGCTGGACGCCCGCCCGCCGCCCGGGGCGTCCCCGGCGGGCGCCCCGTCCTGTGCGGGCCGGGGAGGCGGTGGTTGCACGGCCGGCGCGGCGGGCGCCGGATCACCCGCCGGTGGGCCGGCCGGGGGCCTGTGCCCAGGGTGATTCGCCTCCGGGTGACCCGTCACCAGATGCCTCCATCTTGTTGCGGCGCCGCGCCCTCATCGCTCGGAACCCGACGCCGACGAAGAGTACGGCAAGCGAGCCCCCGGTGATAAGCAGGGCGACGGTCCCATAACCGGTGGTGTTGATCGTCAGGACGTGGGTGCGGTACGTCTTGCCCTCTGGGGTGAGCAGCTTGACGTCCACCTGGGTGGGGCCCTGGGCGAAGGACTCCACCTCGACGTCGATCGAGGCCCGTTCGTTGGGGCCCAGCACGATGTCGGACTCATACTCGCCGATCTGCAGCCGGGCCGGGATCCGCGGGGTGATCTCGATGCGCAGCCGGACGCTGCGATCGCTCAGCTCGTTGTTGATGGTCAGCAGGAAGTTGCCGGTGCGCCCGGCGAGCTGGACGACGTTGTCGCGGCGGGCCAGCCCCACCCGGTTGATCTCCGCCGCGACGTGGTCGCCGAGCTGGTCGCGGGCGGAGCGGGCGCGCTGGGCCAGCGTCCGGCTGCCGCGCCAGGAGCCGGACTCCATCCGCAGGATCGCCCGCGCATGCGGGTAGCTGACCGGGTTGAGGATGGCGGCGAAGCCGTTGGCGCGGCCGGCGATCTTGCGGACCTCGCCGAGGTACTTGGGGCCCAGCTCATAGGCCGCATAAGAGTCCGGGTAGCCGGTGAAGGTCAGCTGCTGCGGCCGGGCCCGGGCGATGTCGCCGATCTTCGCCGGCCGCAGCCAGGACGCCTTGGCGGTCCACTCCAGCAGGTGCTCGGCGAACTGCGGGCCGGGGTTCCAGTACCGGCTGGGGGCGATCACGATGGTGCGGGCCAGCTGCGGCAGCTCCGCCGTGATCATCGCGGTCTCGGCCAGGAAGCGCTGCTCGGCCAGCAGCCGCTGGCCGGGGTCGGTGGTGTCGACGCTGACGATCTTGCTGAGCGTCTGGTCGTAGACCACGACCGGCCGCGGGCCGGAGGGGGTCGGCAGGGACGCCGTGGCGCTGGGGGTGTAGGTCACGTTGCCGGCCGGCGGGAAGACCGCGCTGCTCATCAGGAACGTGTCGCTGCCCAGCCGGGACATCCAGGCCAGCGTCCGGTTCTCCGACACCCCCGGCACCGGCCAGGCGATCTGGGCGTCGGCGGGACGTCCCAGCACCTCCTGGGCGACCCGGCGGTGGTTGTAGGCGGCCTTGAGGTGCCCGGTCAGGTCGTTGCGGACGAGCGCGTCGGCGTCCACATCGGCGTACGGCAGGGCGAAGTAGGAGTCGCGGGAGGAGGCGCGCTTGAGCCGATCCAGCCAGGCGCGGGCGGTCGCGCTGGCGGGTTTTTTGGCGGGGGCGCGTCCCGGGGGCCGGACGGTGTAGCCCTTGGACGCGGTCATCGCCCGGGCGTCGTCCAGCAGCGCCGGGTCGATCGCCCAGGTGAGCGGGGTGTCGGTGCTCTCGGCGGCGGCCACCAGCCGGCCCAGCCGCCCGTTCGGCGAAAGGTCCGTCTCCAGCCGGTCGTCGAGGAAGATGTGGTCGGCCGAGCGGTGCATCCGGTCGGCCAGCGGCCACACCCAGCCGATGGAGGTCTTCTTGAACCACTTGCGGCCCGGGGGCTGCCAGACCAGGAAGGTGACCTGCCCGGCCAGCACCTGCCCGGCCTGGGTGTAGAACTCCACGCCGATCGGGAAGGTGCCGAACTTGTTCTCCAGGTGCAGGGACTTGGCCGCCACCTGGATCTTCCAGGGCACCTGGGCGTCGCCGGCGGCCAGCGTCCCGTCGCCCAGCATCTGGTCGGCGGTCACCCCCGGCAGGGCCGCCACGTCGCTTTGGGCGAGCTGGGCGAGCCGGCCGCGGCTGACGACGGCGCGGTTGCTGTAGCGGAGCCGGTAGCGGACGCCGGCCAGCGGCTGGCCGGAGCGGTTGACCACATGCCCCTGCAGGGTGATCTTGCTGCGCGCGGTCACCGTGCGGGGGGCGATGGCGGTGATCGACAGGCTCACGGGGGTCTGCCTGCGCCCGGCCATGACCGTCTGCGCCCCGGTGGCCTGGCCTGCCGGGGCGGCCGCCGGCGCGAGCCGGGACTGGGCGAGGCTCACCTGGGCTTGCTGGGGAGACGCCAGCGCGGGAGTCGCGGTGACGCAACAGAAAAGCACGGCTGAAAGGGCCGCGCGTCGCCACACCCTCAAGCCACAACCGTCCATTTGCGAAGGGTGCCGGAGCTCCGGATCACGGCTCGATGGTAGTGCCGCCGGATGATCCCTCCGACCGTTGCAGACCATCTACCAGGTAGATGCCCCCTTCGCACGGTTTGTTCACGCAACGCACCGGGTGGGCGACGCACCGCGGGGTCGCCGGAGGGGACGGCGGCCCCGCGGTGCGTCCGGCCGGGACGGGCCTTAAGCGGGCCGGGCGGCCGGAAGCTCCTCCTCCCAGGCGGACCCGATGGGCTTGGCGCCGCTCAGCTCGCGCAGATCCGCCATGCGCACCGCCAGGGCGGTCAGCGGCTCCCCGGTGGGGGTGTAGACGACCTCATCGGGCGCCACCCCGCCCAGGCCGGCCCGGTCGATCAGGACCGGCACGGCATCGGGCAGCAGCAGCGGGCACACCAGGTCGGCGTGGTAGTCGGTGACGGAGTTGATCAGGTCGGGGCGGGCGGGCCGGATCAGGCGGGCGCCGAGCGCGCGGCGCACCGGTTCCAGGACGGTCCGGCTGCCGGCGGGGGTGATCAGCGCCGCCAGGAACCGCTCGCCGCGCAGCGCGTCCAGGCAGTGGTACATGCGGGTGACCGGGCAGCGTTCGGGCGGCAGGCCCAGCGCCCCGGGCAGGTCGTCGGCGTGCGCGATGGGGCGGGGAAGCCGTACGATCTCATGTGCGATTTCCCGCTCCAGCAGGGTCCGGTGGATGGTGAGGGCGTCCTTCATCGTCGACCTCCGGTGCCGAGGTGGACCGTCCGCGTACCCGGCGTGATTCACTGGATGACCACGGGGTGCCCAGAACGTAACTCGGAGATAGCGCCCTGTGAAGAGCGGCAGCAAAAGTCCTTCACTTTATTGGGCGTTCGCCGCCAAGATTTTTTGTTTGTAAGCCGTCTTGTGAGGTTCTACGCTCGATGCCCGTGCCCACCGCGTCTTCCCCCGAAGAACCGACCGCGCAGCAGCTCAAGGCGATCCGGGAACTGCTCGGCCGGGTGATCCCGCCGGCCGCCGACGAGCTGGGCCGCCGCTTCGCCGCCGCCGGGCACGAGCTGGCGCTGGTGGGGGGACCGGTCCGGGACGCGCTGCTGGGCCGTCCCGGCAAGGACGTCGACCTGACCACCGACGCCACGCCCGAGCAGGTGCTGCAGCTGGTGGAGGGCTGGGCGGACGCGATCTGGACGATCGGGATCGAGTTCGGCACGGTCGGGCTGCGCAAGGGCGACCTGCAGCTGGAGATCACCACCTACCGCAGCGAGTCCTATGACCCCAAGTCGCGCAAGCCGGAGGTCTCCTACGGCAAGTCCTTGACCGAGGACCTGGCGCGGCGCGATTTCGCGGTGAACGCGATGGCGGCGCGGCTGCCCGGCCATGAGTTCGTCGACCCGTTCGGCGGGCTGGGCGACCTGCGCCGCAAGACGCTGCGCACCCCCGGCCGCCCGGAGGACTCCTTCAACGACGACCCGCTGCGGATGATGCGCGCGGCGCGTTTCGCCGCCCAGCTCGGCTTCACGGTGGCGCCCGAGGTGGTGGCCGCCATGCGCGACATGGCCGGCCGGATCGAGATCGTCTCCGCCGAGCGGATCCGCGATGAGCTGTCCAAGCTGATCTGCGCGCCCAGGCCGCGCGCCGGGCTGACGCTGCTGGTGGACACCGGGCTGGCCGAGCACGTGCTGCCGGAGCTGCCCAAGCTGCGGCTGGAGATCGATGAGCACCACCGGCACAAGGACGTCTACGAGCACACTCTGATCGTCCTGGAGCAGGCGATCGCCCAGGAGGAGGACGGCCCGGACCTGGTGCTGCGGCTGGCGGCGCTGCTGCACGACATCGGCAAGCCCAAGACCCGCTCGTTCGAGCCGGGCGGCCGGGTGACCTTCCACCACCACGAGGTGGTGGGCGCCAAGATGGCCCGGCACCGGCTGAGCGCGCTGCGCTACCCCAAGGACGTGGTGGCCGACGTCTCCCGCCTGGTGGAGCTGCACCTGCGCTTCCACGGCTACGGCGACGGCCAGTGGACCGACTCGGCGGTGCGCCGCTACGTGCGCGACGCCGGTCACCTGCTGAACCGGCTGCACAAGCTGACCCGCGCCGACTGCACCACCCGCAACCGGCGCAAGGCCGAGCGGCTGCGCCGCGCCTACGACGACCTGGAGGCCCGCATCGCCCGGCTGGCCGCCGAGGAGGAGCTGGCCAAGATCCGTCCCGAGCTGGACGGCAACGAGATCCAGCAGATCCTGGGCATCAAGCCCGGCCCGCTGGTCGGCAAGGCCTACAAATTCCTGCTGGATCTGCGCTTGGACCGCGGCATGATCGGCAAGGAGGCCGCCACCGCCGAGTTGCTGCGCTGGGCGGCCGAACAGGGCCTGCAGCCGCCGGCGTCGTCATCGTGAACGCAGGCGGCCGCAGGCCCGCGGGCGCCGCAGCCCCTGCGGCGCCGGGCGGTGGCCGGTCCATCCCCACTCCGCGATCGGCCACCGCGTCATGGCGTGGACGTCAGCGGACGTCCACGTAGTCTCCGGAGCTCAGCACCGGCGCGTGCAGCGTGGTGCCCTTGAAGCGGGCGCACCAGTAGCCGTCGTGCCGGGCCTTGAACTTCTTGAGGTAGACGCCCTTCTTGTTGGTCGTCGCGTACCCCTTGAGCACCCACTTCTTGGTGCCCTTGCGCTTGAAGTAGATGTAGACGCGCTGGCCCTTGTAGCCGACGTACTTGAAGGGGTAGGTGCTGTTCAGCCGGGTCAGCTTGCCGGTGACCTTGAGCGTCCTGCCCTTCTTGATCGGCTCGGGCCCGGCGTTGGCGGTCAGGCGGGTGCCCCTTTTGACGTAGAAGGAAGCGGAGGGGCCCACGTAGTCCTCACCGCTGTCGTAGTCGTAGAGCTCCGTCTCGACGATCCACTTGCCGGCCGCGTCGTAACGGTCGAAGCGGACCGAGGAGACGAAAACGCCGTCGCCGTCGGGGTCCTCGGCGGTGCCGCCGTACTTGTAGTCCCCCTGGGGGCCGTGGAGGTCGAAGCTCACCCACGACTCGTCGGACAGGCCGGGGGCCTTGAGCTTGATCGTCAGGGTGGTGGACTTCTGGGCGGTCAGGACGACCGTCTTCGGGCTGACGCTGAGGGTGGCGGCGGGGGCCGCGTGAGCCGTGGCGGGCGACAGGAGCGGGACCAGCGTCGCCGTGGCGGCCAGCAAGGTGACTGAACGCTTCATCGGCGCAACTCCTTCGTTGACCAATATCTCTCTGTTTCAGAGAGTCTAGATGTTAGCCCTGTCCTCTTTCATCCCCTTGGTTAACTCATTCATCAAAGGGACGCTTCGCGCACTGAACCGGTTGTCTTGTCGGCAGCGTGATTTCTCGTCCGGCTTCCTCAGCGACGGCCGCCGCTACAAGGGATCACTCCGGGCGCTTCACCGCGACGTCTTCGGAGCCCACCGGGCCTCGCACCGCACGGCGCCCCAGTGACCGGCCGCGCGGGCGCATTCGAACCGAGGCGACGGCCGCCCGCTCCCACCGGGTTCTCGTTCCCCCTGATTCCGTACGGGTCGCAGCGGGCGATGGACTGCTCGCGAGTCCCCTCCTCCACGCCGGACTCGCCTGTGTGTGGGGTGGCCGACCGGCCCCCGCTCCCCGCCGACCGGCCACCCTGCCTGGTGTGTCACCCGAGACGTCTGCGCTGCCCTCGCCGCCACACGAGGCCGATGCGGCCGGCATCACCGCATCGACGCCCCTGGACGTCTCAAGTGATTAATCAGACGTTCACAGATGATACCAATGTGAGCAATATTCACACAATAGGGTCAAGGATGATCTACTGAGTGGGACGCGCGGGGGGCCGCACCGGTTGTCCCGGCACGGGGCTCCGGTCTTGCGCCGGATACCGCCGCCCTAGGCTCGGGGCCATGGCGGAACACACGGCGTTGCCCCCCGAGGAGATCGAACGGCTGCGCTCCTATGACCGGGAGCACGTATGGCACCCCTACGGGCCGATGCCGGCGAAAGCCGACAGCCACCCGGTGGTGGCGGCCGAGGGCGTGCGGCTGGTCATGGCCGACGGGCGCACGCTGATCGACGGGATGTCGTCGTGGTGGGCGGCCGTGCACGGCTACAACCACCCGGTCCTCAACGCCGCCGTCACCGACCAGCTCGGCCGGATGGCGCACGTGATGTTCGGCGGGCTGACCCACCCGCCCGCGATCCGGCTGGCGAAACTGCTGGTGGAGCTCACCCCCGAGCCGCTGACCAAGGTGTTCTTCGCCGACTCCGGCTCGGTCTCGGTCGAGGTCGCCATCAAGATGGCGCTGCAGTACCAGCGGGCGCGGGGCCGCCCCCGGCGGCACCGGCTGATGACCGTGCGCGGCGGCTACCACGGCGACACCTTCGGGGACATGTCGGTGTGCGACCCGGTCAACGGGATGCACCACCTGTTCGCCGGGATCCTGCCCCGGCAGCTGTTCGCCGCGCCGCCGCCCGGCGGCTACGACGCCGAGCCCGACCCCGCCTACCTGGAGGAGCTGGCGACGCTGGCCGCCCGGCACGCCGATGAACTCGCCGCGATCATCGTGGAACCGGTGGTGCAGGGCGCCGGCGGGATGCGCTTTTACGCCCCCGCCTACCTGCGGGCGCTGCGGGAGCTGGCCGACGAGCACGGCCTGCTGCTGATCCTGGACGAGATCGCCACCGGTTTCGGCCGCTCCGGGGCGTTCTGGGGGGCCGACCACGCCGGTGTCGTCCCCGACATCATGTGCGTCGGCAAGGCGCTGACCGGCGGCTACATGACCATGGCCGCCACGTTGTGCACCGATAAGGTGGCGCGCGGCATCAGCGAAGGCGAGGGCGGCGGGCTGATGCACGGCCCCACCTTCATGGGCAACCCGCTGGCCGCCGCGGTGGCGTGCGCGTCCATCGAGCTGCTGACCGGGCGGGACGGCCGCGGCCGCGACTGGCGGGCCGAGGTCGGCGCCATCGAGACGGTGCTGCGCGAGGGCCTGGCCCCCGCCCGCGGCCTGCCGGGGGTCCGGGACGTGCGGGTGCTGGGGGCGATCGGCGTCATCGAGACCGAGCAGCCGGTGGACGTGGCCGCCGTCCAGAAGGTGGTGATGGACCACGGCGTGTGGCTGCGCCCCTTCAACCGCCTGATCTACACCATGCCGCCCTACGTCTGCACCGCCGAGGAGGTCGCCCAGATCACCACCGCCATGGTCGCCGCCGCCCGCTCCCTGTGACCGCCGCCTTCTCCAGACGGCGCGCAGGGCGGCCCCGGCCGGAAAGCAACGCCTCCTGCGTTCTGCGGGCCGGACGGAGCGGCGCCGCTGAGCGAGGCCGCCTCGGACGCGCCGCTAAACCCGAGCCGGCCTGCGGATGCGAGCACAGGAGACCCCGTAGGCCAGGGCACCCGCCGCGTAGGCGACGACGATGACCGCCAGCATGGCCGGGGAACGGCCGTCCGGGGGCACGGCGACGGCCGCCAGGGCGGCCGCGGCCACGAAGGCGGCGTTGAAGAGCATGTCGTAGACGGCGAACACCCGCCCCCGGTAGGCGTCGGCCACGGTCTCCTGCAGGATCACATCGACGCTGAGCTTGACGCCCTGGGAGACGACGCCGAACCAGAAGGCCAGCACCGTCCACGGCAGGTTCGCAAACGGCGCGCCCAGCAGCGCCGTCGCCGCGGCGGCCGACGCCAGCAGGGCGATGATCCAGGTGTTCTTGCCGATGCGGCGCACCACCGGCGGGGTGATCACGGCGGCCAGGAAGAAGCCCAGCCCGGAGACCGCCAGCACCACGGCGGCCCGGTCCAGGCCCTCGTCGGCGTCGGCGCTGAACAGGTACCGGTACAGCAGCAGCGTCATGACCAGCATGACCCCGTACCAGAACCGGTGGAAGGCGATCGCGGCCAGCGCCAGCGCCGCCGGCCGGTCCCGCCGCAGCCGCCGGGCGCCGTCGGCCAGCCCGCGCAGCACGTTGCCCAGCGCCCGGCGGGTCTGCGGCGGCGCCTGCTCCGGCTCGGGGCCGAGCCGGTCGCGGCCCAGCGCGGTGGCCGTCAGCCCCGCCAGCAGGTAGCCGCCGGACGCGCACAGCAGGATCACCGCGGTGCCGCCCTGCCCGCCGCCGAACGCCTGCCGCAGCAGATAGCCCAGCCCGGCCCCGGCGAAAGAGATGACCGTCCCGGAGGTGACCGCGAAGGCGTTGGCGGTGACCAGCAGCCTGCGCCGGGTCACATGCGGCAGCGCCGCCGACAGCGCCGACAGGAAGAACCGGTTGACCCCCATCACCACCAGCACGGCCAGGAAGAAGACCGCCCCGTCGTGCCCGGCCGCCAGCATCGCCGCCGTCGCGGCGGCCATCCCGGCCCGCAGCACCGGCGCCCACAGCAGGATCTGCCGCCGCGCCCAGCGGTCGATGAACACCCCGGCGAACGGGCCGAGCACCGAGTACGGCAGCAGCACCACCGCGAACGCCGCCGCCACCTTGCCCGCCGTGGCCTGCCGTTCCGGTGAGAACAACAGGTAACCGGCCAGCGCCACCTGGAACAACCCATCGGTGCTCTGGGAGACCAGCCGGGTCGCATACAGCCACCGGAAGTCCCGCTCCCGCAGCACCGCCCGAAGTTGCGCCAGCCTCACCCGCCCAGCCTAGGCCGTCCCGCCGAAGCAGCCGAGCCGGCCCCGCCGGGCGTGATCGCGCCCGCCGAGAGACACGCCTCACCGAGGCATCCCGGCGGCAAGCCCTGGTCGTACCGCCGAAGCGACCGGGCTGGATCTACCAGACGCGATCACGTTCACCGAGAGACACGCCCACCCAAAGCACCCCGGCCTCATCGCCGAAGCGACCGCGCGGCAACGCCCGCACCTGGCCGAATATCGGCGGGCCGCTCCTCGTCCCGCCACCGCTGAGGAGCCTTCGCCGGCGGGCGCCCGGTGGTCACTCCTCGGTGAGCCAGATGCGGCTGTAGTCGTAGGTCCTGGCCTGCGGCAGGAACCGGGTGCCGCGCACCCGGGCGGAGTGCTGGATGGGGAAGGCCCGGTCGGCCAGCGGCACGATCGAGGCGTCCTGCATGACCAGGCGGTCGAGCTGGTTCCACAGACCGGTGGCGCGGGCGGTGTCGGGGGTTCGCAGGGCCTCCTGGAGGAGCTGCCGGATCTGGGGGTCGCCGTGCCCGTCGAGCAGCGGCGCCAGGGCCGAGCGGCCGTTGAGGCCGAACCACTCGGGGTCGGGGGAGACCAGTTTCAGCTCCGCCCCGCTCTTACGGATCGTGACTTCGATGTCACAGTCCGACAGGCTCTTTCGGACGGCCCGGACGACCTTCTCCGGCTCGTCCCCGGGGTCGAGCGTCAGCCGCAGCCCGCCGCGGTGGCCGGCCTCGGCGAGCAGCTCGCGGCACTTGCCGGGGTCTCCGGCGTCGTCGGGCGTGGGGTAGGCGTTGTGTTCGAAGTACCCGGCGTTGCCCGGGGCGATCAGGGTGTGCTGCGGGCGCGCCGCCTCGTGCCCGCCCAGAGCCTCGATCACGGCCGTCCGGTTCACCGTGTACTGCAGGGCCCGCCGCACCCGGTGGTCCGCCACGCCGGCCGCCACCAGGTACGGGCCGCGGCCGGGGAGCTGGCGGAGCGCAAAGCCCGCCGTGCCGCTCAGTTCCTCGATGTCGGCGGCCGGGACCGGCCGGTCCCACGACAGGTCGGCCTCGCCCCGCTCGATGCGGCGCCGCACCTCCTGCGCGGAGCCCACGCCGAGGGTGATCTGGATGCGGTCGGCGAACCGTTCCCGCATCGGGTCGGTCTCGGCCCGCCAGGCGGGGTTGTGCTCCAGGACGTAGGAGCGGCCCGGCTCATAAGAGGCGATCCGGTAGGGGCCGTTGGAGACGATGTTCTGCCGGAACTCGCGGCTGTCGGGCACGTACCGGTCGTACTCCTTGGGCGCCGCCACCGCCGGAGCCAGGGTGAGGATGTTGAGGAAGTCGGCGGCCGGGTGGGTCAGCTCGAACACCAGCGTGGTCTCGTCGGCGGCCCGCAGTCCCGAGATCGAGTGCCCGTTCTGGTAGGCGGCCATCGCCTCGGCGTCGTCGGCGTCGACCTTGGCGTAGCCGTCGCAGAACGCCTTCATCCCCTTGATCGTGGCGATGTAGTGCGCGCGGTGGGGCGACGGCGCCGCCGGGTTGCACATCCGCTTGAAGCCGCGCACGAAATCCCCGGCCACGACCGGCCGGGGCGGGCTGGTGTCCCAGTGGACGTTCCCGCGCAGCCGGACGGTGTACTTCCTGCCGCCCTTGCCGATCCCGCCGTTCTCCTTGGAGGGGACCGCCTCGGCCATGTCGGCCTGGACCGGCAGGCTCTCTTCGAAGTTGTTGGACGCCCTGGTGGTGAAAAGCGTCCGCGCCAGGACGCGGTTCAGCGCGTAAGCGGGAGGCTCGCTCGCGGCGGCGGGGTCGAGGCGCTCGACGTCGGCGTCGCCGACGATGCGGAGCACGCCGCCCGGCTTTCCCGGCCCGTACCCCTCGTCCATCGCGGCGCCGCACCCGGTCAGCGCACCGGCCAGCACGAGCGCCGCCGCGCAGCCTCCGGCCGCCCGCATCCGTGACCCCGTCCAAGAGCCGTCCGCCATGCGCCCTCCCGCGCCAGGTACACCACCGAGCGGCCCGGACCTCCGTCCGGTGCCGCACGCCCATTTTCCCGACGCTCAAAGGGAGCACTTACCGGACCCCACCGCAGCGGGGCGAACCGCGCTTTCAGATGGGACGCAGGACGCCCTCGGGGGTCATGGAGCCCAGGAGGCGTTCCAGCGCCACTTCCACGTCCTCGCGCCACGACAGGGCCGACTTGAGCTCCAGCCGCAGGCGGGGGAAGCGGTGGTGGGGGCGGACGGTCTTGAAGCCGACCGCCAGCAGGTAGTCGGCGGGCACCATGCAGCCGCCCTCCTCGCCCTTCAGGTCGCCGAACGCCTCGATGGCCCGCACGCCGCGGCGGACCAGGTCCTTGGCGACGCCCTGCACCAGCATCCGGCCCAGGCCGCCGCCGGAGAACTCCGGCAGCACGTGCGCGGTCATCAGCAGCACGGCGTCCGCGCTGACCGGGCTGGTGGGGAAGGCCAGGGAACGCGGCACATACAGCGGCGGGGCGTACAGCACGAAACCGGCGGGCGTGCCGTCCACATAGACGATCTTCCCGCAGCTGCCCCACTCCAGCAGGGTGGAGGAGACCCACGCCTCCTTCTCCAGGGCGGGGTCGCCGCTCTCGGCGGCGCGTTCGGCGGCGACCGGGTCGAGTTCCCAGAAAACGCACCCGCGGCACCTGCGCGGAAGGTCGCCGAGATTGTCCAGTGTGACGTTCACGAGCCGACGCGACACCAGATCGGCACCCCCTGGTGCTGTTGCTCCGCGCCCGCCTGCGGGCGGCCTGAACCGGTCCTGGCGGGCGGGCTGAAATCGCAAGACCCCCGACCGCGAAGACCCGGCCGGATGCCGCTGCAGACAACCCGCCGGGCTCTTCAGGCATCGTATCGGACGAGGACTTCGGGAAACCGGCACCGGCTCGTCCGGGCATGGCACACCGGGCGGCCCGTCGCCGCGGGGCCCTTCTTCATCGCACACCCGAACGTGACGTAGTTTTGCTACTCGGCCCCTGGCATCGGAGGTAACAGTGCACCAGCACACGCGGACAGACCCGTACACCGACCGCTATGCCGCCCGCGCCGCCGGGATGGTGCCCTCGGAGATCCGGGCGCTGTTCGCCGTGGCCTCCCGCCCCGAGGTCGTCTCGCTGGCCGGCGGGATGCCCAACATCACCGCGCTCCCCCTCGATGTGGTCGGCGACATGCTCGGCGAGCTGACCCGGCGGCGCGGCACCGAGGCGCTGCAGTACGCCTCCGCCCAGGGCGACCCGGAACTGCGGGCCCGCATCTGCGAGGTGATGGCGCTGGAGGGCGTGCACGGCTCGCCCGACGACGTGATCGTCACCGTCGGCTCCCAGCAGGCCCTGGACATGATCACCCGGATCTTCATCGACCCCGGGGACGTGGTGCTGGCCGAGGCGCCCTCGTATGTGGGGGCGCTCGGCACGTTCGCCATGTACCAGGCCGACGTGGTGCACGTCCCGCTGGACGAGGACGGGCTGATCCCCGCCGCGCTGCGGGAGACGCTGGAGCGGCTGCGCAAAGAAGGACGGCGGGTGAAGTTCCTCTACACCGTCCCCAACTTCCAAAACCCCGCCGGGGTGACCCTCAGCGAGACCCGCCGCGCCGAGATCCTGGCCATCTGCGCCGCGCACCAGGTGCTCGTCGTCGAGGACAACCCCTATGGGCTGCTGGGCTTCGACCGCGAGCCGATGCGGGCGCTGCGCGCCGACGACCCCGACAACGTGATCTACCTCGGCTCGTTCTCCAAGACGTTCGCGCCGGGTTTCCGGGTCGGCTGGGCGCTGGCCCCGCACGCGATCCGCGCCAAGCTGGTGCTGGCGGCCGAGTCGGCGATCTTGTGCCACTCCAGCTTCACCCAGTTCGCCGTCCGCGAGTATCTGGCCACCCAGCCCTGGCAGCAGCAGATCAAGTCGTTCCGGGTGATGTACGCCGAGCGCCGGGACGCCATGCTGGAGTCGCTGGAGGCGCTGATGCCCGACGGGTGCACCTGGACCCGTCCCGGCGGCGGCTTCTTCGTCTGGCTGACCCTCCCCGAGGGGCTGGACTCCAAGGCGATGGCGCCGCGGGCGATCGCCGAGCGGGTGGCCTACGTCCCCGGCACCGGCTTTTACGCCGACGGGCAGGGGCGGCGGCACATGCGGCTGTCGTACTGCTACCCCGAGCCCGACCGCATCCGCGAGGGCGTGCGCCGCCTGGCCGGCGTGATCGAACGGGAGCTGCAGATGCGGGACACTTTCGGTACGGCCCGGGCGCGCGAGCGCGGCGGCGTGGACACCCCGGGCCCCGAGACGTGCTGAACCGGTGAGACCGAACCGCTGAGAGAGGCAGGAGGATGCGGCGTTGGCCGATCTGAACGTCCCCGAACTCGGCCACGTCATCGTCCTGGCGGGCGGGCTGTCGTATGAGCGGGAGGTGTCGCTGCGCTCGGGCCGCCGGGTCGCCGACGCGCTGCGCGCCCTCGACGTGGACGCCCAGGTCCACGACGCCGACGCCACCTTGCTGCAGACGCTGCAGCAGGCTCCCCCGGACGCCGTCTTCCCCGTGCTGCACGGCAGCATGGGCGAGGACGGCGCCATCCGGGACGTGCTGGAGCTGGTCGGCGTCCCTTACGTCGGCGCCCGCCCGGACGCCTGCCGGGTCGCCTGGGACAAGCCCACCGCCAAGTCGGTGGTGCGCGCCGCCGGGCTGGCCACCCCGCCCTCGGTGACGCTGCCCAAGGAGGTCTTCCACGACCTCGGCGCCGCCGCCGTGCTGGAGTGCGTGGTGCGCCGGCTGGGCCTGCCGCTGTTCGTCAAGCCCGCCCGCGGCGGCTCCGCGCTCGGCGCCTCGGTCGTCCGGGAGGCCGGCGACCTGCCCGCCGCGATGGTCGGCTGCTTCGCCTACGGGGACGCCGCCCTCATCGAACGCCACATCGAGGGCACCGAGGTCGCGGTGAGCGTCATCGAGCGCGACGGCGAGCCGGTCGCGCTGCCCGCCGTGGAGATCGTCCCGGCCGGGGAGCTGTACGACTACACCGCCCGCTACGACGCCGGCGACACCGAGTTCGTCACCCCCGCCCGGCTGCCTGAGGAGGTCGCCCGCCGGGCCGCCGAGGCCGCCGTCACCGCCCACCGCGCCCTGGGCCTGCGTGACCTGTCCCGCACCGACCTCATCGTGGACGAGGCCGGGCAGGTCCACTTCCTGGAGGTCAACGTGGCCCCCGGAATGACCGAGACCAGCCTCTTCCCCCGCGCCGTGGCCGCCGCCGGCCTCAACCTCGGCCGCATCCTGCACGACCTGATCGTCGCCCGCCTCCGCTGAGGCCGCGGATGTTTCCCGTGAAACATCGATCGTGGCGCCGCCGCTCCTGTTTCCCGTGAAACATCCGCGGGGCGCCCTCCCGGCTCGTTTCCCGTGAAACATCCGGCGGTGCCGCTCTGCCGTTTCCCGTGAAACATCGGCAGACCCGGCGGCCGTGGAAGTGCGGCGACCCCTTTCGTCACGGCGGGACGGGCGGGGAGCGTCCCCGCCCTCGCCGCGTCCCACCGGGCCGTCGGCTCCTGACAGGGGAGAGCGCCGAACGGATCGGCCGCTCTGCCGACTGCCCAGATTCCGGTTCGCCGCCCTGCTCTCATGCGTCGCCCGAGCGGCGAAAGCCCGCACGAGGTCCTCGTCGGCCATGCGGCAGAGGAACCACCGGGCCCGGCGCGAACCGCCCCTCTGGGCAGCCATCGCGGGACGCGCCGTCGCTTGCAGGCACGAAGAACCGGCCCCTGAGCCATCCCAGGCACCGCCGCACGCCTCACGACCGGCGGCACCTCGGCGGGCCGTTCCGGATGCGGGTCTTGGCGCCGTCCTCCCCGAGGGAGCAGAGGTTCATGAAGCGACGCCGACGAGGAAACGGCCCATACGACAACGCCCCGGAATCCCTCCGGGGCGTTGGACGGGCTTTGCCTCACAGGCCGGAGCCGCGGATGCCGGGCTCGTCGGGCGCCATCGCCTTGATGATGCGGTCGAGGTCCTCCAGGGAGGCGAACTCGACGACGATCTTGCCCTTGGTGCGGCCCATGTCCACCCGGACCTTGGTCTCGTAGCGGTCCGACAGCCGGTCGGCCAGCTCGCGCAGCTCGGGGGCGATGGTGCGCTTGCGGCCCTGGCGGGGCTTTTTGGGCGTCTCCCCCTCCAGGTCCCGCATGGCGATGATCTCCTCGACCGCGCGCACCGACAGGCCCTCGGCGACGATGCGGTGGGCCAGGGCCTCCTGGGCCTCCGGGCTGTCGAGGGAGAGCAGGGCGCGGGCGTGGCCGGCGGTGAGCACGCCCGCCGCGACCCGCCGCTGGACGGCGGGCGGCAGGTTCAGCAGCCGCAGCGTGTTGGTGATGTGCGGGCGGGACCGGCCGATGCGGGCGGCGAGCTGCTCGTGGGTGGCGCCGAAGTCCTCCAGCAGCTGCTGGTAGGCCGCGGCCTCCTCCAGCGGGTTGAGCTGCTGGCGGTGCAGGTTCTCCATGAGCGCGTCACGGAGCATGTCGTTGTCGGCGGTGTCCCGGACGATCGCAGGAATGGTCTCCAGCCCGGCCCGCTGCGAGGCGCGCCAGCGGCGCTCCCCCATGACGAGCTCGTAGCTGTCCGGGCCGGTCCGGCGCACCACGATCGGCTGGAGCAGCCCGACGATCCGGATCGACTCCGCCAGCTCCTCCAGCGCCTCCTCATCGAAGTGGCTGCGGGGCTGGCGGGGATTGGGCGTGATGGAGTTCACCGGAAGCTCGGCGAAGTGGGCGCCGGCCACCGGCTCCATCTCCGGAGCCGCCGTCCCCTCTTTGGACGCCCCGGGAGGCGGGCCCGTGGGGATCAGGGCGCCCAGTCCTCTGCCCAGCCCGCGCCGCTGCTGTGTCACCTCGTCACCTCACCTGGCATGGCCCACGCAGTTCCGCCCATCGTCACTCGGTCTTCTCCGCGCCGCGGCAGGCCATCTCGAAGGCGGCATCGCCGTAGGCGAGCGCGCCGCTGGAACCCGGATCGTAGGTCATGACCGACTGGCCGTAGCTGGGCGCCTCGGAGACCCGGACGCTGCGCGGGATCACCGTCTTCAGCACCACGTCGCCGAAGTGCCCGCGCACCTCCTCGGCCACCTGGGCGGCCAGCCGGGTGCGCGCGTCGTACATGGTCAGCAGGATCGTGGACACCTCGAGCTTGGGGTTGAGGTGCGACTTGACCAGCTCGACCGTGCGCAGCAGCTGGCCCAGCCCTTCCAGGGCGTAGTACTCGCACTGGATGGGGATCAGCAGCTCCTCCGCGCCGACCAGGGCGTTGACCGTCAGCAGGCCGAGCGAGGGCGGGCAGTCGATCAGCACGTAGTCGAACCGGCCGATGTCGTAGCCCTCCAGCGCCCGCCGCAGCCGGGACTCCCGGGCGACCTTGGAGACCAGTTCGATCTCGGCGCCGGCCAGGTTCAAGGTGGCCGGCGCGCAGTACAGGTTGGGGACCTCCGGGGCCGCCACCACGATGTCCTTCATCGGACGGTCCTCGATCAGCACCTCATAGATCGAGGGGATGTCGGCATGGTGGTCCACGCCCAGCGCGGTGGAGGCGTTGCCCTGCGGGTCGAGGTCGACGACCAGCACCTGCAGGTCGTGCATGGCCAGGGAGGCGGCCAGATTGACCGACGTGGTGGTCTTGCCGACCCCGCCCTTTTGGTTGGCGATGGTGATGACCCGGCACCGCGGCGGCTTGGGCCACTGCTTTGCGCTTCGTCCCTTCGTCGCCTCCAGGGAGATGCGCGGGGCCTGAGCGGCCGGCGGCCGCGATGTCGTTTCACGAGTTCCGACTCCCCCTGAGCAGTTGCCCGGCCTGCCGTCCCTTCCCGCCGCGGCACCCCGCCGCCGCTGGTCGGAACGTATCCGGTCTCCGCGGTTCCGGATGTGGTGTTCCCCCATGAGGCGTGACCGGAGGGCGCCCGTCCCACCGGTCTGTTCTCCCGCCCGGGGGAGGGCTCTGGTGCAGACCCCCCGGTGGCGGGCATTCCCATGGAGCTGAGTGAGAAGGTCCCGCCGACGGACGGCCCGGAGGGGGTGCTCGTGGAGGACGTCGCAAGGCGCGGCACCCCGGCGGAAGAGGCTCCCGCACCGGAAGGCCCGGTGGCCGCCTGCATGTTCTCCGGTGGTGCCCCGATGCGGGACGGCCCACCGTAAGGACCGCTCTGTGCGGCCTCCGGTGGGCGCGGAACGGACGGCCCTCCGCCCGGCGGGCCGGAGAAAGAGGGGGTGACGGGGGCGGATGCCGGGACGGACGGGCCGGACATGGCCGCGGCGGCGTGCCGTGGGTCGCCGTCCGCCGGCCGGCCCGACTCGATGGGATCGTGCTGCGAGGGGTTGCCGGCCTCGGGCCGGCCCAGTCCTGGTCCCGTTGTCATGAAGACCTCTTCCTCGACCTTTTCGCGCGGCGCGGAATCCGTTCGGCGACCACGCGAACAATCGTCGTCGGGGGATCGACCTTACCTTGCCCCAGCCGGTGCAGCTCGGCCGTCCGGACACCGAAGCGTTTGAGCACCGGCTCGGCATCGGCCAGCTCCTGGGCCGCCCGCTCTCCCTTGAGCGCCAGCAGCTCCCCGCCGGGCCGCAGCAGCGGCAGCGCCCACCCCACCAGCCGGTCCAGCGGGGCCACGGCACGCGCGGTGACCACATCGACCTGGTAGTCCCCTGCCACTTCTTCCGCGCGGGCCCGGTGCACCTCGACGTTCTCCAGCTCCAGCAGCTCGACGGCCTCGGTCAGGAACTTGGTCCGCCGCAGCAGCGGCTCCAGCAGCGTGACCGACAGGTCCGGCCGCGCGATCGCCAGCACCAATCCGGGCAGTCCCGCCCCGGAGCCCAGATCGATGACGGTGGCGCCCTGCGGCACCATCTCCGCCACCACCGCGCAGTTGATCAGGTGCCGTTCCCACAGCCGGTCCACCTCGCGCGGGCCGATGAGACCGCGTATCACGCCCGCATCGGCCAGAAACTCCGCATAGCGCTCCGCCAAGGGAAGGGCATCGCCGAACACCTGCCGTGCAACGTCTGGTACCGACCTCGGAGTCCCCACCGTACGAATCGTTCCATACACAGTGATGACCGCGCACGCAGCCCACCGCCCCCCACGGCTCGCCGAGGTCTTTCCAGCGGGAACGACGGCCCGTCCGCCCCGCAGGTCACCATGCCGCCGACGCCGACTCCGAACAGTGACGCCTTTCTTACATTCGGTGTCGTCAGGGGATATGGCCGCAGGAGAGGAAACGAAGAGGCACGGGTGAGCCCTAGTAATACGCAAAGCCGACGCTGCAGGCACCGCACAGGGGGACGCCCGCCCAGAGCGGCTGAGCCGATGGGAAACGACACGCGTCATGGGCACGTGCTCCACTTCGCCGAGGAAGCACCGGTGGAGCTTCCTTAACACGCGCCCCTGCATTCACGCAGCGAGGCAGTTCACAGGCACCGGACGCCAGAGCGGCGTTTCGCCCTCAAAGGGGCCGGCCGGTACGTACCGTCCCGCCGGGATCGATCGCGGACAAAAAACGATCGCCGGGCCTTGCGGCCCGGCGATCGCACGCCGATGTGGTCCCAGCGCCCGGTCGTTCCCGTCGAGCAGGCCGTCAGGCGGGGTAGACCACCACGTAACGCTGCGGCTCCTCGCCCTCGGACTCGCTGTGCAGCCCGGCGGCGGCCACCGCATCGTGGACGATCTTGCGTTCGAACGGGGTCATCGGGGCCAGCGGCTTGGGCTTGCCGGTCCGCTTGACCTCGGCGGCCACGTCCTGGCCCAGCTTGGTCAGCTCGGCGCGGCGGCGCTCCCGGTAACCGCCGATGTCGAGCATCAGCTTGCTGCGGTTGCCGGTCTTGCGGTGCACGGCCAGCCGGGTGAGCTCCTGCAGCGCCTCCAGCACCTCCCCGCGCTTGCCGACCAGCTCCTCCAGGGAGGCGCCGACCACGGCGACCAGGGCGCGGTCGCCCTCCACGTCCATGTCGATATCGCCGTCGAAGTCACCGATGTCGAGCAGGCCCTCGATGTAGTCGGCGGCGATCTCGCCCTCCTGCTCAAGCGCCTGGACGTCGACCTCGGCGGCGTCGGTCTGGCTCACGGGTTCTCCTTCGTCGACGGGACACACCGAATCTAGCGCTTGGAGGACCCGCTGCGCTTGCTCCGCGGCTTGCGGGTCGGCTGATCGCGGACGATCTGCGGCTGCGCCTCGGCCGCCGGGGCGGGCTCCTTCTTCACCTCACCGGCCTTGGTGAGGTTGACCTTGCCCGCCTTGGCCCCGCCGGAGGCGGCGCGCTTGCTGCGCGGCTTGCGGGTCGGCTGGTTGCGGATGATCTGCACCTGCGGCTCGGCGGCGGTCTTGCCGGCCTTGCCGCCCTTGTCCGCCTTGCCCTTGGCCGGTGCGGCGCCGGCCTTGGCGTCGGCGCCGTTCGCGCCGACCGGCGGGTACTTGGAGTAGATGTAGTGCTGCTGGGCCAGCGTCCAGGTGTTGGAGGTCATCCAGTACAGCAGCACGCCCAGCGGGAAGCCCAGCCCGAACAGCCCGAGCAGCGGGGCCAGGAAGACCATCATCTTCTGCGCGGCCACCATGGGGTTGTCCGGATCCATGACCGGCTGGCGCTTCATGCTGGCGCGCATGGTGAAGAACGTGGTGGTCGAGCTGATCAGCACCGCGACGGCGGTGACGGCGACCGCGTCCCAGGCCCCATCGCCCCAGGCGTTGAGGAAGGTGTCGGGGATGACGGCGCCGAAGATGTCGGCGTGCTGGGCGCTGTGGATCAGCTCGGGCGAGATCCCGTACTTGGACTCGCCCTCCTTGGCCTTGGAGATGCCGTTCAGCACCTGGAACAGGCCGATGAAAACCGGCATCTGCACCAGCAGCGGCAGGCAGCCGGCCAGCGGGTTGGCGCCGTTCTCCTGGTAGACCCGCATGACCTCCTGGTTGAGGCGCTGCTTGTCGTGCTTGTACTTCTTGCGCAGCGCCTGGATCTGCGGGCTGAGCTCCTGCATCTTGCGCGAAGCGTGGATCTGCTTCACAAAGAGCGGGAACATCAGCAGCCGCAGGAAGACGGTCAGCAGGATGATGGAGCCGGCCCACGCCAAGCCGCTGTCGGGATCGACGATCGTGCCCAGTCCCTTATGGATCAAGACGATGAACCAAGCGACGATCTCGTACAGCCAATCAAACACCAGGCAGCTCCTTGGGCTCTGCTGTGGGAGGGCCGCTCGGCTCGCGGCCTGCAGTCTCGTGACGGGCCGTCCCGCCCTTGGGGGGTGGCACGGGGTCGTATCCGCCACGGTGGAAGGGGTGGCACCGGCCGATCCGGCGCACCGTCAGCCAACCGCCCCGCAGCGCCCCATGCATGCGCAGCGCTTCCAGGGAATAAGCGCTGCAGGTGGGGTAAAAGCGGCACTGCTGGCCCAGCAGCGGGCTGAGGAAGCGACGGTAACCGCGGACGAGGAGGATCAGCAGGCGGGCGGCGAGCGAGATGCGCGCCGTCCCGCCGGGGGGCGTGTCCCCGGTGTTGATGGTCATGTCCGCCAGCGACCCCCTAGGCCCGTCGCCGTAGCAGCCGGTCAAGCGCCGACTCCAGATCCGCGGCCAACTCCTTGTGGCCGGCGGTCGCGGCGGCCGGGTTGGCGCGTACCACAAGCAGGCTACCCGGAGGAAGACGGTCCAGATGCTGGGCGACCAGGTGCCGTAGCCGACGGCGGACCTTGTTGCGGACGACGGCGTTGCCCACGGTGCGCCCGACGACGAACCCGGCCCTGGGGGCGCGCTCGGCGGCCGGAAGGCCTTCCGGGAGGTCATCGCGGCGCAACAGGTGGACGACGATATGAGTGCGTCCGGCGCGGCGCCCGCGCCGGACGGTCAGTGTGAACTCGTCCCGCCGCCGCATCCGATGACCGGAGGGCAGCATGGGTGGTGAGGGTGCGGTCAGACCGAGATGCGGGCGCGGCCCTTGCGCCGCCGGGCCGCCAGGATCGCGCGACCGGCCCTGGTGCGCATGCGCAGCCGGAAGCCGTGCTTCTTGTGGCGGCGACGGTTGTTCGGCTGGTAGGTACGCTTGCTCACTCGAGACTCCAGTGCGGTGCTGCGGTCGTGGATCCCTGCAGGCCGTAAGGTGCCTGAGGTCGGTTCGGCTGTGCGGTCGCATCGCGGGCCGCGTCCGGTCCCCCGCAGCGGGGGCCCGCCGTGCTCGCCCAGATGCTCGCCTCGCCGACTCTACTCGGCCGGACGAGCGCCGACAGCTTCAGGGAGCGTTGCGCGGGCACGCGGGAACGCCGTCGAAGCGACTCGACCGTAAAACGTTACGAGGTCCGCGCCCGTCCGGTCAAACCGAGCGGCGGGCGACGTGAGCTTGCCAACATCCGTCCCCGCCCGGCCGCCCCGAAAGGTTGCAGACCGTGGCCGCCGCTGCCGTGACAAGGGCCCGCCGGGCCGCCGCCTCTACGCTGTGTGAACGGCCCCGCCCCGGATGGGGGATAGGTCGCCCATATGTGGATAACAGGTCCGTCGTCGGTGTTGCAGCCACCCGCCGGCACGGACTACCGTCGTCACCCCACGAGGTCCCACGGTCCGATTCCCCGCGGGCCTTATGGAGGACGGCCCCGGATCGCGCCTCGGCCAGGAACATCCCCGGACATGCAACCCACGGCGGAGTTTTACACATCCGCCCCTACGGTTGTGCACAGGTTGTGGACAACTCTGTGGATGACGCGTGAGAGAGTAAGTCCAC
>NZ_MOYN02000028.1:0-1869 GCF_001896795.1 Thermomonospora sp. CIF 1
GAGTCGCATGCTGTAGACCCGAAGCGGGGTGATCTAGCCATGGGCAGGGTGAAGCGCCGGTAAGACGGTGTGGAGGCCCGAACCCACCAGGGTTGAAAACCTGGGGGATGACCTGTGGTTAGGGGTGAAAGGCCAATCAAACTCCGTGATAGCTGGTTCTCCCCGAAATGCATTTAGGTGCAGCGTCGCGTGGTGCTTGCCGGAGGTAGAGCTACTGGATGGCCGATGGGCCCGACAAGGTTACTGACGTCAGCCAAACTCCGAATGCCGGTAAGTTGAGCGCGGCAGTGAGACCGCGGGGGATAAGCTTCGTGGTCGAGAGGGAAACAGCCCAGATCATCGGCTAAGGCCCCTAAGTGTGTGCTAAGTGGTAAAGGATGTGGAGTTGCTGTGACAGCCAGGAGGTTGGCTTAGAAGCAGCCATCCTTGAAAGAGTGCGTAATAGCTCACTGGTCGAGTGATTCCGCGCCGACAATGTAGCGGGGCTTAAGCACGCCGCCGAAGCCGTGGCATCCCAGCTGTGTGCTGGGGTGGGTAGGGGAGCGTCCTGTACCTGGTGAAGCTGCCGAGTGATCGTGTGGTGGAGGGTGCAGGAGTGAGAATGCAGGCATGAGTAGCGATTTCACACGTGGGAAACGTGTGCGCCGATTGACCAAGGGTTCCTGGGGCAGGCTGATCCGCCCAGGGTAAGTCGGGACCTAAGGCGAGGCCGTGAGGCGTAGTCGATGGACAACGGGTTGATATTCCCGTACCCGCTGGCACGCGCCCATACCGAACCTTCTGATGCTAACCACCCGAACCACCTCCTGCTCCTTTGGGGTGGGGGTTTGTGGGGAGGCTGGGGCCCGAGGGGGTAGTAGGTAAGCGATGGGGTGACGCAGGAGGGTAGCTCAGCCCAGGCGGTGGTTGTCCTGGGGTAAGCATGTGGCCCGCGTGGTAGGTAAATCCGCCGCGCATGCAGGGTGAGGTGCGATGCCGAGCCGTTTTAGGCGAAGTGAGTGATCCCATGCTGCCGAGAAAAGCCTCTAGCGAGTGTGTCGGCGGCCCGTACCCTAAACCGACTCAGGTGGTCAGGTAGAGAATACCGAGGCGTTCGGGCGAACCGCGGTTAAGGAACTAGGCAAATTGCCCCCGTAACTTCGGGAGAAGGGGGGCCTCTGCTGGTGTAGGCACGTGCTGCCGAAGCTGGTGGGGGCCGCAGAGAATAGGCCCAGGCGACTGTTTACTAAAAACACAGGTCCGTGCGAAGTCGTAAGACGAAGTATACGGACTGACGCCTGCCCGGTGCCGGAACGTTAAGGGGACGGGTTAGCGGCCTTTCGGGGTTGCGAAGCTCGGAACCTAAGCGCCGGTAAACGGCGGTGGTAACTATAACCATCCTAAGGTAGCGAAATTCCTTGTCGGGTAAGTTCCGACCTGCACGAATGGCGTAACGGCCTGGGCGCTGTCTCGACCGCGGACCCGGCGAAATTGCACTGCGAGTGAAGATGCTCGCTACGCGCAGCAGGACGGAAAGACCCCGGGACCTTCACTACAGCTTGGCATTGGCGTTTGGAGCGGCTTGTGCAGGATAGGTGGGAGGCCGTGAAGCCCGGACGCCAGTTCGGGTGGAGCCATCGGTGAGATACCACTCTGGCCGTTTCTGACGTCTAACCCGCGCCCGTGGATCCGGGTGGGGGACAGTGCCTGGCGGGTAGTTTAACTGGGGCGGTTGCCTCCTAAAGGGTAACGGAGGCGCCCAAAGGTTCCCTCAGCCTGGTTGGCAATCAGGTGTTGAGTGTAAGGGCACAAGGGGGCTTGACTGCGAGACAGACGTGTCGAGCAGGCGCGAAAGCAGGGCCTAGTGATCCGGCGTCGGCATGTGGAAGC
>NZ_MOYN02000029.1:0-1410 GCF_001896795.1 Thermomonospora sp. CIF 1
GGTGCTCAGCAGCACCAGGTCGGGGGATTCTTTGACGATCTTGTCGATGGCGGGGCGTTGTTTGTCGGCTCCGGTGGGGGTGGGGACGTCGGTGAACTTCAGGCGGTTGCGTTCGGCGGCGATGCGGGCGCCGCCGGCGGCGTCCCCGCCGTAGTCGCCGGGGTAGTGGACGGCCATGACGCTGTCGATGCCCCAGGCCTCCACCGCGTGATGAGAATGTCTTCGAACTCCCACAGCGACGTCCACGAAACAGTGGACGCCACCATCTTGTCCTTCTTCAGCAGCGGCAGGATCTCCGTGGTCATCGGCGATCCCAGGGTCTGCGCCAGTGCCAGGACCTTGGTGCGGATCTCTTGGTAGGCCCGCTTGTGGGTGGCCACGTCGTACTTGTTGTCGCGGACGTAGGTGGTGGCGTCGATGTCGTAGCCTGAGCGGCCGTGGTCGAAGAACCGATGAGACGGAACGGCCCGCTGCTGAGGTCGGAGATGATGCCCAGGTAGATGCAGCCGTTGTCGGGGTTGACCGCTTTCGGGCAGGGCTCGTCGGTCACCCCCGGTACCGGGGCCGCCGCGCCCTTGTCCTGCGGGCCGCCGCCGCACGCCGCCAGGGCGAGGACGAGCGCCGCCGCGGCCGAACCCAGGCGCAGCAGGGACGAACGTACAGGGGCGGGATGCTTGGGGGATGGACGCACGTACCTCTCCAGACGATCGTTGATGGAGCGCTCCCGGGCCGGGATCCGCGGGCTCAGGAGGCCTTGAAGCAGGGCTCGGTCATCACATGGCGGCGGGCGGTGGGACCGGTGAAGAAGTCCCGGGCCGTCCTGACGCCGGTGTGGGCGTTGTCGTCGGGAACGTTCAGCGTCGTGGCGCGGAACGACGTGGCGGCCACGCCGGGGTAGGCGCCCCGCTCGGTGCTCAGCATCCCTTCGTAGTCCACGGCGCCGAGGTTGCGCAGGGTCTGGTAGAGCCCGGCGCGGGTGAGCCTGTTTTGGTCGATGGCCTTTTGCAGGACGGTCTTGAGCGGATAGGACCAGATCCACCCGGTGGTGTAGGCGTCGTTGGGGTCCACCTTGCCGAGGGCGGCGCGCATGGCGGCATGGCCGGGGGTGTCGGTGGCGAACGGCTTCCAGGGCGCGGCCTGCAGGAAACGGGTGCGGATGGCCTCGGCGGCGGGCCGGGTCTTGATGCCGAGAAGTTCCTTGGTCCAGCTGGGGCTGCTGCCGATGAAGCGGCCCCGGTAGCCGCGTGCCGCGGCCTGGCCGATCAGGACGGCGGTGTCCCGGGGGCTGGTGCTCAGCAGCACCAGGTCGGGGGATTCTTTGACGATCTTGTCGATGGCGGGGCGTTGTTTGTCGGCTCCGGTGGGGGTGGGGACGTCGGTGAACTTCAGGCGGTTGCGTTCGGCGGCGAT